>CAZFGK010000004.1:0-139923 GCA_964518635.1 uncultured Ignavibacteriales bacterium
CATTAGTCGTGTGGTTCTCTGCCATTTGCCTTTCGTTCCGCGTAGCGCTGTTGGACGCGACCGACCCCGGCGGTCAGAAGCCGGAGAAGTTCGCGAATGATTCCTGCCAATATATAGAGAGCAACGAGGGGAAACAACACGAGTCTGGGCCGGAACAAAAGGAGGGGGACGGCGATGACCATGAGGGCCAATCGGATACGATCCTCGGTCGACTGGTACCTATCCGGCAACGACTCATATTCGACCTGGGAGACCATCAGGAATGAAAGCACAAGGGTCATCCCGATAAACAACTCGAGATGCACCACCTGTTCCCAGAGCTGGTAGGAGAAAATGGTGAATGAAACCAGCCCAAGTGCTGCCCCCGGAACCGGAAGCCCGAGGAAATCTTTCTTCTCCTCCGAGTCGGCCATCAGATTGTAGCGAGCCAGACGATAGGCGGCAGCCATGATGAAAATCACCGGGACGATCCAGCTGAGTTTCCCAACCGTCGGGAGTGTCAGGGAATAGACAATAATCCCGGGGACGACGCCGAACGAGAGAAAGTCAGCCAGAGAATCAAGTTCTACCCCGAATTGAGAATTTGATCCCGAAAGTCGCGCGACTTTGCCGTCGAGCACATCAAGCACCCCCGCCAACAGAATCAACCAACAGGCGGCGATGACATTCCCCTCCAGGATACTCAGGAGGGCAAAGAATCCGCAGACCACATTCCCCATGGTAAACACACCGGGGAAAAAGCCGCGCGAAAGTGGCATTACTGCGATCCTCCCGCTGACTGCGCGAGAATTGTTTCACCACCGCGCACTTTCATTCCTTGCGTGACCATGACTTTGGCATTTTTAGGCAAGATGAGATCAGTTCGGGAGCTGAACTTGATCATGCCGTATCGCTCGCCGCGAGTTGCAGTATCTCCAGATTTCACCCGACAGACAATGCGACGAGCTAGAAATCCGGCGATCTGAACAACCGAAACTGGTCCCTGTTGTGTCTGGAGAGTCATTTCATTTCGCTCATTCAGACTATCAATTCCATCGGCATAAGCAGCAAGAAATGTTCCGGCGGTGTAGTCGATCTTCTCAACTTTGCCATCACAGGGGAAACGATTGATATGCACGTCGAACGGGCTTAAGAAAATGACAATTCGTTGTGCCTGTGCGCCGACAAAAGAATGATGCGCAATGGTATCGATCGACATGATTCGACCGTCCGCAGGCGAAACAAAGGCCAGCGGATCAGTTGGTGTTACTCGATTCGGATCACGAAAAAAGAACAGGACAATGCAGAAAAGAACCGTCGACACCGCACCGAGCGAGAGCAGCCATCGACTGTCGAATCGAATCGCCAGCCAGAGCAGAATCCCGCTGAGAACAAGAAATGAGAGGATAAATGGATATCCCTCGCGTGCGATCACGAACCGTACACTCGCGCAAAGATTCGCGGGACATTTCGTAAGTACTGCTTGAGATCAAAGCAGGCATCGAGTTCACTCTTCGTGAAATGCTTACGGACATCCTTGTCACGCCAGAGAAGTGCCTTGAAATCTCCGCGACCATCGGCAGCCGCCAGGGCATTGCGCTGAACCAGTCGATACGCAATCTCTCGGGAGCCGGTCGCTTTAGCGAGTTTCAGCAGCACCTTTTGTGAAAAGACCAATCCACCGCCGAAGTATAAATTCCGGTGCATCCGCTCCGGATTGACATTCAGCCGATCCACCAGATCAATGAACTTCTCGAGTGCGTAATCGACCAGAATCGTCGCATCCGGCAAGATCACACGCTCTACCGATGAATGCGCGATATCGCGCTCATGCCAGAGCGGGACATTTTCCATTGAGGCAAGGGCATACCCACGCATGACACGTGCGATGCCGGATATTCTCTCAGCGGTAATCGGGTTTCGCTTATGGGGCATCGCCGATGACCCCTTCTGCCCTTTGCCGAACGCCTCGGCAACTTCACCGATTTCTGTTCGCTGTAGATTCCTGATTTCGGTCGCAAATTTTTCAAGTGAGCAGGCGACTAGAGAAAGAGAGGTTACAAATTCAGCATGACGATCACGTTGAAGCACCTGTGTCGATACCGGCGCTGGTTTGAGACCGAGCTTTTTGCAGACCAGCGCTTCCACTTCTGGAATGAGATTGGAATAGTTTCCAACTGCGCCGGAAAGATTGCCGACCCGTATCCCTTCGGTAGCGCGTGTAAGATGCTCGCGTCGACGTTTCAGCTCCGCGTACCAGACCGCCAGTTTCAGGCCGAAGGTCGTCGGTTCAGCGATCATCCCATGCGTACGACCGACACAGGGGGTCGCACGATGAGCGAGAGAGAGTTTTTTCACCGCTGTGATTGCACGCTGCAATTTCCTGTCGATGATCTTCGCCGCGCGAACCATCGTGAGCGACAAAGAGGTATCCACCACATCAGAACTGGTCATTCCGTAGTGTAGATACTTCCCAGATGGTCCGACCGATTCGGAGACAGATGTCAGAAAGGCAATGACATCATGATTCACTTCCCGTTCGATCTCGTCAATACGAGCAATGTCAAACTTGGCAAATTTACGCAGTGAAACCGCTGCCGTTTTTGGAATGATCTTTCGCTGCGCCATAGCATCGGCCGCAGCGAGTTCGACCTCCAGCCACGTTCCAAATTTTGCTTCATCGGTCCAGAGCTTCCCCATTTCAGGGAGTGTATAGCGTGCAATCATCCGGTTGGGTGTGCCTTCTTGAAGTCTTCGAGGAATTTCGCAAGACCGGAATCGGTCAGCGGGTGAGACATCAGCTTAGTGATCACACCAAATGGCATGGTCGAGATATGCGCGCCACACAGTGCGGCTTCGACCACATGCATCGGATGTCGCACCGAAGCGACGAGGACTTCAGTTTTGTAGTGATAGTTTTCGTAGATCGTGACAATTTCGCGTATCAACTGCATCCCGTCAGTTCCGACATCGTCAAGCCGTCCGACGAACGGTGACACAAATGTTGCTCCTGCTTTGGCAACCATCAATGCCTGCAACGGTTGAAAGACAAGAGTAGCATTGGTCTTGATGCCGCGATCAGAAAGTGACTTGATCGCAATCAGCCCTTCGGGAATTGTTGGAATCTTGATGACAATATTTTTCGCGATCTTGATGAGATCGTCCGCTTCCTTGAGCATCCCCTTGGCATCGACGGCGAGGACTTCGGCAGAAACCGGCCCGGGGGTGAGTTTGCATATCTCGGCGAGAATCTCCTTATAGGGGGCTTTTTCTTTCGCCGCCAGTGACGGATTAGTCGTGACCCCATCAAGCAGCCCCATTGATGCGGCCTGTCTGATTTCGTCAAGATTTGCAGAATCGATAAAAAACTTCATGCCATCCTTGCACTTTCATCGTAATGGACGTGAACGAGATAGAGCCCCTGCGGCGGTGCCATAAATACGACACGCCTTCCAGCCGGGTGATGCAACATATCGGCAAACAATTCCAGCGTCAAGGAATCGGGGCGAGTTGAGGGGACTGTTTGCGCAAGATTCGCCATCGAACCGACCAGTGAGCGTATCATCGAATGTAAGAACCGGTTGGCACGAATTTCGAACGAAAGAAGCTCGCCGTGGCGAAACCACTTCGCATAGTGCACCTCACAGATATTCGATTCCTGCCTGCTCGCGACAACACAAAAAGCGGAAAAGTCATGCGAACCGATCAGGAGTGAAGCGGCTTGCTGGAGAATTGGAAACTCGACTGCCGGGATTCCCTCCCAGCGCAGCTGTCCATACAGGGCACTCTGAGACGGTGACATCAAATAGCGATAGCGCCTCGAACTCGCCTGAAATCGAGAATGAAAGTTGTCCGAGACCAGTTCGCAGTGCTTGATGCGAATATCTTTCGGTAGAAAATAATTGATCCCGGGAAGAAATCGTTCGATGTCCAGTTCAGAATTCGTATCAAAATGAGCTACCTGACCGAGGGCATGTACGCCGGCATCGGTACGACCCGCGCCATGAATGGTTGTCTCTTCGCCGGTCAGTTCCCTGATCGCTTCTTCAATGACCTGCTGAATGGCGATTCCATTCGTCTGTCGTTGCCAACCGGAATAGGCCGCTCCGGAATACTCAATGGTCAGTTTCAGACGTCTCTTCATGCGGTCAATCGCCACATCAGAATGAATGTCGAAAAGATAAGAAGTGCCTCAATTGTGTCTCTTCCCTGCCAACGCAAATCAAACTTCAAGTTTATTGCTGTCGTCGGGTGGTATCCCCGTGCACGAATGGCATGAGTCAGATGATCGGCGCGTCTGATGACAATAACGAGGAGCGGAAAGATCAGTTGCATGAATCTTCTGATTCGGGCAGACAGAGAGAGACTGTGAAGGGGACGCGGAGAGTCTTCCTTATGAAAAAAACGCTGAGACTCTTCCATATCCTGCATCGACTTTGTAATTGCCGGAATGGAACTGAGCCCCGCGCGAATCGCCAGAGCGGTTTGCACAATCGGGAAGCCAGTTTTCTGAAGCATCTGAAGTCCTTTCAGGAGAATCAGAAATGTGTCCGCCAGACGATCAGTCGTCACCAGTTTCGCAAGCTGCAGAATCAGAAGATACAGCCCACCAAGTCGAAAAGCATAGAAAAGCCCGCTATCAAGCTTTGGGGAATACAAAATCGGACGTGAACCATAATCATCCCCACTCACTTGCGCAAAGAGGAGATGATAGCAAACAGTGATCGACATCATGATGAGAATCGGCCAAAGAGATTTGAAGAGCGACGTGAGTGACATCCCCCACCAGAGTAGCAGCACCAAAAGAAGAAGAAATGAAATGAATTGAAACTGTAACTGCGAATTCAGCAGCAGCAAGATGCTTCCGGCAAGTGCAAGGACAAGGTGAAGTCTCGGATCACGTCCAACAGAACTCTCTCTTGCAGCTTGTTCAGTGCGATTGATCGGGAGTATGAGCGTTTCTGCCGTTGTCATGGTGTCGATTGCAGTGATACGAACAATTACTTCTGGCGTAACTTACTGACTTCGCAATCGGGACAGCCATGCTTCTTTTTTCGTGCCGCACGCAAAATCAGATATCCAACCGCGCTGGTAATAATTACTGCGACTAAAATGAAATCAATCATGACCAGAACCTAACGACAACTTGATACGTAAGAAACGCGCCTATGTAGGCCAGCACCGTCATATAGGTAAAGGCGACAAGAGCCGCGCTCCAGCGTCCCATCTCCTGCTTGATAGTCATCACTGTCGCGCCACACTGACAACAGAGGGCAAAAAATACCATCAGGGAGAGTGCCGTTGCTGGTGTAAAGACCGGCGAGCCAATCTTTTCTCCATGATCCCAGCGGGCGTCACGAAGCCGCTCTACCAAGCCATCCTGGTTGTCATCACTGCTGCCGAGATTGTAAATGGTGCTGAGTGTCGAGATCACCACCTCACGTGCCGGAAACGATGCCAGCGCGGCAAGGGTGATCTTCCAGTCCCAGCCAAGAGGAGTGAAAAGTGGCTCCAGGAGTTTCCCTGCCTGCCCAAAATAGGATGAGCGAAGTAATGCTCCTTGTTGCTCCTGCGAAATTTCTGATGCGCGTATCTCACGCTCGGAACTTGATAGAGTCGCATCTGATTCGACCGCGGCGATCTTGGTCTGATACTCATTAAGAACTGACTGCGGTCGTGGATAATAACTCGCAGCCCAGATGAGAATGGAAATCGCCAGAATCAATGTCCCAGCCCGCAGAACAAATGACTTCGCTCGTTGATATACACGAATAAACACATTGCGAAACATCGGACGTTGATAGCGTGGCATTTCCATCACGAAGCTCGCTTTTTGAGTCCGACCGGTGATTTTCGTATAGGTGAAAGCAACCGCTGCCGCAGTCAGTACTCCAATCAGATACATCGCAAAGAGAACCAATCCCTGTGTACTCACGAATCCAAAGAGCAGAGTTGCCGGGATACAGGCGGCGATCATGACCGTATAGACAGGCAACCGAGCCGAGCAACTCATGAGCGGGGCAATCATGATGGTTAAATAACGCACGCGACGATCTTCAATCGTTCGCGTCGCCATGATCCCCGGAATCGCACAGGCAAATGACGAAAGCATCGGGATGAATGATCGACCGGAGAGTCCACACCATCCTAAAAGCCGGTCAACGATTAAGGCCGCGCGGGGCATATAGCCGGAATCTTCCAGAAGGGAAATAAAGACAAACAACAGAACAATCTGTGGCAGAAACACAAGTACGCCACCAACCCCGCTGATGATCCCGTCGGTGATCAGACTCGAAAACGCCCCTTCCGGCAGCATCGCGGCAACGCTGCCTGAAAGCATCGAGAAGAAGCCGTCAATGAGTTCCATCACCGGAGCGGCCCAGCTGAATATTGATTGAAACATGAGAAACATCACGCCGACAAAAAGGAGAGGACCGAATATCGGGTGAAGCGCGACTCGATCGATCTTGTCGGAAAATCCTCTCGAGAGAGCTGGCTGCTGAATAGTGGACGAAGTTGATCCTGAACTCTTCGTTTCAATCACCAGATTTGCAATTCGGCTTCCTTCCAGTTGCAATGGGTGCATTTCGGCATCACGCGGTGACGGAAATCCGGTGCTGTATCTCTTTTGTGCTTTCTCAAGAATCAATTGAGAATCAGGCGTAAGCTTTGCAAATCGCTTCGCCGCCAGTGAATCAGCATCGAGCAGTGATCGAATCGCTTCTGCCTCACTGAAATTCTTACCATCAGTAGTTTCGACCAAAGCGCGGACAATCTCACGAAGTTTTTCCGGATACCGATTTCGTGGAAGCGACGTCCGTGAAGCGGTCAGTTGCTGCTGAATGGCATCTTTCAGTTCAGAGATCCCACGCCCCTTGTTCGCAACCAACATCACTGCCGCACAGCCGGTCTCGGCAGTTAGTTTTTCAAGATCGACTCTTTGCCCCAGTCGAGCGACTTCATCAATCATCGTAACGGCTATGACCATCGGTTTGCCGAGCGCTGCTAATTGCAAAATGAGATAGAGCCCACGTTCGAGATTCGCACCATCGACGACCGCGACAATCAGATCCGGTGCTCCTTCTCCATGCAAACCGCAGAAGAGTGTTTCGGTCGCGATCGATTCATCCGGCGAGGTGGAGGAGAGTGAATAGGCACCGGGGATATCGATGATATCTGCAATGAGACCGCCTGAGAAGTGTAACTCCCCGACAATTCGCTCGACGGTCACTCCGGGATAATTTGCAACTTTCTGGGAAAGACCGGTCAGGGCATTGAAGATAGTGGTCTTACCACAATTGGGATTACCGCAAAGGGCGAGAATCGGACGAGTGCGATGTTGGGGAGACTGGCGCGATGCAGCCGTTGATGATCGTTCAGTCACGACCAGTGGTCTGTAACTCGGTTGCGTCAGAGTGGATCGTGACGGTGATCTTGGCAGCGTCACCGGAACGAAGAGAATAGGTTGAGCGACCGACACGAACCAGAATCGGATCCTGCAGCGGTGCCTTACGCAGAAAAATGATCTCTCTGCCCGGCAGGAATCCGAGTTCCCCAAGACGACGAGTCATGGCGGTGTCCTCGGTAAATCCGTGCAGCGTTCCCTGTTGGCCGTCGGCGAGAAGATGAAGCTGTTGGAGCGTAAGCATAGTTAGTGTGTTCTACTTCCTTTACTCAGACAAGCAGCGCAGATTCCAATACATTCCAATCGTGTGGTCTCAGCTTCAAAACCATGCTGGGTTGCGATCGAAGCAAAAACCGTCGCAAATTCCGCCACCTTTGCGCGAGTAACACTCTTGCATTCCTGACAGATCAGATAGGCCTGTGGTTCCCGACTCACTCGACTGTAGCGAGTGACTCCGTCCCCCAGATTGACCTCTTCAGCCAGACCGACTTCGCAGATCAGTTTCATATTTCGCCAGACCGTGCTAAAGCCGATCGAGCGATCACGAGCGCGAACACGACCGTACAATTCATCCAGCGAGACATTCTCCGGTTTCTCGAAAAATGACCGAAAGATCAGCTCCCGCTGCGGGGTCATCTTGAACCCCTTGGTCTTGAGAAATTCACGCATTTGTTACTGCTCTCACGTAGCTAAGAAATAGTGAGACAGGCGTAAATGAAAGCGATTTTCAATAAGAAATTTCCCTGCTCAGCGTCGGCTGAACAGGGAAAAGTGGCTGATAACTCATTCTCTCGATGGGAATTACTTGTAGGCAATAAAGGTGACGCTCAGGACATCGACATCGGTTGGGGCATCTCCAGCGATATCCCAGCTCTTTCGATCAATGACTCGACGTTCGGCGATCTCGATTCGCTGGAAACCGGCGGTTCGCATCATCTGCTCGTACGCCGTCTGAGTCGAAGCCCCGGCAACGCAGCCGACATACTGATCCAGTGAGTTCAGAATCTCTTCGGGAAGAGTCCCGGTGGTGACGATGTCTGAAATCACGAATCGACCGCCGGGCTTGAGGGTACGAGCCAGCTCCGCAAACACTCTCGACTTATCCGGGACAAGATTGATCACGCAATTACTGATCGCCAGATCAGCAGTGTTATCAGCAACTGGGAGGGCCTCAATTTCGCCGAGGCGAAATTCGACATTGCTGAAATTTTTCTCTCGTGCGATACGGCGGGATTTGGTGATCATCTCAGGAGTCATGTCGACTCCAATCACTTTTCCGGCAGAACCGACATGCATGGCTGCGATGAAGACATCATTCCCTGCCCCGCTGCCAAGATCGAGGACCACTTCCCCGGGCTCTATTGCGGCGAACTTGGTCGGGATACCGCAACCGAGACCGAGGTCGGCATCGCTGACATACCCCTGTTGCTTTGCATAGTCGGCGGTATCTACGACTACATCTGTGTCACAGGTCGCGCAGCCGCAACCGGTACCAGAGCTGCAACAGCCCCCTTTTTCAGCTGATTCACGATATCGTTCACGGACTGCATCTTTGATCTGGTCAGCATCTGAGCCGATGGTCTTTGTGTTATTCATTGTATTCTCCTCACAGCATGTGCTGTTTTTTGTGGTGATATCCGATTCAAGACGATTTAAAAATGCGCGTCCGCTTTCGATCATCTGAATCAAAGTTTCCTGATCAATGCAATAGCAGACCGCTGGTCCGGTAAGAGTACCGGCTATCAGTCCGCCTTCTTTGAGTTTCTTGAGATGTTGTGATACGGTCGCCTGCGCCAAAGGCAACTGGGTGACGATATGCCCGCACTGGCAGCTTTTTGCCTCTGCAAGCTCTTCCAGTACCGCCAATCTTGCTGGATGCCCCAGTAGCCGAAAGAACTCCGCAGTGGTACCAAGTTCGGAATCGAAAAGCTCTGTTTTTCTCTGTGCCATACCCCTTATATCGTATAAATACGATAGAAGTTCCAGTGAATTTCAAAAAAAAGCCCGAAGGTCGAGAAACCTCCGGGCATTCTGGTCTGAGTATATAGTGTAATTACTTCAACAGCATCATCTTACGAGATTCTGAGTTCTTCCCTACAGTGAGCTTGTAAAAATAGACTCCTGAGGCCTGGGATTGCCCATTCCTGTCGGTTCCGTCCCAGGTGAGTTCGTAACTGCCGGGTGCCTGCGGCTTGTCGATCAGGGTTTTGACCTCCTGTCCGAGGACATTGAAGATAGCCAAGCGAACCATCTGTCCGCCGCCAAGATCATTCGAGGCGATGCTGTAGCGAATGGTGGTGGTCGGATTGAATGGATTCGGGTAGTTCTGATTCAGACTGAATGAATTGGGGAGAATCTCTTCGCCGTCTTCGCCAACATCAGTCGAAACCGTTCCGTTGAAGAAGCCAAGCACTCTTGCCAGCAAAGTATCCATGTCATTGAATCCGACAAAAGTGGTCGCGACATACGGTGCCATCATGGTCGTGATCACCGACTTGTATGAGCCCTTGTAGTAGACCGCAGCAGGACCATATATGGTATCTGTAGTTCCGTTGTTGGCAGATAAGTAAAGGAATGGGGTCCCTTCACCAGTCGGTTTCACATAGCGATGTCGCCCATTGATTGGGCCGGTGCTGAAGCGGAATTTGATTCCATTACCAATTTCGCTGCCCGGGTATCCTCGGAAGACTCGATAGGCAAATGAGCTGTCGATCGTCGCTTTCAGATAGCCACTCACAAATGAGGGATCGATTGACTGAAAGAGCATCGCGGTAGTATCACCGGAGATATACACGTTCCCGCCGGCATCCATGAATGACTTCAGTGATGCAACGTCAGCAAGAGTAGGAACTCCAAAACTCCCGCTACTGTTGTTGCCCCCACCGTGCCAGAGGACATGACGATACTGCGAGAGAATTCCCGCACTTGGAGAACCACCTGATTTCTTACTCCAGACCTGATGCGGTACGCCAATCCGATTAAGAGCGTCAACGTACTTGGTCTCGTCGGTGAGATTATTGTCATCATCAACCAGCAATACCTGTGGACGACCGAGCGCAGCTTTGAAGGTGAACTGATACTGCCAGCGATCGACGACGGTGAGTGAGTCCACGAAGACCGTTGCAGTGAAGTTGACGATCTTAGAGACGAAATCAGCAGGTACAGTAAACTGAATCGGAGATGACAGATTGGTCCCGTCGGTCAGAATTGGATTGAGCGCGGTCGTTGTAGTCACCGGTGTTGTAGGCAGGATAATCTGATCATTGTCGCAGGTGAGGACGACCTTTCCGTTCGGAACACTGCGGCCGTAGTTGCGCACCCGCATATTGAAGCGAACCGTTTCCCCTTGTTCGAAGAGGCCATCGTTATCCCCTCCCGGAAGCGGATCGGAGACTACGATTGAGTCGGTACCGAAGAGAAGCACGTAGGGGCGAGAATAAGAATTCACATCAAATTCGGCAGTCATCTCGGCCATTGAGTTCGAAATATTCCAGATACCGACCTGAGTAGTCACTCCAGTATTGGTCTTGGAATTCGGAGTAGTAAAGTTCGTGAAGTTTCTGTTGTTCGAACTTCCGGGCCACGGATCACCAGCATCAGAACCTTGTCCCGCGGAGAGATTGTTCAAGCCATCGGCTTGTTCAACTGCAACTCGATAACGGGCAGGATTCCCTTGTGACGGAGATGCCGGATCTATGTGGTAGACCACTAGTCCATGTCCGGGGAGAAAGACATCGTTCCCAATTGGTTGACGATTTTCAACGACCCAATATTCAGTTGAAGCAACGGACGGATTCTTGAGTTTGATGGCGTAGGGTGTAGTGGCCGCCGCCGGGATTGAAATCGGTCCGGTATTCCCGGTCAAAGAGTCGAAAAGAATCATGTTAGGGCGTGAAGCAAGTTTGCACCAGGCGTCAAAATTTGCTGGCGACTTTCCATTATTATTCCAGGTACCACCAGCCATCGCAGACCAGGCACCAATACCATCCCCACTGCCGGCTGGGGCGTAGAGATCGGGGAGACTGAATAAGTGACCGGTCTCATGAATGTAGACACCGGCATTGGAAACTGCACCGGCCTGTTCTTCCGGATTCATGCTGTAATCAAGAAAGGTGTAGCCGGCGTGGGTGAACCCGACTGTAAACTTGTGCGACCAAATCCCATACGCGCCTGTTTCGGCGCCCGGCCCGGCATGACAGATAATCACAAATTCGATCTGATTGTCGCC
The DNA here is from genome assembly GCA_964518635.1 of uncultured Ignavibacteriales bacterium. Classification (GTDB taxonomy): domain Bacteria; phylum Zixibacteria; class MSB-5A5; order GN15; family FEB-12; genus CAZFGK01. The sequence goes on from CAZFGK010000004.1 coordinate 11,613, forward strand.
GTCGTTATCAAACGGCTGAAAATTTACGCCATCTGCTGCCGCCGCTTTAATCGCATCTTGGACGAGCTCCGGGGCGAGACCATTGAGCCCGTCTCCATTGTTCTCGTAGTATGAGTAATTTTTCGGAGCGGTATACCAACCCTTTACCTCTCCGGTGATGACAATCTTGCCAAAAGAATTGTCGTAGTAGAAATCAGACATCGATCCAGTCGGATTCGAAACCGGATCCCCCTGGCGGCTGAACAAAAGCGAGTCGAGTGAATTGGCGGTTGCGAACACATTTGAATTCAAGTTACCCGGTACATAGGTGGTTTGATTGTATTTGTAGTCAGCGAAGTCAATCATGATGACAAGCATGTTAATTGTGTCAACCACTGCACTGGTTGAGAACTGATCATGTTGACGAAGATGCTGGAAAGCATTCTCGATCGGAGCACAGCCACCATTGGCCTTGAAGGCGTTAAGGGCGGCCATCTTCTGCTCGAAGATTCCTTCCGCTTTCCATTTTGCCTCTGCATCCGGATGTGGCGGAGCTGACATGACCGTCTGAACGGCCAGCAGAAGAGCACTGGCAATCAATACGAATCGCTGAGTGAGAAACCGAGTTGCTATCAGACGTGACATGTCACTCCCTTGCCGCTGACAGGGTTTTTAGCGGCGATGTCCAGTTGATCCATTCCTATTCGGGCATTTATAGCTCTATTTTACCAGAACCATTTTTCGTGACTGAGAGTTCACACCCACAGTCACCCGAAGGAAATATATGCCAGAACCGAGCGTTTCGCCATGATCTCCTCTTGCATTCCAGAGAATTTCATGGGATCCGGCTGGGTAGCTCTGGCGATCGGCGATCTTGTTAACCATTTGTCCAAGTAGGTTGAAGACCTCGATGGAGACCTCGCCGGGAGAGGCAAGCCCGAATTTGATGGTGGTCGTCGGGTTAAACGGATTTGGATAGTTCTGATCCAACTGGAATGATTCGGGAAGTGCTTGAGAGTCGTTCACACGCAGACTCGCACCCCAGGCGTGTGCTTGCTCCGCTTCTGTTTCAAACTCAGTGGCATTCGCAGAGCCGTACAGTACAAACTCCAGTACGATTGAATCTCCTGCTGCCAATTCCTGTCTCGATCCTCGTACTACAAAGAGAAGATCGCCGATTGAGGTCGTGATCGACGAATCTGATGGGCTCAGAATTGAATCAAGCGTACCGCTGAGCCATCCCTGCTTGTTGGTAGGAGAAGAGAGGATTTCTACGGCGGTCGAGCTGTTCAGCGGTGAGATACCGGTGGAAAGCCCGTTCTGTGCGACGAGGCCGAAGCCCCGTCCAATGGTCGATATTCCCTCTTCCCCATTTGCATAATCGATATCGAAAACCATCCCGATGGCAGCGGCAGGAAGGGTCGAATCAGCGAGATTGGTTAGTACCATACGAAAGGCAACGGCGTTCAGGGTCGGATCCTGCGGCGTCCGTACTTCCTGTCGAACTTGAAGCGGCAATTCTGCGTGACGAGGGACCATCGTCGCAACCAACGACTGAGCGATCTTGGTCTCAGCACTGTTTTCGGCAAGCGGTACACTTACTGCAAAACCCGGCAAGCCAACCCGACCGAGACTATCACGGGTAGCACTCACCAGTCTTTGTCCGGCGGTCACTGCGAGTGCTCCTTCGTAGAGGAGATTTGCGGAATTGCCGATGGTCATCCCGCTTCCGCTTCGATTGAAGGAAGAACCCGGGGCAAGACCAAATCGACCAAAATCGGAGAGATTGATCGAGAGTTCGCCACTTGCAATTGACCTGCTACTTCCAGCGAAGAAGTAGCCGATGGGAAGATCGATCTCGATGGTATCAAGTGCTTCCTGTGCATCACTGATCTCAACCGACAACTTGATGACATTTCCGTGCGCAGCCTGAGATGAGACCGACAACACAAGCGGATCAACGGAGGCATAGGTATATGCCGAAGGGGAAGCAAAGAGAGTAATTAATCCTGTCTGGATGTTTTCGATTCCTGATTGCCCGGGAATCACTCGTGCCTGTAAGAATTCTTCGTCACTGGCAGTGCGGACATGAAGGGTGATCTCCGCGGTTTCTCCGGGAAGCAAGAGCGTGTCATTGATACTCGCTTCGAGAAGCTCGACTGCTCGGCTATTCTGGAAGCGGAGAATTTCAATGAACCGAACGGCATTCACGAGTCCATGCCCGTAGGCGTTGTCATCACCAAGCGGGCCGAGATCATCGCAGGCATCCAGTAATGCCTGCTTGATTTCATCGACCGTCGCATTCGGCGCTACCTCACGGCCAAGAGCGACAAGTCCGGCGACATACGGGGCGGCCATTGATGTCCCACTCATGAAGACATAGCCACCATCTTTGAATGATGAACGTATCATCACCCCCGGGGCTGCCAGATCCGGTTTGATTGCGCCGGAGCAATTGGACGGGCCGCGGCTCGAAAAATTCGCGATCACTTTGTTTGCGTCGACTGCCCCGACCGCGAGTGAATTCGTCGGTGTCGTTCCACGGTCAGCAGGGCTTCGTACCGTGCTTGGATTCGGCCCCTCGTTTCCGGCCGCAAAGATAGTGACAATTCCGGCAGCTTCGACATTATCAATCGCATTCCAGAAGGTGTTGTCACACGGGCCAAAAAGACCTGCAGGGATCCCCCAGCTATTAAGAATGACATCGGGGACATCACTTGATGTCGACCAGTCACCATCCGGATTCAATGCCCACTGAAATGCGGCGAGAATGTCGCTGATCGTGGCGGAGAGTGATTTCCCCTGATCGATGACTGCTCCGCTAATCCATGACGCCCCCGGCGCGACACCGAATGAATCAGTCGGGGTCGAGCCGACCATGATTCCCATCGTGTGGGTGCCATGTCCGGCACGATCATACGGCATCGAATCCGGCACAAGCGATGAGAACCAACTACTGGAAAGGGTTTGTGTCAGGCCTCGCCACTTGCTTTGGAGTCCCGGGTGATCCCATTTGACTCCAGTATCGAATGAGCAAACCAGTCGTCCTTTCCCCGTTACCCCTTGCGCCCAGACACTCGGGACTCCAAGGAGATTGAGTTCGGTCGCGACACTAGTTGAAACCGCAGAAGAAGCGGGTGCAATTGTGATCGGATCAACCAACGAGAGCTCGGCATCAGGAACGATGCTGATCACGCCGGGGTGATAGGCAAGCTGTTCTATCTCGCTCGTTGAGAGGGTGACTGAGATTGCCGGAGTTATCCAGAACTGTTCGATCTGGTGATCCTGTGCCAACAGATTAGCGACCGAGTTCAGTTCTTCGTGATCTGAATTGGCAAGTTCTCGGGCATAGCTTGAACGGTTGGATGTCTTGTTTGAGATCTGTGTTGATTGATCTTGATGGTTTGCTGTTCGCCCGGACGGGTCAAAAAAGATAACAACCGAAATGCTGTCTGATCCGGAATTCATCTGATGAGTCAGCTCAGGATGGATAACTTCCTGCGCCCCAAAAGTGGAGCTAGCCACCAAAGAGGTTGTCAGTGCGAATATGATCAGTACTCTTTCCATCCCGCAGACTACTTGAGCAAAGGTAGTGCCGTTGGAAATCTTTGCAAATCCTCGCAAACTGTGGGAGTTTCCCCATACAAGAATCTCAGGTGGGCATCCAGAGCATGTTGCCCCCGTTCTGTTTACATCGAATTCAGATGATTGGTCAAAGGAGGATCACAGGGGAGCTTGATTCACCATCCGAAAACAGGAATATGCAATTCGGTTCAGTTTGCAAGTAGCGACAACCTTGAGAAACGATCTATATTAGCCGGATGACAGCATATTCTAGATTCACAAAGTCCGGGGAAAACTACCGAAATTCGTCAACTTCGACCAGAAACGCCGAGCTTCGAGCGACGCTGGGCAGCATTGCCCTCGTGGCCGGAGTAGCCCTTCTTGTTCGTGCACTCTACCTCATGATTCTCAGTGGACTCCCGGAGTGGTCTCTCCTGAGCATTGATAACCACTACTATCACAACTGGGCACAGCTTCTTGCTGCCGAAGGGTGGCTGGGGGAAGGGGCGTATTTTCGAGCCCCCTTGTATCCGCTGCTCCTTTCGGTATGCTATCAGCTGTTTGGACCTGATCTGCTGGTTGCGCGGATCTTTGGGCTAATCTTCAGCACCGGTTCAGTGGTGCTGACATTGTGCATTACTACTCGTCTGTTTGGTCGCAGTGCCGGTCTGATCGCCGCTCTGGTGCACGCTCTTCTTCCCTTGTCGTTGTATTTCGATCACGAGCTCCTCTCAGAAGGGCTGATGATTCTCTTTCTGCAGTGCAGCATCATTGGCTGGCTTCGCTGGCGACAGGATGAGGACCTTCGCGGAATGCTGCTGTTCAGTGGGGGATTTTTTCTGGCGATAGTGACGCGCCCGCTTGCTCTGGTGCTTTTGCCACTCTGGCTGTTTGAACTGGTGAGAGCATATCGTGCGAGCGGACTCTCCGGCGGTTGGAAAGCAGCGGTGCTTGGGATCCTTCCTGTCTTTTTCATCCTCGGACCGCTGGTCGCGAGAAACTACCAGGTTCAATCAAGTCCGTTGACTATTGCGACGCAGGGGGGAATCAATTTCTATCTGGGGAATCATGCGGATGCGGACGGGGTCTCGGCGGTGATGCCCGAGCCGCTCGGATTCAACTGGCAGCTTTCAGATATCTCGCTACTGGCGACCCGTGCGAAAGAGCGACCATTAACGCCAGAAGGGGTGTCAGACTACTGGTATCGCAGAGGTTTCTCGTGGCTGACGGAGAATCCCGGCGAAGCGGTCTCGCTATTTGCCAACAAACTGACCTGGGCACTGAGCGGCACAGAAGTCTCGAACAATCGCCCTGATGAGCCCTATTTGACAGATCATCCGATGCTATCGCTGAACCCGCTTCGCTTTGTGCTTTTATTCCCTCTGGCTGTCTTCGGTCTGATTGTTGCAATACGAGAGATTCGCACCAGCAGATGGTTAGGTCTGGTGAATATGCTTTTCTTTCTCGCGCTTATTCTGTTCATGGTCAACGCCCGTTTTCGATTTCCATTGGTGGTGCTGCTTCTTCCGTTCGCGGCGTATGGACTTGTCGGGATTTTTGAATTCGTTCGCACGAGAAAAGTGAATGGTAAGGGGATTGCAGTTATAGGCGGCTTAGCCGCTCTCGGGCTCACCTTCCTGCCGACTCCTGAAAAGAATCCACTCGCAACACCGCAGTATGCTACCGCCGGTCTGGCCTTGATGTCTCAGAATCTTCCAGCGGAAGCATTACGCTTCTTCGTCCGTGATCTTCCATCTGGGGCACCTGAATCAGCACTGAATGTCGGCAATGCCTGGTTCGCTCTGGGGCAAAGTGACTCAGCACGCAGCTACTATGAACAAGAGCGATCCCGATTCCCCGAGCGGGCTAAGGCATGGACCAACCTTGCATCACTCGCTCTGGCAGGTGGTGACATCGAGTCTGCGCTCAATCTCTCGCGTGAGGCAATCCGCCGTAAACCTCATGACCCGGATGCACATCTTGTATATCTGCGTTCCCTGGCGACAGCAGAAAAAATCGACACGCTCGTACTGGCAGGTAAATTCGCCGCTGCGACGACCCACAAACTGGAGGTCGCTATCGATGCCTCCGCCCTATTTCTACGGTACGCCCGTCCTTCCGACGCAGCTATCCTTCTTGAGGCGGCGCTTCAGTTTCCCAATATCCCCTATGAGCAGGATGATCTGATGTGGACTTCCGAGATGCTCACCAAACGGGCTGAACGACCGCTGATCAGAGCAAAGGGGATGCAGAATCTATCGACGGCATATCTGCTCATGAAGCTTCCCTCCAAGGCAGTTCCTGCCGCTCGAATTGCCTATGAGATTTCCGGCGGCTCATTGGAATCGACCGGTGCCTTGCTACTGGCTCTACATGAAGCAGGACTCACGACCGAGAGAGATGCCCTCATCAGCGGATTGAAAGCGGAGGAGCGGACCTCTCCTGATCTTGCACCACTGTTGGACTACATTGCATCAGGTAAGACGATGCTCGATCAGTGATCGACTCTAAAGTTTCGTACGAGATTTCATTCATGATCAAAAAAAAGGCCGATTCGTAATCGAATCGACCTTTTGTATATTCGTGAATTCACTCAAAGCTAGTTTGTATGATCCCAGCCTTGATTTCTCTCAGGTTCGGAAGGATTAGCCAATTCCATCATTCTCCTGATCTCTTCTTCGGAGAGAGAATTCAGATCCTGCCGAGGAGCCCCACCCAGACTAGGTAACAGGAGCCAGTTTATCTGAGTTCTGATAGAAGGAAGGGCGGTACTCTGATCCATAACCATCGGATTGAATCCCCAGAAGGCACTTCTCCAGGCCACACGATCCCAGCGGAATGCAACTGGTTTTGCATTATAGAAATAGTTCGGCCCTTTGGGATGCCCGAGCGTGTCGTTTGAACGATAGAGGTAAATCAACTCGGTTCTGAAATCTCGAAGAATCCAATTCACTTCCGGATAAGCACCAGTAAACATGGTACCATCACTGCTTCTTCTAAATGGAAGGGAGGAGTTCCAATTGAAGTAGCGTTCAAGCCGAAATGTATCAACGACGAGAGCCGGGGAACTGATTTGGTCAAAAGTATACGTCCCGATAAAACTCTCAACTCTTGCCCGTTGATCGGCAGGCGCAGATCGAATATGCCAGTCCCATCCGGTATACTGAGTTGCAAGCGCGCCAAAGAGGTCTTGAATCCCGGGCCATCCAGTTACACCAAGCGGAGAGCTAGAAACACTGAGCGAGTAAACTGGATTCGTCACCGGAGTCCCTGCATTCGGTGGTTGAGCAGGAGTCGGCGGCTTACCCAGAGATCTTCCTATGTACCATACGCTTACTCCGGCGGACATGGCGCGAGCTATCTGACGCTGAACAACATCGTCGCCAAATGCTCCACCCATTGACTGATCATGGATCAGAATCAGCGCCTTGCAGGACAGAAGCGGCTTCAGCAAAGCATCACCAAGAATTTGCGTTGAGTAAACCTGGAAATCTTTTGACGTATCAAATTCAATTTGATAGCCACCATTGTTCTTGTACCAGGTGATTGTCGAGTCCCAGTATCGCTCCTGCACATCACTCGATGCACCGTTGGTTACGCTTGAGCCTTTCGGCATGCTGAATATGCCCAGGTCACGCTCAAACTTGGCATCAATGACCGAAAACATCACAAACGCCGGCGTAAGGTCGGGAACTTTTGCATCATCGCGGGCACGTACCCAAAGGATGTACTTTCTTTCAATGGTGCTGTCACCCGGAAACTCACGGAAGACATTGAACATCGAATCGCGGGTACCACTCACCCAGGAGTCTAATCCGTTGAAGGATGAATCACCAACACGTTCGTCAAAATCGTTCGATTTCCAGTCGGGATCATTCAGGTCCAGATACGAACCGACAGAAAGTGTTCCGAACGGATTTGAAGCAGTAACCGTGTCAGGATCTATGACGGTACAACTAATAATCAGACTATCGCCGTCAGGAATGGTATCGCAGATTACGTAGTCCTCCGTGCTCTCACCCACGATAAAGACCTGTCCGTCATTGGTCACAAACACCGTCTTGATTACCGACTGACGGATAATCGTGCTGTCTGCCTGCGTGAATGGACCGAACAACTTCCATTCAAATTCGAACGGTGGCGCTTCGGCAGGAAAGTCGATCGGATCGGTCCCTCTCCAGCTCAATCGAATACCGCTAAGCCCGCCGGGAGTAAGTGCATTTATGAATATCGGTGGAACGAGCCGATTAAAGTTCGTGATGTCAGTTTGCGGCGGGTTATCAAAACGGCGTAGCGTGCGAAATACAATTCTCGACGCCACATTCTGCTCGTCAAAGGCCTGGATGAAAACAACCTGAGGAACCCGATTCAGAACTGGCCGATCCAGATCGGCATACAGGTTGACTACTTCTGAGGTCGCTGGATCGTCTGCCGTGACTGGCAAGTAATTCCAGACGGAATCAGTCAAGCCGTTCCTATTGAGCACCGTCTCTATGAAATTCTCAACATCAACGGAATCAATCGGCGCGACGATGTTATCGGTAGTGTCAAAGTTGGCAATATCGAATTCTCGTACAATCGCGAGTCGATACTGTGTCACCTGACCATCGGGATCACGACCGACCCAATAGAGAAATGCACCGCCGGAAAAGGTCGTCCCCGGTGGCGGTACATTAACGAACTCGACCGTTGGAGCAATATTAGGGACAGCCTCTCCGATGCGAGTTTCGCAACCACTGAGAAAAATACCCGCGAAAACGGAGAGGACTCCAAGAACTGCTAGCTGTACTGATCTGCGAAACAAAGCGACTCCCATCTCTCGTTTAGAACGATACGCCAAAGCTGAAGCGGTGTACCTCGGTGAGAATTCCCATATCCTGATACGCATAATCAAGGCGGAATTCAGACTGCTCGCCAAACGGCAAGCGAAGCCCGCCGCCGAAAGTAAGCCCGTCCAGATCATAGTTGAATCGCTGGCCGACACGCAGCATGTAGCGATTCTTATAATTGTATTCCATTCCCCCATTGTACTCTTCAAGATTGTCAGCCGGGTGTGCTCCTTCAAATGCAGCGGTCACGATGTGATCCCCAGACTGCACAATGTTAAAGGTCGACCCGAACTTGAAATTGATCGGCAGCGGGAAATCCTTCTCTATGTAGCGAAGATCCGGGCCAAAATTTGAGATAACCATCCCGATTTTGAATCCCCGGTAGCCAGTGTCGTAGAGTGTGCCGATGTCGGCAGACCAACCGGATGTACTGGTGGCATCAGCGTTCAGCGAGATGTATCGCATCGTCACACCGACTGAAAAGCGATCAGTCAGGTAGCGACCGTAACTCACACCGATAGCCATGTCCTGAGAAGAGAATTTCTGACCGGTTCCGTTCCCGTATGAATTCTCGTAGGTTGTTCGGACAATTTCTCCGCTATTCAGACCGTAGGCCGAAAATCCGAGAACACCACCAATGGTCTCCAGCGGCAATCCGGCTCCGACAAATCCGTAAGTAACGTCTGCCGGTAGCGAAATATAGGAGAGCATCGCTTCCCCACCCTGCATGTAGGACAAACCGGCAGGGTTATAATAAGTAGCGGTGATATCGTTCACCGCCGCGATGTAAGCCTCGGCCATCCCCATGCCACGAGCAGAAACACCTATTTCGAGGAAGGTCGCACCGGTCGTTCCAACCTTTGCCTGACCGAAAACCGAACTCGGCAAACTGAAGAGTACTACCAGAGAGATGGTACTGATCACTCCGCTGAGAGTTTTAATATGGCAATTGTTCAGCGTCTTCATGATGTCACTTTCTGCCTTCATCTTTATATTTGCATGGTCATGCCGAGACGAATCTGTCGTCCGCCGCCATAGCTTGCCGGGTCGTTATCGAACGCAGTTCCTTTCAGAACGAGTCCGTTTGCATTCTGTCTTGTATCTGCCCGCCCCGTTTCGCCAAAAACGCTGCTGATATTCACCGAGTTGAGAATGTTCTCAACCTGAAGAATGGCACTGAAGTCGAGTCCAGCAAGGGCAAACTCTTTTGAGAATCGAAGGTCGAAGAAAGCTGTTGCCGGTTTTCTCAAAGAGTTATTGGGCACATTTTCTCTGCTGTCGAGCACCAGATCAGGATATTCGCGAGCTGGGGTGAATGGCGCCCCGGAACGAACAATTGCTTCGAGCACCAGTGACCAGCCGTTTGGAATAGGAAGTCCGAACAAACGTGGTTTGACAGTATTCGGAATAAAGAACTGAACACTCGACTGAAGCGTATGGCGAATGTCTAGATCCAGAGGCGACTCATCCAGCGGAGTGCGAGCCAGTTGTCCCGGATTGAGGAGTTCTTCGGTCGCCTCCGATGCTTTGCCGAAGGCAAATGCATAGGTATACGAAAGATTTCCGGTTACATACCCACCAGCACGTTTATCTATGGTAATCTCAATCCCCCGGCTTCGACCATAGTCTGTATTACCGAAGACTGAACGAGTCACCGAACCGCGAACAACACTGACCTGGTTGATCTTGTCGAATTCATCCTTGAAATAGCCCTGGAAGTCGATCGCGTAGTTGTCGTCGATTGCGTACTTCACACCGAACGAGTACTGAATCGTCTTCTGATAATCGAGGTTCGGTTCACCAAGGACATCTGCGGCGTCGGCGGAGGTCGTGTTACGCTGGTAAAAATTGGTGAGTGATGGCAACTGGAAGAAGTGACCGTAGTTGAAATAGACTTTGGCCTTATCAGAGATCGGATACGAGAACCCGATTCGAGGTGAAATCTTGTGACGATCCCCCAGAATGAGTCCACCCTGGTCATCCCGTTCAAAATTGGCAGCAACATCCTGCACGTCCTGCAAGAAGAAGTCCCAACGCACGCCAATAGAAGCGACAAGGGATCCATACTCGAGCTTATCAAGAAGATAGACCGCCCCATCATATGGGTCATAAGCGTAGAAATCACGGAATGCACCGCGGTCACCATATGCACCACCGTCAAGACGACCAGTGTATTTCACATACGGCCGATCAATCTGCCCGAAGGAGAATTCCTTACGAGAAATGTTGAAGCCTCCACGTAATTCATGACGACCGATGACACGAGTCCCCTTCATTTCGAGTCGAACGGTTCGTTGGACACGATCTTCCCAGAGCGTACCAGTCGAAACGTACGTGTTCGGGAGGATGAAGGTTGTTGAACCGCCAAGATCATAGACACCGTTTCTATTCATGTCGGTGTATGCTTCACCTTCATCGCGGCGACCGTTGGCCAGATCAAAAATTCCGTTGTTGTTGCGATCATAATAGGGGATTCCCGGCGACCAGTTCCCGAAACCATCCGAGGGAAGAGGGGGATTGTAGGTTCCGTCGTAATTCAAGTCCTGGTTGACCGCCGGATCGATCGAAATGGTGAAGGCGTCGATGCCATTATCGAAAACGCCATTTCCATTTAGATCTGTAAAGGGCTCCCCGATAATGGAGTCACCATCAATGAACGGCTCCGCCGCAGGTGTTCGAACCGCTGCAAGTCGCTCGTCATCTAATTGACCATTGCCGTTCTTATCGCGAAGTACGTCACCCTGATCCCAGATACCATTACCATTGAGATCAACGAAGGCCTCCGACTGGAAATTATCAGCAATGCCGTTATTATTGAACCGTATTGTGCGACCGAGTTGATTGAACCCGTCGATGACGTCCAGCTCACCCCCAGTATAGCGGGGGAGACCGAGATCATTACCGTAGGTCGCCGTATCAGGATACAGATTGATCACCGGTTCGGGGGCGTCGTAGATTCCATTGTCGTTTCTGTCTTCGAAAGATTCCCATTCACTGGTCAGAAGGAATTGATCAGGATTCAGCCCATGACCCGGATTATTCGGATCTCCCGGCTTCAGACTGGTGAGGACGTTGTTATAGGAGATGATTGCTTCATAGGAGGTCTTTTCACTCGAATAGTTCATTTCGAGTGAGTAGATCGACTGACGAGTCGACGTAATGGGTGCGGTCCCCATGCTATAGCGATAGCTCCAGCCGATTGACGAACCATCAACTGAGTAAGAGAGGTTTCTCGTATCCCAGAACTTATAGGAGCCAATGATTTTCAGGGTCGGCTGTGGTCGGAACAGAAAATTGGTCTGCACGTGATAGGAGTTGTTTTCACGATTCGGAATCTTGATGCCGAAGAGACTGTACTCGCCAAGTGACGAACGGGTCTCCGGAGTATTGAAATTATTGTATGATACCGAGCCGTCAGTCTTGTTCACTTCAGCAAAAATGAAATACGTGAATTCCTTATCTGAAAGGAAGTTCAGGCCTAACGCAGGAAGAATACGCTTGGTCAGAATCGGATCAGGGCCGGAGAGCTTTGCGACAAGACGATCCTGATTGTAGCTGTAGGTGTTGAGATTGGCACTGCCGAAGTCGTCTGTATTAAATTCCAGTGAGAATTGGGTCGCATCTTTCGAACCGACCTGCGAACGAATGTTCACAATTCCGGATAGTGCCTCTCCGAATTCCGGAGAGAATCCGGACTTAATAACTTCAATAGTCTGAATCGCACCTGAGGCGAGCTGCTGACCGATAAGCTGTTCTGAACTTCCGCCTAAGCCGTCTGATATCGGAACACCGTCCAAAATGAAGCTGACTTCATTTCTACGACCTCCACGAATAAAAATCTGACCATTGGAGTTAGTCTGAACGCCGGCCTGGGTCGACAGAATATCTTCGACTGAAGTAACCGGCTTATTTGCAATCTGCTTTGCCGAAAGCTGAATCTTTCCTTCGACATTTGACTTTTCAATGATGTCCTTCTTACCGACCACGACAATGGAGTCGTTAAGACCTTCAACTGTCGAAGCCAACTCCTGATTGAATTCGGTTGTCTGGTCGATTTTCACTTCAATGTTGGTGGCGGTGACATCAGAGTAGCCAGAGGATGTAATTTTGAGAGTGTAGATACCGGGTTCGAGATTTCGAATCAGATACTCGCCGTTGACATCGGCCACGGCACCACGATTCGTACCAACGACCTGCACCGTCGCACCGATTAGTTCGCCGCCGGTCTTCTTCCCTTTTTCGGTGATCTTACCACGTATCTGACCGGTAGAACCAGCGAACAGATGAGCAGAGACCAGAAGAAGGCAGCCAATGACTGCGACGACTTTTGTCCAGAGATTCCGATACCGATTAATCAACATCCAAACACTCCTCTCACGCAGATGGCGTGATGCAGCCAACCACAGCTGTCGATTACCTATCAAATCGTTTACTCACAACACGTTGCAGATCACTGATGACAGTGAGGTTGCACTCGAATCATGGGTCTGTTTCAGCGTTACATTCCCTAACTCTTTGCAACTGAGGGTAAAGTGGCTTTCAGCAGCAAGGGCGTCAAGAGATTTTTCCCCCTCCGCAGCCGTTGCGTCGCACAGACTTGCCCATCCGGCATCAGAAACCTGGCGAATTGCCTGAATCAGATGGGTGTGACAGATAGGATGCTGGATTCTTCCGCCTCTCAAGGGGGGCCGTTTCAACGCTGATAATCTGGTTCGCCGCCCACTTGAGAAGATCATGCGCTTGTAGATGTGAAACTTCGATCGAATCATACATGTGAGACGGCGACTGGACGATATTTCCCCAGATCGTGCAAGCGTGATCAAATAAAGCAGTATGTTGAGGGGGAAGAGATATCCCAGTCCCTAGTTCGGGCAATGCCGGATGCCCTGCGACACCGGCGAGCTTGATCGACCCATGCTCAAATTGGACTCTCCCCAGTTCTCGTTTTGCGCGTGCTACCAATTTTCTACCGAATGAGTCTTCAAGCTCTGACCTGCTCCTAGATGCAAAACAGGGGGACTTGATGGCTTTCAGCGAAGATCGGTCTTCCGGGTCAGAGACCGCAACCGGCGAAACTGTCTCCCCTAATTCCATCACAAACCTCTCTAATATCTGTCTGACCAATAAATCAAATTCCCCTTTTGCCGGAGAAACGGACTCTGGGCACCATGCGAACGAATAGGTCAATTCAGAAGGGTCGTGGTAGACCGCACGACCACCAGTCATCCGCCGAATGACCGCGATGTCTCCTGTCTTCTCAGGCTGAAGTGCACGCTCGATCTCCTGATGAAATCCAATAGTTATTCCCCCCGGCGACCAGCTATAGAGTCGGGCAAAAAGCCGCCCGGGATTCATGAGTGCCTCCTGAGCCATCCATTCGTCGATCCCCATATTCTGAAAGGGAGTCATGGCAAAGGTCGATATGAGAATGATTTTCCTGGCCTGAAAAGAATCGGGGAGCGACATCTGCCGCTCCCCGCTTTGATTCACGTGCATAGAAACTCAATCAATGAAGAGACTCCGGATTCGAGGGATCGAGTCCGTATTCTCTAATCTTAAGTCTAAGGGTTGATTCCGGTATGAACAGTCGTGCAGCAGCATGTTTCTTCACACCGTGTGCCTCACGGAGTGCCTGCACAATATATTCCCGCTCATACTTGGAGAGGAAATCGTAGAGCGAAAACTCTTCGGTAAATGGTGCATTTGCTGCAACCGGGGCGGGAGTCGAAGAACTCGACGCGACCGCGTTGCGCAGTTTCGGCGAGAGCATCGACGCCTGAATCATCTCCTGCGGCCCAGCCAGCAACGTCAATTTTCTAATTTCATTTTCCAACTCCCGGATATTCCCCGGCCAGTCGTATGCCACACATCTCTGTTGAGCATCCGGCGAAAGGCGTTTTCCGGTTCCGCGTAAGAAATGATCAATCAAAGCAGGGATATCTTCCTTGCGCTCTCGAAGCGGTGGGAGCGAAAACGGAAGTGCCGAGAGACGATAGAAGAGATCCTGCCGGAAACGATCAGAGTCCGGGCCGCTTTCAATATGACGGTTGGTTGCGGCGATCATGCGGACATCAATCCGTCGTGGTTGAGTCTCCCCTAAGCGCACCAGTTCTCTTGATTCAATAACTCGCAGGAGTTTTGCCTGAATTGAAGGAGGCATCTCAGCCACTTCATCAAGGAAGAAGGTCCCGCCATCTGCTTCTTCAATCAGTCCAGCCCGATCACGATCGGCACCAACGAAGGCACCTTTGCGATAACCGAAAAGTTCAGATTCAAGCAGGGCTTCCGGCAGTGCCGAGCAATTGACCGAAATGAACTGCTTGTCCCGTCGATTCGAATTGTAGTGAACCGCCCGGGCAAGAAGATCTTTGCCGCTGCCGGTTTCACCCGAGATAAGAATCGGAAGACCTGAATCGACCACTAAGCGAAGCTGGTTCAGCAATTCGATCATGGTGTCGTTGCGAGTGATAATATTTTCAAATGATGTTTCCTGCTTCAGCTGTGCTTTAAGCCGACGGTTGTCTTCCAGCAGACGGCCAGTCTGAGCCTGAGCGACGGTAAACGCGAGAACATCACTGAAACCAACTGCGAAATTCAACTCTTCCTGACCAAAGCAGTTCATGCCGCCGTCGGCAGTAATTCGATCAAGATAGAGATAGTTCACGACCCGGTCACTGATCTTGAACGGGATCACTAGCACACTTGAGATAGTGTGCGGGCTTCCGGGGAAGAGGTTATTGATATACGGATCGCGGCGGCAATCGAGAATCAGCGTCGGACGTGAAACAGAAACTTCTTGTCCGGCGAGACGAGCGAAGGTCTCCAGAAATCCACGGGATTGCTCTTTCGAGAGGGGATGGCTCGAGACCAGCATCTCTTTCTGGAGTTCCGGGATGTAGGCAATCGCACGGAAGGCCGAAGATCGCTGCTGTACTAATTGAAGAGCGGTATCAATCTGAAATCCAACCGTTTCCTTCGTGCCATTACTCGACAGCACATCGCTTAAGACTTTGAATCCATTGGCACGAGAGAGAGCGGACGCTACGGCATCTCCAGCGACCGAAGAGACAAATTGCTGGACTGAACGAATTCGTGTGTTTTCGGACAAAGCCGAAAAGAGCTTCTCGGCACGAGATATTTTGAACAACCCGCGCGTGAGATTTCCCTGACGGCAGGCAAACGATCCAGAACGGAAATCGGTTTCAGCAATCCAGTAATCGACATGCAGCTGCCGAAATGTTCGGTAGGAATCTCGGTAGGCGGTTCGAATTCGCTCGCTGTCCAGCTTGGGAAACAACTGCAACGTATCCGCAATGATGACGGTGCTTCTCGCCAGATCATACGGATCGCCGCAATGCTGAAGGAGCTGGATTGAGGAGGAGAGATATTCTTCGGCTTCGTCGAATTCTTTTGTAGCTGCGAATATCTGCCCGATCAGGCGACGGCAATGGGCCGCTTCGATTCGTTCACCAATCTGGTTAGCGATCTCGAGCCCTTTTTGTGCGGAGCGCATCGCCTCTTGATGATTCTCAAGGGCAAATTCAGTTTCCGCAAGTCGTCTGGCACTCTGGGAGACAAGCGCCGATTCCGGAGCAATCAATCTTGCTTGTTGGTAGGCGTCACTGAAAATCCCCTTTGCTTTGACCAGATCGCCACGTTCGAAAGCAAGCTCTCCCCAATATTCCAGAAAGATGATTCGTTCGCGGGTCAGATTCTGGCGTTCAATAAGGGTACGTGCCTGTTTCAGCGTCTTGTCAGCGAGAGTGAAGTTACGCTGACGGATAGCAAGGAAACCGATAGACAGTAAGTTGACCGCTTCGGAACGGGATTCCCCGTTTGTACGGGCATAATCATACGCCGCCTTGAGATCTTTTTCGGCCTCTTCCCATTGACCGGTCAGGATTTTGACACGACCAGCATTACCCTGAAGTTGAGCTTTCTTCCGTGGAATATCATCGCATAGTGACAGAGCTTCGTCGATCAGAGTTGCCGCACTACGGAAATCATTTCGCGTAAAGGAAGTACGGGCTTGATGGTTGTATGCCTCAATCTGTCCTTCAATATCTCCCGACTGACGAAAGGCAGCCAGGGCATCTCGGGAGCGGATGTCGGAGTTTCGAAAGTCACCTATACTAAAGTAGGCGTTGGAAAGTCCAAGAAGAGAACGGCCGTAGAGGCGAGTATGTGTCGTGTGAGCAAGAAGAGCGGCACTCTTGAGCCCGGTCTCAATCGCTTTACGATAGTCCGCTTCACCAGTCGCCAGTTCGGAGCGCAGTAAGAGGAGTTGTCCCTGCAATTCGTCGGCGTTTTCCATCGCCGGCGATTGCACATCCCGCTCGACCTGATCGATCAGCGACTTCGCCTCGGCCCAGTGCCTCTGGCGAATGATCCGCTCTATCTCAGTCAGGCGGTCGTCGGTGAGTCCAATATAGTGTTCCATGATATCCCTACATATCCTGGCGGTTTGTTCTCTGCTGGCACATCTGGCCAACTGTTCTTGCACGTTGAGTCACTTACTCAACGTCCCCGGAACCCCCGTAGAACCGCGCAAGGGATTGCATCAACCACCATTGCACTGCCTGGAACCAATTGGACTGATAACTTTGTCTGTTCGCAGCAGGAACAATTGACCCTGTCGATGATCCGACTGCTGCCACCTTAATGACGGTAGTATCCGTACCGGGGCGTGGATTCGAACCAGGCACTCCAATGGACGGAGCACTGCTTCCGGGACGGTTGTCAACATCCCAAGGATGCTCAACCGCAAATGAAACACTCACCCAGGCTACACCGATCAATGCTGTGAGTGCCAATCCGAACAACTTACTTCTCATGCGCACCGAGTGCCTCCTTTACTACCAGAAGCTGATCTATCACACATTTTATAAACAGTTGTTCCGTTCCTTGAGTGCGCCTGTCGCATCTTTTGCGTTTAGTCGACGTGCCAAATGATCGGAACTAGAAGAAAGCTATTGATTTGTGTAGTGCAGTCAAGGGGTTAGACGGGAACCGCAGAAAGTGCGTCCGAAGCGCATGATACAAAGGAGTGGTGGAAACTGGTAAGGACTATAACGAACGAGTGACTGGTAAACCATTCGCCAGCAGGCGAATACGGCTGATTCGCTGACCGGAGACCTTCTCGACACGAAACTCCAAACTATGCCATCGTACGCTTCTCCCCTCGGCAGGAACTGAGCCAACCAGCGCATAAATCAAGCCGCCTACCGTGTCGAACTCAGGATCCGCGTCAAAGTCGGTCCCGAGCTCCTGCTGGAGATCTTCTACAAGCAGAGCGGCATCGATCAGCACACTTCCATCCGGCTGACGCTGAAATGCCCCTTCTTCAATGTCATGCTCATCCTGAATTTCACCGACGATCTGTTCAAGAATATCTTCAAGAGTAATCAACCCTGCGGTCCCGCCGTACTCATCTGCGACGATTGCAAGATGGACTTTTTTCAAGCGAAACTCCCGCAGCAGTTCGCCAATTACTTTGGTTTCTGGAACGACCAGAGGAGTTCTCAGGAATTGATGAATCTGAATCGATTCCTCTCCGTTCCCGAGTTTGCTGAAGAGATCTTTCACATACAGCAGCCCGATGATCTTGTCGATGGTGCCGTCATAGACGGGAAAACGAGAATGCCCCGAATTGGTGACCTCAAGTCGAATCTCCGAGACTGTCGCCGTGATCGGCAGAGCATGAATATCGATTCGCGGTACCATGATCTCACGCACCACAGTCTGATCAAGTTCGAAAATTCCGCCGATCATCTCTTTTTCGTCCTCTTCGATCAGTGGCTCGCTGATTCCTGCCTGATCGGCCAGATTTTCAATGGCGCGCTCGACCAAGTCATCTTTTTGATCTTCGGTGACGGTCTGATCGGCTGAGACTGATTGAAGCACTCTGCGATAGAAGCGCAGAAGTGGTGAGAAGAGCATATGAACGACTGCGACAATCCAGAAGTGTGAAGGGACGGTCCCTGCAAGAAATCTGCGAGATGTCTTTCTCGGCAGGTATTCGACACAAAAAAGGTGAATACCCCAGACCAGAATCAGCGTGAGTGGATATTCGTACCAGGGAATCGGATTGGGATCAAAGGCGAGTTTCAGAATGGCAAGACTGAGAGCGGTGGCGGTAATCAGGACAAATGAACGATAGAGTGCGAGAATCTGGGTCAATGCCCGTGGATCATGATTGAGCGCGCTGACCAGATGGCGTTGATAGCCATTTGGATCGGGGAAGGCCCGAGTGAGATCATCGGGGTCGAGAAAGATCGCCGTTGCATAGACTGCCACGACATACTCGGTGAGATACCCAACGGCCAAGAGGCCTAGTAAGACGACTATATCCATCTGTTATTCAGGGAATACCGTGCGTATTCCAAAGGCCGCTCGCCAATATCTCTTTTCACGGGCTCGCATCTGTCGGGCATCAACAGGTACCATATGATCGAAGCCGTAAAGATGCAAGAGAGCATGCAAAAACAGGCGACAGACCTCGGTCGCAAAGCTGCCGTCATAGGCGCTTGCCTGTTGCCTCGCAATCGGAACCGAAATGTAGATTTCCCCGTCTACTATTCCGCGTTCTTCCTGCAAAGGGAAAGAGAGGACATCCGTCGGTTTGTCTTTCCGGCGAAACTGACGATTCAGTTTTTGGATCTGTGCATTGTTGGTGAAAATGACCTGCGCCTGAACTAGTCGTTTTCTTTCGCCTCGCGTGACGACTTTGAGTAGCTGCGCCATTCGTGCACGCGGTACGCGGCAGTCCATCTGCTTGTGGATGATCATCCGCTTACTCAGGCTGAATCCCCTTTGGATAGTGAACTCGCTGATGGAACATCGCAATCACGACCTGCGCGAATGCGTGACGAATCTTCGCAAGATCACGTAAGGTCAGTGGGCATTCATCAAGCTCCCCGGATGAGAATCTGTCGGCGACGATCTTCTGAATGAGTGATTCAATCCGTGCCGGTTTTGGTTCATCCAGCGTACGGCTCGAGGCCTCGACGGCATCGGCCAGCATGACAATCCCTGTCTCACGAGACTGCGGCTTCGGTCCGGGATAGCGAAAGTTGGTGTCGGTTAGATCGAGCCGCTCAGCCGGGGATGATTGCTCCTGCGCTTTCTTGTAGAAGTAACTCATCACCATGGTGCCGTGATGCTCTTCAATAAAATTGAGCACGTCATCTGGAAGATCGGCCTCTTCACCGAGCTTTCTTCCCCGTTTGACATGACTTGCGAGAATGAGTGCCGACATCGTCGGAGCCAATGGCTCGTGACGAGATTTGAGCCCCATCTGATTTTCCACAAAATATTCTGGAATCTCCATCTTTCCAATATCATGAAAGAGTGCGCCTGCTCGGGTAAGCAGGACATTTCCTCCAATTGCTTTTGCGGCGGCCTCACTCAGATTACTCACCTGCAGCGAATGGTGATAGGTCCCTGAGGCCTCTACGGCGAGACGCTTAAGAACGGGATGATTCAGATCGGTGAGTTCCAGAAGGCGGATATCAGTAGTGAATCCAAAGAGTGACTCAGCAATGGGAACGAGAATGAAAATACAGACCAATGTCGATGCCACACTCACCCCGGACGCTGCGGCAAGAGTCGTCCCCATCTGAGTAATATCGACGCCGGTGACCACTCGAACCAGAAGAAGACTGCCGATGGTCACAATACCGACAAGCAGTACAACGCGGAAGGCATCACTCCGACGCCGCATATTCGCCGCCAGAAATGCTGACATTGTTCCTACAATCACCGTATGCAATGTCGCGGCAAAGCTGAATCGTTCAAGGAGTCCAAAGAGCATGGCAAGGCAGATAGTCGTCAGGAGTGCGACTTCCGTGTCGATCAGCAAGGTAATCAGAATCGCCAACAGGCCGACCGGCAGGAAAGTAAGAACGTCCATATTCGAATAAGCACCAACCCGTGCGGCGACAATCGCGCCGACCACTGTTATAGTCAGAAAGAGAAAGATGGCGAACAGTTTTGGCAGTGATCGATATATCTCTCTTCGAAATCTGCGCATAAAAGCAATCAGGCCGATTGCAGTCAGTGCAACGAGCAGCCATCTCGCTCCCCATCGAATCCAGATATCCCCCACGACCCGACCATGTTCGGTACTCTCAACGTGAATGAGGTAATGTTCAAGCAATCGGGCTTCCCGTGCGGTGACTACTTGCCCAGCCCGCAAGATTACAGAACCAACCGAGACACGCTCTGCAATCGAGTCGAGCCGATCGATTTCATACTGCACACGGATGTCATGTTCGTTTTTATTGAGCGTGAGTGTCGGCCGGAGCAACTGTGAGCCAAGCTGCACCAGAAGTCCGTGAGTGGAGGGATCGAACCTGGGTTCCTGATTCAGAAGTTCGATCATGCGTGTACGAGATTGTTCAGGTCGCAAGACACGATCCCGATTGATCACCTCTTCTCGAGTGCCACGTCTGATGATGACCGTTCTTAATTCACTGGCCGAGAGGGTGGCATCATCGACCGCGACTCCCGGCCCGTTCAGAATGTTGAACAAAATCGTTCGAAATGTTCCTAAGAGAGGCCTGAGGGTGGGAGCAGATTTCACGATAAGCGAAGCCATCTCGGCAGAAAGCCCCGTTGTCTGTACCAGACTGGAGGTAAGAATTGATTGATCACTGTCTGAGGTTCCAGCATCAGAAAACAAGCGAACGACGGTATCTATTTTTTCGCTGATTCCCTGAAAGGCTATCGTGTCGAAATCAAGAATGAGAGGAATCTCTGAGCGAATTGACTTCTGCTCGGCAAGCAGCTCGTCCGCTGTCTTTCGTATGGTGAGTTCTCTTGAAGCAACAATCGTCCCGGTGGCAACATCCCCGGTTCGGGGAAGATTCACTGGAATGGATGGATCAAGCCCCGGAGCGAGAAACGTCACACCACTCGCGAACAGAATAACAAGCAGCAGTCGCCAGATACGGGGGCGCGTCCCACGCGACGTCACCTGACGGGACTCCGCTTGCACTTTGAGGAGCCGTTTGATCGCTCGCTTTAATCTCAGGAGGAGGGGGAACATCAGAGTCGAATGCTAACTGAGTTCCCGACGTTTTCGTGATTCATGCGCACGAAACGTGGATGCAAACCGGTGAAATGGCAAGTTTGAGTCTAGGAATTGCGTCGGCGGTGGCTTCGAGAATCGGAGAAATCCTGTGCCTCATGGGCTGATTCATAGGTCTCGTAGGCAGCGATTATTGACTGCACCAGTCGATGACGAACGACATCTTTTTGCGTCAGATAGAGAAATTCGATTCCCTCAATGCCGGAAAGCACTTTCTGGACTTTGAGCAGTCCGGAACTATGACGGTCGGGAAGATCGATCTGAGTAATGTCACCGGTAATAATCGCTTTCGACTTTTCGCCGATTCGCGTGAGAAACATCTTCATCTGCGCCGAAGTCGTATTCTGTGCTTCATCAAGTACTACGAACGATTCATTCAGGGTGCGACCTCTCATGAAAGCAAGCGGCGCTATTTCTATGGCACCTAACTCGAGCAGACTTCGAATCTTCTCCGGCTGCATCATGTCGTAGAGGGCATCATAGATGGGGCGCAAATAGGGATCGACTTTTGCCCGAATATCTCCCGGCAGGAATCCAAGATTCTCCCCCGCCTCAACTGCCGGGCGAGTAAAAACGAGTCGATTCACTTTTTTGGAGCGCAGGGCGGCAACTGCGGCGGCGACGGCCAGGTAGGTCTTCCCTGTTCCGGCAGGACCGATGGCGAAAACAAGATCGTTCCGATCAATTGCTTCGACATATTTTGTCTGACCGACGGTACGTGGCTTGATCTGTTTCTTGAGTGCAGAGACAAGCAATGACTCGGTCGAAATATCACTGGCCGGACCCTGCCCGTTCTCTTTCACCATCGAGATCGCATAGAGGACATACTGCTCATTCAGATAGTTCCCTTGCCGAATCCGTTGGATAAGATCATTGAAAAGATTCTCTGCCTTGGTTGCATCTTCGGCGGTGCCGTCGATCATGAGCTTATCACCGCGCGCCACTATACGTACGCTCATGCGAGATTCGACAAGGGTCAGGAACTGGTCATTCTGACCAAAGAGCAGGCGCGGATCAATGTCGGAGATTTGAACGACTCGTGAGACCGTCGTCGACGGAAGCTGATTTCCCGTTTGTTCAGGCATGCGACTCGGTGCTCATGACTGGCGAATGACCAACCCGAGTTCGTCGAGCTGGTGTTGTTCGATTGGTGATGGAGAGCTATCCATTGGGGATATCCCACCAGCAGTCTTCGGAAATGAGATGACATCTCGAATTGAATCTGCGCCGGTCAGAATAGTAACCAGACGGTCAAATCCCATACCGATTCCGGCGTGCGGCGGCGCGCCATATTCAAGCGCGCGAAGCAGAAAGCCGAACATCCGATCGGCGCGATTGGCATCAATGCCGAGAATATTCAGGACTTTCTCCTGCAAATCCCGCCGATTGATTCGTTGTCCACCAGAGCCGATCTCTATCCCGTTAATAACCAGATCATACTGATTGGCGCGTGCCTGTCGCCACGGGTGACGGAGATCAGTCGGCGGAATGTCGGAGGTAAAACCGGCATCAATCAACCCAAGATCTTCTTCGATTGGATGTGATACGATGTTATGCATCGCATCCCAGCGTTTTGAATCTGCGTCGTAGTCAAAAAGCGGAAATCTGGTGACCCAGAGTGCTTCGTATTTTGATTCATCAATCAATTTATGCTCGCGGCCAAGGTGAAGTCGCAGCTGTCCAAGAATTGATTCCGCCTTGTAGCTGACATCGGAGATGATAAAGAGTGCGTCGCCGGTTTTGCATCCGGCAGCTTCGCAGACCGACTGCATCAGTTCGGGGCCGAGATGTTTTGACAGCGGACTTTTTCTCTCTTCCGGCTGACACAAAATGTAACCAAGTCCGCCTGCACCGAGAGAACGAGCACGTTCGGTGAGATCATCGAGCTGTTTTCGGCTGAATGATCCACCGCCGGGCATGACAATTCCCTTTACCACACCGCCACGTGCAAGAGCATCAGAGAAAACAGCAAAGCTGCTACCCGCGACGATTTTGGAGAGATCAACCAGTTCCATGCCGAAACGAAGATCGGGCTTGTCGATCCCCCATCGGTTCATCACCTCGCTGTAATCTAAGCGTGGAAATGTCGTCGGAAGTGAGACATTCAGAATCGTTTTGAAGACATGCCCGATCAGTCCCTCGACGACGGTCCAGACATCGACCGGAGTGACATAGGACATCTCCATATCGATCTGGGTATGTTCCGGCTGACGATCGGCGCGAAGGTCTTCATCGCGGAGACAGCGGGCGAGCTGAAAATATTTGTCGAAGCCAGAGACCATGAGAATCTGTTTGAGCAACTGCGGCGATTGCGGGAGGGCGTAAAACTTTCCCGGATTTACGCGACTGGGGACAACATAGTCACGTGCCCCTTCCGGAGTCGAACGAATCAGGAGCGGAGTCTCGATTTCGTAAAATCCCTGTCCGCTCAGAAAATTCCTGACGGCCAGGGCGGCCTCATGCCGTACTCGAAGATTCTCCTGCAGTGGTTTTCGACGAAGATCAAGATATCGATACTCCAGACGAGTCAGTTCATTCGCCTGTGAAAATTCGGAAATTTCGAATGGCGGAGTTTTCGATTCGGCGAGGATATGAAACTCGTCGAGGACGACTTCAATTTCACCAGTCGCGAGTTTCGGATTGATCATCCCCTCAGGTCTGCTGGCAACTGTGCCGGAGACTGCGACGACAAACTCTGAACGGGCCCGTTCGGCGGCGGCGGCATATTCAGCTGATACCTGAGTCGGATTGAGGACGACCTGAGTGAGCCCATATCGATCACGAAGATCGAAGAAAAGAAGGCCACCATGATTCCGGTAATTTGCAACCCAGCCATTCAGCCGAACTCGGCTGCCGATATGGCTGGCGCGAAGAATTCCGCAGGTATGTGTTCGCTTGAGTTCAGAAAAATGAGGCACGTAGGGAAATTAGTGCCCTTCCGCGCGGGCGGATGGGACTCCAGAGGATGTTTGGTGTGGTGGTCGCATCAGTGAAAACAAGATATGATCATACCAGCCGAACGTCAATACTGGCTGCTCGTTAGGAAAATTTGCATGATTGGGAGATCACGAAACAGGAACCAGCCGAAGTTTCTTCATTCAGTTTCAGAAGTGCCTCTCATGCGACTGACGGCCATTTCGTGCCAATTGCGCCGCGAATTCTGCGTTTGATAGGCGAATAAGCAGACGAGAACGTACGTTACTCACGTAATCTGAACGAACGGTGATCGGAAATGATGGAGAAACGCAAAATTTGGTGAATGAATTGGAAGTTGCTGAACATTTTCAGGGAATTCGCGTAGTACATATGAAGTTCATAGTTTAAGAAAGCCCGCTGCACTGAACTCGGCGATTAGACACCCCGAGTGACAATAGAGTTCTCAGGCAGTCCTTGTCCCTATGGTACCCTATGCCTGACGAGCCATCCAGCCCTAACTGGATGGCTCACTTTTTTGTGGGGGATTACGTCTGTTTTCTTTCGGCGAGCCATACCCCACCTAGGATGCACAATGCGCCGATCACCAGATAGGTACTGATTGGCTCGTTCAACAGCGGAACGGCCAGAACGGTTGTAGCGATCGGTTCGAGATAGAGATAGACCCCTGCACGCGCCGCGCCGATCTTTGCGATGGCAGTCTGCCAGAACCACTGCGAAAGAGTGCCGAGTGTCCCTAAAAAGAGAAGCGCGATCCATCCGGTTGATGACATCGCCATCAGTCCCTTATGATCAGCGGTTGGGGAAAGGGGGGAATCAGCAAGCAGGAGACTCCATACGATTGAAATCGCGGCAAGAGGGAGAAAAGCAAGGAAGGTCGTCGCCAATGGTGCTCTTTCGGGAATGAGACGGCGGCTTAGAATTGAATAAATAGCCCAGGTGTGAGCTGAAAGAAGGACCAGCCAGTCACCGATATTCCCAAAGTTCGCAAGGGATGAAAAATCGCCGTTTCCGATGAGCAAAACAACTCCAAAGGTGGCGAGAAATATCCCTCCCCATTGCCAGAATGAAAGGCGCTCACGAAGAAACAGGGCACTGAGTGCGGCGGTCACCAGCGGGGTAATAGTGATCATCCAGCCGGTCTTGGAAGCAGTGGTAAACTGAAGCCCGATCACCTGCACAATAAAATGAGCACAGACAACGAGTGATACTGCAAGCAGCATCCATTTGTCTCGCTCGACGGGAAGCAGTCGAATTTTCAAATGACGAATCAGGGCATAAAGAATCGGCAGACCGATCAGAAAGCGGCCGGCGACCAGTTCCATCGGTGTCATGAATGCCAGACAGATTTTCGTGGCCACAAATGTCCATCCCCAGATAATCACCGCTGCAAGGAGTAGTAATCGAGTCATGCACTTTTCCTTTTCGGTTTTGATTCCGCCAGGTGGACGCCGATTGCAATGGCCATCGCTCCTATCCAGAGCCAACCAGTAGGATGCTCACCCAGCAGCATCCAGGCGAAGAAAACGGTGATCAGAGGCTCGATATACAAGTACACGCTACTTTCAGCAGTTGAATACAGACGCAGCCCTTCGGACCAGAACCAGAATGCAAGGGCCAGACATCCGACGCCGAGATAGACGAGATGCCAGAGAACTCCAACACTCCATCCCTCCGTATGTGAAATCATCCCCTGCGAGAGCGCGACCGGAACAAAGATGACTGCTGCAATGCTTGTTATCCAAAATGTCCCAATTAAAGGAGAAACGAAGGTTGTGAGTCGCTTCATGAGAATCGTATAGACTGCCCACGTTCCACAGGTAGCGAGAACGAGAAGATTTCCTTTACTCGTGACAGTGCCACTGGATAAAACCGCGGGGGTGTTGTCCAGAAGAATGACACCAGCCGAAGCAATCAACATCCCGACCCAATGACGCCAGGTTGGTTGCTCTCGCAGCCAGAGCCAGGCAAGCAGGACGGTGACGAGTGGTGCGACGGTGAGAATCCAGGCCGAATGAGAGGCGGTGGTCTCTTTCATTCCTTCTGACATAATGAAGAAATGAAAGAAGAGGACAACGGCGGTGATCCCCATGAGTATCCATCCCTGACGGGGGATGAGTTTCTGGCGAGAGAACTTCAGGAGTATAGCAAGAGTCGGTACAGCAAGCAGGAGACGAACTGCGACCAGATCAAGTGGAGTCACCTGTGCGAGTACTGCCTTTATTGATACGTACGATCCCCCCCACAAAACAACTGCAGCCAAGATCGCGAGAGTGGCAAGTAGCTTGGGTGAGCGGGGCATCATCAAAAGTGCAGTATCCTCTTTCAGTTGACAAGCCCTACTTACCTTGTCTACAATTTGAAAAGAATTGCTCCGCACTCATTCGCGCAGCAGTCATTCGTGTTCTCGATCTGTCAATTGCTCAAGGAGGAGCTATAAGAGTGCCACTTTTCCATAAAGTCTCTCGTATCACTTTTTCGATTCTGCTTTTCACTCTTCTCGTTTCACTCTTCACATTCAATCTTTCAGCACAGCCATCGGATGACCAGAAGAAAGCATTGCTGGCGGCAGATTCTGCCGGCGGATGGGTGTCGAGTGGTGAGATCGGATTTGCCGCAACTCAGGCATCGTATAGTGACAGCTGGGTTGGTGGTGAAGCCGGTTCACTCTCATGGGCGGCGTCATTCCGTGGGGATGCCACTCGCAAACTTTCGCAATCGCTCCGATTTCGTTCAACGCTGAAACTCCAGTTTGGTCAAACTCTGAGCCAGATCACTGATGAAAACGGGGAGACCCAGTGGCAGAAACCGAGAAAATCGACCGATCTGATTGACTGGGAAAATCTGGCATGGTTTGATCTGCGCGGATTTGCTGATCCTTATCTTGCATTTCGTGTTGAGTCCCGGTTTGTAGATGAGTCGGTGGTTGGTTTTCGGAGATACTTCACGCCGATCCTTCTGACTGAGTCAGGCGGTTTTCAGCGGATCTTTGTCAACAAGCCGAAAGAGCTGGAATTCAGAAGCCGACTCGGTTTTGCGCTACGTCAGACAATCACCGACGTGGTCATTGATGCTTCATTGAAACAATCAGAGCGAAAGACACTCTCTGATGGTGGTATTGAATCGATCAGTGATCTGCTGGTAAAGCTATCCGACAAGATGACGTACAATTCAAAACTCGGACTCTTCAAGGCAGTTTTTGCTTCGCAGCAGATCAGAGATCTCAACGATAACTGGATGACTTTCGATTTGAATTGGGAGCACGCAGTCACCGCATCCCTTTCAAAAGTGCTCCAGACCAGTCTGTATCTCCAGTTGCTTTACGACAAGGAGATTACCGATCAGGTACGAGTGAAGCAGACTCTCGGAGCGGGTCTAAGCTACAAGCTCTGATAAAAAATGCAGCATTCGAGTGATCCCTTTCGGTCGTGTGCCGAATTGCGAAACGATAAACAGTGGAGGAATGAGTGATGCTCAACGATTTCAAGGCCTTTGTACTACGTGGGAATGTGCTGGATCTGGCGGTCGGTGTCATTATCGGGGCGGCCTTCGGCACCATTGTTAATTCCTTTGTAACCGATGTCATGATGCCCCCTATTGGTGCGGTAGTTGGCGGAGTCGATTTCAGCAATCTCTTCTTTGTCATTAAAGATGGAGCGACCGGCGGACCGTATGTAAGTCTCAAGGCCGCGCAGGATGCCGGGGCGGTGACGATCAACTACGGGGCGTTTCTGACCAATGTCGTGAATTTTCTGATTATTGCCTTCTGTGTCTTCATGGTGATCAAGGCAGTCGGGAATTGGGCATCAAAGCTCGCCCCGGTTGAAGAGAAAAAGTAAACACTCGATTCAACTGTTTATTGGTGAAAAGTATACGGCCCTCGTTCACACGAACGAGGGCCGAGTTCTTTATGGGTCGGGTTGGCCGCAACACCCACAGCGGGCTTTTTACCGTTGCTACCTTCCGGTCCTGGCGGGGTTCAAAAGAACTGTGTCGTACAGGACCCGACCCGTTTCTTTGGATCGTTGTCATCTGTAAAAAATCAGAAAATGGAGCAGGACGGGATCGAACCGACGGCCTCCACATTGCGAACGTGGCGCTCTCCCAACTGAGCTACTGCCCCAAACGGGAGTGCAGACATAATAAATCGACCGCCCACTGGCAAGTCCGGACTGCGATCATTAGATGATAATGCCGAATCGAAACATGAAAATGGGAGAAAGGGTGACCGTCGGATTATCCGGCCAGATTCGCGGAAACCAGAGAATCGACCCCCCAACCAGCCATTTCATACGTGAGTCAGTTGAAAGATTCAGATCGACCCCCGTACGGAGTATCAGGAAGGATTTTTCACGGATTGGCATATTCTTGTCTGAAACATAGCCAATTCCAATGGTAGTCAGTGGTTTGATCAGCATGCGTTGATCACTCGATTCAAAGCTGTACTTAAATCCTGTAGAGAGTACCAGGAAACGTGTATGCGCTTCAAATGCGGCCAGATCATGCAAATCGGCATCGATTGCTAGTGCCAAGGGACGGCGAAACGGGATTTCGAATCCAAATCCCCCACTTAATGCAATTCGGGAGTTTTCTATGATTCGGTTATATCGAATCGTCGAGGGTGAAATGATTCCCAGGGAGACATGAATCCGAGAGGCACTCGATTTCATCACATAGTCAAACGGAGCTGCCTGCAACGAGACCGGCAACAGCGACAAAAGAAGACTGAACCCGATCATGGTGATCAGAAAAAAAGAAACATGATGAGTCAGTCGAAGGGTTCTCAAACGGGGGGAAGTTCCTAGTGGCATCGGGACAAGTACGGGCTTCCCCAAAAAATGTCAAGGAACGAGCAGGAAAACGCCGAATTTGTGACTGGAGCGTGGGAAATCAGTTCGTATATTCCTTTTGTGTCAAATTATTCCCTCGCTCGTAAATATCGCCCACAGGGCTTCGATGATGTCATCGCGCAGGAGCATATCACGCGCACTCTTCGCAATGCCCTTCTGCAGGAGCGACTCGGTGCTGCCTATCTTTTTTGTGGTGTCCGCGGCACTGGTAAGACCACTTGCGCGCGAATTCTTGCCAAAGCAGTCAACTGCGAAAAGGGTCCAACCGACACCCCATGTGGTCTCTGCCCCTCCTGCATTGAGATAACGAATGGTCAGGGGATGGATGTCCTTGAGATCGACGCCGCGTCGAATACGGGTGTCGATGATGTACGCACCCTGCGCGAAAATGTCCGATATCTTCCTACTCGCGGAAAGCGGCGGGTGTTTATTATCGATGAAGTTCACCGACTCTCACCCTCAGCCTTTGATGCTTTGCTAAAAACACTCGAAGAGCCGCCAATCCATGTCCTTTTTATCTTTGCTACCACCGAACCACTCAAAGTTCCTGATACGATTCTCTCACGTACGCAGCGATTCGATTTTCGCAGGGTTTCAGTCGATGACCTTGCCAATCATCTCTTAAAGATCGCCGCAGCAGAAGACTTGCAGGTGCAGCCCGAAGCAGCGCGGCTCCTTGCTCGTAAAGGGGAGGGTTCCGTTCGCGATGCCTTATCCCTTCTGGATCATGCCATTGCTTTTGCTGGAACGACTGTTACTGCCGTCTCTGTCGGGGAAGCACTCGGTCTGGTCGACAATACGCTGATCATTCGTTTCCTGAGCACCGTTGCCGCAAACGACTCGAAGAGTTCTCTGGCCATAGTCGGTACATTATTCAAAGAGGGGGTCGATATCGAAGATTTCCTCGTTGAGAGTGTGGAAATCATTCGACTGCTGCTTCACTCCAAAGTGAATAACAGTATGAGTGCAGAGCTGATTGCACATGAGCAGTCTGCCGCACTTCTTGAAGCCGTAACGCTGGGAGACCTGGTACGGTATGCACAGATTATGCAAGAGACAAAGGAGTCGGTCGACCGAGGGATCGATGAACACCTTGCTATGGATCTGCTCGCGATTCGTCTTGCCGAATTGAAATCTACCGTCTCACTGGATGCGCTTCTTGATCTGCTGCCAGAACAGAATAATCGAACGGACTCAAGCACATCGAGGAATTCAGTTCTGGCAGATAGCCCGTCTCCCAGAGTTACTCAATCTCCGCAGTCTCAGTCACCTGCACCTGTTCGAGCAACTGCAACTGCGCAGCCACTGAAAGCAACAGCGCCGGTTGCTCCCCCTCGCACTGAGAATTTACCGGAAGACCCCTGGCCTCGATTGTTGGTGGCAGTACGAAAACAATCACCGATGTTGTCATCCCAATTGTCGATGGCTGAGCCACGCTGGGAAGGGCGAGGACTTCTGCGGCTCCAGTTCCCCAGCGATCAACAAGGGGCATATCAATGGGTGCAGCGGGCTGATCAATCGGCGATTTTGACAAAGACAATTCGAGAGTTGTTTGGGCAAGGTTCGAGTTGGACCAGTGATGTCGGGGAAATGATGCCATCGGCACCGGATGAACGATCTGATGTTCAGCGTTCCCCTCAGGTGCAGCGATTGTTAGACAAGGTCGACGGCGACATTGTCAGCGTGCGAAGAAGTTCACAGTCATAAGGTTTCAAGGAGAAGCGAGATGTTTGGCAAAGGTGGTCTTGGGGATCTGATGAAACAGGCACAGCAGATGCAATCCCGTATGGCAGAAGCGCAAAGCCAACTGGAAGATTCTCGCCATGAAGGATCAGCCGGTGGCGGTATGGTCAAAGTTATCCTCAGCGGGAAACATGATCTGATTTCTCTCTCTATCAATCCTGAAGTCGTCAATGCCGATGATGTTGCCATGCTTGAAGATCTCGTCAAGGCGGCATTCACTCAGGCACGCAACAGTGCCTCAGCGATGCAGAAAGAGTTGATGCAGTCGGTCACCGGTGGACTCCCCATTCCGGGACTGACACTCTAGATCAATGGAATCAGCTCGTTCACTCGATCGTCTAATCGCCCGTCTTTCGAAACTCCCCGGTATCGGACGAAAATCTGCGACCAGAATCGCCTTTCATATTCTCAAATTATCCGAAAATGACGCTTTCGATCTTTCTGATCTGATTCGTGAAGTGAAAGAGAAAGTCAGATTTTGCTCCATTTGCTGGACAATGTCCGAAACTGATCCGTGCGATACCTGTGTCGATCAGAAGCGTCGCCGCGATCAGATTTGTGTCGTGGAAGAAGCAGTCGATGTATCGGCATTGATCAAGGCGGATGGCTATCGCGGACTTTTTCATGTGCTGGGTGGGCGACTCTCCCCGTTGGATGGAATCGGGCCGGAAGATTTACGGGTCAGAGAATTGTTGAATCGCCTTGGTGAAACCGTTACTGAAGTGATTATCGCGACAAATCCGACGGTAGAAGGGGAGGCCACCGCCGGCTATCTGTCACGGCTGATTAAACCGCTCGGTATTCGAGTCACCAGAATTGCACGCGGTCTCCCGGTGGGGAGTGATCTGGAGTTTGCAGATTCGGTCACGCTTGCTCGTGCTCTTGAAGGACGACAGGACATTTGAGACGCAGACCACAATTCAATGACACTTCACTCCGCAGCCGATTAGAAACATGAGTCAGTCAACTTCGTCAGATCAGCCGAGAACACCCAGCAAGTTTCTTACTCTCGCACTCGGAGTCGCGTTGCTCGTGCCTGTGTTTCTGCTTATCGGATCAAAACTTGCAAGCGGCAGCTTTGCGAGTTCCTTCTGGTTGTTCACTGTCGCATCCGGTCTGCCACTGCCGCTCTTACTTGGAGTTCTTGCAGTTGCTTTGATTCTCTCGATAAGTCTCTTCTTTAAGCAGCAGGTGAGAGAGTTCTTGGGGTGCTCTTCACGAAACCTCACGGTCTATGGAATTCTCGTTGGAATCATTGCAATACTCTTTAGTTGGAATCAGTCGACACTCTTTGGTGGCGGGAATATTCTGATCGGGCAGATTCGTCAGCTCCCCAATCTCCCCTTCGAATGGACCTGGCAAATCGAGCACCTGTATATTGCGCTGACCAGGTTCGCCGTCTCGATGGAAATGAAGGATGACCAAAGCTCTTACCTGGTAATTCGGCTGACTTCAATACTGTTTTCCCTGTTGGCGATTCCTGCCCTTGCTGGTCTGGCCTGTCGGTATTTTGCAAGTGCATCTGCTCGAATAGCCGCCATGAGTCTGCTTCTGATTCCGATACTTCCCTTTCTTGTCGGACTCCCCTTGCGCGAAGCAGTGTTGATTCCGGTGATTGCATGGACATTCTTTTTTGCGTTGAGAGAGAAGCACACGTTTGTTGATACCCTTCTGATGCTGGTCATTCTGCTTATCGGAGCATGGCTGCATCCATGGGCACTCTTTCTCGCCCCCGTGATGATCATCTCTTTTCTGCCAAAGAGGAACAACGTCAGATACATCGCAGGATTGTTACTTCTCATCGCAGGGGTAGCATTCGTTGTACTATCTCGATCTTCAAGTATTGCGCTTGATCGCTCGTTGCAATCTTTCATGCCGCCGACGGCTCTAGGTGCGGATTGGATTTTCGGGTCTGCACATCTGC
Organism: uncultured Ignavibacteriales bacterium; assembly: GCA_964518635.1. Taxonomy (GTDB): domain Bacteria; phylum Zixibacteria; class MSB-5A5; order GN15; family FEB-12; genus CAZFGK01. The sequence goes on from CAZFGK010000004.1 coordinate 44,526, forward strand.
TGACACTCGTGCAGATACTCTTGATCGCTGTTCCCGGATTTCTGTTTCTGTTCATACGGAGAACTACGAAGTCGAAGAAACATGCTGACTTCCCGATTCTGATTATTGCGACTGTGGCATCGCTCGTACTAATGGTGATGCTGCGGTTTCAGCAAACGGTGATACTTGACTGGCCTCGACTTCTTCCTCTGCTACTTCCATTCAGTTTCCTCACAGCTCTGAAAATCCCAGAGATCAAGCCAGTTTCGACTGATCGAACCACAGTCAACATGATCATTCCGCCATTCCTCCTGATTGCTTCATTGCTTTGGGTACTTCCACTCTCGAAGACTCCGGTTGGTGAAGATTTTGTGACGCATATGGCAGAGGTGGATGAGCCGAGATGGGTCGCAGTCGGATTCGGACTTCGTGATTCTTACTTTCTAGAGAAAGAATTTCAGGAAGCGACCTATTGGGAGAATCAACTCACCACTCGTTCAACCGACTATCTCACTTGGCGCGGATGCTATGATCTGATAGGTGTTGGAAATCTCAATGACGGTATCCTTGAGCTCAATCAGGTGCTGGTAAATCAGCCGGACTGGGCCGATCCCCGCGCTATGCTGGCCCTGGCCTACTCACGGACAAATAGCCCTGATCCGGCACGAGCACATCTGGACACCGTCCTGAGTTTCTACCGATTCGATCAGCAGCTCCTGATCAGTCGCTACAATGTCGAGATGCAGGCAAATCAGATTCTGTCAGCAGATTCACTCATTCGCAGGGCACGTGCGCTGTACCCGAAGAACGTGACCATCAAAACTGATCAGATGATTACCGCGGGACGACTAGGGAATGTCGGCGAATCGGTTGCACGTGCGGATTCGTTGCTGCTGGAAAATCCGACATTTGCAGCAGCATTGCGTGTTCGTGGTATGGCCGCCGAGCGCAGTGGAAATCTGCAGGAAGCAATCAAATGGTATCAGAAATATGTGGAGAGCGAAACTGACATGGGTCAGGTCGCCGCGATACGATCAAGGATCAGCCAACTGACGGGGATGCTTCCAGACTCGGCATCAGGTCAATAGCAGACTGCACATCCTGCATCGGTTTCAGATGATCGATCTGTTCTGTATCTCCCAGGTCGGCGAGACTCAGTCGTGAAAGTCCATCCAGCGCGGCGATCTTATACGCTTCCGCCAGAGTCGGATAGTTGAAGACGGTATCGACGAAAAAGTCGAGACGACCGCCGTGCGACATCACTGCCTGACCAATATGCACCAGTTCTGTCGCCCCATCCCCGATAATATGCACGCCGAGCAGTTTGCGGCTCGTCCGCTCGAAGATCAGTTTCAGGAAACCATCATGGTCATTAATAATCTGTCCGCGGGCGAGTTCATGATATCTTGCCACGCCGATTTCGTAGTCGCATCCTTTTTCAGAAAGCTCTTCTTCTGTCTGCCCAACAATTGATACTTCCGGAATGGTATAGATACCGAGCGGCAGGAGGGCATTGAGTGATGCAATGTCACTCTTACGAAAGGCATGCAGGACGGCAAGTCGCCCCTGATCCATCGAGGTCGATGCCAGCGACGGAAAGCCGATGACATCACCGACGGCATAAATCGTCGGCACTGCAGTCTGATAATGCTCATTCACTTTGATGAGCCCTCGTTCATTGGTATCGATACCGACAGCTTCGAGCCCCATGTCGATGGTATTCCCGCTTCGACCGGCAGCATAGAGCAGTCGATCGGCAGTGAACTTTCGGCCACTTTTGGTTGTTGTTCGCACTTGCCCATCTTCAATGCTCACCGAATCCGGAACTTCACCCAGAGCGAGCGAGACTCCGTATTTTCTCATGAGATAGGTGAGGGCTTCTGAAATTTCTGCATCGAGAAACGAAAGAAGTCGTTTGCGCTGATCGACAACGGTGACTTTGACACCAAGATGAGAAAATATTGAAGCGTACTCACAACCAATGACTCCGCCACCAACAATCGTGAGAGTACGCGGAATCCCGTCCAGACTGAGAATCGTTTCGGCGTCATAGATATAGTGATCGTCGAAGGGGACAAAGTCCGGGCGAAAACTTCTTGTACCTGTCGCAATGATGATCACTTCGCCGCTGAGCATCCGATTGTTTGCCTGACCTTCAGATACCAGCACTGTATGGGCACTGGTGATCATGCCAGTTCCCAGAATGACTTCGATCTGATGACGCGACATATTGTCGTTGATCACATCCAGCTCCTGACGAATCACCTGATCTTTGCGATACATCAACTCCTGAATTGTGAGCGCGGTTCGACTCGGCGGATGAAAGCCGTAGACCGATCGCTGGCGAAGTCCGGCAATAAAGAGCACCGTCTCTCGTAGTGTCTTTGAGGGGATCGTTCCGGTATGAAGGCAGACCCCACCTTGAACTTGTTTACGTTCGATGATGGCAACCCGTTTACGAAGCTTGCTTGCCTGTATCGCGGCCTTCTCACCTGCCGGGCCGGAGCCAATAACGATGAGATCGAAGTCGTATGATGTAGACATTCGTACCTTTCACAACCCCGGAGAGTGCAGAAGAACAACCGGGGAATCTTTAATTCTCCGGAGATCCCCACGTGGTAGAGCGATCTGATGTATCTATGAGATATTATCGAAGAGTGAGCGGGCTTCTTGAGCCACTGGAGGGATTGACTGAGAAGTTTGCACGAGCCGATTCGACGGGGTTGATGAATCAGAAGTTGAAACAGTTTTTGAAACAGAAGCTGAATCTATTTGCAGGGAATTGGGGCTTGCATCGGATGATATTCCCTCAGGCCGAACATGCCCGGCAAGACCATCGAGTTGACGTCTTAGGGTCGAAAGCTCAGTTTTGCTCTTGTCGAAAGTTCCCCCCAGCATGCGCAAAGAGCCATCGATCCGCTCCTGATGGCTGAGCATCTTGTTAACGGTCTCCTCCATCTGTCCGAGACCGTCTAAGAGCCAGCGGAGGTCTTTGGTAATACCGCGCTGAAAGATACTCAACTCGGCGTTCATACTCGCCAGCGTCGCGAGGAAGGCGTAGAGATGCCCGGGAGAGGTTGGGACTACTCGTTTGCTCAGTGCATATTCGAGGGCATCTGTCGATGCGGACGCCACAAATTGAGAATAGACCGCTTCAGACGGAATGTAGATCAGTGCAAATCGGGTGACGGTATCCCCCTGACGGAGATACTTCAGTTCGATGGTATCAACATGACTCTTGAGTCGCTTGAGAAAATCTTTCTGTGATGACTCGTCATCCGAAAGAAGCAATCGTTGAAACGATTCGACTGGAAATTTGGCATCAATTGGGAGCATCCGATCACCGAGCTTGATGACTGCATCCACACGCGTTCCCGATGCAAACTGATACTGGAGTTCATACAAATTCGAAGGCAATATCTGCGCGAGGAGATTTTCAAGAAAGAGTTCGCCGAGGGCACCACGAAGTTTCGGCGGACGAAGCAATTCAGAAAGTGACTGGATATTCTTGCCGACCTCCTCAATCGAACTTGCCTGTTTTGCGAGTTCACCGAGTTTGCGTTCCATCTCGCCGAATACCGCAACCTTGTTGACCAACGTACGATTTCCCTCTGCAAGCTGCTGCTGCATCAACTGCTGCGCACTGTCCATCGAGGTACGAAGATTCAGAAATGACTCCGATTGACGTGAGAGGACTTCCCCTTTGAGATCAGCGATCGTCTTCTCTATCACCTGACGCTCGGAAGCAAGCCGCGCGGCATCCCGTGATTCATCAATCTGTTGTTGCGAGAGAAGATCGTCTCTGGAGGGGAGTCGACGCAGCACCAGCAGCAGCGTCACCAGCAATCCCGCGCTGATGACCGACAGAAGAATCACAACGAGGGTTAATGCTGACATGAGAGTTTCATTCTTTGCATCTTATTCCTGTCGCAGTAATGCTGGCCCCGGTTTCTTGAGAGCCTCTTTGTCGAACATCGACAAGCGAAACTTGATGGCGATCTGCGCTGTCGCGCTGTCGTAATAGTTCGGCGAGGGACTCATCCCCCAGATATACTTGGCGGTGAGTTGACCGGTGCCAAGATCGTAGAGCCCGGCTTCATACTGATCGACGCGAATCAGATAGCGATACCCATCGTTGTTCGAGTCACCGTTGTATTGCGCACTCAACTGCTCAGAAGTTGTCTGTGCAAGTGACGTATCAGGGGACAAGAAGATCGAACCCTTCGGAGGAGTTCCCTGTGTTCCCTGAAAGACCGCCATCAACCAATTCTTGTCTTTCGTAATCGTCCAGTTCTCCTGCTTGAGAACCGCGCTCCCCTTCCCTTTCCCCGGCTGCGCGGAAGCGCGAACAGATATCTGCGCCTGACAATAGGTGTCAAATTCTTTGAGAACAGTCTCCCAGTTTGCTGATTTCGATTCGGTCACGATGATCTGACGAACACTGTCAGGAGTGAGGCGATTGATTGATTCGAAGTCACCGGATAGTCGGCGATAGAGAGCAAGTGCCACATCAAGACCGAGCTTCCCTCTCAGATAGCCGTAAAAAAGGCCGGAAACCGGATAGGCAATATCAGCTCCGACCCGATCAAAATCATCCAATGTCAGCAATGAATCAACCGAGGCCAGGTTTTCTCGATGGAGAAAAACTCCAAGATCGGTAAGTGCAGTAGCTGCTTTCGCCCATCTCCCGCCATAGTAGACAGCGAGTCCTTCACGCATGAGGGGAAGGGTATAAAGCGGTATGTCGCCGAGTTTGATATTTACAAGCAGGTGGATCAACTCATGATCATGCGGAAAGGTAGCGGAAATCAGATCATTCGTTCCGAGATCAAGAAGCCCTCTGGTCTGTGCTCCGGTCATCAGGTGAACAATCGAATCTGAGGAACAGAAATAGAATTCGATCTTTTTGTCAGCGATCAAGGCCAGTTGTGCCGGAGTCAGTTTGAGTGAATCAGCGAGAGCCACAACTTGCTTATCTGCAAGTGCCAGAATTTTCGGATTCAGAAATCGAACGGCTCCGCTGTCGACATGCAGTCGGTAATATTTTGTCTCACGAGTCTCCCATGCACGGGCATAGTAGTCCTGCGGAGCAACAAGCCAGCTCCCGCGAGCAGTTGTGCGTGCAAAGTAGATATGTCGAACAACTCGACCATTGGCGAGGTTTTCAAATCGCATGCGGCAGAAGCTGTCAACGGCGAGCATGTCGACCTGCCGAGCGGCCGGCATCAGAAAATCGATCATTCCCGGAAGATTTCGAACAATCGGGGATGCGGCATCAACTTTGACCGGAATACCTGTGAAACGAATCGGAAAACGGGTCGCCCGCTCCTGAGTTGCTTCCCCCCACATCAGTTCGGCTGTTTCGTAGTTACCACTGGCAAGCATGTCGAAATAATCAGCAAGAGTAGAACGGCCAAGAGCAGGGCCAACCGGTGCTGGTGTCTGAATCTCCTGCGCATGGGGCGATTCAAGAGCGACCAGACCGGCAATGACAAATATGGTAGCGAGTATCTCTCTCCCTGTTCGGGTGAATAAACGCGTGAGTGAGAATGAGCTGTTTTGATGTCCCACGAATGTCCCTTATCTGAAAATCTCTTCAATACTCCGGGCTGCGGTACCGGGAGCTATCCACCACTCTGAACTGATTCCACAAAAGAACAGGCCGCTCTCGCTTGACGCAAGTAGCGGCCTGAATAAATCGATTGATTGCTCTTAGAAAGTGAGGCCAACGGAGATACGCTGGGCAGATTCAAGCCGCCCAAAGTCCGACCAGGAGTAATCAAGCTGAAGCTTTGTCTGCTTGCCGAGCCCAGTCTGGAGACCGCCGCCAAATCCGAAGTTCTCTTCTTCATAGTTGATCTTATACCCGCCACGGAGGAAATAGCGCTCGTTGAAGGCCATTTCAGCCCCGATTCCACCCTGCTGGATGTTGTCGTTCGGGTGTTTGAGATCGGCGGTGATAGTCATGATCGATCGTTCGCCAAATGAAAGGTCGTAGGCCATGCCGAACCTGAATGTGAGTGGGAGGCTATACCCAGTGGTCTTGACAGTGGCAGGAATCGTCCCGTTGGTCCCCTGCCCCTGTTCGGGATCGTAATTGATGTCGAGACTTGGACCGGAGAAACTCATGCGGGATCCCATGTTTGAAATACTCATTCCAAGACGGAGTGATTCATAGCCAGTATGGATCAGTGTTCCGAAATCAAGTCCGACTCCGGATGCTCGATCGAGATGAATTCGTTCTTCGATATACTTGACCGAACCGCCAAGTGAGACTCGTGCGGTGAGTTGACGCGCATAGGAAAGCCCAATTGCGAATGAGGAGGCCGTGTAGAAATTTCCGGTCCCATCCTGATCTTCAAAAGTGGTGATTTCCAGCTCCGGAGCGGTCAATGCCGAAAAGGAGGCACCCAGTACGCCCTGATCCCCCACTCGTGTTGCCAATCCGAAATAATTCATGTTGAGATCAGCGATCCAGTTGATTGATGTAAACGCTGCAGAGGTTCGTTCTATCTGTGAAAGTCCGGCCGGGTTCCAGTACATAGAATAGACATCGCCGACATTGGCAACGGAGGCCTCCCCCATCGCGAGGTAGCGAGAGCCAACGCCGATTTTAAGAAACTGTGCTCCGGATGTACCGATCGTCGTTCCGGCGGCACCAACAGGTGATGCTGTCACCAGAATGAGACCGGCAATCAACGTAAGGCACGCGATCTGAGAAGCGACTTTGTTCATACCCAACCTCACTTGATCACCGCAAATCGGCCGATGTGGGTGCCGTATGGCGAGTCCACGTGATAGACATAAAGACCCGATGCCACCTGACGGTGATCGATGGTCTGTAGATTCCAACGGACAGTTCCGTCAATCCCCTCATTCTCAAGCGTTCGCACCAGATCACCGGCTACCGTGTAGATGCGAATAGTGCAGGTGTCCGGAACTCGCTGGAACTCCATCACCGCTTCGCCGGGGTTTGTTTCGACCATCGATGAATACCTAGCGAAGTATGGATTCGGAACGACTCGTACCTGATTCAACTGCGCCGATGCATCTGCTGCAGAGACACCGTCGATACGAAACACAAAGCGATCGTAGGGGCTATTCAACGAAGGGCCGAGAATAGTGAACACATCCCCGTTCGACGGGCTATAGCTTGCATCATTGAAGCCGAACATCCAGGCGTATTCATACGGGAATGCTTCGTCGGTAAGATTCTGTGATGGTTCATATGAATTGTCGACGATGGTAATCAGATCGTACGGTTGCCAGATACCATCATCTTCGTAGTCATAGATCGCCGCACTTACTCGTTGATTGCGTGAGATGTTCCAGACCTCGAAGGGGAGAACAAACGTCGGACCCGGCACCCAATACTCAATTACTGACGGTGCGATGGTCGAGTCGCCGGTAAATCGAATTTCATAATCGTCACGATACTTGGCATCACCGCCTGCATCGGCCGGATCACCGGTAAAGACCGGAATTGATGCGCCATAGTATTCGCCAAGGAGAAGATCCTGCGTCCCGCCGACAGTTTGCTGAATAAGGGCTGGAGCACGATCTACGCTGCGCACCACGACTCGAAGGCCAGAGGCAATTTCATAGAATCCCGGATCACCGGTCGTACGTGTCTGCTCTTTCAAAAGCGTGTCGTTCGTTGTTTCATTGATCAGATGCCAGAGCGAAATCTCGGGACGATCCTCAAACCGAACTGAGTATGTTCCCTGTTGTAAGGAATCACGGTCAAAGAGAATTGGCACGACAGATCCAAGTGAAGGCTGGTCAGTACCGGTGTACTCGTGTGTAACGGTGGACGCTGCTTCAAAAAAACCGACGGGATCAGTTCTTGGAGTGACTGCAACAACATTTGACTGCTGGCCGGCGATTCCAAATCCTGACTGCAATGGATCGACTCCGGAGCTGCTAGCTCCTGTGTCTATCGCGGCAAGGCAATACCAATATTCAACACCATTTGAGAGCCCAGAGTCGACAACACTCCGAACCACCGGATCACCCGGTGTATTGACGGTGTACAACCCGATTGGTGTGTAATCGAGATCAAGACAGTTGTTGTTCGTCTTGTAATTTGGCTCCCCCCAGGTTCTCCCCTGATTGGAACTTCGATAGAGCTTGTAGCCTGCGAAATCCTGTGCGCCGGATAGCGGATCGACAGAAAGTTCGGCTGAATCATTCCAGCGGAGATACACTTTCCCGTCGCTTGCTTCGGCAAGCAGGCGAGGTGTGGTCGGCGGCTGCGGCCCTACGAAATAATTGTCGTAGAGCTCCTGAGCCAGATCAGCAGAATTTCTGAATTCAGTTTCATTCGCGGCGCCAATGAGTGCAAATACAACTCGAACGGTTTTCCCTGCTTCGAGATTGATCCCTTTGGTGCACTGGAGATAAAGCTGATCACCGGGAGGAAGCGGTGAATCGTAGCCGTCTCCGGTCATGAATACAAATCGCTCGGGATCATTCTGCGGAACCAGCTCCCATGCTTCATTCCGAAGAGCGGTCATGCCAATATTATCCGGAGTTTCCAGATACTTCGTCCCCATGATTCCGGTGCGTACCTGATTCCCCCAACCCGGATCGGTTCCTTTTTCGTCGTACGTCCAGGCGAGATTTTCAGTCGTGTCATACGCAATCAGATCATGCAGGCGTCCATTCTCACCGCTTCCATCCGGTCCGCCGACATCAATGTCGCTATAAAGTGCAAACGCAAAGTTGTTGTAATCAACCGATGAGTTGTTGGTGATTTCCAGAATGACAAAGAGAAAATCTTCGTTATAGCAGTAATTCCACTGAAGGACAGTCTGAGTCATCTCCAGACCGAGTAAGGATGTACCTTCCGCGGCATCATTGAAACGATAATGGGAGACCTGTACTGCTCTCGGCCCACCGGCAACGAATGACGAATCCTGCGGATTGTAGTTTTGCGAATAGATATACTGACCGGAATCAGCGTTGTATTCTCTCCAGCCACGAGCCGCATTCCCAAGTCCGGCGCCGACTGTGTCGGACGGATTGAAATCGTAGAATCTGCTGGTATCAGTAGACAACAGAATTTTATTTCTCGATTGCCCCGAGATCAAGGATGGGATCGCCTGAAAATCTTCGTAGGCATCAGCGACCAGTGTATCACCGGAAGGGGTAATCGCTCCCATCCAATAGAACAACTCTCCAATATAGGAATGCCCCGAATTTCGCGGCCACTCACCGGACGGTAATCCCAGGCTCTCGTAGCCGCCGATGTAGCCGTAGTTGTCAATGGTCGTTACCAGATTCCCGGCATTGTGCGTGATCTGATCGACGGTTTGTGGTGCAGGAGTACGCTGCACCGAGGAGTTGTTCCCCCCCGGTAGTTTGATTGGTCGTCCGCTTGTGTCAGCTGCAATTCCGACGAGCAGGACAAGTCCAAGAAGCAGGTATGTTTTTTTCATCTTCATCCCTCCGATTAAAAGCTCAGTTGGAGCCCGAGCCGAACTGTACGCGGCGGACTGAAGTTTTGTGGATTGAAGTCATATTGACGATTCGCAGTTTCCAGTTCCTTTTCATCGAGGGCCAGCCCGCCACCAACGATCTGATTGTCATCTGTCGGAAGTCCTGTTCTGGTGTAGACATTCAGGACATTACGACGATCGAGGAGATTATCCACTTCGACAAAGAGATCAAGATTCGTTGAACCAAAACTGAACTGCTTCGCGAGTCGAGTATCAATACTGAATGTAGCAGGGAGACGACCGGAGTTAATTTCACCGAGTCGATTTCCGCTCTGATCGGTCTTGGTATAGGGAAATCCGGAGCCCACACTCACTGCGGTGCTTAGCCCCCAGCCGCTTGGGATCGGAATTCCTGCTACTGAACCACTCCAGTTTTTTGGAATCTTATAGTCAGCGAGAATGGTCAGAGTATGTCGCTGGTCGAAATCGAGAGGATACTCAGAGACTGGTGCGAGTGTATCGGTAGTGGAGGTAATGTAAGTCTGATACGCTTCGCTTGGAGTGGAGCCAATGCCACGAGCGTGCATGTAATTATATGCCAGTGAGCCGGAGAGGAAATCGCTGCCAACCAGTTTGGTGAGACTCAATTCAAATCCGCTGGCGGAACCATAGTCTCCGTTCGCATAACGTGAGATCGAACTTCCTGCGATCTGCCCGATCTTGCGAACCGTGACCAGATCACTCATCTCCTTGAAGTAGGCAGTGATATCAAACTTGATGTCGTTAGAAATCATCTGGTCGATACCCAGCTCGTACATGATCGTCTTCTCCGGACTCAGATCCGGGTTGCCGATGAGCGGCACGCCGCTGGTGATGTCCCCCTCAAGATTGAAGTAGAGGGCCTGATAGATCGGGATTTCGTAATAGTGACCATAATTGAAATGGAGAACGGCATCCTGCGTGATCGGGAAACTCATCCCAAGCCGCGGCGACCAGCGAGTTGTTGCATCTGCAGACTTGAGCGCGTATTCGCCAAGTGGATTGGCATTATAATTAATGTCAATCGACTTATGCTCAAAGCGAAGCCCAAGATTCATGACCAGATAGTCCAGCTCCAGTTTCTGTTCTCCATACCATGCGAATGACCAGGGATCCGCTTCATACTCTTCGATGTACGGATTATTGTTATAGAACTGGCGAGCATCACGAAACACATGCGATCGCTTGATATCGATTCCTGTTTTGAGCATCCACTGGTTTGTCAATTGATTCACCAGTGACGCAGTGATTCCAGAGTTCGTTGCTTCCCGATATCCATAAACAGGATCATATCGATCCCCCATGGCAAAGCCGGTGGCTTCATACGGGTCACTGAAATCGAGATTATTTCCGTAGTTGTTCTGGTGGATGGTACCATTGTATCGACCGGAGCTATCTTCAGAGTATCCCGGCCATCGACTCCAGTGAACGCCCATAAGATGCGGCGGCGAGACCAAATTGCGGGTGTGGAATCTGCTCACGCTAAAATCAAGGATTGCCCGCTTGCTGAGAAGATACTGCCCGGAAAAACCTGCGAGGTATGCTCGCTGTTCAAAGGCCGGGAGACCATCAAGATTAAACGAGAATGAAACTCCGTTTCCATCTCGGTGATCATAGATAAGTCCGTCGGCAGAGTAATATGTCATATTGCTCAGGAACTTGAGACGCTGAGATGGTTTCAAGGTGGTCTTTACTGTTCCGCTGTAGCTGGTCACTCCATCATTTGGAAGTGAACCGCGATCTCGGTAGGCCTCACCGGCGACGAAGAAGTTGTATTGTTCGCCGTTGAGACCAAAGAGCGGACCAGAGGCATCAAATGTTGCCGATCTTGCTCCCGATGAAGTCAGAGGTCCCCACTTCGTTTCGGCAACACTATACTTGCGAGTAAATCCGCTGTAGGTCCTGAACGAACCGCGGTAATTTGACCCGCCTTCGCGTGTCACGGCGTTGAGAATACCGGAAAGGGCATCTCCATATTCGGCAGTGAACCCACCTGAGGTGAGAGAAAGCTCTTCCAGCGACTGCGGATTAATTCGAATACCGCTCGTTGAAACGAACGGATCTTGAACTGAAAAGCCGTCATAGTAGTAATTCACCTGCCCGGAGCGACCACCCCTGATATGAAGCAGACGATCAGCATCCTGAACAACACCCGGATATCGAGCTAGAATCTGTGCGACTGATGTCGCATTGGGCAGATCACGAATTCGCTCAGCGGTAAATGTCTCACGAGAGCTGGTCAGATCTGACTGAATTTTTGGAATGACTGCTGTAACTCGCTGAGTCTGCTTGAGCTCGGTCGTCGTCGCTTCGAGATCAACTGAAACAGGAGTCGTAAGATCAACTAGCACGCGGACGTCCATCTGCGATTTAGAGGTATACCCGATATGGGAGACCAGTACTTCGTACTTCCCCACCGGCACCTGAATGAGAAAGAATTCCCCATCTTCGTCAGTCTCGGTAGCGAGGCTCGTCCTTTCAATCCTGATCGTCGCCCCTACCAGAGGAGTGCCGGTTGCAACGTCCCGTACCTGACCTGAGATTTTTCCTGATGTAGCAGCGTGGACAGATGACTGAACGACAACAATGATTGCAAGTACACCTAGCCCAGCCAGAACGTTCTGTATCAAGTGCTGAAGCACCCGTGCGGCTTCGCTCACCTGATTCTGTACATATACATTCATATGTTTGACCTGTTTACGTTGCACTTGTCCCTATGCCTTCTAACTGCAGTGGTGCAGTCGATGAAAGAATCGGCGCGACACCAAAATTCTTTACCCGAACTCTACAAAAGGACAACTCGTTGGTTGAAAATCAGCTGTCTCAATTGAAACAGACGCGAAACAGTTGATGAAACAGCCATGATTCCTGTCACGAAACTCACGCTTTCATTACTCAGAAATCTCGGAAAAGTCCGATAACTCAATGAAAGACCGCAGGTCCGGAATTGAGGTTCGATCCGTTCGCTGAGTCTTTTGAATCTGATCTGACAAGGACATTGTGACAACGACCATGACTGCTACATGGATGCGATCGGCAGCCGTGTGGATTGCTCCCAGGCAATCGCGCGGTGCGCTGCTCTTGGCATGGATTCTTCTGTCTGCCGCATTTGGCACACAGCAGAGTCAGGCGCAGCAGGTTGTTGTTCTCACCACCGACACACTCGCTTCAACTACTCGCACGATTTCGGGGCTGCAGACTGTCATTCGTCAGGTACACGCCACGGCCATCTTCCATGTCGTCAAAGTAAGTTCGCCGGAGTTGTCGACCCGACTTGGAGATTCTGTTCGCGCATTGCATCCTGCAGTGATCGTTCCGATCGGCACCGCGGCAACGTCCTTTGCGCGTTCGCTGAAGACAGAGATACCTATCGTTTTTGCGTCGGTACTCTATCCGGGTATTTCCGGCTTCGTTGGAAATCAGAAGAAAACAGAAGCGATTTCAGGGGCTTCGCTGGACATCCCTTTCGACATTCAGTTCACTCATTTTCAGAAAATAGTTCGAAAGATTCGACGAATTGGAGTTCTCTACTCAGAAGTCACCAAGGCGCTTATCGAACCGGCGAGAGAAGCAGCCAAAGGGCTTGGGCTTGAGTTAGTTGCAATTCGGGTCGAGCAGGATCGGGAGCTCCCCAAAGCACTTGATTCCCTTCTCATTCGCTGTGATGGAATCTGGAGTCTTGCAGATCCTCGTATTTATACGCCACAAGGAACCAAGTTCATCCTGCTCCAGTCGACTAAACGAAATGTCCCGGTCATGGGATTTAGTAGCAACGTGGTCGAATCCGGCGCACTCTTCGCTCTCGATTTCGATTATAAAGGAATAGGACGACAAGCAGGTACCCTTGTTTGTTCTATTCTGAACGGAAAGCAGATCAGTGAGTCAGAAGTGACGGTGCCGGATATCATCTGGTTCAAATACAATAAGAAATCTGCTTCCAATCTAGGCATCGTCATTCCGCAGGAACTTGCGAGCATCGCCAAGGAGGTCTACGAATGACTTCTTCACGGCGACAGATCCGGTATGGCTTGAAATTGAAATTTATCCTTCCGCTGACGGTAACCGTGACGGTCATCATGGCAGCGGCCGGCTTTTATTTCATAGAACGACAAGCCGAATCGTTCAAACGGGAACTTGAAGTCAGCGGCGACACGATGATTCGAATGCTGGCAACCAATGCGGAGAGCGGAGTCCTCTTTGGATCCACGCTTGAACTCGACCAGCAGTTGAAAGTGCTTTCCAAGTTCGAATCTGTCGGGTACGCACTGATTATTGATGCCGAAGGAACTATACTGGCACAGGCCGGCGAAGTCCCTCCCTTTGATCGTTCAATTGATTCGACCGATTTGTCTATCGACTCTGTAACTATTGAACGACAGACTATGGTTCACGAAAACGGAAAGACCGAATTGGTATTGAAAATACCGATTGTGACTTTCAAGAGCGTGATCAATCGAGAACAGCTTGGAATGAACCCGGCTGCAGCACGTGGTTCCAGTCTGGATGAGTCCCGTGAAGTCATAGGATTTGTTGAACTTGGACTTTCTACCGAGAAAGTAGAGCATCTCATTGGAGAATCGACTCTCGCGATTGCCGGACTGACTTTGATTCTCATTCTTGTAACTCTGGGGCTGGTCGTACTCATTGTCAATGTGTTCACCAAACCGATCAATCGATTGCTGTATGCATCAGAACAAATTGCTGCCGGAAATCTTTCTATTCGTTCCGAAGTGAACCAGGAGGATGAGATCGGGCAGCTGGCTGAAGCATTTGATCATATGGCCGATTCGATGCAGAAATCGCGCTCTGATATCGAGGAATACAATAAGACACTTGAAGAAAAAATCATCGAGCGGACAAAACAGCTGGAGGATGCCCAAGCGCAGCTGATTCAGACGGAGAAAATGGGGGCCATCGGACAGCTCGCGGCCGGAGTAGCCCACGAGTTGAATAATCCGCTAGGCGGTATTCTCGGCTACGCCCAGTTTACACTGGAAAAACTTGGGAAGCTGAATCCAGAGAAAACCTCTGCAAAAGACATTGAGAGCTTTGCCCGCTATGTCAGTGATATTGAAATTCAGGCACGTCGTTGCAAGGCCATTGTACAGAATCTCCTGCGCTTTTCAAGATCTTCCCGAACGGTCGATTTTGGTGAGCTCGACCTGAACAAGGTCGTGCTTGAGACGATCAGCTTCGTCGAGCATCAGGCCCACATTAATAGAATCCGCATTGACTCAGTCTTTGCCTCGCAACTTCCGCCAATCCATGGAAATTCGGGACAATTGCAGCAAGTGCTTACAAATCTCCTCATTAATGCCATGCATGCATCTCAGCCGGGGACTGCCATCACGGTACGAACGAGGTTCAGCCCGGCCGTCGGAGAATTTGGCGGAACGGTCGAACTCACCGTCACAGATCAGGGAAGCGGCATTCCGAAGGAGAACCTGAAGAAGATTTTTGAGCCATTCTTTACGACCAAGGAGATAGGAAAAGGGACCGGTCTGGGACTCTCAGTCAGCTTCGGAATTATCAATGACCACGGTGGGGAAATTTCCGTCCAGTCGACCGTCGGTGTCGGAACGACCTTTACCATTATTCTGCCGATTCAGAAAATTCATCCAGTCGCCGATACTGTCCGTTAAGAAGCCGCCAGAACGATTTCGCGCGGACTTCGAAAGGGACCATGACTACAAGCATTGATTTAAAAAAAATACTGGTTGTAGATGACGAAGCAGTCATTCGTGATTTCCTCAAGGAAGTGCTTGAGGATTATCAGGTGACAGTTGTCAGCGATGGGGACGAGGCAATTGCGGCTATGACCAAAGGCCCGTTCGATCTTGTCATTACCGATCTACGCATGCCCAGAGTATCCGGCGAAGAGGTCGTTCGTGATGCCAAGACACGATATCCTCAAATGCCAGTGATCGTCATTAGTGGATACTCGAGTCTGTATACGGTCAGTCAGTCGGTTTCTAACGGTGCCTGCGCCGTACTAGCGAAACCATTTTCGATCAAGGAACTTCTTTTGACCGTCAACAGTGCTTTGAATGGGACCGCTGCATGAAACGAGTTCTGGTCGTCGATGATTCGGCTGTGATCCGCAGACTTCTGAGCGATTATTTTCGCCAGGGGGAGACCGAAGTCGTTGAGTGTGAGAATGAGCAGGAGGCGATCCGTGCTGCACGAACCAGCGAGTTTGATTTCTGTGTCTGCGATACGCATCTTGCCAGTCATTCCGGCCCGGAACTCGGACAAGAACTGCGCACCTACCTTCCGAACATGCCGATTCTCTTTCTGAATTCTCTTCCCGATCAACCCGATCATCTCGTCGAAAACAGCATCTGCCTGCAAAAACCATTCGAGCTCGAACAACTTCGAGAGGGGATCCGACTCCTCCTTCGTGCAAAATCAGTCCCGACTCGGTAGAACGATCATGGGATCACGAATTGCCATCATCGATGACGAGCAGGTAGTACTCTCTCTCATCCGTGATGCACTTGAGGAGCCTGGGGTCGAGATACATACCTTCCACCGACCGCAGGAAGCAGTGGAACAGATTCCCGCTCTGGGAATCGAAGTCATTCTCTCCGATATCCGAATGCCCGGGATGACCGGAATCGAGTTGATGGCCGCCCTTCGTGAGCGATCAGTAACGGCGCCATTCATTTTCATGACTGGCTATGCCAGTCTTGACTCGGCGAAAGAGGCGATCCGGCTTGGTGCCAGCGGCTATATCAACAAACCATTCGAACTCTCCGAGTTGCGCCAGACAATCACGACCGTGCTCCAGGCGACCGATCTTCAGAAGAAGAGTGAAAAGGAAGATGAGGCACGCCTCCAGACGCTGGGCAAACTTCTCTTCGATAGTTCGGATCAGCAAGCAGTTATTGAATCAACTCTTCGATTTTCGCTAGATCATAGTCGCGCAGATATGGGATCACTGGTGATAGTAAAGGGAGAAGTCGCGGCAGCTCTTACGCTCCCGAAGGGAAAGAACGAGATTTTCCAGGAAGAAGTGAATCCTTCCATTGCTCGATTGCTAGTCTCGCGAATGAGCGGTCATGATACAGAACCGGGAGCAATGCCAGAGGAACTCCGCAGTGAACTTCAGAATGCGATTGCAATTCATGTAGAGCATAAGAGCCAATTCTGCTCCTGGATGGGGGAACGCTATTCCATTCTCGCCATTCCGGTATCGGTCGAGCGCGCCGCATTTGGAGTGATTCTTCTCGGCTTCGCAGATGACTCCGTACGACTCAGACGTGCCGATATCGCCTTACTTGCGCTCACTGGCCGACAACTGGCGATTACGCTCTACAATCAGGAACTGCTGGTCGAAGCCAAAGAAGCATATAGTCGCCTGAATGATGCGCAGGATCAGATGATCGGATTAGAACGACTGGCGGAACGAGGCGAACTCTCCGCCGAAGTCGGGCATGAAATCAACAACTTCCTGCAAGTAGTTCGGGGTAATGTCGAACTGGTCAATCTCTGGATGAAAAAAGAGACTTACGACAAACTGCCAACGGCAATGACGAAAATCACTGATGCCGTAGTCAGTATGTCACGATTTACTTCTGAGTTGATGGGAGACAATGACGGCAGCAGTGAACGAGTGGAGCTATCGCTCGCACAGGTTCTCAGGGAAGTAGTCGAGAGGGTGACAATCCAAAGAAGATATCGCGGCGTATCGCTGCAGATCGAATTGCTTGAAGATGGACGAGCGAAGATTATTGCCGACAAAATGAAACTCCAGCAATTGTTCTACAATCTGCTCAACAATGCTGCTGATGCCATGAGCAAATCAACAGAACGAAAACTTCTCGTCAAGTTGACAGAGTCATTAGAATCTCAGAATGTCGCGGTGGTCATTCAAGACACCGGATGCGGATTTGCACCGGAAGATCTTGCTAGAGCATTTACAGAACGGTTTACGACCAAGAAAAATGGACACGGTTTCGGACTTTTGGTCTGCAAGAAAGTAATCGAAAGTCATGATGGTACTTTTGATATTCAGAGCATTCAGGGAAAAGGAACGACCATGACGATCTCCTTCCCTATGCAAACATCGAAGCCCGTCGAAGCCGTTCTCGCGTAGCTTCTCAACAAACTCACACTTTGATACATTTCAGTGCTGTCTACTTCCCCGTTGCGTGAGTGGCTCCCCTCGTTTGCAAATCGGGCAGTCTTCCGGTGACCAGCTCTCAGCCGCGACCGTCGCCAATGAAATCAACGGATACGAGAATGCACATTTTCCATTCGACCGATCAAGAAATACTCCCAATGCAACGATCTTCGCTCCCGATGGCTTGACCAGATCGATTACTTCCTGCAGCGAAGTCCCAGTCGTGAGCACGTCATCGACAATTGCAACCGTATCCTCGCTGTTCAGTTCAAAACCACGCTTGAATACACGCCCACCCGCTTCCCCTGCTTCTGCGTAATATGCATCAAGACCCAGATATCGAGCGACGTCATACGCAATGATAATCCCACCGGTTGTTGGCCCAACGATGATAGTCGGCGCATACTGACGGAGAGATTCCGCCATCGAACGACAGACTTCGGTACAGATGGACGGCTGCTTGAGAATATTGAATTTCTCATAATAGACATCCGAGTGCCGACCGGAGGTCAGCTTGAAATGTCCGCGCAGAAGCGCGCCGGATGATTCAAAGAGTGGGAGAATCGAGCTTGCTTGTGTCGTCGAGGTCATGAAATTTCCTGTTACTCAGTTGATGATTGGCACAAGGCAACCGCGCAGGCGTAGTCGCCGTCATGGGAGATCGAAACAGAAAAAGAACAATGAGATAGCTGCGGAGCGATTTCTTTTGAAAAGTCCGCTCGCGGAGCCCCGTCACGTTCGCTCAGGATTTCCATCGAGCTATATGGTGGGCGAAACGCCAGCTTCCCGCGAAGTGATTTGATCAGGGCTTCCTTGGCGGCAAAACGACCGGCAAGATAGCGCAGGGAGCGTTTTCTTTCTTCCCACTGAGTTCTTTCCTGATTTCCCAGAATCCGCCTCGGAAATCTGATCGGGAATCGCGTGAGAAGATCATGAATTCTCTGTTGGGATACCAGATCAATGCCGATGGTGCTGTGGTTGGATACTGCGGTCATAAACTGAAGATAGCGGGATCAACTTTCTTCGGCAAGTGAACGAAATTGATTGCCGCAATCGGCCTGACCGATATATTCGCTTCAGACAATAAGAAGTATCGGGGAGGAATGAGTCATTTGAAAACCTCTTACAACTGTCTTATGAAGGTCGTCTCTTGTGAGCTGCGCGTACGCCGTGACCCGATCGAAAGACCGATAGCGAAAGCTAGATGCTTCGAGTGACACTAAACCCTTTACCGTATGGTATTGGGAGCGTTTTCAAATCACGAAGTTCCTCCCCGCAAAATGAAAAAACGCTGCCAGCAATGGCGGCGTTTTTTTTGTACACTCGACTTGAAATGATACTTGTCTAAAGCGCGGCGCGAAGTCGCTTCTCAACCTCGGTCGGATTATCAACCGCATAGATCAGCACAATGAAAAACGACTCACCCGACGAAACCAGGTACAGTCGACCCGGATCGACGGGATGGAACCCTTTCTCACGGCTGCCATCATCCATCGCGACAAAAAGAGTAAGCAACGAACGGAGGTTTTTGAGAACCGGAGCGAAGAGCTTTCGAAACTCTGCGGTTGTCTTGTCAGCAGTCGTAAAATTCCCGCGATGATCGATCTCAAAAATTCGCTGCACGCCGGGGACGATTTGAAGACGATCCATGATGGTTTCTGCAGCCGGAAGCTCGATTTCAGTTACGTTGCCAGACAATGAAGCATGCTTATTTTCGACCTTCGATGATTCAGAGAGCAGCCGCGCACGAACGGCGCTTTCCTCAATGACTGGCTCCCGATGGGTCGCGGCAAAGGGGCGAAGTATGAGATTCTCCTGATTGGGAATCGAGAGAGTGGCGTGCTTTGGTTCAGTGCGCACGGTCGTGACAGTTATCTCATCCTCCTGTTGCTGAGTATTTGCGTTGCCTGAACCCGAATCCTTAACATCGATTGCTACCGGCGGGGCTGATTCATCAGGATTGACCAACGGTGTCAGACCGCTGCGCTTGACCTCGATTTTTCCGGTTTCACTCTTGTCTGTTTCTTTGCGCCCTTCAATCGTACTCACGATCGTGGCGTGCTGCTGACGCATCTGCGCCTCGGTCGTACGCTGCTCTTCTGCTGATGCTACTGCTTTCTCAAGCGGTCGTTCGACTTTGTGAACGACACGTCCGTTTTCGGTAATGGTCGTCGCAATGCGGGGGTTCGGGCGAGCGGCATACTCCGTCTGCACCTGTAACGTGGTGTTTCCACGTTTGGCGAGGGAGGTTCGACCGACGGGTATAAAGTCTGACATAGGTAAGTAGTGCGGAGAAAATAGTTCTCCGTGCTTCAGTATCGGCGTTTGAAGGAGTTTTCCAAAGGGAATGAACTTCCCAATGTCCCCTGTTTACCTACTAACAGCCGGAGAATCCACAATGACGGCAGACGAGGCATCGCTGTTCACGACTCAATGACTGATGACATTGCGGACAGAAATCGCCGGCTGAGATTTTTGCCAAATTTCCATCCAGTTCAAGGGTGCTCTCCTCCTTCACCTGGGAAGAGTAGTTGTGCAAAACTTGAGCAATGGCATCCGGAATGGACGTGATCTTTCTTCCTTCGCTGTACGAGGTCGGGCCGCCACCAATCCCTTGTAGTTGCCGAATAACAAGGTCAATCGAAACGCCGGAACGAAGGAGAAGTGAAATCAGGCGGCAGATTGCCTCGGTGTCGGCCATCGTCGCGAAGCCGGATTTTCCGATATGCGCAAAGACTTCGAAGGGCTTCCCGTTGTGGAGATTGACCGTGACGTACAAATTGCCGAAACCGGTCTGAATCTTTTCGGTGCTGCCGATCAGTCGGGAGGGTCGCTCCTGAATTTCATTCGCATTCACTTCTGGTATTGAAGGATCGGCGTATCTGGATGCACCGGTCGACAGAACCTGATGCGGGCGAGACTGGTCACGATAGACGGTGATCCCCTTGCATCCTAAGTCCCAGGCAAGGCGAAATGACTGCTCAATATCATCGACGGTCGCGTTGACAGGAAAATTGATAGTCTTTGAGACTGCTGCATCGCAATGCTTCTGAAAAGTCGCCTGCATACGAATATGCTCAGATGGAGTAAGATTAGCAGCAGTGAGAAATATCTTCTGAAAGCGTTCTGGAACCGCTTCCATCCCCTGTATCGATCCACGTTGGGCGATAGCACGCATCAATGATTCAGAGTAGAATCCTTCACGCCGTGCGATTGCTTCAAACTGCGGATTGACCTCCAGGAGGATCGTCCCGTCGAGAACTCGACGTTCGTAGACCAGCGCATACAGTGGCTCAATACCAGATGAACATCCGGCGATAATGGAAATCGTTCCGGTAGGAGCGACGGTCGTCACGGTGGCATTGCGCATGACCAGTTGCTGCTCACGATAGCGTGAGTTTTCCCAGTTCGGAAATCTTCCGCGTGTGCGTGCAAGATCCGAAGAGGATTTAACCGCTTCGTCGTAGACAACCGACATCACTCGGTCGGCAAGCTCATAGGCACGTTGATCGTTGTAGGGGATTTCAAGAGCGGTGAGCAGATCGGCCCAGCCCATGACGCCAAGACCAATACGGCGATTCTTGCGAGACTGCGCCGCTATCTGTTCAATCGGAAACTGATTTTCATCGATAACATTATCGAGGAAATGCACACTGAGACGAATCAGTTCTTTGAGTCGTGCCCAGTCGATGCCAGAATCAGGATCATTCGAATCTCCTGTCGAGCGGACAATCGCACCAAGGTTGATTGAACCAAGATTGCAGGAATCATACGGCGGCAATGGCTGCTCGCCGCACGGATTGGTCGATTCAATCGACTCGGATGGAAAAGTCGGATTCTGTTCGTTCATCCGATCTATAAAGACAACTCCCGGTTCCCCGGTTGTCCATGCCTGCGATGCGATCTGCGCGAAAACCTCTCGCGCACTCAGTTTCTGCGCTATCTCATCCTTATGAAATGTCTCGCTAGTTCGGGGATCGATCAGAGCATATTCAGTCCCGGCGGCGAGGGCATGCATGAACTGATCGGTGACTCCGACTGAAATGTTGAAATTGGTGATCTTGCTGGTGTCAGCTTTGCAGTTGATGAATTCAAGTATATCGGGATGATCGACGCGCAGGATTCCCATGTTCGCCCCCCGACGAGTCCCCCCCTGTTTCACCGCTTCGGTGGAGGCATCAATAACTCGCATGAATGAGACCGGACCACTTGCTATTCCGGAGGTCGAGGCGACCATCGAGTTCTTCGGGCGAAGTCGTGAGAACGAGAATCCGGTTCCACCCCCCGACTTGTGAATGATCGCCGCCTGTTTGTTTGCTTCAAATATCTCTTCCATCGAATCTCCAATGGGGAGTACGAAACAGGCAGAGAGCTGACCCAGCGGTCGTCCGGCATTCATCAGGGTGGGGGAATTTGGGAGGAAGGCAAGCTCGGACATCATGGAGTAAAAGGACTCAGCGGTCGATTCGACCTCAGCTTCCGTTGCTCCATACCGTAAGTCTCCCTTTGCAATGGCATGAGCAACTCGACGGAAAAGATCATCCGGAGTTTCGACCGTCTGACCTTGCTGGTCACGTTTCAGGTAGCGTCGTTTGAGAACGGTCAGGGCGTTTTGCGTTAGCATACGTGTCATTCCTTGTCACGAGAGGTTGAGAACTTCGGCGGTCGTGACTCCTAGAATATATCGGACAAAACAAAGAGGTGTCACATCTGGTTCATTTTTGCGCCAGATTTTCCTCCGCTCGGAGCCATCAGCGAAAGGGAGCGGAACAGACGGACTTGTTCTTCTTCAAAACAGCCCATAGCTTGAGATAGTCTGAAAGAGAAAGGATACTCAATGAATACCCCGTTACTTGTCTTAGGTCTCTATATGCTGGCGATGGCTGTCACCGGCTACGTACGAACCGGCTCCCCGACTGCCCTCTATATTATGGGAGGAATCGGCGTGGTCACCGCCGTAATGAGCTGGCTGGTAGCTCGTGGAGGATTGACAAATTTCTGGATAGGCTTCGGCTGGACGGCTGTTGTGATGCTGACGGTCGGATTCATGGCTGTGAAGCGTATCTCAGCTCATGCCGATGCCCGACCGGGGTCGGTACTCATTTTTGCCTCTACGGCGATCGCGGCATTGATTGTCCTCTACCTGCTCTGGCGATCAAAGCCGAGCGCGTAGTTGACTGGTTAACGCTTGTTAGCGAACTGCGGATTCGATTGTAGCACGCGGTCGAGGAAACCGATCCCGCGTCCGTCGGTATAGTGCTCTTCCATGCGGTAGACATCATCGGATAATGCGCGATCGAGGGTGACAAACTGATACCCACGCTCTTGTAATCCTGCGAGAATATCTG
Source organism: uncultured Ignavibacteriales bacterium (assembly GCA_964518635.1). Taxonomy (GTDB): domain Bacteria; phylum Zixibacteria; class MSB-5A5; order GN15; family FEB-12; genus CAZFGK01. The sequence goes on from CAZFGK010000004.1 coordinate 67,457, forward strand.
GCAAAAAGTAGCCATTGATCCGATTGGCGCGGAGCAGAAGAATCTGACGAACGGGACGTCCGCGGAGTTCTTCCGCTGATCCCTCCGCCTCAGCGACGACATCGAAGATGTGATGCAGATACTCATCACCGATTCGTTCAAGACGCGTGGAGTCGGGACGACGACCGAGTTTCTGGATATTGAAATCGTAGAGATAATCTTCCGGCACTATGGACGCGTGTGCAATCACCACCGACCGTGACCGGAAAAATGAAGTCGCCTGATTCTTGATCTTGTCGGTTGATCCGTAATGAAGGAACGGAAAACGAAAGTACCGTTTTTTCTGTCCAAAACCATCCAACATCGGCTCGATCATGTCGGCACCCATCTTGGCATCTTCGAAAAATCTTCCCGGGTCGACATCATGCAAATCCTGATTTGATAGAGTCATGCTGCCAAGAGTGTGACCGTCATTGAGCCAGCTCCCAAGAAGATCAAAATGCCCTTCGATTGCATCTCCGACAACGAATCCCGTTGCAGTCACTTTGTGGGTTCGCAGGGCATCCAGAATATCTTCATTGATGGCCTGTTGATCGGAAAATCCGAAGGAAGTCGTCGCCGGGAGATTATCAAAGGTGATGGCGATCTCTTTGACTTCACTTTGCTGTGCACCTGCGTAAAAGGCAAATGCTGCGATACACAGAACCGCAAGAAGGAGCGGAAACGCTCTGGAGTGTGCAATCTTGAATGCGATCATCCGATGCCGCATAAGTCCTTTCCGGGCGGAATCATTCCATCCCACCTCCTGTATCGGACGATTGACAGGAAAACTTTAATCGGCCGAGTGACGGATGCGTGTGAGACGAACGGAGAGGGTGTTCACACGATCTGATGGTACTTGAGAAAGTTGGTCGGCGCGGTAGAACCAAACGGGGTGCCGCCTGTAATAATGACAAGTTCGCCACGCTTCGCCAGACGCCGCTGCTTCACCACACGATTGACAATTGAGATCATTTCCTCAAACGATTTCGGCTGATCAATATGAATTGGATAGACTGAGCGATAGAGTGATAATTGCGACCAGACTTTCCGATTTGGTGTGAGCGCAATGATCGGCTCCGACGGAAAGTAGCTGGCAATCAATTCAGCAGTGCGACCACTCGATGTGAAACAGCAGATCACCCGAATCGGAAAACGGGTATCGTTTGAAACAATCGCCTGGGCAATAGCCTGTGAAGTCTCCGCACTCAGGTCATGCATCTCACTAATCGGCGGATGCAGGTTATGCTTATCCTCTGTCGCATGGATGACATCTGACATGGTTTGCACCGCTTCTCGAGGGTACTTTCCCGATGCCGTCTCAGCCGAAAGCATAACGACATCGGCAAAGTCAAAAACGGCTGATGCTACATCATTGATCTCTGCCCTCGTCGCACGGGGATTGAATCGCATCGATTCGAGCATCTGCGTCGCGACGATTACCAGTTTCTGATGCTTGTTTGCCAGTGAAATAATCTGCTTCTGGATACGCGGCAGATCGGCGGGCGGAAGTTCGACCCCAAGATCACCGCGGGCGATCATCACGCCATCGGAAGCCATGAGAATCCCTTCTAGATCGGCGATCGCCTCCCGTTTCTCGAGCTTGGAGATAATCCGAACTGGTGCTCGCATTCGTTCGAGCATTCTACGTACGGTCAGAACATCATCCGCAGACTGCACAAACGACAGCGCGATGAAGTCTGCCCCCAATTCGACCGCGGCGGCAATATCAAGACGATCTTTCTGGGTGATGGTCGGAACAGTGATGGTACTGTCAGGAAGATTGATCCCCTTCCCCGGCAGCAGCATCCCCGAATTGATTGCCTTTATCTTGAGGGAGTTCGATGACGCGGAGACAATCGAGAACATGAGTGCCCCGTCGTCGATGAAAACTCGCTCCCCTTTTTTCACCGATTTGATAATCGCAGGATGATTTACCCCAATGATTCGGTCACTTATTCGTCCAAGCCCGGAGGTGAGGGTGAGAATTTCCCCACGACGAATCGGAACAGAACCATCGAACCTTGAGAGCCGAAGCTTGAGACCAGAGATATCGAATACTATCCCGACCGGATAGTCTCCCCCCTGACTCGCCTGTCTAATGAGCTTCACACCATGAGCAAAGTCCACCCGGGTGCCGTGCGAGCAGTTTATCCGAAAGGCACTCACCCCAGAGCGAATCAGCGAGCGAATTTTAGGGAGGGAATCAATTGAGGGGCCAAATGTCGCAAGTATCTTTGTTTTTTTCACACAGCCAAGTTGGCAGAATTCGCGCCATTCTCAACTAATGTTCCTGCCGAGGATTACCTTTCGGCTGCGGATTCTCACCAAAGACCAAAGAATGCGACAGGGGTCGCGCTATTGTAATATGTTGTCTTGTAATGGCTTAGGTCGACCTACAAGAGACCTTGAATGAAAACATAACGTATTTTGAAGTATACCTCCCACTTTCCGGAAAAAACGTGTATAATACGGGCTTTCCTTCAAGTCGGTAGCCGCTGGATCGCAACCGTTGAAGGGGTGGAGAGATAGATGCGAAAGAAAGTTTTAATTGCAGTCAACAACATGATTTTCACCTCGAAGATCATGTCCATCTTGGACGGAATGGAAGCCGATGGAATCAAGGCTATACGTTCAGATGACATCTTTAACAAAGCTCGGGAGCTCAAGCCGGAACTGATCATTATTGATCTGAATCTGAACGGGATCGAGGCGCCACAGTTGATCAACAAACTGCGGTCGTATCGGGACACCAACAAGATACCGATTGTCTGCTATTCCCCGCATCTGATGACAGATGCGATGAAAGCAGCGCTGGTCGCAGGTGCGACTGAAGTACTCCCGAATTCAAAGATGAGTTCGAAAATGAACCAGATACTTGGCAAGTACGTCGCCAACTAGACTGATCATGAATTCCCTGACGCCTGCCAGCGAGATTCGTCGGCAGGCGTTTGCATTTGTACAATAACCTGAGTATCCAGAGTCGCGTACACACGACCCGCGTACACACGACAATTGAGGAGCGTATGATCAAGCAGTTCTCCCCTGACGAGCGCAAGAAGATGATCGACAGCTATGCTGCGGCTCACAGTCTGCTCATGGACGGACTGAGCACCCTTCCCAAGGAGATGTGGAAATACAAACCGACCCCAGAAAAATGGAGCGTGCATGAAATCATCGTGCACCTTGCCGATGCCGAGATAAGCTCTGCGATGCGACTGCGAACCTTGCTTGCGATGCCCGGAACTCCGGTTCTCTCCTACGATCAGGATGCCTATGCGATCGCGATGAACTATCATGATCATTCGGTCGTAACTGCGTTGGATCTGTTTCGCGTGTTACGCCAGAGTAACACAAGTCTCCTGCGCGCAGCCGATGATTCAGTCTTTTCCAATACGGTCATCCATCCCGATCATGGGGAAATGAACCTTGATCATTGGCTGACCATTTACGAGCGACATACCCCCATGCATATCGAACAGATGCGACGAAATCTGGATCAGTGGAAACTGTCCAGAGCTTAACTGAAGAATGAGAAATGAGACGAGAGAGAGTCTAATGAATCACCGATCCGGTCACTTGCGGCATAATTTTCGATTCCTGGTACTGTTATCTGTACTCGTAACTCTGCCGTTCGTCTCGAACGCCCAGGACAAAAAATCAGGCACAATTGCTTCATCTCCGAGCTTGCCTGATCGTGCGGCTTGGTTGTATGAGACCCATGGCTGCCTTCCCCACCATGCTGCTCTTGCCGATGGTCGGCTTTATCTGGGGACCTGTGCGCGATCATTTCATTGCATCGATGCAAAAACCGGTAAGGGGCTTTGGACCTATACCATACCCGATTCGACTTTCTCCGCAGTTCATGGCAACCCCGCGATCTCTGACAGTCTGATCTTCTTCGGGACCGATTTCGGTTGGGAGAATCCAAAGGTCGGAAGCTTGTATGCGCTCAACCGCATGGACGGACAACTAAAATGGAAGTCCGATCTGGGAGCCGGGATTGCAAGCGATCTCGCCCAGTCGAAGTCGATGATCTTTGCGATTACGCTGTATGACCGACTGGTTGCCATTTCAAAACTGACCGGGAAAGTCCAATGGGAGAAACAGACAGAGTGGTTCTATACGCCGGTCACGCGTACCCCGAATATCTCCTCCCCACTTCTCATTGACACGGTGCTCTATTTCCCGGGACGAGACAGCACCCTGTATGCTCTTCGTGTGCGTGACGGAAAAGAAATCTGGAAACGAAAATTCCCGATCGAGATTCTGATGCGTCTGGCACAAGTCGGCGAGGATATTCTGGTTGGTGGACTCGACAGTGTGCTGACTTTGGTCAATCGTCATGATGGTAAGATCAGCTCCACACGAAAATTAGATGCGAGACCGATAAAACTCCCACTCGTCACTGACAGCGCGATATTTATCTATGCCGGAGATAAAGGAAATGAACCGCGCACACTCAGAGCATTCACCAGAGATTTGAGTGCGGAACTCTGGCAAGCGAAAACCACCGATCAGGAAGAATCCCCTTACTTTTGCTCGAATCGACTGACTCGTTTGAACGGCGCGATTCTGGCAGGGACCTATGACGGTTTGATTCTGGCATTCGATGAACGAACCGGGGAGTTTATCTGGGATTTGTCGCTCACCGGACCGATTACGCTGGTTCAGGCGATTGATAGTATGGTCTTAGGTGGAAATCTCTCGGGGCAAGTGGCACTGCTTAGACCCAAGAAGGGACTCAAGTCGCAATAGGCAACTGCAACCAACCTTGACCTATAAGTTTGAAAGAGCGGTGAATTGACTCACCGCTCTTCATTTTGAATTAATTTCTTGTTAGGGGAGTAATGGACAACCCGGCAACGGATCGAATGTAATAAACAGATGATCCACGAGTCTGGTAAGATCGGCGATATCTATTGACCCGGTTCCATCTGCATCAACATTTGCTTCACGCTGACAGCACAACATTCCAAAACTGATGAAGAGTCTATCAACAAGAACAGTCAGGTCGGCGATGTCGACACTTCCATTGACATCACAGTCAATATTGCCGGTCGTTCCCTGACAACAACTCGGCGGCGGGGGTTCACAAAGAAGAGGCACGTTATTGAGGGACAAACGATGATGAAGGTTGGGAATTGCGGCGATTGTCAAACAGAGGTTGAAATTCCAGTCAGGTATCGTGTCGTTCGTACCGTTCCCCAGCCATTGCCAGTTCGGATTCTGCGGAACATTGAGGGCTTCAATGCAAATGTGCCGACTTGAATCATTCAATCGTGAAATGAAACTAACTGTCCATGCAATCGTGTCGAAGCCAGAATACAGACCAGGATTTGAAGTGGAGCTGTTCTCTCCGAAAAAGATAATCGTATCATCCAGTAGGCCGTCTGCACTCAAGTAGGTAATACTGCAATTGGGGGATTGAAGTTTGCCCAGATACGCTTTCCCCGGGGTGGATGGATTCAGAACCGTATCAGCGGTGACCGGGCCAAAATTGGCACCATCCGGAGAGTAGATTCGAATCGCATTTGTATAATTAAACCAGGAGTTCGCAGGCGTGCCTACATTCCGTACCCTTAACCGAACGGTATGTATGCTTCCCGCCAGTAAGCTATCACAGTTGTTATAAAGATTGCTGATCGACTCAATGGTAACTTCTTGTTGTGCTGTTACAGACGAGACAAAGAATCCCAAGGACAAGAGGAAAAGACTGATGATTACTTTCATTCAACTACCCTCCGATAGGTAGTAGATTATAGTAAAATTCTTCACCCAGCGCCAGATGCATAAGAGAGTTCTAGCTACACGCCGCCAGCGGAGAGAAAGAAACAAACAAGTGATCAACCAGCCGTGTCAGGTCGCCGACATCGACACTGCCATTCGGGTCGCCGTCCACATTCCCTTCGCCGGGGAGGCAAAGCGGAGCAAATGATCCGAAGAGATGATCGACCAGCACCGTCAGATCAGCAATATCGACCGCATCCAGTTGATCACAATCGACATTACCTGTTGTCCCGAAACAATTTCGGGAGAGAATCCGAAAACACTTTGCACCGCTCCACGAAGGTCTCACGTCAAGAGCTGAAGGGCATGGTGATGCCCACAACCAAGTCCCACCGGGGGGTGTATAGGCCGAGTCGATGCAAATGAATTTGCCAGCATCCTGCAACCGAGACCTGAATTGAATGGAAAATGCGATGTCATTGAATCCAGGTGGAAGCCCGCTGGCACAGTTGAAAGACACTCCTCCAAACTGGATCAAATCCTGTGAGAAGCCATCACAGCCGACACAATTCGCAACCACAAGTGAGAAATTGGTCGGCGGGAAACTCCCGACCCCCTGTGTCAGCAAAGTGAGATCAAGCCACTGCGGATTGTTCGGAGAGTAGAGCTTGAATCCATTGTTGATATTGTAGCGGACTCCCGCCGGACCGCCGGAATTATTGATTCGTATGTTTAGCGTGTGAAGCTGCCCGGCAATGAGAGTGTCACCAATGCAGCCGTAGCAGGTCCCAAGAGAGACTGACTGCTGGGCATGGAGTGTTCCGAAAGAAATCGTTCCAGATATCAAGATGAAGAGAAGGGTGATGCTATGGTGAACGATTGTTTGTGTCGAGAGCATTGTTCAATGAACGGTCACGAGCACAGAAAATACAAACAGGATTCTTCGAGATTCTTTTCTGACTTCAAGACACAAAAAAACACCCGGTCAAAATGACCGGGTGATGATCTATGCGGGAGACGAGACTCGAACTCGTATGGATCGCTCCGCTACCCCCTCAAGATAGTGCGTCTACCAATTTCGCCACTCCCGCGGCAATGTGCTGAATACTTTCAGATAGTCTGAGTTAGTTTCCTCCGCCAGTCTGTGGCGTTGTCTGCGGTGTGCCAGACGGAAGTGCGGTTCCCTGCGATGCAGCCGCGCTGTCGCCGGCTCGCTGCGCATTGATCTGCTGTTGCTGCTGAACCTGCTGCGCCTGATCCTGCTGCGCTTGACGGGTAACCGTCGATGTAGTCGGGGCAGTAACTTGTTTCGCCGCGCTTGACGATAGATAGGCCAAAGCGCCGGAGTTCAGCATGAATACCACTGCCAAGACTGCGGTCGCACGAGTTAAAATCGAAGCCGCTGCACGCCCTCCAAAAACCTGACCGCCAATTCCCGCTCCGAAAGCGGAACCGGCAAGACCATCCCCTTTTGAGTTCTGCATCAGAACCACGCCCATGAGCGCGAGGCAGACGAGGACATGCAAAACCACCAAGACTCCAAACAATCCAGACACTTGTAACTCCTTACACTTATAAACAGCAACCTGCAAGCAGGTCGGACATTACAATCGAATCACGAACCAGCAGCGATAATCGCTGCAAAATCTGTCGGCTTGAGCGAAGCCCCGCCAACAAGAACCCCATCGACGTGTGGCGCACTCAGCAAAGAGGCAGCATTCGAGGCAGTCACTGAACCACCATACAGAATCGAGAGCTTGAGCCCTCTCGCTCCAAGCCAGGAGGAAATCCAGGAATGGGCCTCCGAAGCAATCTCCGGCGTAGCGACCTTTCCGGTCCCGATCGCCCAGACCGGCTCGTAGGCGACGATAATACTACCGAGTGTCCCTTTTGGCAATTGGCTCAATTGGGCAAAAGAGCCATTCAGCTGGGTCTCGAGACGATTCCGGGTCTCTCCCGTCTCCCGCTCGGGTAACAGCTCTCCGATGCAGAGAATCGGCGTCAGCCCTGATTGGAGTGCCCTGCAGACCTTTCTCCCAACCAAGTCATCAGTCTCCGTATGGAATTGCCTCCGTTCGGAGTGCCCGACGAGGACGTGCGAGCAGCCGACTGACAGCAGCATTTCTGCCGAGCAATCGCCGGTAAACGCCCCCCGTTCTTCAGGGGAAATATCCTGCGCCCCAAGTTGATAGACAGTCCCGGCTAATCTGGGAGCAACCTCCATCAGGAGCGGAGCTGGAGGAAAGAGAATGACTTGTGCGGCAGGGTGCGTACCTGTTGAAGTTATCAACTGTGAGACCAGGGAGCCCGCTTGCTCGCGGGTCCCGTTCATCTTCCAGTTTCCGGCGATGATCTTGGCCATCGGCTACTTTTTCTCCGTAAGTGCCGCCACGCCGGGGAGGACTTTCCCTTCCAGAAACTCCAGTGATGCCCCGCCGCCGGTTGAAACATGGGTCAGTTTGTCATCCAACCCTGCTTCGGCGACCGCCGCTGCCGAATCTCCACCACCAACGATGGTCACTGCCCCTTCGGAGGTGAGCGCGGCCATCAGGTGGGCAATCGCGAATGTCCCTTTGGCGAACGGCTGATATTCAAATACTCCCATTGGCCCGTTCCAGATGATGGTCTTGCACTTTTTCAACTCATGAGAAAAAAGCGCAATAGAATCTGGACCGATATCGAGCCCCTTCATTCCATCCGGAATCTTGTCAATCGGGACGATTCGTGTGGAGGCGTTTGCAGAAATCTCAGAGGCAATGACGGCATCGGTCGGAAAGAAGAGCTTCACTTTTGAAGACTTGATCTTTTCCATCAGCTCCTTCGCCATGCCGACGCGATCCTCTTCGACCAGGGAATCACCAACGGCGTACCCCATTGCCTTGGCAAAGGTGAAGACCATGCCACCACCGATGAAGAGCATATCAACTTTCGAGAGGAGTGATTCGATGACATCAATCTTGCCGGAGATTTTTGAGCCGCCAAGAATCGCCGCGAGTGGTCGCTTCGGATGATCAAGTGCCTGACCAAGATATTTCAATTCTTTTTCAATCAAATATCCTGCGACACTGGTCTGAAAATATTTCGTGACCCCTTCGGTGGAGGCATGCGCCCGATGGGCTGTCCCGAAGGCGTCATTCACATAGCAATCGGCAAGTGAGGCAAGCTCTTTGGCAAATGCCGGATCATTTGCTTCCTCACCGGCATGGAAACGCAGATTCTCCAGTACCAGTGCCTGCCCGGGCTGCAGTTGATCAACGGCGGTGCGGGCAGTATCCCCGATACTATCAGACGAGAATGCAACCGATTGTCCGAGCAATTGCTCCAGACGATGCGCCGTCGGAGCCAGCGACATACTCGGTACGACTTTGTTCTTGGGACGACCGAGATGAGAACAGAGAATCGCCTTCCCCCCCTCTTTCAGAATTTTTCTGATCGTCGGGACCGCCTCACGAATACGGCGGTCATCGGTGATATGCAGCTGATCATCCAGCGGGACATTGAAATCGACACGGACAAGCACACGCTTTCCGGCGAAGGAAAGTTCGTCAACAGTAAGTTTTGACATGGCGTCCTCTACATTATCGCCAGCATGTCGACCATGCGGCAGGAAAAGGCCCATTCATTGTCGTACCAGCCGAAGACTTTCGCCATGTTGCCGGAGACCGCAGTCATCGCCGAATCAAAGACGCAACCATGCGGGTTACCAATAACATCCGTCGAGACAATCGGATCTTCACAATATTCGAGTGTCTTCCCCAGTGGCATCGTTGCAGCAGCGGCCTTCATCGCGGCATTCAGTTCAGCGGCGGTAGTATCTTTGCCGAGGAGCACCGCAAGATCGACCAGAGATGCATTCGGAGTCGGGACACGGATCGCGATTCCGTCCATCTTCCCTTTCAGGGCGGGTATTACTTCAGCAATTGCTTTTGCTGCACCAGTTGAAGTCGGAATCATCGACAACGCCGCAGCGCGAGCGCGACGAAGATCTTTATGCGGCGCATCCTGCAGACGTTGATCAGCAGTGTAGGAGTGAATGGTGGTCATGAATCCTTTGGTGATACCAAATGAATCGATGAGAACCTTTGACATCGGTGCCAGACAATTCGTCGTGCAGGAGCCGATGGAGATGACATGATGTTTGCTGGAATCATACTGTTCATGATTCACGCCGAGAATGAAAGTCCCGTCATGCCCTTTTGCCGGCGCAGAGATAAGCACTTTGCTTGCGCCTGCTTTGATATGAGCGGAGGCATCCTCTTTAGTAGTGAATTTCCCGGTGCATTCAAGAACGATATCGACTCCCATCGATTTCCACGGCAATTTTGATGGATCCTTCTCCGCAGAGACGGGTGTGACTTTGCCGTCGATGATGATATTCGTGCCATCTACTTTGACTTCGCCGGGGAATCGTCCGTGCACGGAGTCATATTTCAGAAGATGACCGAGAGTAGCGGCATCGGTGATGTCGTTGATGGCGACAATATTCACTTTTGTGCCGCGAGATGCTTTGTGAACCAGACGACCAATTCGTCCGTAACCGTTTATCGCAACATTCATACTGTACTCCATTCCACTGCTCGACTTTCACTTTTTCAGAAGTGAGCCGAGCAGATATTTTCCTCCAACTGTTATCGTGAGCCCGTCGAAATCAGATTCGAAGAGCAGTGATTCGTACTGAAGATTCTGGAAACTACTGGCGAATTCTATCGCCACTGCTGGTGAGACGGCAAATTCCAGTCCACCACCAACCGTCCAGCCGACGGCGACTTCCGTCTGCGGTTGACCAAAAACATAGCTGTCGGCGAACTGGATCGAATGCGTACCGACCACGACCCCAAGCCCTGCCGAGAGTGAAGGACGCAACTTCCCGATTCCGTTGGGAAGGGGATAGAAGAGAGCACGGAGACGCATCGGATAGAGTGACAACGTGCCGATGGTCGTGACTCCGCTGTTAATGCCGGTATTGAAAGTAAGGTTAACATCCCCGCGGCTGAGTGCTGCGACAGAGATTTCAAGACCAAACGAATTGTTCAGGCGATGGACATAGAATCCTTCAATCAGCGCATTGGTGGCGGCGTAATCTGTTCGCAAGGTGAAGTCTGGATCATCAATTTCCGAACGTGGTGCGACACCCTGATGCGACCAGCCACCAAGCCGCAGACCAAACTGCATTTTTTCCTGAAAGAGAACACCAGACGGCTTCGGCCCCGGAGCTCGATTCGGACGTCCCTGCGCAGCCGCCTGGGTTGTCAGTGAAAAGAGCAGGAAAAGGAGGGCAAGAGTCGAAATCCGGACTGGAAAGTAGAGGTTCTTCGTAGTTATGTATCGCATAGCAGGAATTGCATGGTAGCGTGTAAAAAGGGGGGTCGCAACTGAGAATCGGAAGGGAAAAATCAACGTCTGATTGGCGACATGTAGAGCCGACTATGTGCGTAGTCGAAGGTCACCAGATAGTCTTGAAGAAATCCGCTCCCCAGATTTCCGTCCACATCGACAGAGCCGGAAAGTCCTGCCGATGAAGAGGTAATTGTCACTTCCTGACTATCTACTTCCAGTGCTGGCTGGGAGGAGGAATCGGCGGCGATGAGTCGAAATTCGTTGATCACTGACCGCCAACTTGAAACAGATCCTCCGAGACCGGAAATGCCGGAACTTTGATTCTCGCCCTGTGGGAAGAGATTGTACTCGCGTGCGAATGGCTCGTGCAGCAGGACGCCACCGTTGTTTCCGAGATCGACAAGGAAGCTCCCCGCATGGCCATCCACACTCCCCTTCACGATTGGCAAATTCAAAAGCAGCGAAAACGGTATCTCAATGGAATTCTCGTTGATACTTGAAATCGGAGTGTTGAGTCGCAGGAGTTGATTTGCGTAGTCAATGGTAGTCACCTGACGTGCGAGGAATTCGTACCCCAGAATACCCAGACATGGAAGCCCGTCGATGGTTCGATCGTTCAGAAATCCGATATCAGTCACGCCGAACGGAGTGGTTGGAAATATTTTTTCACCAATGAGCAGTGAATCGAGTTGAACAAGACCGACGAGTACAAATCCAGCAACGCCGCGCGAAGGGAGTTCTGCCCAGATAGCGATTTTCAACTCATCGACGACCTTCTTGAGCAGAAAATTGGAGGATGCACCACTATCCAAGAGCATCAGACCTATTTTACCGTTTTTCAGTCTCACCGGCAGATAGATATGACCGTCCACGAAGTGAAAAGGGATCGAACTCTCCGCCTGTTCAGGTATTGAATTTTTTACATTCTCTTTCGGAATGACATGCCAGACCGCACAGTTCTGGTTCAGCTCAAATGAAGTAACAATAGTTGTGCTTACGATTCCCGTCCCGCGCAGCTCGGTGGTTGAGAAGAGCGGCAGAAGAATTCCATTTCTGAAAGCAGACGAATCAATCGTTTCATCTGAGATCATATTGTCGAGGCGAGAGAGTTTTGCAATTGGTCGAAAACTTTTTGCGTCGAGATAGAGTTTCATTGAGTCTGTACCGTTGACTACAATCAGCTCTTTCACCTCGCGGTTTTTCAGAATTTTCTTGTCACCAACGAAAAGGCGGAGTTTTGAATCGGGGCGAAGATACGTGAAGGACATCACTCGTGATTCAAGCAGAAACTGATCGAGTTCTCGTCCCTCAAAATCTGCGAGAATCCCGCCGGCACTTTTTTGCCATCCTTTAAAGCCGTCATACCACCGCTCAATACTTACCGGTCCAAGAGTAAGTCGCAGATAAAAGGAATCAGGAGCGCGATAGCAGAAATCGAAATTCCCCTGCGAACCGTTCATCGCCAGTTCACCACTCATGGTCATTCCAGTCGCCTTGCGCACGATAGCAACCGCAGAGTCCCCGCCAATTGATTGGGCGGCAAGTTGCGTTGCAGACAAAGGGGCAGACGCTTTCTCGCTTGAATAAGAGACTGATGGCACTACGAGAGCAAAAAGAAGAAAAGTGAGATTGGCGCGAGAGAACACGCTTAGTATTCCTGCCAGTGATAGTTACACAGGCAGATGATTCCGACCAGCGTCCACACCAGTACCAGACTCGTTCCGCCATAGCTGACAAATGGCATCGGCAAACCAGTGACCGGCATCAGACCGAGAGTCATCCCGGTATTTACCAACACCTGAAAAAGTAAAATCGCCATCGCGCCAAAGGAGAGATAGGACAAGAATGGTGAGCGGCATTTGACTGCGGTCCGAATCGACTGGACGAAAATTACGCCGAATAATGAGAGGACAACGATCCCGCCGATCAGACCGAATTCCTCTCCGAGAATAGAGAAGATGAAGTCGGTATGACGTTCTGGAAGAAAATCGAGTCGAGACTGTGAACCTTCCAGAAAGCCCTTCCCGGCTAAACCGCCAGAACCGATAGCGATTTTTGACTGAATGATCTGATAGCCAGCTCCGCGCGGATCACGCCCTGGATCAAGAAAGGTGATGATCCGCATCTGCTGGTAGTCATGCAGACGATTCCACAAAATGGGAGTAAGAATTCCGAAGGCGAGATTGGTGACCATCGCAAAGACCCCCATACTCAATCCCGGTCTCGTGAAGAAGAGAACCGCTAGTACGATCAGGATGTAGATCAGCCAAGTGACCACACTCCAGGCGGTGATCAGCGAAATGATCGGCGACACGATCAGAAAGAGGTAGAACCACGGAAGTCCAGACCAGAACCAGAATGCCCCGACGATAACGAGAAGCACAAGTGAACTCCCCAGGTCGGGCTGCTTCATGATGAGTGCGGTGGGAATGATTGCCATCACGGCAGTCAGGGCGAATCGTCGAAATGAAGTAATCGGCAAGCGTGTGTAGGATGAAAATCTGGCAAGCGCGAGCAGCAGTCCGATTTTTGCCAGATCAGAAGGGCTGAAAGAAACCGGTCCAAAATCAAACCACCTTCGCGCGCCAAGCCGGTCGGTGCCTGCAACTAGTACCAATGCCAGAAGCAAAAGTCCGACGGCAAATATGAAATACGCACCCAATTCAAGCAGTCTTGGCGGGAGGTGAATGACCACCGCAAACGCGACGAGCGCGACCCCAAACCAGACCATCTGTCTCATGTAGAACGTTCTGGCATAGGCAGAATCAGAGGCATGCTCAGCCGAATAGACTAGCAACACTCCGATGAGAGTGAGTGCCATTGCCGCTCCGATGAGTTTCCAGTCAAGGTCGCGGTAGTTGAGCATCTTTCATGACCTGTGCGACCTGACCGGTGCTGTCGGTGACGATTCCGAGTTTCTTGAACATGTATTTTTCAATAACCTTTGCAACAGCCGGTGCAGCTACTTCTGAGCCGTGACCGGCATTTTCGACAATGGCACAGACCACAATCTCTGGTGCCTCCAGCGGAGCCATCCCGACAAACCAGGAGTGCGGTTCACCATGAGGGTTTTGAGCCGTGCCGGTCTTCCCACCGATGGTGTAATATTTATTTTTCAGTCGTTGTGCAGTCCCCCCGCTCCCCTGTACGACTTTTCCCAATGCATCCTTCAAGATGCTGAGAGTCTTTTTTGAAAATGGAAGTGTATAGGCAACTTTCGTCGGAGCAGGAGCGATTCGTCCATGCTCGACATCCCGAAATTCATGCACCATGTGGAGTTGATTGACCACCCCATCATTGGCAAGTCCGCAGTAGAATTGAAGAAGTTGCAGTGGGGTGACAAGGAGCTCCCCCTGACCGATGGCAGTATTCACTACCAGTGATTTCGACCATTTCTTTTCGCCGTATCGCTTGTCGTAGTAGGCCTGGGTCGGAGCGATCCCTTTGAACTCTCCGGGAATATCGATTCCGGTTCGTGTCCCAAAACCACAGCGAGCGTAATAGTCGCCGAGTCTTTCCGCCCCCAGCCGAAGTCCAAGCTGATACATGTAGACATTACAGGAATGTTCGAGGGCACCGACCGCATCAAGGACGCCGTGCCCTTTTTCATACCAACAGCGAAAGAATCGATTGCCGATTTGTAATCCGCCGCCACATCCACGCATAGTAGATGTCGCTACGATTTCCCCCTCTTCGAGACCGGCCCCGACGGTTACTAGTTTTGCTGTTGAACCCGGAGAGTACAGACCATTCAATACCCGATTCAAGAGTGGCTTAGTCGAATCGGAGGTCATCCCCTTCCAGAGTGAATCAGTCACAAATCCTGCAAAGATGTTTGCGTCATATTCCGGAAATGAAGACATCGCGAGAATTTCACCAGTACGCGGATCAGCCGCGACAATCGCCCCGCAGCAATGCGAGAATCCAGAATCAGAAAATGCGTCCTGACATGCTTTTTGTAACTCAAGGTCTATCCCCAAAACGAGATCGCGCCCTGCAATCGAGGGAACCCGTTCGCGGGCTTCGTAGGGACCAACTACTTCCCCTGATGCGAAGACCTCAAGATAGGATGTCCCCTCCACTCCACGAAGTTCGACATCATACTGCTTTTCGATCCCTTTTTTACCGATCACGCTGCCGAGTCGATAGAGCCCGGGATCGAGTTTGTTGAGTTCTTCTTCGGAGACTTCATCGACATATCCAGTGAATGCTTCGGCTGAGACATCCGGGAGATATTCGCGTGTACGATCAAGGGTGTAGGTCACTCCCGGATATTCGTGCCCCTGTTCTTCCAGAACGGCAACCATATCGAATGGAATATCGAGGCGAACCATTGCCGGCTGATAGAAATTTGTCATCGAGCGGCGCATCCGATTGCGGACGACCGAAGTATCGACCCCGATCAAAGTACTGAGATTCTGTACGGTCTTTCCCTTGACCTCTTCGGCTGGAACGACCGAGAGAGTATAGGATGGCCGATTACCGGCGATTGCTCTTCCTTCCCGGTCAAGCAGCAGCCCACGTCTGGCAACTATTGGCACAACTCGAACGCGATTCGATTCAGAAAGGGCGGTCATCTCCTGATGACTGACCACCTGCAATCTGACCAGCCCAAACAGAAGAATCGCAAGTATCCCGATGGCGACCAAATAGGCACCAAATTGCCGTTGTCCTAATGAGATGCGCTGGTAGGAATCTGACATGCTGCTTATACACCCGGTTTGCGGCGAGTGCTCTCCTGCATGCTATCGGCAATTTTCAGGCAGATCCATGCGACGATGGTGCTGAATAAGAGTGACGGGAGAATCTGAAGCCAGATCATCGGCAATTGACGCTGCGCCGGATCAATCATCAGGAAAGCCAGACGAAACAGCAAGACTGCCACCACTACCAAAAGAAGCCGGGCCGAACGGGAGGCAAGATTGAGTCGATAGCGCAGCAAGTAGCTGGAGAATCCGATGCCGCCGAAAATGAGTGATGATGCCCCCACCAGAACGATATTCCCTGCCCCCGCGACCAGCCCTGCGAAAAATCCAAACCAGAGGGCGGTCATGTCATCCTGATACATCGCCACCAGGACTACCAGCATGATGGGGAGTTCGAGCTGGGCATTCCAGAGTGTCATAGGCGCACGCAGGATGACCTCGAAAAAGCCAATCAGAAAGAGTAAGCCGATATAGGGAAGCAGGGTCATCGTTGATTCGACTGAAGAATGAACACTTCCTCAAGCCGATTCAAATTAGTTGAACCTCGCAACACAACCCGCATAAAAACTTCATCAGAGAGCTTGTCGAATCTCACTACCCGCCCGATGGTCAGTCCCGGAGGATACACTCCTCCCAATCCGGATGAGATCACTTGTTCACCCATACTGATTGGGCTTTGGTCGGGGAGATGATCGAGAATGAGGGTCCCGGACAACTCGGTCCGTACGATCCCCATTTCACGAGAGTCCGAAAGACGGGCAGCGACCCGATTTGCCGGATCGGTAAGCAACTGGATGGTCGCAAAATCTCCGGAGATTGCGCTGACCCGTCCGACAAGCCCATCCTGATTGATCACCGGATCATTGACCCAGACATTTTTCTGGAGCCCGAGACGAACAAGGGCAGAGGTCGGTCTCGGAACACCGGTGAGAGAGACCACTTTCGCCGGAATCAGCCGATAGCCGGTCGGTGGTTCAAAGCCGAGGATATTCTTGAGGCGTTCATTTTCACGGGTTGACTCTTCGAGGAGCGAGAGCCGAAGTGAGGTCTCGGTCATCGTCTGCCGAAGTTTCCGATTCTCCTCTGCCACCCCCTGCAGCTCAGTGATCTCAGACTTGACCTTTGAAAAAGGGTAGTGAAAAATCGCGAGGACTGGTTGCATGAGAATGGTCGTAGAACCGGCGTAGTTGATAAGGAGTGAGACGGAGATGACCGCAACGGCAGCTAAAGAAAGCTGACGGCGATATTGATCAACAGCAGACTGAACCCAGGAGATCATGAATAGTGTATCGACCGAATTGCCGACACGCTCAGTCCATGTGATCCATGAGAGTGAGGACCTCTCCTGGCGAGGTCGCTTTCAGGAGTGTCGTACGATTTTCCTCAGATTTCATGAGGTACGAAAGACGAGCCATGACATTCAGATGTGCACCGATGGCATCTTCCGGAGCGGCGATCAGATAGAATAGTTGCACCGGTTTCCGGTCGATGGCATCAAAATCGAGTCCGGCTTCACAACGTCCAAAAGCAATGACAATGGACTTCGCCGCGCTGGTTTTCGCATGCGGGAATGCGACGCCATAGCCAATACCAGTAGTGACTAGCTCTTCACGTTCCAGAATGTCACGCTTGAGCATCTCGGCGTCTTTGATAATCGTCGAGCGTGAGACCAGCTCAACAAGTTCACTGATCACCTGTGCTTTTGTTTTGCTCTTGAGATGGAGTTGAATCAGATTTTCGTCACTGAACTTTGATAATTTCATATCGCCTGCTTCTCTTACGGCTGTTCTGTCTAGACTACCCTGTCGTTTCTCACGAATTGAATTCGCGACCTGTCTTGACCTGACTCCAGGTTATCTCCCGCGCGCTTATCCTTCTGCGAACGGACCCATACGACGATACTTCCTGAGCCGTTCTTCAAGAAGCTGTTCGATCGGAATCTGTTGTAATTCGTCAAAGGCAGCGAGGACTGACTCACGTAGACTCTCAGCTGCCTGCTTCGGGTCGTTGTGCGCTCCGCCCGGTGGTTCCGGAATGATACCATCAACAATGCCGAGGCGAACCAGATCAGTAGATGTCGGCTTCAGTTGCTCGGCTGCTTCAGGGGCTTTGGCTGCATCTCGCCAGAGAATAGCGGCACATCCCTCAGGAGAAATGACAGAATACCAGGCATACTCCATCATCAGGACTCGATCTCCGACTCCAATCCCGAGCGCGCCGCCGGATGCCCCTTCCCCGATAATTACGCAGACAATCGGGACCGTGATTTCGAACATGACCTGAATATTCTTGGCGATTGCCTCGGCCTGACCCCGCTCTTCGGCACCAATGCCGGGATAGGCACCGGGAGTATCAATCAGGCACAAAATGGGAAGCCGGAATTTCTCGGCGAGATAGAATGCTCTTCGTGCTTTGCGATATCCTTCCGGATTCGCCATCCCGAAATTTCGGTAGAGTTTCTGTTTGGTATCTCTCCCCTTTTGCTGGCCGACTAAAACCAGCGGCTGGTCATTCAACTTGCCAAGCCCGCAGATCATCGCCCGATCCTCCTGAAATCCACGGTCACCATGAATCTCAATGAAATCGGACAGGAGATATTCAGCGTAATCGAGGGTATAGGGACGTTTCGGATGACGAGAGAGCTGGACTCGCTGCCAGCGAGAGAGATTTGAATAAATATCAGTACGGAGTTTATCGAGTTTCTTTTCGAGAGACGCAATCTCGCCATCAAGCTGGAGTTTCTCACCAACTGAAAATTCCCGCATGTCGGAGATCTTCTTTTGAAGTTCCGCTATCGGTCGTTCGAAATCGAGAAAGACACTTTCACTCATGTTGATTCTTTCGAAGATCTCATCGCCACTCCGGCAACGCAATCAGGGGGTCTGAGTTTTCGAGTTTCGCATTCGCGAACCTCGCCTTCGCCCCAGACGCTGACGGGTAAACATAAAAAAGCTCAGCCAGATCACCAACAGAAAAAGGGAGAGGGCGGCGATAAGTGTGGTACGGTCAAGAGTATAGGCCAGAAGCGCAAATCCTGAGAAGATAGCCGAAACGAGCCAGAAAATCCACACCGTGGTTTGAGGCGAAAGTCCGGCACGTGTCAGCAGATGAAAAATGTGCATCCGATCCGCTTGCCAGATCGGCTGACCGGCGGCTATCCGACGGGTGATTGAGGAAAGAGTCTCTATGATCGGCACCCCCAGCACAATAAGCGGAAGGAACAAGGCAGTTGCTGTAGAGCTTTTCAACGGCAAGATCAGTGAGATTACGGCAAGAAGAAGCCCGATCAGATACGCACCGCTGTTGCCAAGGAACGCTCGTGCCGGGTGATGATTGTACAGGAGAAAGGTCGCAAGAAAGCCGACCAGTATTGCCGCAAGAATTGCCCCAACCGGGCTGCCGTGCCGAAGACTCACGACCACCAGAACCATTGCCGCCGGGAGGGATACTCCGCAGGCGAGTCCATCGAGACCGTCGATCAGGTTGATTGCATTGGTGAGCACCACCACCCAAAGAACTGTCACCAGAAGACTGAGATTCCCCAATGAGACAATTCCGAGAATCGGCAACTCTATTGGGTCTATTCTGAACCCACCGGCATACAGAATCAGGCCGGCGAGAAGCTGACAGAGAAATTTGATCCAACTCGGCAGACCGCGTCGATCATCCAGAAGTCCAATGGCGAGCATCAGGAGTGATGCACCAGCAATGGCGAAGAGTTGTACTGCTGTCAATGCCCCTCGCCCGGTGGCGAGAAACTCGCGAACTACTCCCGGTTGGATAAAAAGCAGCAGCAGCGACGTGATCAACACCAGACCGAGCAGAATGCCGCCGATGGGAGGAGTAGGAACGGTGTGACGTTTTCTGTTGTCCGGTCTATCAAGCCATCCGGATCGGATCGCCTGACGAATTGCGAACGGTGCGCAGAAAAACGTTAGAGCTGCACTCAACGCAAAACTGATAGCAATGCAGAGAACGTCTGTCATGCCTTATCCGTCCAGTTCGATTCTGTTGCGCCGAAGCCCGAGCATGAGGAACATCATAACGAAAAAGAAGTGGAGCCAGATCGCTGGTACGAGAAAGAACTGACTGCCGAGACCGGGGCGATGCTTGAGAAAATAGAGCGCAAGAGCGGCATGATGACGTTGCTCTCGATTGAGTGAGGAAGCGCGACTTCCCTCCTGCCAGGAATGGATTGCACCTGCATCAGGGACGAACCAGTTGACTCCACCTGCATCTACTGATCGCTTCGACAGATCGGTATCCTCCATATAGAGAAAAAACCTCGGGTCGAAGCCACCAAGTGTGCGGAAAAATGATGTACGAACCAGCAGCGCAGTGCCGGCAATGGCCGGGACGATGCGAGGAGTGGGACTATCACCGAGGGTATAGACATTTTCAGATCTGCCCAGTAAGGAACGAATGATCGAACCTCTGGAAGCAAACAGGTTGAGCACTGTCGGAAAATTTCTGCAGCTCGGATGAAATGCACCTCCAGGGAGTCGCAATCGCGGAACGAACAAGCCGTCTTTCTTCTGTCCCCTCGCGAAGGCATGCAGTCGAACCAACATCCCGGCATCCAGAACAAGATCAGGGTTCTGAAAAAAAAGCCACTCCCCTCTCGCTTCATTCCCTCCCTGATTTGCAGCAGACCCGAAGCCGGTGTTCTCCTGATTTCTCACGAGCCGAATCGCTGGGTATTCGCAAACAATCTCAAGCGAACGGTCGGTAGACTGATTATCAACGACAATGATCTCATAGGAAAGATCGCCGATTGCCGGAGGAATCGAATCAAGAGACGTTTTCAGATGTTTCTCGGAGTTGTAGGAAACGAGAATAATCGAAATATCGAGAGCTTGTACTTCGGGCACGGCTGTCAGCCGAGTTTGCCGAACATCGCTTTGATACGCAATGCCCAGACCATCCACATCGCTTCGCGCATGATCTTCTTGGACATCTTTGAATTTCCCGCGATACGATCCACAAAGACAATCGGGATTTCCTTGATTCTGAATTTCTTGAGCCATGCCCGCATCGACATTTCGATTTGAAAGGCATAGCCGGTAGAGCGAACAGCATCAAGATCAATGGCTTCGAGGACTTCCCGTCGAAAACATTTGAACCCACCGGTCGCATCCCGAAGCGGCAGGCCGGTCACATAGCGGGTGTAGACATTCGCGTAGTAGGAGAGAAGCAGCCGTTCCATCGGCCAGTTGATCACATTCACGCCGGTGATATAGCGAGATCCAAGGACCAGGTCATAGTTCTGAATCTCACGCATGAAATCGCGCAGATATTCCGGACCATGTGAGAAATCGGCATCCATCTCAAAGATGTAATCATACTTTCGCTCGATTGCCCATTTGAATCCGGCGATATATGCCCGACCAAGACCCTCTTTTTTTTCACGATGCAACACATTCACTTTATCGATGCTCGCGACCAACTTGTCGGCAATCTGCCCCGTTCCATCCGGTGAATTGTCGTCGACAATCAAAACATGAATGCGGGGATCCATCGGCAGGACCGCATGGACAATCTTTTCAATGTTCTCTTTTTCATTGTAGGTCGGGAAAATGATGAGGGCACGTTGGGTACTGGTCATGAGGAGGTTGTCACAGCTTTCTGTCTTCTATCGAGTACAAATCCGAAGGCAAGCAGACCAGCAATCAGACATCCGCTGATCCAGGTGAACAGGACACCCTGAGCAAATCGTGGTGAAACGAATTGATATTTGACTTCTTTCGTTCCGGCTGGAATCGCGACCGCGCGGAATGTACCGTAGGCACGGAGCAACTCCGCTGGTTTCCCGTCGACGGTCACCAGCCAGGCATCGAACCAGTTGTCAGTAGTTACCAGCAGACAAGAAGTGCTCGTGTTCACTCGTACTGTAATCGAATCAAAATCATACGAGCCAAACCAGGCAGAATCGGACGGACTGAGTGGCTGAACTTGTTGTCCGGGCTCTTTTTCAAGAAGCACTTTCCGTCGGAGATCATCCTGACCAGAACGTACACGCGGATAGATCTCTGCCCGATTTGGAATAACTTCATATGAATCTGCAAGGAAAACGCGCGGGAGTGCATTCGGATTGAGTGCAATGTCTGCGTTCCCGACTCGTTGAACAACTGTCACTGGTTGCGGTCCAAAATAATCAGCGGGAAGTTGCTGACCCGAAGGAAGCAGGAGATATTTTACGCCACAAAGATTCAGCAAATGCGGATTTTGAATTTCAGGCATGCCAATCCCGCCCAGAAGATCATCATACCAGCGAAGCTGGTTGCCGTGATACCCTGCAGGGGTGGCGATCCCCGCATGAGGTAAATGACTATCGGCTGCACCACGAGTCGAGCGAAAATCTATCGCCCGATCATTCCCGGCGATTCGCGACAATGCCTGAGTCGGTGCATCAATTGTCTGAAAAGCAGAGGACGCTTGTGTGGTCAAAAAACGACCGTTGAAGCGAAGCCCGTCGACCATTGGCAGCAGACAAAGTGCACCGGCAATCAGCGATGGATTCGCAGATTTACGAAGCAGCCACAATAGTCCGAAGGCAACAGCAACAAGGAAGAATGCGATCCATGCACCACTACTGATGGCCGGGAGATTTGCATAGGCGACATCCAGTTTCGTCATCCCCTGCTGCAATTGGACGGTGGTGATATCAGAATAGAAAATCGAGGTCCAGAAGTCTATCATCCCCTTCCCCGCAACAGTGAACAGCAAAGCGAGGAGGAAATATGCAGCTGGAATAATCATTAGCAGACGGCTGAGAAGTGAATTTTCTTTTTCACTGTTTCGTGAGAGCAACCGCTCGATCCCCATTGCTGCAAGCAGCGCCATTGAAAAAGAAAAGAGGTACATGATCATGGATGGCGCACGAAGTGATTTCACATTGGGGATGAAATTGAAGAACAGCCCATAAAATGGAGTGCTCGCCCCGAGCGCATAGATCAGTGTTACCAACGCCATACCGAGAAGGAACCAACTCTCCGGTCGTCTCCAGCAGAGAATGCCGAGGATCGCGATGGCAAAGGCAACAACGGTGGTAGACTCGGAGTTGTCTTTGAATGCATTTTTTCCCCAGTAATAGGTCTGGGTATTTTCGCTCGACGTTCCGCTGAATTCAGGAATGACGAGTGAAAACGCTTCTTCAGCATGCATCGACCATGAGGTCGACCACTCCCACCCCTTTTTCGTATCAGCACGAGGTGAGAATTCCTTGGTGTAAATATAACCGGGCAGAAACTGCATCGCGGCAAGCCCAAGGCCGAGCACGACCCCCATCACTCCGCCGAGTGCAGGAAAAATTGCTGAGAGAACATTTTGCTGACGTACGCGCTGAATGAGACGGAAGAGCACGAACGCGCCGGTCGCCCAGAGGGCATAGTATGCCATCTGAATGTGCGGAGTGAGCATGATGAAACCGATCACCAGTCCGAGCATCGCCCCCCCATGCCACCATCTGCCGGTAAAAATCCGGTCCGCACTCATGATCGCCAACGGAAACCAGGCGGTGACAAACATCTTTCCGTCATGCCAGGGAGCGACTAGTGAAATCAGATATGGAGCATACATGTAAGCAGCCGCGGCAAAAAGTGAAGCGGCGACTGAGAGCTTGAATTGTCGTGCACAGAGATACATGAACAATCCGGCAAGGACCACATGTAAAACCAGATTCAGACTGAGCGCGTGCCAGAGATCTCCGGCTTGACGCATGATGACTGAGACGGGATAAAAAATGTCGCCAAAAAATGACTCGATGTACGGCATCCCGCCGAAGATATACGGATTCCAGTGGGCGGAGACATCACCGAGGGTGACATGATCACGGAGCCAGGTACGAAAGAAGAATCCGGCTTGAAGGAAGTCTCCACTCAGGATCGCTTCACCACCAAAAACCACCGCACGAAAGAAGACCAGAACGCCAAACAAGAGAGCTGCAAGTCCGACTGGAGCCAACCAGTTTGGTTCGGCAAGAGTGACAGCAGCTTTCTTTGGAGATGGTGCTTTCATGGTGCTGCTTTCTCGTGGGGCTTTTGAGAGGCCTGATCAGGAAAGGACAATCGAAATGCGATAGCTGTCACCAGAAGCTCGGCGACAATCGACCAGAGTCGACCAGCGATGGCGATTCCCGGAGCAAGAGGGCCAACAAAGGGCGCAAGGGCTGTGCTCAGCACCAGCTCCCGCGTGCCAAGACCGCCGGGGGAAAAGATCGCGAGGTAGCCGATCTGGTAGGCAAGGATGAACGCTCCGACCACCGGCAGGACCGGAATGTCAGCAGTGGGAACAAGAGCGCGAACAAAAATCCAAAAAGAGAATCCATATAACAGCCAAGCAAGAAGATACCCCGCGAATACTTTGGCAGCAACCCCCCGTTGCAGGGTGAGTGAAATTGGCTCACGCCCGAAGCGGCTCACGACAAAGTTGTAGACCGAGGTAAGTACTGTCGGTCGGATGACAAACAGAGCCACAGTGGCAAGGGTGGAGATTGTTCCGATGAGCATCGGCGGGCCAATAACAGCCCACTTCTCCGGTGAGATCACCCTCGGTTCGAGATAGACTGCTACCACACTTCCCAGGCAGGCCGCCGGAAAGCCAAGAAAAGTCGCAATCCCCCACGATGCGACCGACATAATCTTTGGAATTCCCAGTCGGTCGGTGAAATGAATCATGCTCACCACCTGCCAGATTCGACCGGGGAGATAGCGACCAAGATTCGAGATGTAGGCGATTTTGAAGCCATGAGCGAGTGAGACCGGATGCCCCAGTCCGGCGATCAGCCAACACCAGACAACGCTCATTCCGACAAGAGTCGTCAGTTGTGCGACGATGGAGGTGATTGCCAGCGTCCAGTCGATTTTCCAGTCGTAGGAGACGAATCCATCCCATGATTTTGAAAATTCCCTGCCAACAAGAAAGAGAACGACCGCAGTAAGCAGGATTTTGAGAGTGGTGATCAGCCAGGGAGGGAGTTTTGAAATCACAATCGAACACTGCCCTCCGGCGACCGACTATGAATCTTCCCGGTCGTGAAGCCGGGCTTCGAGGCGGCGATGTTGTCTTCGAAGGTCGGTCAATTCTTCCCGAATAGCAGTCTGCCCCTCTGAGAGAAAGCCGAGCAGAAAGAGTGACATTCCAACACCGACTAGGAGCAGGACGAGATAGAGAAAGGCACGATCACCATGGCCGAGGACATACCGCTGGTATGCAGCGTACAGTCCGACCACCAGAGCCAAGAGCAAGAATACTAGTCCCACATAGCCGAAATACAACAACGGCTTGCGCAAAAAGGTAAGCTGGAATTTGACCGCCAGCATGTCGAGCACACCAACCGGAATTCTCCAGATCGAGAATTTGCTCTCTCCCCAGGTCCGATCATGCAGAGTCACTTTTTCTTCAGCGACGCGATATCCTTCATTCGCAGCGAGTACGACTAAATAGCGATGCCAGTCTTGACGGAGAAAAATCCGTTCGACAATCTCTCGCTTAAATGCTTTCACCGAATTCAGATCATGCACCTGCAGATCAAAAATCCAGCGGGATAGGCCGTTGTAAATCTGGGAGACGAAATTCTTCTTGTACTTCCCCTGTTTCCATCCGGTCACAATATCCGCACGGTCATCGATAATCGGTTGAACCAATTTTGGTATCTCGGCGGGCAGATACTGCAAGTCAGCGGGATAGAAGACATAGATCGAGCCATGGGCATTATCGAATCCGGTCTGTAACGCCTCAGTAAGTCCACGGTTGCGCAGGTGACGGACTACCCGAACCCAGGGATTCGCTGCCGATTCCCGGAGAATCGCAGTATGGGTATTATCGGAGGAGCCATCGTCGATATAGAGCAGCTCGGCATCGAGCCCGGCCTCTGTACGCATCTGGCCAAACTGACGTACAAATTCGGCGATATTCCCCTCTTCGTTGTAGGCGGGGACTATGACTGTGACGCGTGGCTTTGGGGGCTGAGTTGTCATCTGGCGGTAGAATAAGTTCTTGAGTGCAACCTGTCAGCTTGAAAGAAATCGGACAGGTCGTCAATCAATCGAGCAGATTTGAAACTATGAGTCAGTTTTAAGATTCCAGTCGGCTGAACTTCCACCCTCTGTATACTCAACTGAATGGAGAGTCGTTCCAGATGGGTCAATCACTCGACTGCTCCCACCAAAGTTGTTGGTGCCGTCATCGCCGACGGCATTGACACCGATGACCGTCACGCCAAGCTCTACCGCCCTTTCGGCAAGGAGTCGTTCCCAGTCGGCAATACGGACCTTTGGCCACGCTGCTGAGATCACCACGAAATCGGGCTTCAGTGACTTGAGTCGAATGAAATAGTCGGGAAAGCGCAGATCGTAACAGATCGCAACGCCGATTCGCCCAAGGTCGGTCTCAAACAGACCGGGTTCTGCTCCGGGTTTGTAGACTGCTGTCTCGTTCATTCCCGGGAAGAGGTTGTTCTTGTTATAGAAGTGCGTGATATCCCCGTGCAGGTAATAGAGCCGATTGAAGTACTGTCCGTTTTCGAACACTGGGGTCCCGACAATCACACGCACAGTCGATGAACGAAGCGGATCAAGGAGCTGATCGACTGAAGGAATCTCGCGTGCGATATACAAGCAGCCGGTTGTTGCCAGCTCTGGAAAGATCAGCAGATCAACCCCATCCCGTTCGGCGGCATGCAGATGTGCGACCAGATCATGATCGTGAACAGATTTTTGCAGCAGACGAATTCTCATCCTTGGCTCCTCTATGCTGAGGATATCGTATTGCTCCTCTCGACGCCAGATGATATATTTTCATGAAATTCCACAGACAGCAGAGTGTCCCTGAGTCCATGAATTTCACATTGGGAAGGGTTCAAAGAATGCGCAAATCTGATATCTCAACCGGCATCATCTACTCATTGTTTGTTGCTATTTTCATGACGACTTCCTCAGTCGTTGCTGTCACTGGTCTTCCCGCCGAGCATGATACCGTCAGCACCGGAAAGATTCGACTGGTTGTCTCATCGCATGGCGCGTCCGGTTTAAATGGTATCGGCGGAGCTAATCTCGATTTCGTTGCCCTAGGTACCGACTGTGATACATCCGCATCAATCTATCTGAACACGAGCAGTTCATTCGTTGTGAAGCGGATCGGAGTTGGAAATTACACATTTACTGGTTCTGCATTCAGTGACACAATCGGAGCATTCACCTGGCTGCCGATGCCGAGCATTCTTAGAGGATTTAGTACAAATGCTACTCGTGAACGATATAGTTCAGGTGTAATGGTTTCTACTGACTCTTCGGTCGGATCAGAACGAGTTTGGTATGCCCCGAAACTTGGGGATTCGACCAATTTCATTGTCGTGGTTACTAAGTATTGGCGGCTCACCTCGGCGGCAACCAATCTGCAGATCGGGGATATCACCGACTGGAATGTCCCTTCAATTCATGAGCGTCTCAATCGCCATTATGCAGAGGCAAGATTTGTGCGACTGCAGGGGACTGAAGGTGGAACAGCAAATTGTGCTCCTATGGCGACGCGATTTGCAGCAGACTTGCCGATTCGATCCTACTTCACAAGCCGACCCGCCTGCAATATTGATACCTTGTTCGGACAATACTCGATCAGCAATGAACCTGATATGGCGAATAACCAGCACGGCAGCAACACCGGGATAATTAATCCCGACACGGCTTGGCTCAGAAATGGAGCATTCAATGCGATTGGAACTATCGGGGCTGACTCGATTGACCTTCGTATGGTGACAACCTGGCGTCACAATTTTTCCATTGCTGCTGCTGATACTTTTGTGACAGTGATGGCACATGTGGCAATCAAGAACGGGACAGTTCAAGATCTCTTGAGCTCCACGCGTGCGGCGTGCAATTGGTATCAGAATAATTTTGACCCCGGCTGTACTTTTTGCGGTTGTTGTCAAAACCGTCGAGGAAATGTCGACTGCGATCCGAACGACTCATTTGACATCGCAGACCTGACGCGCTTGGTCGATTATACCTTTATTTCTTATTATCCACTTTGCTGTCAGCAAGAAGCGGACATATCTCCTGACGGCAGCATCGACATTGCAGATATAACGGAATGTGTCGATAGGCTCTTCATCTCGTTCGGTCAACCACCCACTTGCCCGAACTCGTGGTAGGTTCCGAGACGAACTAGTTATCGATTCCTCGTATGGTGCGACTCTGAAAAGCAGACTTCAAAAAAAAACGGGAACAACACGCTGCTCCCGTTTTTCATTTGTTAGCATCAATATCAACGCTTATATCTGAAACACCACTCCCCCGCGGAGGATGGTCATCGTCACCTGTCCGCTCAGCTTGTAACCGATAAAGGGCGAGTTCTTCGAGCGTGAACGGAATTTGTCGGCCTGTACGATCCATTTTTTGTCAGGATCGATGACGGTGATATCGGCGTCCTTCCCGATTCCCAATGTCCCACCCGGAAGATTGAAAATGCAAGCAGGATTGGTGGTCATCTTCTGAATAGCATCAGCCCAATCAAGTATCCCTTTGTCGATCAGATAGGTCTTTACCAGTGCAACCGTCGTTTCTAGTCCGATCATGCCGGATGGTGCCTGATCGTACTCACCGTCCTTACTTTCGTCAGTATGCGGGGCATGATCAGAAGCAATGCATTCTATTGTTCCGTCAATGAGCCCAGCGATTACCGCGTCGACATCATCTCGTGAACGAAGGGGCGGATTTACTTTCAACGCAGTATTGAATGTCTTGCCGATCTCTTCATCGGTCAGAACAAAATGATGTGGGCAGGCCTCGGTGGTGACTTTGATCCCCTCTTTTTTCGCCATACGAACCGCTTCAATAGCACGCCGGGTGGTGATATGCTGAACATGCAGTTTCGCGTTCGTCAGACGGCAGAGCGCGATATCACGAATCACGGCAAGCTCTTCGGCAACCGACGGCGATCCTTTCAACCCAAGCCGTGTTGATTCAAAGGATTCATTCATCACTCCATTACCGACCAGAAACTGATCTTCGCAGTGATCCATCACCGGAATGTTAAACATCTTGGAGTATTCAAGCGCTCGGCGCATGATCTCCGGATTCTGGACATAGTGCCCATCATCGGTTATCGCAACCGCCCCCATCTTCACCAGATCGCCGATTTCGGCAAGCTCTTTTCCTTCGAGTCCTTTGGTGATCGCACCGACGACATACACACGAGCATCCGCATGACGTGCCTGCTCACGCACAAAGCGAACAGTCTCCTGATTGTCGATTCGTGGTGTGGTATTCGGCATGCACATAACCGTTGTGAATCCACCCGCGGCCGCAGCGCGACAACCAGATTCAATAGTCTCGGCCCCTTCGCGGCCGGGTTCACGCAGATGCACATGGCAGTCGATCAATCCCGGAGTGACAATCTTGCCACTGACATCAATAACTTTTTTTGCACTCGGTATCGCGCTCCCTTTTTTGCCGCTTGCTGGTTCGAGTGCCGCGATTGATTTGTCGGTTATACAGACATGGGCTGTTTGTGAAAAGCCGATGGACGGGTCAATCACTCGACCGCCGGTGAGAACGAGATCGTATTTACTTTGTGAACTGGACTTTGCGCTCATGCGAGATTCGCTCTTTCCTTTTGCTACGCGGACCATCAGTCTTTCCCCCCTTCCCCATCCTCTTTCCGACCGGAGAGAAGATAGAGGACCGCCATACGGACGGCCTGTCCGTTGGTCACCTGTTCGAGAATCACCGACTTGTCGGAATCTGCGACTTCGGAATCGATTTCCACGCCACGATTCATCGGTCCGGGGTGCATGATGGTGTAGTTTTTATTCAAACGACCGAGTCGTTCTTTCGTCAGGCCGAAGAGATTAGTGTATTCACGAAGCGTCGGAAAGAGTCCCGCCTGTTGACGTTCCATCTGGATGCGCATCACATTGACCACATCCGCGCCATCGAGGGCTTCATCAAGATTGGTGTAAACATCACAGCCGAATTTTTCAACATCCTGCGGCATGAGAGTACTCGGCCCGCAGAGTGCGACCGATGCCCCCATTGTTTTTAGTCCCCAGATATTGGAACGGACCACGCGGGAGTGCTTGATATCGCCGACCAGAACGACGCGTAGGCCGCTGAGTTTCTTGTACTTTCTGCGTATGGTGAACATGTCGAGCAGTGCCTGCGTCGGATGCTCATGCGCGCCATCTCCGGCATTGATGATATTCGCGTTCATTACTTGCGTGAGATAGTAGGGCACTCCGGTCGATTTATGACGAACGACCACCATATCGATTTTCATCGCTTCTATATTCTGAACGGTATCGCGAAGAGATTCCCCTTTTTGAACTGATGAACCAGAAGGAGAAAAACTCACGGTGTCAGCTGAGAGACGTTTTGCCGCAAGTTCGAAGGAGATACGGGTACGAGTTGAATTTTCGTAGAAGAGATTCAGAACGGTGATTCCGCGCAAGGTCGGGAGTTTCTTGATCGTGCGATCGAGCACCTCCCGAAACGATTCCGATGCATCAAGAATCAGGGAAATATCGGATTTTGGGACCCCTTCTAAGCCCAGCAGATGCCGACTCGTCAGATGACTCATGACTTACTCCCCTTCTTCACTTTCCCTTTCGCGGCAACTTTCGGCTCAGGTGTCGATTTCGATTTGCCGGAAGCCGTGGCAGCTCGATGCGCAGTTACTTCTGCTTTTGGACCGACATAGACACGATCCTGTCCATCCTGTTCGACAACTTCAAGCACCACCTGATCATCCCGCTTGGTGGGGACATTGATGCCGACATAATCCGCTTTGATCGGCAATTCCCGATGTCCGCGATCAACAAGCACTGCCAATTGAATGGTCCGCGGTCGTCCAAAATCGACAATCTGATCGAGTGCGGCACGTATCGTGCGACCGGTGAAGAGAACATCATCAACCAGTACGATATGCATGTTCTTGACCGAGAATGGGACTTCAGTTCGTTGAATCACCGGTTGTTCCAGTTTCGAGAAGACATCATCCCGATACAAAGAGATATCCATGAAACCGACCGGGATGGCGACCCCTTCGATACGTTTGATATGCGCGGCGATACGCCGTGCAAGAATTGCGCCTCTTCGGACAATACCGATCAGCGCGAGATTTTCCGCGCCGCTGTTGTGTTCGAGTATCTCATGCGAAATACGAACCAGCGCGCGATCAATTTTCTTGTCATCCAGCACCTGCTGGATTGCTTGCGTCACAACTACTCCTTTGACTGCAACTCGATCTCTGTTTGCACATGCGAAACGCAGTCAGCTTCTTGATAATCAATGTGGGGAAGAGGAAGGACGAGGCGGAATGGACGTGTGACGATTCCTGACCTTTGGCGACCTCTCCGGATCACGTTAAAAGGCAAAATGTGAATCCAGAGTAGAGAACGGGGCGCAACTCGTCAAGTGGAGGCGTATCTTTTTGAGCGCATCAATCCGTTTTTATCCAAGTGTCAGCATGCGGTCGCAGCTGCTTTGCAGGAGTTCCTGGTCATGGCTGATAAGTAACCCACCACGCCCATGAGTTTTCCACATTTTCAGGAATGAGAGGACGCTTGCCCGACCGTTGAAATCAAGATTCGCGGTCGGTTCATCAAGGACGATAAAGGCAGGGTCGAACTGAAGGGACATAAGCAGAGCAAGACGTCGTTGTTCCCCGCCGGATAAGCTCAGAGGATCCCGTGATCCGTTCTCATTGAGGTCAAAGTCGAAGTGTCGAGACCAAAACCGAAGAGACAAATCCGCAGCTGAATCCACGAAGCACTCTTCAACCGTCGCGGCGATCAGAAATCGTTCCGGCTCGGCGGGGAGGTAGCCGACGTGAGAAGAATTGGTCAGAATGGTATGAGCATCGACAACTGCCTGACTCGAAAAATGGACTCGGTAACTCCCAAACTTCGGGAGGTACATACCTGCCAGAAATTTTCCCAGAAGGGTTTTCCCTGAACCGTTGGGACCGGAGAGTCCTGTCCAGCAATCTCCTTCCAATTCCAGCGAAAATGGTCCGACTTCCAATCCGTCGGCAGGAGAGAAGCTGCATGCATCAAGTGTCAATCGACTGATCTCTCTTTTTTCGTTCGCTGGCGGCGTTCCAGATGGATGGAGTGAATCGAATTTTGACACAGGTGCGGGAGTATCTGAAATGAGTTTTGTTCTGCTTTCGTAACTGTTTATAGACTCAGTCAGCTCACCGTCTTGAATCAGGAATAATCGCTCTTCATCGTCTATGGAATTCAGATCATGGGTCACTCGAAATACGATACTCCCCGATTTAGCGAGTGACTTTGTCACTTCTCGCAAGAGCTCTCTTCCCGGCTGATCAAGAAATGCATCCGCTTCATCGATCACAACAAGTGGCGCAGTTCGAGAGAGTTGCGCAGCGAGAGCAACCCGTAGTCGCTCCCCGGGAGAAAGTAACTGGCACTGGCATGACAAAAGATGAGTAACGCTGAATCTTTCAGCCTGTTCTTTGACACGACGTGTAATGTCATCCGACGGTAAACCGGCGAGTTCGAAGTTGACTGCCAGCTCCCTGTCGACTCGAGTCGCGAGAAAGAGTTCATCAAAACGCTGTAAGAGCGAGATCGGACGTAGTGATCCCTGTAATTGAGTGAATGGGATTGAATTGAAAAGAAGCTCTCCTCTTTGCACAGGAAGCAGACCACCCAGCATTCTCGCAAAAGTCGATTTCCCACTCCCGTTTTGTCCGACCAGAACAATTCGATCGCCGGACGTAGCTGAAAAGGAAACCCCTTTCAGGACTGGCTGAGCTGTATCTGGATACTGAAATGTGAGATTTCTGGCGACGAGCATTGCTGCAGCATAGCTCTTAGAATCAAAAAATGAAAACGACCCCAATCACTGACTGGGGCCGTTCGTACCTTTGCGAACAAAAACAATTATCCCTGATATGCGACATCAAGCGACCGTGCCGCTCCGGTTTCATCCAATCGTCTGACGGGGGTATGATACGGGGCATTTTTCGCCAGATCAGGATTTGTCTCTGCCTCACGCGCAATCTGTATCATGATCTCGACAAACTGATCAAGGGTCTCCTTGGACTCAGTTTCAGTCGGCTCGATCATCATCGCTTCCGGCACGATCAAAGGAAAGTAGTTGGTCGGGGCATGCACGCCGAAATCAAGCAGTCGTTTTGAAATATCAGAGGTCTTCACCCCGAGTTTCTTCTGACGGTTCCCCGAGAGCACAAACTCGTGCATACAAGGGACATCAAACGGAAGATCGAAGTCCTTCTTCAGCTTCTCTTTGAGATAGTTCGCATTCAGCACCGCGACTTCTGATGCCTCCCGAAGTCCTTTGCCGCCGAGTGTGCGGATATAAGCAAAGGCGCGAACCATATGCAGAAAATTTCCGAAGAAATCATGCAGCTTTCCGATGGAATACGGCTTATCGGAATTTAAGCTGTATCGACCGCGATCATCACGATCAACCACCGGCACCGGCAAAAACTCACGCAAATCTTCTCGCACCCCGAGCGCACCGGCACCCGGTCCACCACCACCGTGCGGAATGGTGAAAGTCTTGTGCAAATTGAAATGCATCATGTCAAAACCGATATCACCGGGTCTAAAAATCCCCATGTGTGCATTCAAGTTTGCGCCATCCATGTACATCAGTCCGCCACCATCATGGACGATCTTTGAAATCGCCTTGATATGTTTTTCAAAAAGTCCGAGGGTGTTTGGATTGGTGGTCATCATGCCGGCAACATCCGGCCCCATCACGGCGCGCACAGCATCGGGATGAATGAATCCATCATCACCGGATTTGATCTGCACCACTTCCCAACCAACGGAGTTGACGGTCGCGGGATTTGTCCCGTGTGCCGATTCGGGGATAATGATCTTTCGTCGTTTGGTATCACCCCGCTTGATATGATAGGCGCGCATCACCAGAATCCCCGCTAGTTCCCCCTGTGCGCCAGCTACTGGCTGCAGGGAGATTCCGGGAAATCCGGAGACCTCGGCAAGCGAACGAGACAATTCATGTATGATCTGCAACGCCCCCTGCGCCGCGCGATCCGGAGTAAGCGGATGAAGATTGGCGAATCCCGGCAGTGATGCGGCGACATCATTGAGCTTCGGATTGTACTTCATCGTGCAGCTACCGAGGGGATAGAAACCGCGGTCGATGTGATGATTCTTGGTCGACATATTGACATAGTGACGCATCACCTGTGGTTCGCTGACCTCAGGTAACGCGGCGTCATTTGCGCGGCGATGTTTTTTCGGTATCGCTGAGAGAATCTCCTCCGCATTGCGGGCAAGAGACGGAAGTTGTGTTCCGCGACGTCCGGGGAGGGACTGTTCAAAAATGAGGGGAGTGGGCATGGTCATCGACATATCTTCGAGGTATATCCTTCGCGTTACGGCTTGACCGTCGCGGTCTTTAATGTGTTCAGCAGTTTCTCAATTGATGGGGTTGCTTCTTTGTCGGGGTAGAGCTTCATATAACGCTCAAACTCGGCAATTGCTTTTGTGGTGTCCCCCATTCGTAAAAACGTCCCTCCTGTCTTGCGTACTGCGACTTCTGCATGCCTGGTACCGGCAAATTGCTTTTCCATTGCAGCCAATCGGATCAGGGCTTCGTCATACTTCTTGTCATTGCGAAGCATATCGACAATGCTCTCGTTCGCCATGCCAGAGAGTGAGTCGGAAATTTTGCCATCCCCGATAACTTTGGTGAGCCAGCTACGAGCTTCCTCTTTCTTATCACGATACTGATACTTTTCAGCAATCTGCATCGAAAGTTCGCGGCTTGGCGTTTTCGCATTTTCAGCAAGCAGAGCAGTGAGAGTTCCCTTCCCTGCGATATAATCACGCGCCATCGTCAGGTACTCTCCGGTCGGAGCGTAGCCGATCACTCGGTCATACTCAGTGCCATCCGCCTTGCAATAGACAACGGTCGGATAGGCGACTACGCCGTATTTCTTGGCGAGCAATGAGTCAGCCTTTTCTGCATCAAGTTTGCAGAGGACCGCTTCTTTTGAATAGAAATCGAGACCAGCCTGCTCTTTGTAGAGGGTGGTATCCATCACTTTGCACCAGACACACCAGTCGGTCACGAAATCTATCGCAACCGCCCGTTTGGACTTGGCGGCTTCGGCCTGTGCTTCGGCTAGAGAAGTGTAGTACGGCACCGTCCCCGGCTGGGAGATCAACTCAGCACGTACTGATACTCCGATCAGCATAACCGTGAAGAGGAGTGCAGATGTCAGTCGTGATGTGAATCTGGTTTGCACGAGAGTCTTCCTTTCTTCCGCCTGCGCGCCTTGTAGACGCGCAGGCTAACACCATAGCTCTACTTTTTCGTCAGCTTCTGTATCTGCGTCCGGACATAGTCGGTGTCGCTGCCGTTCGGATAGCTTTGCAGATATCTGTTATACGTCATCAGGGCGGCGGTAGTGTCCCCTTTTCTTGCCTGCACGATGCCGGTATAGACGGCGGCGTCGGCGGCATATGGGGTCCCTGCGAAATCCTTCTCAATCGACATGAAGGCAGTCAGTGCCTTGTCGTAAGCGTTCATTCGACGATACATGTCGGCCATATCGATTCGAATCATAGCCGCCAGTGTGTCGTTCGGTTTTACCGAAGCAAGAACTTGCTGGTACCATTGTTCGGCATTCTTGTCATCACCACGATATTTGTATTTCTCAGCGATCTCTTTCGCAAGTATTGGAGACTTGTCTTTCTTTGCCTCAGCGAGTTTGGCATCCAGTGTCCCCTTTCCTGCCTGATAATCTCCGACTGTCTGCAGGAAATCGGCAGGGGGGAGATAGCCAACAATTCGATCAAACTCTTTTCCATTGGCATCCGCGACTATCACTGTCGGATATCCCATGACCCCGTACTTTTGCTTCGCGAGGGTATCAACTTCAGCGTTGATTTTCACCAGTACGGTCTTTGTAGTGAGCTGATTAATGACGGCGCTATCGACGAACACGACCGTGTCCATAACTTTGCACCACTTTCACCAATCGGTATAATACTTGATCGCCAGTGCGGATTTCTGCGCCTTCGCAGCCGCCATTCCTTCTTGAATGGTCGTGTAGTACGGTGCCTTGCCGGCTTCATTCACGTACGAGGCATGCGCCATGCTGCCAAGTCCGAGAGCGAGAGTGGCAATCGTGATCAGTGAGTGCTTCATGAGGCATTCTCCTGGTCGGTCGGTTTTGTGGAAGAGGAAAACGCGGATGGGTACCACATCTCCCCCATAGTTTCAAACATCAATGCAGTCGCATCATCGGCGGATTCTTCGGGAACAAGTAGTCGCGTCCGGGATGGCCCGCCAGTGAACATGTTTTGAAGCGGCAAACCAAGTTCGCCGAGAAATCCGGCCTGTGACATGACTACGACCGGAATCCCTTCCGATTCGAGCATCTCTTTGGCAAGCCCGGCGATCATCATGTTGTCGACCTGACCGATCTCCTGCCAATGAATTTTGGCGCGAGCCGACTCTTCGTTTTCATGCATCTCCGTTGATTCACTGCTCATCGCATGCTGAGGGTCGTTGGACTCATCTGAGAGGACAGAAATAGCGGGATGCAGAAAAAAGAGCATGAGGGCTAGGCCACCGTCTCTGCGACATTCGCGGTAGAAAAGTGTGAAAGAAGGGTGACAAACTGATCGATCTCTGCAAAAGTTCGTTTCTCGGTAAAAGCCACAATCAGACAGTTGCGTAGTGACTCATCCCATTGACCGGCGTCCACACCGGGGAGGATTCCGTGACGTTCGACCATCGCGGCAATGATCTCTTTCGCCGGTTTCGGTGTGCGGATCGCCAGTTCACGAACAAAGGGACCATTCCAGTAGAGTGAGAAACCGTCATGCTTGCTGATGGCATTCGCGAAGTATTGCGCTCGCTCCATCGACAACAGCGCGACCTGTTTCATTCCCTCTTTTCCGAGAAGACTCAGATACGCGGTTGCCATCGTTGCACAGAAGGCCTGATTTGTGCAGATATTGGAAGTCGCTTTGTCGCGACGAATATGCTGCTCTCGTGTCTGCAAGGTGAGCACGAATCCGGGTTTGCCGTCGACATCGGTAGTACGGGCGGCGAGACGTCCGGGAAGCAGACGAATCAATTCTTTTTTGACAGCGAAAAATCCGAAAGTCGGCCCACCGAATGACATCGGAATGCCGAGGGGTTGTCCCTCACCGCAGACAATATCAACTCCGAGCTCGCCCGGGGTGTTCAGCACCAACTGTGCAATCGGCTCAATGGAGAGAATGAGTTTTGCACCTGCGGCATGAACAATCGGCTCTATCGCCTGAATATCTTCGAGCATGCCGTAGAGATTTGGCTGAGCGATCACCACACAGGCGGTCTGGTCGTTGATCAGAGATTTCAGATGCTCAATATCAATCTGACCATTTGCTCGGCGAAGTGTCAGGATTTCAACCGGCCTTGCGGCGTGATAGGTATCGACCACTTGCCGATGGAGGGGATTGACCGTCTCGGCAATGATGATTTTCGAGCGATTGGTTGCAGCCGTCGCCATGATCACCGCCTCAGCCATCGCTGAACCACCATCGTAGAGGGAGGCATTGGCAACATCCATACCGGTCAGACGGCAGATATGAGTCTGGAATTCATAGATGATCTGAAGTGTCCCCTGTGCGACTTCCGGCTGGTATGGAGTGTAGGCAGTCATGAACTCCGGACGCATGACTGCTGCAAATGCCGCTGACGGTATAAAGTGATCGTAGATCCCTGCCCCGGCAAAACAGACCAACGAGCCCGCGTTGGTATTGGCAAGAGATTCAATCTCCCGCATCAATTCGATTTCCGTCGAAGCGGGAATATTCAGTTCACCAGTTAAGCGGCAGTCAGCGGGAATAGTTGCCAGAAGCTGATCGAAGCGCTCAACGCCACATGCACGAAGCATCTCCCGACGTTGTTCTTCGGTGGTAGAAAGATAGGCCATGGAAACCGTCATCGTCCTTTCAAGGATGCCCATCGGCATCGCGCGGAGAAAAAGCTAAGATACTATCCGAGTATCACTTTGTAACTGTCGGCGGAAAGTAATTGTTCAAGCTGGTCGCGAGAATCGACCTTGACCCGAATCATCCAGCCCTCTCCATAGGGGTCGCGGTTGATCACCATCGGGTCTGATTCGAGTGCCTTGTTGATCTCCACCACCTGCCCGGAGACCGGTGAGTAGAGATCGGAGACCGCCTTGACCGCTTCAATCGTCCCGAAATTCCCCATCTGACGGACAGCAGATCCGACGTTAGGAAGTTCGACAAAGACCACATCCCCCAACTCCCCCTGAGCGAAATCGGTGATGCCAATTGTAGCGACATCATCATCAATTCGAATCCATTCATGCTCTTTGGTATATTTCAATTCGGCTGGAATATTCACTCGGGTGTCCTTTCAGCGGTGGTCACGGATTCGGCCTCCGTTTGCGCGATTACCTCACTGATTCGAGAGGTTTCCGCGACGGATGCCGTCTCTTCGCTCCCTCTTTTGAGTGTAAGCGACTTTTTTTTTTCGGTTTCACGTTCGGGCAGGAAAACTTGCTCGAGAAAATTGGTACTGTATTTCCCCTGTTCGAACAGTGGATGGTCTAGAATTTCACGAATGATGTCAATCGTCGTCGGCACGCCAGTTACAATGAACTCTTCAAGCGCACCGCGCAGCCGGGTGATTGCTTCCTCACGGGTTCGTCCTTTGACAATCAACTTGGCAATCATCGAGTCGTAGTAGGGCGGAATCTGATATCCGGCATAGACTGCTTTATCGACTCGAACGCCCAGACCACCGGGTGTGTTCATAGCGGTGATTTTGCCGGGGGTCGGACGGAAATCTTTCTCGACATCTTCGGCATTGATACGGGCCTCAATCACTGCCCACTTTGGCTTGATCTGATCCTGTGAGTAGGTCAGCTTCTCACCCAGTGCAACTCGTAATTGATCGCGCACGAGATCGACTTCGTATGCCTCTTCCGTAACCGGATGCTCGACCTGAATACGGGTGTTCATCTCCATGAAGTAGAAATTATGTTTGTCATCAACGAGAAACTCAATCGTTCCTGCACCTACATAATTGACCGAACGTGCCCCTTTTATCGACGCATCCCCCATCGCTTTGCGTAGGGCCTCGGTCATCAGAGGAGAGGGGGTCTCTTCGATCAATTTCTGATGTCGTCGCTGCACCGAACAATCTCGCTCACCAAAGTGGAAGTAATTCCCATGGGTGTCGGACATCAGCTGTATCTCGACATGATGCGGATTCAGAATCAGTTTCTCGATATAGAGATCGGGATTGTTGAATGCATTCCCAGCTTCGGTCGACGCGACATGGAATGCTCGTTCCAGTTCGGCAAGATCGCGGCAGGCACGCATCCCTTTGCCACCACCACCAGCGACCGCCTTGATCATCACCGGAAAACCGATCTTCTCGGCAACGGCAGTGGCATCTTCGAAAGTGGCGACAATGCCATCAGAACCGGGCACCACCGGAACTCCGGCCCTTCGCATGACATCTTTCGCGACCGCCTTATCCCCCATGTTACGAATGGCATCAGGAGTCGGCCCGATGAACGTGATTCCGCACGATTCACAAATCTCGGCGAACTCAGCGTTTTCTGCCAAAAAACCGTAGCCGGGGTGAATTGCTTTGGCATTGGTAACTTCGGCGGCGGCGATGATGCGCTTCAGATCGAGATATGATTCTTTGGCCGGCCCGGGGCCAATACATACATCTTCATCAGCAAATCGCACATGCAGAGCATCTCGATCGGCTTCGGAGTAGACCGCGACTGTTTTGAGTCCAAGTTCACGACAGGCGCGAAT
Organism: uncultured Ignavibacteriales bacterium; assembly: GCA_964518635.1. Lineage (GTDB taxonomy): Bacteria > Zixibacteria > MSB-5A5 > GN15 > FEB-12 > CAZFGK01. Next base: position 107,072 of record CAZFGK010000004.1, read on the forward strand.
CACTCGAAGGGCAATTTCCCCTCGGTTGGCAATGAGGACTTTTTCGAATTTTCGGGTTGTCATTCGTATTTCTGTTTTCCTCGTGTAATTGAATAATGTACCCCCGTCCAACACTTTCGACAAGTCGAATGCGCAACCCCGGAAGCCGTTGCATGGCAGGGGCTTTGAGGGCTTTGACCAGATCGCTACTACCTGGTCTTTCCGTTCACGCAGAATAAGTGCAGCTCACGTATCACCACCTGCACGTTGGTGGGCATTTCGGCAGGGATGATCGTCAATTGGTGTTATGACGATCCTGTGCTACCGAAAGGAAATCTCGTGCCTGTCAAACTCTTCACATTCATTTTTCTGCTTACAGCGGCCACATCAGTGAGTTCTCAGCAGACGGCTCCGACTCCGTCGCCACTGCAACAGAAAGCGGATTCTCTTTTTCTGGCATCGGATTATGCGAAGGCCATTCCGGCATACGAAGCATTTTTCAAGAAGGACGCGACTAGTCCGATTTCATGGAATCGCTATGGCTTTTCACTTCAGAAAACCGGTGCCATCGACAAAGCGGCGACAGCATATCAGCGCGTGCTTGATCTGAAACCGACCGGCGGATTACTGCTTGTTGTACTTTCCCGCGTCGCGATGATTAAGGGAATGAAAAACGAAGTCGAGCCATTCTTTGCAACAATCGACAGCATGATTCGAGCTGGGTATGCCGACATCACCGGTTACGACACGACCTCAGAATTTGCATCAATGAAAAGTGATCCGCGCTATGCGGCGCTGCGGCCGCAGGTCGAGACGAATGCATTCCCCTGCCGTCACAACCCAAAGTTTCGACTCTTTGATTTCTGGATTGGAGAGTGGATAGTGAATCCAACTGCGACACCAGCGACCATTGCTGGCTGGAGTAAGATCGAGATGATGGCCGGTGGGTGTGGCATTCTCGAAAACTGGACATCCAACCCCGCACGAGGTGCAGCGAGTGGTCCGTTTGAAGGGAAGAGTATCAATTACTATGACAGTGCCCGAGGCGGATGGCAGCAGTATTGGGTTGGTTCCGCCCCCATGGGCACTCCGATGATCTGGTTCTTTAACGGGCAGTATGATGAGAACCTCAAAGCGATGGTCTTTGAAACTGATCCCGGACCGGGACCGAATGGAGAGAAGCAGCTCGGGCGACTTCGCTTCTTCAATCAAGGACCAGACCAAGTCAGACAATGGGCGGAGACCTCGACCGACAACGGTGCGACTTGGGTGACCGGTTACGATTTCACTTACAAGCGGAAGAAATAGTCGAGGCGAATGGTCCGCTGATCTACTGAAGAAGATGCTTCGACTGGCTCAGCATGAAGAGACCAAGATGCGTCAACTGCAACAGGTGGCCCTGATGCCCACATCAGGGTCTTCTCTTTTTCTATCTCTGTGAACGACAAACGCTGTTCAGTAGGCGGCAGACGCCCTTGTCTGCCCCTCTTCTCACCCTGAGCTCGTCGAAGGGTCCGCGAGCTTGTCTAAAGTTCGTGACTTGTCTCATGTCATGCTGAGCCTGTCGAAGCATGACATCAACAAAATTGTGATGATGTCCCCCTTCGACAAGCTCAGGGTGACAAAAAGAAGATCGCTGAATAATCTGCAAAACGGGCAGGTCGGGAGGCCTGCCGCGCACTATCCAATGAAGATATTCGCGCTCCTTAAGGGGCTGGCTACCTACTTTGGGTGAAGCGCACGGGAACCCGGGGCAAGCCCACGGGCCACCCCAAAGATTAGTACAAAAAATGCCCCGCCGGATGGCGGGGCATTTTTGTTTCTCAAGTCTCATAAATCCGAGGCGAGCCCTGAGGCATCGAAGACCCACCCAAAGGGTGGGGCACCGGATTTCTTATGTCGGTTTTAGTTGCCGACTGATTCGATTTCGACACGACGGTTCTTGGCACGACCTTCATCTGTCGCGTTGTCGCCAACAAACTTGGTCGGGTCTTCTCCCCAGCCCTTCGAGGTCATGCGGTTCTTCGCCACACCCTTCGAAGCAAGGTAATCAAGTACTGCTTTCGCACGACGTTCTGACAATCCCTGGTTATGGGCAGTAGAACCGCGGTCATCAGTGAATCCACCAATGGCAACCTTAATGTCGGTAAACTCACCAAGTGTCTTGGCGACGCCATCAAGCTTGGTCTTCGAGGCATCATCCATGTTCGACGAATTGGTCGCGAAATTGATCTGCAGAGTGATCTTCTCACCAACTTTGCGGATCGTCGGGCAACCATTTGCATCGACCGGAATACCAGCCGGAGTACCGGGGCACTGATCAATACCATCGAATACGCCGTCGCCGTCTTCGTCAGTCGGGCAACCGCTGGCATCCACCTTCGCACCACGAGGGGTGTTCGGGCACTTGTCGATACCGTCAGCGACACCGTCACCGTCGGAATCCATCGGACAACCGGAGGCATCTACCTTCGTTCCAGCCGGGGTATCCGGACATTTGTCGATGCCATCAAAGACGCCGTCTTTGTCGGTGTCACTCGGGCATCCATTCTTATCAACCGTCGCTCCACGTGGTGTGCCGGGGCACTTGTCCTTGGAATTAGCAACACCGTCGCCGTCATCGTCGCCGTCAACTGGCTTCGGAGCAGTGGCGGTCATTGGCTTATAGTAGCCAGCAACCCATTTACGTTGATCTTCGGTATCCGGTACGCCGTCACCGTCTGAATCAGCACCCTGCATCCATTCAATCTCTCCACGATCAGTTACATCTCCGCCGTTGTAATAGCCAGCAGTGAAAGGACGCTGATCAGCGGCATCCGGGATACCATCTCCATCGGAGTCGGTTGTCGGAGAGAGTGACATGAACATCGAAGCCGCGGCCATCTCGCCGCCGGAGCTGTAATATTCAGCAACCCACGGGCTTGGATCATTCGTGTCGCCGACTCCATCACCATCTGAGTCGGAGCCTTCGTTCCATGATGCCGTGCCGCGGTCGGTGACATCACCCGAGTTGTAATATCCAGCAACGCGTGGTCGCTGATCGACATTATCCGGTACGCCATCTCCATCCATGTCCTGTGCGGTGGCGAGATTCGGAAGTGAGAGTACGAGCGTGACGGCCAACAGCGTCCCGAAACGCGTTAGCCCTTTTCTGAGTAGTGTAACCATTCCTATGGTTCCTCCTTTAGATATGAACATCATCAGTCCTTGTTTCCTCGTTGCTGTTTTCGGGATGTCTCCCGGTAACAGGGGGGTAAGAGTAGCACAAGATTTAGGGGTACGTCAATAAAAGCATACGGATAGGGGGAGAGGGTTACAGGTCGAGAATCGGCATAGGCTACCTAAAGAAAACAACCTCGACCGTTTGGCCGAGGTTGCTGTGTGAACTGAATCTTGTGAAAAATGGGTTTAGAACTTCGAATAGCCGCTCGGAAGCTCCCGATCTGAGCCACCAAACCCCTTTTTCTGAGGGGAATAGATTTCCGGACCCTTTTGTTTCGGGGATTCCTCTTCGTCCCAACGATCTGCCGCCCCCTGAATTCCCTTTAGACGCAGATCGAAGTCATCCGGATTGCTGGCGTGGGCTATTGCCTCTTCGAAGCTGATTAACCCCTGCTTGTGCAGCTTCATGATCGCCTGATCGAAGGTCTGCATTCCGTACTGCACTCTTCCCTGCTCCATCAATTCCCCGATATCATTCACTTTTTCAGGATTGATTATGCATTCACGAATTGCAGCAGTGGTGACCATGATTTCTAATGCAGGAACAAGCCCGGGCATGTCGTAGCGAGTCAGCAAACGCTGACATACAACCGCGCGCACCGTTCCAGCCAGAAGCAAGCGAATCTGCTGATGCTGATGCGGCGGGAAGAATGAGATAATACGGCTGATCGTTTCGATCACATTCAATGTGTGCAATGTCGTAAGCACCAGATGCCCGGTATCTGCCGCGGTGAGCGCAATCGACATCGTCTCAAGATCACGAACCTCACCGATCATGATAGCGTCCGGATCCTGACGGAAGGCATGACGCAATGCCGAAGCGAATGATTCAGTATCACCCCCCACTTCACGCTGCGAGATAATCGCTTTCTTGTCGCGGTAGATATACTCAATCGGGTCTTCGACGGTCAGAATACTGACCGGATCAGAGGCATTGATCTCTTCGATAATCGCCGCCATGGTGGTTGATTTACCCGAACCGGTCGTTCCGGTGATAATGATCAGACCATGTTTTTCGCGGGAGAGTTTTTTGATAATCGGCGGGAGATTCAGATCTTCGAAGGACGGCACTTGCGTGTTCACGTGACGAATAGCAATTCCAGTCGTGCCGCGCTGACGAAAAAGGTTAATACGAAAACGGCCGAGCTTGGCGACAGAGAGCGCCAGATCCATTTCATTCTTACGCTGAAATCTCTCAAGTTGCTTTTCATTGAGAATTTGATTGAGCACCTGATCCATTTCATCAATGGTCACCGGTGTGGTCGAAATCTGTTCGAGATTTCCGTTCACTCGCAAGTGCGGACGAATCCCGACACGGATATGTAAGTCTGAGGCCCGTCGGTTGAGCATCTCAACCAACATCTGCTTAAGGGTCATCGTGGGTGCTCCTTCCCACGATATATCGGCACTTATTCGGGTTCGATGAGGAAAAGGACCTGGCCGAACTCGACCGGCTTGCCGTTTTGAGCGAGAATCTTGACCACTCGACCGGAAACTTCAGCTTCGATTTCGTTCATGAGCTTCATTGCCTCGACAATGCAAATCACCTGTCCTGATGTAACCTTATCTCCAACAGAGACATAGGGGGGAGAATCCGGTGAGGATGAAGCGTAGTACGTTCCCACCATCGGTGATTTGATTTCGATCGTGGATGTACTTGCAGCTGGCACAGCAACAGGCGCACCAGCGGCAGGAGCCGCCACTTGAGGGACTACGACAGGTGCAGGAGTCGATACTGGGGCAGCATGATGATGCTGGGCAGTAAAAACCGGTTGCATCCCAACAGACATCGGCGAACCGCCGTGACCGTTCTGATGAGTCGCTCCCTTTCCGACAATTCGGACTTTTCGGAACGGCCCCCAGCCGGAGATTTCGAGAGAATCAATCTCTGATTCTTCTACAAGACGAATCAGGTTTCGTATCTGCTTTTCATTCATTGCTATCATTCTCGGTCAATGGTCTCCGAAGGTGGAGGAAGATCTGGATTGCCTAACGATTTTCGTTACTAACAAAAGGACATACCGACAGGAACCTCCCGCCGAATCTCCTTCGCACCATTCTTCCTGTTCGGTACTTACAGGGATGATACCCGAGGTTTTGTTACAGTTCCAATAGTTTTTTGGTGAAGGAGGTCATGACCTCCCCGCCGCGGGTGGTCACGCGGACATCATCTTCTATTCGGACGCCGCCAAAACCCTCGACATAAATACCCGGCTCGATGGTTATCACGTTGTTAGGGAACAACTTATCGTTCGACTTTGGCGACACCCGTGGACCGACATGGATATAAAACCCGATTCCGTGGCCAGTACCGTGCCCAAATGTTTTCCCGTAGCCAGATTTGTCGATCACTTTTCGAGCCGCAGCGTCTACGTCGCGGGCCATAATTCCTGCTTTAACCTTTGCAATCGCCGCTTCATTTGAACGAAGGACCGTCTGGTATATCTTCTTCTGACGAGCGGATGCTTTCCCGATGACGACCGTTCTGGTGATGTCTGAGACATAGCCATTGACCGTTGCCCCCCAGTCAAAAGTGAGGAAGTCCCCTTTTTCGATTGTCTTAGAAGAGGCCAACCCATGTGGGAGGGCACTGCGATAACCAGAGGCGACGATCGATTCGAATGCCGGTCGCTCGGAGCCGAGCATGAGCATCTGATACTCCAGCTCTGCGGAGACTTCTGTCTCTTTCATCCCCGGGCGAACGATTGGCAGAACGCGCATGAGAGCGGTCTCGGCGATCTTGATGGCTTTTCTGATTGAAGAAATTTCGTTGCTGTCTTTGACCCAGCCGAGTTCAGTAAAGAGGGATGGAACAGAGAGGATCACTGCCTTCGGCAGATAGTTCTGAATTGAGTCTTTCGCGGCGAGAGTAAGATAGCTTCCATTGACACCAAGACGAAAATTCAGCTGCTGAAGCTTTGGAATCTCTTTCAAGCCGGAGAGTGCTTCGCCGGTGACGATTGTAATTTTCGCCCCTGAAACCTGCTTCTGCGACTGGATGGCGTACCGTGAGTCGGTAAAAAAGTGTGCTGAATCCGGCAGTACGACAAGCAATGCTGCTGAACCCGTAAATCCACACAGATAGCGAACATGATCAAGGTGCGTGATCGCGAGGGCGTCAAGATTGTCACGTTTCATCGCGGCGCGAAGTGACAAGATGCGGGAGCGATAATTCATTCTATTCCCCTTCCGGAATACAAGGCCGCGGAGGCCGTCAGTTCAATTTTTTTATCGGGCGAGATCATCCGAAGAAGGACGCACACTCCCGGTCGATTGTCGAGTCACGGTGCGAAGTTTTTCCAAAACGGTCTCACGATAGTTTTCAGATAAGAGTCGTTTGTACATCGCCGCAGCCATCCGATGATGCCCCTGATCACGAAAAAGATCGGCGAGCGTTTCTGTTACCATTGGAGTCTGCCTGAGAAGCTGCACTTCACTGGTACTCAGAGAGAACGATGGTTGATTCGAAGTCGATTCGATTTTCCGAGATTCAATCTGTGAAGGAATCTCGCGCACACCTTGAGCGCCGCCTGGGTCGAGCTCAGCCAGTGCCGAGCGATGGACCATCATCCCCCATTCATCGCCGCGCTCTCTCGCGAGCTCTTCAGCGAACTTGCGTGCGACCAGATGGGCTGGATCGTCGCTGAGAAGAATGTCGATCACTCCCTGCGCTCGACCGTCCTTTGATTGCAGTGATTTCTTTGCGTGCGTGAGCCGTACATACAAACTCCCCTGCTCATCTGGCGATACAGTCTGCAACAGCTGCACTGACCCGGTATCATTGCCAAGTGAGGCCTGCTTGAACATTCTCGCGGGAGTATAGCCGGAGTCAGCAAGAGCATTGTGCGCGTTCGCAAATGTCATGTTCTCTTGTTTGCGCATCACTTCATCTTCAGAGCAATGCGGGTGGTTGACCTGCCGGTAAGCATCGGGATTCGTTTCACTTTCCCACCATACGCAAGAACTTCCGCTGCGCCAACAATTTGACTGAGTGAATAGTCTGCCCCTTTGACGAGAATGTCTGGCTTGATTGACTTGATCAGCCGAAAGGGAGTCTGATCTCCAAAGAGAATCACTGCATCAACAGAACGAAGCGCGCAGAGGATCGTCGCTCGATCTCCCTGCTTCTGAATCGGTCGGGTCGGCCCTTTGAGACGGCGGACCGACAGGTCGGAGTTCATCCCGACAATCAGGTAACTACCGAGTGCGCGTGCTTTTTTCAAATAGGTCACATGCCCGGCATGCAGAATATCGAAGACACCATTGGTGAAGACAATGCGCGTCTCCGGCTGCTCTTTTCGCAGCCGTTTCACAACGGCAAGAAGACTCTTCAGATTGTAGACTTGACCCGATAACTGCATGTCGTGTGCTGTCAATTATTGGTACTGATAGCGTAAAGCGCGCTGGTAGGACATCGTTCGGGTGTAGACCGGTTGATTATTTTGCAATTCAGGATCCATGAAGAAAGTTCGGCTGAACTCTTCAGTTTTGAGCAAGAGCGTGTTCATCTCGAGCAGCAACTCAGTTTTCATCGTCATCGCCCCTTTACTCATGGGATATGAAGCAAGGGTGGAGTCTGCCAGTTTGAAGCCGCGGAGGACATCCCGAAATGAAAGTTCAGAAACAGTTGAAATATCTTTCGGATTGGTCGCGGCAGAGATTCTCACTTTGACATGCCAGACTCCCTGAATGCGAATGGTGTCTTCGATGCGGGAGACAATGAAAGACTGCAGACGATGTCCATTCGGTAATTGTACTTCGCTCGTGTCAAACTTGGCATCCCCGATGACCATTTCACGGTTCAGGAGATTCGCCAGTCGACCATTCCATTCCCCCATGACCCGCATCTTGATATTGGAACCCCCGATCGATTTCATGATGGCGGCGGCTGAGTCCGGGGGGAAAAGAGCACTCAGCTTCGACTGTATCGCATTCATACCGGTCAGATCTGTCGCATTCCCGGAGTTGTTCAAGTGTAACTGCGCAGTCACACCCACTACGATCTGCGACATCGGGTCATCAAAGACTGTACTATTGACATAACGCTTTACCGACTTTGGAGTAGAAGCAACGATGTAGCCATCCTTTGATTTTGTAAGATGGACATCGTTTATAGTGACCAAGCTGTCACGCAATGTTGAATCACCATTATTGAGTCCGGTGATGGTGGTTTCGAAGACCTGATATCTCATCCCCTTTTTCATGTTCTTGTCATTTAGTGGACGAAAGGCAAGGGTTCGTCCCTTTGGCATGGGACGTTCGACGACTGATTTCGAACTCCCGGGCTGTTGGGCTTCTGCAGAATTGTATACAACGGACAAAGTGATCGCGAACAGCATCACGGTATACTTCGAAATGTTCAAACGAGTTTCAGGCTGGTTGGACACGTACGACCTCAGGTAGGGTTGAAAGATCCAGTTGGTGATGCAACTCATGTTCGAGTTGCGGAAGAGTAATGGATGCCGTGCCGACCTCGCCGACAGTAAATCCGGCGGCGGCGTTGGAAATCACGGCCGCTTCAACAAGAGTTGCATCCGCAGCCATCGCCGCCACAAATGATGCAATAACAGTATCACCGGCACCGGTGACATCGAAGACATGACGGGCAAAAGTCGGAATATGGGTGATGCCGGAGGCATCAAAGAGTGACATCCCCTGCGGACCACGAGTGATCAAGACGGCGTCGGCATTCAACCGTTCACGAAGTTGCTGACCAACGGCGATCAGGTCTTCCTCGGTGCGGATCTTCCTTCCGGCAGCAAAACCGGCCTCGTGATGATTCGGTGTGACCAGTGATGCAAACTGGTAGTTGAAAAAGTTGGCATCTTTTGGATCGACCGCGACGAAAATACGCCGTTTACGGCACCACGGGATGACCTCTGCGAGCAACTCTTTGGTGATCATTCCTTTGCCGTAGTCGCTGATAATGAGTGCCCTGAGCTTTGCTTCGTTTTCTTCAAGCTGCTCAATGACCATCGCCGCCTGCTGGGGAGTGCAGGGGATACGATCCTCTCGGTCGGCTCGAACGACTTGTTGGGAATTGGCGATCACGCGGGTTTTTACCGTCGTCCGCCGGTTTCGATCCACAAGAATTGAGTCGGGGGACATCCCCTGCTCTGCAACAAGTGCCTGCAGACGTTGACCGGATTCGTCACTCCCGATCAGACCAATGAGTACTACAGAATCTCGAAGGGCGTGAATATTAGCAGCAACATTGGCCGCACCACCCAAACGGATAGAAGTTGTCTGAATATCAACCACCGGCACGGGGGCTTCTGGGGAGATTCGTTCGACCGTTCCGATCAGATACTCGTCGAGCATGAGATCACCCAGCACCGCGATAGTGGCTTTCCCCATGCGTCCGACCAATTCTTTGGCGCGCGCTTCTGCTAACGGCATACGTTTGTATGTAGCACTGATGAGTTTGACGAGGACAGACCACAACGGGTTCGGCTTGACATAAGCGGTGAATATAGTAGACTCATCCGCCGCGATCAACGCCTGTCGCAATCAATTTATTGCCCGGATGCTGACTGCGAAGAATCGATACCAACAATGCACATGATGCAAAAGGAGAGACGGGCGATATGACCGCTCCACAGCAACAGATCAATATCGAACTCGGCGAAAAAGAAGCCGAAGGAATCTATGCGAACCTGGCGATGATCGTCCACTCGCCGACCGAGATCATTCTCGATTTCGCTCGTCTCATGCCCGGCCCGCCGAAGGCGAGAGTGCTGGCGCGAGTGATCATGACACCGATGCACGCCAAGCTTCTGCACAAGGCGTTAGCCGATAATCTGAAAAAATTCGAGACCCAGTATGGTGAGATCAAAGTGCATGGCGCACCGGGTTTGCCAAACAAACCGCCGATTGGATTCCAGACCGACGAGGAACCGAATACTGCGACCTAGCAGTATCGGCTTTTCACATTCGTTGATTTTTTGCTGACGAAATAGTTTTTCGGATGCTGACTTTGGTGTGAGTTATCCCAAGCCACCCGTCCCCTGTCCGTTTTGCAAAGAGCTGATTCATCCTGAAGCGAAGCGGTGCAAGCATTGCCATGCGGAGACTTCCGTTCCGAAACCGAAAACTCCGCCTCTGGTGACAAAACTCAACACGTTTCGAGTCGGTCTTTACACCGGAATCGGAATCTCGATCCTTATCGCATTTCTGATCTATTGGATTGTGTCACGATAGCATCTTTTCAACTGTGCTACGAACATCGGCGATTGAGAGTTCATGCATACATCTCATGAACGCCGTTCCCTTTTTCGGACAGCGATTTTTGACACAGCCGAGACATTCTACTGATTCAGCTCGAACAACGATCTTGTTATTACTCAAAGGGGAGGTCTCACGCGGATCATCTGCGCCGGAGAGAACGATTAACGGAGCACCTACGGCAGCGGCGACATGACAGGGGCCTGAGTCATTGCCGATAACCAGAGATGCCTCAGCCATCAGTGCCATCAGTTCAGCCAGAGTAGTCGATCCAGCAAGATTGATTGATCGATCCCCAATCTCATTTTGCAGCCACTCCCCTTCCGGCTGGTCTGCAGTCGTACCGACGAGGATAATCTGAAATCCGAATTCGTTTGCAAGCCACTTTCCAAGTTGAGCGTAGTTCTCTTTTCCCCATCGCCGTGACTCAGCGACTGCTCGAAACGGCAGCACGACAAATTTCTGATCAGGTGCAATGCCGATATTCGATAGACGTGAACGGATGCTTGATCTTTCAATCTCGCTCATTTTGAGTTGAGCCAGTTCAGAGAGTTGTCGCAAAGTGTGGTCTGATGATTGTCTATCCTGCAACGCATATAGGCGCAGATACTGCTCGCTCCGATGAAGATAAGTCTCGACACTCGGCAGCTGTCTCATTTCACTCAGCAGAATTCCGCGGCCATCTGTCGGATAGCCAATGCGATGCGGGATTCCGGCGAGCATTGCAGATGCAGCGGAAGAAAACGAAGTTGGCAGAAGAAAAATTTGTTCAATTCCATGCTGCCGCAAACTCCTCGCCACAGAAAACGCGCCCAAGAGTCCATGACGAGCTTCATTTTCAAACGGGATACAATTCACCCCTTCCACCCGTTCGTAAATCGACGCATACATCAGAGGGGTGACAACGCCGACCTCACCGTACACCGAAACCAGTGTTCGTATGAGTGGAAGTGACATGACACAATCGCCGAGATGATTCGGCACGCGAACGGCAATACGTGAATCAATCATCGGATCGAGAGTGGCGATGTCGGCGTGCGCTGCAGCGATGATGAAGATGGACTCTTAGGAAGATCCACTCGCACTTGTTTACTGACCTGTCCTATACCAATCCCCCAGCGATTGTGGGTAAAAAGATACTGCGCAGGGTATTCACGAATCACCTGTTCACAGATAGCAACATATGCCTGCGTGAGACGGATTGTTTCATCATGTACGGCTGCGTCTGGAATGGGACCAATCTCATCTCCTAGTATCAGTTGAAATCTATCTCCTGCAATTCGTGGCAAGAATATCGGAACGAGTGGGACCTGATGTCGACTCGCCAGAAGTGCCGGTAGTTTCGACCATCGTGTGGTGCACCCGAAAAAGGGAAGCTCTATCCCGCCTGATTCGAGTCGTTGATCAGCCAGGAGCGCGACCGACATTCCGGATTGGAGTAGCTTTGACAATTGCGGCCATCCACTTCGGTACGGAACAAAATAAAGTCGCGGATGCGCACGCCAGCGCATGATCATGCGATCAACAAGAGGATTGGTCTGCGGATTGATGAGCAGCGCAATCGGACCGTGATGCTCGGCGAGCCATCTTCCCAGATACTCCCAGTTCCCCAAGTGTGCGGAAACGAAGATGACCTGCTTGCGCTGTGAAGCAAGAGTTGATCGAGATGCGGGATCGACTTCTACCATGTAGTCAAGCCGTGAGGGAGTGATTTTCGAGATGCGTGCGAATTCCAGGAAAGACTGAGCTGCAGATTCAAACACCTGAATTGTAATCTGCTCATTTTCAGAAAGACCCAGATCAGGAAATGCGCGCTTAAGATTGCTCTGAGCAATGGCGCGTCGGGAATGCCATCGACGAGAGACGAATCTCCCGAGATTGCGCGCGAGCTTTTCTGTATGACGATCAGAAAGAGAACGGACGATGCTGCTTAGCAGCGACGCCGCAAGATATTCATGGAGATGTTTTATCTTTAGGGGGTGTGCGGCAGATGCACTCTCAGAGGATGACTCAGTCACGATCTTTCTCCCCTCGCCAGGGTTCGTCATCCTCGATCTGCTCCGGTCGCTTAGGATCGCCGTACTCGAAATCCGTCGATTCTAACTTCTCCTGTTCTTTCCATCTCCGATGATAGCTGCGACGGGAGAGGATGCGCATGACACCACCCACAATCAAGAGACCGACTAACAGAAGCCAGAAATAGCGCATATCGAAAAGAAGGGTCAGCAAATCGTAACGTTCGCGCAAGTGGGCATGAAATTCACGCTCAAATTCTGCGACGGTCATGCGGGTGGCATATTGGAACGCCTCACGGTGCTCTTGCCCCTCACGAACTCCCCAACAGTATCCTGCAATCCCTTCCGGTCCAAATCGCTGGAGAAAAAACTCGAAAGCCAGACGCGAAGTCGCATACGACAACTCCGCTCGTTCTTCTCCGAAGCCATTGACCTCATCGATCTCTTCGAGTGATGGAAACGTCCCGAAGACTGCCGTACGACTCATGAGCATATCCTGCTCCCACTCCCACGGTGATGCCAGCCATGTGGCGAGACCCTCATCCATCCATCGTGGCGGAGAACCGGGTGCACAGGCCGCCCCCAGAGCCAAGTGGGCATACTCGTGAACCAACAACTCATCAAGTGATCGCCTGAGTGGAAAATGTTTCGGTGACTTGATGACGATCAGATTCTGTCGCGGGAGTGCGGCTGCCGCCCCCCAGTCAGGGAATTGCCCGCCGACGAGCAGATCGAATTCTTCACGTGTTCTCGCCAGAAAAATCGTCGCGGGGAAAGAGAGTGAATCCTGCAGTGCTTCTGAAAGCCGAGTACGTGCGACTGACAAGAGCGAATCTGCCCTCTTGACCTGATCACTCTCGAAGTTTTCGTATCGAATGGTTTGAGCTTCTGACGAAGAATCAGCACCAAAAAATACTGCAAGAGCCAGGAGAAAGCTGAATATGAATCTCACGAGAGAACTCGGGCAATCTCGCTTGAAAATGGCATTATTTTACGCATCATGGATGCTTGTACAATAATATCGGGCTTTATGTTCGTCGCCGTGGTTTCGCGGGGCGGGATGCAACCTCGCGTCTGGTTGGTGTTGCTTTGCTGACAGCGGCTCGTTTCGGACGGTGGTCTCGCTGCTTTCGGTTTTCAATCGGAGTATCGGAAAGTGTGAGTTCCTTCAAGTGCGCAATTTCCCGTTTCGTCAGATCTCGCCATGCCCCTTGCGGCATTCCGTGCACATCAAGATCAGCAAACTGGACACGTTTCAACTGACGAACCGGAAATCCGACCACTTCGCACAACTGCTTGACCTCATGCTTCTTCCCTTCAGTAAGCCGAAGTCGGAGAACTGAACCGCGTTCATTGCGAGCGATAATACTCACTTCAGCTTTGCCAAGACTCCCGTCAAATATCCGAACCCCATTCCGAAGTTTTTCAACCGCCTCGTCGGTGAATCGTCCCTCGACTCGCGCCTCGTAAATTTTCACGATCTTGAAACGGGGATGCAACAGACGGAAAGCAAGATCGCCATCATTAGTAATCAGGAGAACTCCGCCAGTGTCCCGATCGAGTCGTCCGACCGGGTAGAGACGTTCGCGTGTCGGCGGAAGACAATCAAGTACTGTCGCGCGCCCTTCCGGGTCTTTGACTGTAGTAATCACGTTCGTCGGTTTGTTCAGAAGGATATAGCGAAGGCGTGATTCGAGCGACACCTGCTTGCCACGTACGGTGACGCGGTCAGTTTTTTCATCGACGGCAATTCCCGGTTCACGGGCGGGTTTGCCGTTGATGCGGACATCATGCTCAAGAAGGTAGTCGATTGCACCGCGGCGGGAGGTGAGGCCGGCTCGGGCAAGAAAAGTATTCAGTCTCATGGGAGAATGAACAGGAGATTAGCAGGTGAACGCAATCGAATGTTTAGGGCAGCGATTCTTCGTGTGATTCTGCAGCCAAAGACTCGTCTGCAGATTCTTGAGAATCTTCTGGAGAGATCTTAGCCATTGACTCAGCTCCCCGATTGAGAGTCAGAATACGAAGCCCTTCCCCTTCAATGATCTCCATCTCTTCTTCGTCCGAAGGCGGTGTATAGGTCCCGTCCGCGACATTGAGTTTCGCCATGCGTGCATCTTCGAGAGCGGGATCGGTCAACTGCAACTGAGTCTGTTTGCTCCGGTCCGCCGCTGAGAGCATCTCTTCGATTTCGGACATACGTGGGAGATCTTCGAGTGACTGCAAGCCAAAGAATTTCAAAAATTCCTGACCGGTGCCGTACTGGAGTGCTTTGCCGGGAGTGGTTGCCCGTCCGGTAATCTCGACCAGATTCTTCTCAAGCAACGAAGTAACCACTGCATCGGCGGCAACACCACGAATCGTCTCAATCTCAGTACGAGTGACCGGCTGTTTGTAGGCAACGATAGCAAGGGTTTCAAGAGCAGCGCGGGAGAGCCGGACTTTCCGTCGACGAGCATTGAGTTCATCAATCACGCCAACAAAATCAGGAAGGATGGCGATTTGATAGCCACCCGCAATTTCACGAATTCGAAATGAACCACCGCTTTCTACATAGCGCGCATTCAATCGGCTGACAATCTCTCGCACACCAGACACGCTCACTTCCGGAATAATCTGCACGAGTCGATTCGCGGTGATCGGTTCGGCAGCGGTTAAAATCAGCGCTTCCACTGAACCGGTTGTAAAGGAAGTGATATGCTCCTTCGATGACTTGCGAGAAGGAGTCGTATCGGACTCATCAGCGGTGTCGATGGTCTGAATTGTTTGATCAAGGGTCATTTCGTCTTCAGCGGTGATCTCGTTCATTTTATTCTCTTTCATCACCTAGTTCTCAGATGTAGTAATAGAAATCGTTGCGTCCCTCTCGACATAGTCGGCAGGAAGATCTTCGTACAGCTCATCAACAGAGGAGTCGATCTGCTCATAGCCGCTGATGGCGGTTATATCAATTCGTCGCGGTCCGGCGGCAAACTCCTGTCCGCGATAGACCCATAAGGGGCGAAATGGAAATGACTGCTCGAGATGAAGCCGTCGGCTGCGAGCCAATTCGAGCATCGCGATAAATGAGACAACCGCCACGGGGCGACGCGGTGAATCGGAAATCAATTCTTCGAATCGAGCCCCTTCCTGATTACGCAGGAGTGCCATCATCGTCACCATTCGTTCTTCAAGTGAAATTTCTTCCGGAATCACTTCATGAACGATCTCCGGTCGCTTCCGTTCACCAATCTGAGCGTACGCCTTGACCAGGTCAAAGAGCGTCGTCGCATTGACTAATTCAACCCGTGGCTCCCGCCCTTCGAGCGGTGATGGCGGAACAACGTATTGCTCTTCGAGCAAGGCCCGTTCACGGAGGGCCTCCGCCGCTTCTTTGAACTTTTTGTATTCGACTAGAGCGAGAATAAGCTCCTCGCGTGGATCGGCATCCTCATCTTCGTTTTCGTCGCGGGGAAGAAGCAGACGAGTCTTGATGCGAATCAAAGTCGCGGCCATAAGCAGAAACTCACCGGCGACCTCAAGATTCAGATTCTGCATGAGGTCGAGATATTGTAGATATTGACGAGTGATTCGCGCGATCGGGATGTCGTTGATATCGACTTCCTCTTTGCGAATCAGATAGAGCAGCAAGTCAAGCGGCCCATGGAAGACATCGAGGTCGACCTGATAGCTGCTGATGATATCGTCCGGGGTATCGGATGTCACGCTGGCTGCTTTTGCTGCGCTCATCGATTCCCTCGGTGATAATCCATGTTCATAGACTTGTGTACGGCGTCCATCGTTTCACGTGCGCGGACCCTTGCCCGTTTGGATCCGTCTTGCAGCACATCCCAGATATCATCGGGACGAGCGGCAATTTCTGATCGCTTCTGTCGTAATGGAGCGAGTGATTGATTGATATTGGCGGCGAGACGTTTCTTACAATCAACACAGCCAAGGGCGCCGGTTCGGCAATCACGATTGATCTCTTCAGTCTCCGATGCAGAATAAACTTTGTGCATCGTAAAAACCGGACAGATATCCGGATTCCCCGGATCCCCTTTGCGCAATTTGTTCGGATCAGTGAAATAGGTCCGCACCCGCTGCTCGGTCTGCTGTTCAGTGAATTCGAGCGGGATATGGTTGTCGTATGATTTCGACATCTTTCGGTTGTCGGTCCCCGGAATCAACGGAACCGTCGTGAACATCGCTTCCGGCAGACGAAACACCGGTCCATAGAGCTGATTGAATCGCTCGGCAAGGTCTTTGGTCAGCCAGATATGTTTCTCCTGATCCTTCCCCACCGGCACTTTGTCTGCGTTGTAGATGAGGATATCGGCCGCCTGCAAGACCGGATAGCCGAGGAATCCGTAGGAATCAAGCTGCTCTTTCTTATCCAGATAGGTGGGAAGACGAGTCAGCGTCGGCACGGTGATGAGCATCGAAAAAATCAGATGCAGTTCGGCATGTTCGATGACATCCGACTGAATAAAGATCGCGCACTTTTTGGGGTCGAGTCCGGCCGCCAGAAAATCGATCCCCATCTGCAAGATTTGGTCTTTGATCACGCCGGGATTTTCGTAACCGGAGGTAAGGGCATGCCAGTCGACGATACACAGAAACATTTGATAGTCATTTTGCAGACGCACCCAGTTCTTGAGTGCCCCCTCGAGGTTCCCGAGGTGGAGGGCACCGGAGGGCTGCATGCCGGAGAGGATAGTTTCCTGAGGAGTGGCTGACATATGTGGATGTTATAGCAGAGCATCGAAGGGAGCAAACAAAAGGTGGGGAGATTTTTTCCGTTTGAGTTGAGGAAGATCACCTGTTTGCAGACAAACCCGCCCGTACTAGCGCACGAGATCGATACTTCGGTTCTTGATTCTTCGGTTTAGATTCTTCTGTACAGCCGGCTGGGTGGCACACCCGTTCTGACGGGTGTGAGTCGGTGATCCCCCCGTGCATTCATTGATCTTTCGCCTAAGTTCATCCCAGGAGGCAGAGCTTACTTCACACGATCTTTTGCACTCGTCGAATTATGGCTAAAGGATATTCTCCTTGCGACATGTTCGTCCAAGTTTTGAAGCCCTCATCACTGATTCACACCCATAAGAATGGGTGTGCCACTCAGCGGATGCAAGAAGATGCTTCGACAGGCTCAGCATGAAGAAATAATGAAAAACTCTTAGTTTCACCCTGAGCTTGTCGAAGGGTCTTCTTACTCCATATTCCTAAAAATCATCCTGTTTGACTTGCGTGTCACTTAGCCCTACCTTATCCACAATTGACTGATCGTTTGCCGAGGTAACCTCGCGTTGCAGGCGGGCAAAGTGCCCCATTCGGTAGCTTCCAGTCTGCACATCCAATCCGCTCCTGACCGATCGTCGAGCGGGATTACAAGAAAGCACCATCTATTGTGATGACTGTCGCCAAAGGGACCTTCTATGGGCTCGGTATTGCTCCGCGCCTTCTCGAAACACTCGAGAAAAACAAATTCGTCACCCCCACCCCGATTCAGCAGCAGGCAATTCCTGTTGCTCTGCTCGGTACCGACATTGTCGGTATTGCGCAGACCGGAACCGGAAAGACTCTCGCCTTCGCCATTCCGACGATTCAGCGTCTCGCTCGTCTGAAAGGACAGGCCCTGATCATTCTGCCGACGCGCGAACTTGCCATGCAGGTGGAAGAGACATTTGAGAAAATGGGACGTGATTTCGGACTTCGCTGCGCTATTCTGATCGGCGGAAAATCGATCAATCCGCAGATCGATCAACTGCGTAAAGGGCCGCATGTGATTGTCGGGACCCCCGGTCGTATTATCGATCATCTTGAGCAGCGAACTCTTCGGATGGATGAAGTCCATACGCTGATTCTTGATGAAGCCGACCGGATGTTTGACATGGGCTTTCAGCCGCAGATCGAGAAGATTCTGCAGAAAGTCCCGACTGAACGTCAGACCATGCTCTTCTCTGCGACCATGCCGCCGGCAATTTCGAAACTAGCCGCCAAACATCTCAAAGGGCCGATCCGAATTGAAGTCGCCCCTCCGGGAAAGACGATTGATGCTATCGCGCAGGAGGTCTACCTCGTCTCGCGTGAACAGAAACTCGATCTCCTTGTTCGGCTGCTTCATGACAATCAGGGAACGATTCTTGTATTCTCAAGAACCCGTCACTCCGCTGAACGTTTGTGTCGGATGCTCAAGGGTATGGGACAAAATGCGGCTGAAATTCATGCCGACCGTTCGATGGCGCAGCGGAAAGAGGCACTCGAAGGATTCAAGCGTGGAAAGTATCGCATTCTGATCGCGACGGATATTGCTTCCCGCGGCATTGATGTCACCGGTATCGAACTGGTGGTGAATTATGATATTCCTGAGAATCCTGAAGATTATGTGCATCGTATCGGGCGAACTGGTCGCGCCGGACGTTCGGGGAAAGCGATTACCTTTGCCTCCCCGGATCAGAAAGCAAAGCTGGCGGAGATTGAAAAACTCACCCGTTTGATGCTCAAGCCGATCACTCCGCCGAATCTCCCCCCACCGCCGGGAATTGTGGCATCACACACAAAGCATGCGAATATCGCTTACGGCGGACAACGACGTTCGAAGCGTCGACCGAGATAGCTTTCCCCAGCCATAGATTTTCATTGGAAGCCCGGGATACCCGGGCTTTTTTTTGTGACAGATTGAACTCTATTCGAATAGATTTCGAAATTCACCCTACAGACTCCCATAGACCTGACCTCATTGAAACGATGATTCTTCGGTCATTAAACTAGATAGCAGAATAATCTCCAACCTTTTCTCTGTTTCTGCGTATATTCAGGTAACCACGAACTCAGATGGAGACTGTCCCATGATTGTCCCGCTTGATCAGATCGACCGTAAGATGCTGGAGATTCTCCAGGAAAACGCACGCACCCCCAACAGTGAAATAGCCGAACGTCTTGGAATGGCACCGTCCGCGACATTTGAGCGACATCGGAAACTTGAGCGCAAGGGTGTTATCAAGTCGTACGAAACCCGGCTCGATCCGGGGAAGATCAATCTTCCTCTCGTTGCGTTTGTGTTTG
This sequence comes from uncultured Ignavibacteriales bacterium, assembly GCA_964518635.1. GTDB lineage: Bacteria > Zixibacteria > MSB-5A5 > GN15 > FEB-12 > CAZFGK01. Next base: position 126,562 of record CAZFGK010000004.1, read on the forward strand.
TGCGAACGAATGAAGGGGCCGGCGAGGCGATTGTCGCGCCGAAGCTCATTTCCATTCCGCATGTACTTGAGGTCTACAATGTCGCTGGTGAGGACTGCTATCTGGTCAAGGTTCGCGCCTCTGATACAACGATGCTCGGTCGTCTCATTCGAGAAGAGATCGGACAGATTCACGGCGTGACATCGACTCGCACCACGATTGTGATGGAAGCGTACAAAGAGACCGGCATTCTGCCCCTTGATCAGGCAGATGATACGGTCAAAGGGAAATAACCAGGCGACAACTCCCGAAGCGAGGTCAGTATGATGGCGACATTGCGCACACACCGCTGGATGATCATTGCATCTTTCGCGCTGATCTACTTTGGATGGGGCTCGACCTATCTTGCCATTCGATTCGCCATTGATACGATTCCACCACTGTTGATGGCGGGATTTCGCTTTCTCATCGGCGGAATTCTTCTCTACGCATGGTTCAGCATCAAACTGAAATCGAAGCCGACGTTCGAGCAATGGAAATATGCGGCGATTGTCGGTACGCTCCTGATGGTCGGTGGTACCGGGACGGTCACGTGGGCGGAGCAATATGTTCCGTCCGGATTGGCTTCACTGATTATCGCAACTGTACCTCTGTGGATTGTTGTGTTTGAATGGCTACGTCCGAATGGGGTTCGCCCACGGAGTATGGTCGTGCTTGGGGTGATTCTTGGATTGGGTGGTGTCGCGTACTTGATGGCACCGGAGACAGTCGCCGGACAGGGTCGCGTGCATCTGGTTGGTGCCTTTGCATTACTTGGGGCCTGTTTTTCCTGGTCGATTGGATCAATTGCGAGCCGTCATGTGCCGAAAGTCGAATCGCCGTTTCTGAATGCCGGGATGCAGCTGATCGCGTCCGGGATAGTTCTGATTTTTCTCTCCGGCATCACCGGAGAATTTCCACGATTTGCCATTGAAGCGATAAGCATTCGTTCTCTGCTTTCATTCGTCTATCTCACTCTGCTTGGAATGATTGCAATCTCCGCCTATCTCTGGCTTCTGCAGGTTACCGAACCGGCGAAGGTCGCGACCTATGCGTATGTCAATCCGATCATCGCAATTTCTCTGGGGACATTGCTTGCAGGGGAAGAATTCAATGCACGTATTCTGATCAGTTCGCTGATTATCATTACCGGAGTCGCTGCGATTATTACCGGAAAGTACCAGAAAAGAGATCCAGCGATTGCAATTCAGCCAGCAATCGTGAAAACTGACAACATGACAACTACCAGCCGAGGATAACCATGTCACATCGTATTGCTATTCTGGTTTTTGATGATGTCGAACTGCTGGATTTCGCCGGACCGTATGAGATCTTTGCGGCGGTAAATGAAGTCACCGAGGTGAATCACTTTGATATTACGTTGGTGAGTGCCGGAGAGAAGATGATCAAGAGTTATGCCGGACCGAAATTCGAAACGGACATAAGCGTAGAAAAACATCCGAAAACAAACTGGGATTCAGCGATCATCGTACCCGGCGGAACAGGATCACGCCTAGTTGCAAAAAATCCTGCGGTAATCGACTGGATGAAGCAAGCACATGCCGCAGGGGCGACCATTGCTTCGGTTTGTACGGGGGCGAGAGTCATGGGGGCGGCAGGTTTTCTTGCTGGGAAGCCATTCACCACGCATCATGGCTCATTCGATGAGCTTGCTGAGAGAGTCCCGACAGGAATCATTGACCGATCCAACAAAGTCGTCGATCTCGGATCGATCTTGACATCGGGCGGAGTGAGTTCAGGAATGGATATGTCGCTGCATATGGTCAGGCGGTATCTGGATGAAGCGACTGCCTGGAAAGTTGCTGATTATGTTGAGTATCGTTGGCGGAGTGAGTTGATTCGGGTGGTGTGAGCAGGGATCACGAACGGGCAGACGAGGGGGGTCTGCAGTACACAATCAAGAAGACCCTTCGACAAGCTCAGGGTGAGACTATCAGGATCGGTCAGATATGGGCGTCTGCCGCGCACCGGGGAATTGATGGATGTCTTCTGACAGATAGCGAGTGATCCCGTGAACGGCAACGACCAGAGTCATCAGTGCCATCACAAACAATGGTCCTCCAAAAAATCTGGCTGCAAGAAATCCGCAGATATACATCAACACCAATAACAACAGATGCTGATTCTTCTGGGCGACATATACCCAGAACAGAAAAACAAGCGCAGCAGTCGGCAACATGAGGGTATAGTGGTGCAGTTCTGAGCGGGGAGTGATGAGCAATATCCCCAAGAGATACAGATGCAGGGTCCATCCAGCTACATGCTCACTATGTTTGCGATAGAATATCCAGTCAACGCCCGCAATCGCAGCGGCAGCCATGAGCATCACCAGCATCGGGATGACTGAAATCCCCTGTAACATCGGAAGGTATCGCTGCATTAGGGTCGGCAGATTGAAAAAGATCTCGTGGCTTTCAGTCGGATGGGTCAGCGATTTGTGTATGAAGCCGTTGATGTACTTCGCATAGATCGGAATGATATCAGACCCGAGAAAGACCACCGGCAAAAAGCAGAGCAACGCAAAGAACAACAAGACCAACGCCACAAGTCCGAATCGACGCCGAACTAAAAGATACACAATAAAGAAAAGCGGAGTGAGTTTGATCGCTCCGGCGATCGCCAGACTCAGTGCCGCCTGCCATGACTTGCCAGTCTGTTCACAGTACAAGAAAAGGGCGCAGAAAAAGAGAACGACGAGGTTCACTTGCCCAGTGCGAAACTGATCCTGCAATACCCCAACGTGCAGAAACAGGACAGCTGCAATCGGAATGACATACTCGAGCCATGGCCGTCGCTCGATACGATGCAGACTTATTCGCATTAACATGACATAGGTCGCAAAGAGTGCTGCCCAATTGATGAGCGACCAGAGCCCATGCACCATCCATTTCGGCAAAAATGTTATCGGAATCAGGGCCATCGCAAGAAACATCGGATAGATATACTTGAACGGAGTCACCGGTTCGTACGGGCTTTCCCCATTCTTGAGTGCGTCCGCTGAGAGCAGATAGCTGGTAAAGTCTGTTCCGTTCGGTTTGTATGCTTTGCTGTAGTTTTGATAGAGGAATACAATGATCAAAGTCGCAATGAGCGCGAGAGTAACATATTGTGCATTGCGATTTTGAGAGAGGTTTCGAACAAATGCACTCAGTCGAGTGGAGAGGTCAGTTTCACGTGATTCGTCGGAAATGTTCAACTGACCGCTGCCTCAAGTTGATACCGTCGATACATACTCGCATAGAGCCCATTCTGATCGATCAGTTCACGATGACGGCCGGTTTCGACAAGCTTCCCCTGATCGAGGACAAAAATCATATCAGCGCGTTCGAGCATATCCGGTCGATGCGTAATCAAAATGCCAGTCACACTCGGCAGCACTTCACGAAGACGAAGCCATAGTTCAGACTCAGTGCGTGAATCGAGCGCACTGGTACAATCATCAAGTATGAGAATACGCGGCTTACCAACCAGTGCACGAGCAAGCGCGAGACGTTGTTTCTGTCCACCAGAGAGAGCGACCCCACGAGTGCCGATAAATGTCTCCAGGCCTTCAGGGAGTCTGGCAAGATCATCCTTGAACTGAGCGATCTCCAATGCCCAAAGAATTGTTTCTTCGTCGATATAGCTCCGTCCAAACAAGATGTTGTTTCGTATCGAGTCGCTGAACAGAATCGGATCCTGCGGGACATAGCCGATACTTGCGCGCAATGATGCAAGCGGCAATTCTGATATCGAGCGACCATCCAGCTTGACACTTCCCTCTTTTGGATCACACAATCGCGGCAACAAATTTATTAACCAGCTCTTTCCTGCACCTACTTTTCCAACCACCGCGACAGTTTGCCCATCGACAATGTCGAGTGAGACATCTTGCAAAATCGGTTTCGCAGATTCGCCAAGTTGTAATGTAACCGCATCGAATGAAATCGACCCACCTGATAGTTGCGCTACTTGATGATCTGCGGAATGCCGCTCCCCTTCCGCAACTGCCGGATGCACCTGCTCAAGTTCTACGAGTCGATCAATTGAGACTGCCGACTGTCGAGATTTCACCAGAAATTGCCCGATATCGAACATCGGAAAGACAATCCAGGTGACGTAATAAATCGTTGCGGAGAGCTCGCCGAGGGTGAGACGACTGTTGAATGTCATCACTCCGCCAGCAAGCAGGGCGATGACAAGTCCGAATTGCCAGATATAGGCGTAACAGGATTCCACAATCGTTGCGAGTTTGACGGCGGCGATTTCGGCGACGCTTCGCTTCGATGCCTCCCGCTCGAAGGCCTGACGCTGCGCCTCTTCACGTGTGAACGCCTTGATCACCCGAATTCCGGCAAAGCAGGATTCCATCACATCATTGACTCGCGAGATACTCGACTGCAACTGTTCATACCGTTTGTCGAGCAAGGTCGCACTGCGCTGAAAGATGAAGACCACAATCGGCAATGGACCGGCGACAAAAAGTGTCAACAACGGATCAATCGTGATCATTGCACCGATGATGAATCCTACAGTTATCAGGGCTTCGTAGAATCTGAAAATCCCTGAACAGGCAAACCATGAGAGTTTTTCGGAGACATCATCGGTCATGCGAGTGACAAGATCACCCGTGCGATACTTCGTGAAGAATTCCGGACCCTTGGCGGTGACATCATCGAATGCATGCTGACGAAAATCCCGCTCAAGTCGGACATTCATCCACGCGCGATGGGTCTGCAAATAGGCATAGACCAGCACTGAAACAAGTCCGATGAGCAGATATAAAACGCCAAACGACTGTCCGATCGAGGTACTAAACACTTCACTCACTCGGTGAACCTGCTCGCCGAGCAGCCCCGGATTGACGATCCCGTTTTTGAAATAGTCGATGGTCAAGCCGAGCAGTTGCGGAAGGATAATCGCGATCATTGCTTGCAGTGGTGTCATGATAAGCAGAACCGCCAGGACATACGGGTATCGCCGGTAGTAACGCCAGAGCCAGAGGAATTTAGCTCGCATGGCTCACCTCGGTTGCAGCGTGCTTGTATTGCAGATGGAACAGGCGGGCATAGTAGCCATTTTGGACGATCAACTCGGCATGAGTGCCGCGCTCAATAATCTCACCCTGACGAAAGACCAGAATCTGGTCGGCATCAAGGATAGTCGAAAGGCGATGGGCAACAACCAATGAAGTTCTCCCTGTCATGAGTGTGCTCATCGCTTTTTGGATCGAACGTTCAGTCTCCGGATCGACAGAAGATGTCGCCTCATCGAGAATCAGAATTTCAGGGTCTACCGCCAGAGCGCGAGCAAAGGAAAGCAGTTGCCGTTCGCCACGACTGAAATTCGCGCCACGTTCGGAGACTTCTGTTTCATATCCTTTTGGTAGGCGCATGATGAAATCATGTGCGGCAACCAGTCTTGCAGAAGCTTCGATCTTCTCCGGTGTAATCAACGGATTGCCAAGCCCGATATTGTAGCGGATATCGCCGGGAAAGAGGATGATATCCTGAAGCACCAATGCAATTTTGGAGCGAAGACTGTTGCGGGAAAGATCGCGGATATCGATCCCGTCTACGAGTATTCTCCCTTCCTGCGGATCGTAATAGCGCAGCAGAAGTGAGATACAGGTCGATTTCCCGCCGCCAGTCATGCCGACGAGAGCCGTGCGTGATCCGCGTGGCATAGTAAAGGATCCATGCCTGAAAGCATGGCGATGATCGTGAAAATAGGAGAAGCTGACGCCATCGAAGCGTATCTCTGTACGTAATCCCGACCATGGCTTCGGCTCAATCGGATCAAATACTTTCGGAGAAGTCTGTATCAGCTCTTTCATCCTTTGTGCGCCAGCCATCCCTCGCTGAAAACTAGTGAGCTGTTCAGAGGCGCGGTGAATCGGCTCGAAAGATCTCCAGGTCAGGACAAGAAAGAGAACGATTTCACCAGTCGTCATGCCGAAGGCTTGGCCGAACATCAACAGGAGTGCGACTTTGGTGACTTCGGTGAATGAGAGGACGTTGAAAAATAATGTGCTGCCGATGTGAATGAACGCATCATCCTTAAACTTACTGTGATTGAGTTGTCGCACTCGTTCACGCGCATAATTACCACGATGAAAGATCTGCACGATGCTCATGCCGCTGATGAATTCTGAAATCGCACCGGTAAGCGCGGCCATTTTCTTGCGGACGATCAGGTAACGTGGATTCGTGATCCGCGCATAGATCAGCAACAAGATCAGAACTACTGGAAAGACCGCAAGCTGCACCAATCCTGCTTTCCAGTTGGTGTAGATCATGTACGAATAGAGCCCGGCCAGCAGTAGGACATCCCCGAGTACAACGACCACCGTATTGGTGATAAAAAGCCGGAGTGCTTCAGAGTCGGACTCGACTCGTGCCATCAGACGACCGACCGGGTGTGTGTCGAAGAAACCGAGGTCGAGAATGAGCAGATGATCGAAAAGTTGACGCTTGAGCGAGACCATGACTTCTTGTCCGACCTTCTCCAGTTGCAACCGCATGAGGTAGGTCGTCAAGAGGGATCCCGCTTGCAGGAGAATTATTCCCAGTCCGAAATAGATCAGACCGTTGGTATCACGCACAGCGATGGGGCCGTCGATCGCCTGTTGAACCAGTCCCGGCCACCAGAGCCCAAGTCCAACGCTGACAACAAGTAGGATGAGCGCAACGACAAACGCCCCCTGTCTGAGTTTTATCTCAGGCAGAAAGAAGCGAATAGCCGCCAGACCACCAGTTTTGGCGTCCTGAGCGTTTTCGGTCTCGTCAAATACTTCTTCGCTCATAGGTAATTCGAGAATTCTCTTTTTCTATGGTTGCTCAAGTGTACGAGATCGCACACGAAATCGAAAGTGTCAATCCCATCAAAAAAGACGCAATTGATTCGATTCAATTTCTGATTGTGACATGAGTATGTGACGTAGAAGATACAAGAGTCGTTCAGTGCAATTGCAAACTCTCTGAAAATCGGATAGTGATCCCACTCGTATGCGACATACAGTTGTGACAAAGGGGGAGAAGATGAATGGCTCGAATAGTTGTCGTTGATGATGAGCCGATAATCGGTGAAATTGCATCTCGCATATTAACTGGTGCGGGGCATGAAGTACTGATGGCACTCAATGGTCAGGATGCGGTCAATATGCTTGCAGCCGAATCTGCATCGTTCAGCCTAGCTCAATCAGGCAGTGGCTCGATCGCTCACGTCAGATTCAGAAGTTGACGCAACGACCGTCTCAGACGACTGACAATTCAAATCTGCGACGGACTGTATTTCTGGGTCATTGCTTCGTATTATTGCCTGCATGACAACTAAATGTGCCTCTTCCACAACACCATCGGTTTCTAAGCAATTCTCGATTATCAGACATGTCGGGACCCTTGTTTGCAGTGTGCAACTGCTTCTCATTGCATTGATTATCGGTTCGGTAGTCAGTAGTCCATCGGCGGAACCTGCTCGAATCTATCGAGTGGGATTTCTTGAAGCGGGGGAACATCTGCTCAATAGCCCGCTTCGTGAGGCATTCCGGCTGCATCTGCTGGATATGTTGAAACCGGATACGGCTCTCTTTCAGGGAAAGTGGTACTGGTCGGCCAACTGGAAGCCAGATAGTCTCAAAGAAATGGCCGAAATGATCGCACGTACTCAGCCGGTCGACCTGATAGTTGCCGTAGGTCCAAAAGCTGCTCGCGCATTGCAAGAGGCGCAGACTCGAATTCCGATTCTGTCCTATCAACGAGGTATGCTCGATCCGAGTCTGGATACGTCAAAAGGGCTTCTGGTCGCACTCTACGAACCAGACATGGTACCAGCTGATCTTTCGACGATGCGTTCCCTTTTCAAACCTTCGAAGATCGGGGTGCTGATCTATACCGACTCCGGGAGAGTCTCGCCGGATATCGAACTCGCCAATGAATTTTCAAAGGAGCTGCGTATTCCAATCACCGTTGGCAGTGGCTTTAATAATATTGGGGAGTTTGCCTTTTTTAAATCATTTCAATCGCTGCCGAAAGATATTGATGCGATCTACATCGGCCCACTCTACGGTCTTCGCAATAGTCAGGTCGATCAGTTCCTTCAGCAGTTGATCGGAGACTCTCTCCTGGTCTTTGCGGCAGATGGCCGAATCGCCGTTGATCGGGGTGCAACCGCAAGTATCGCCGGGAATCTCACGACTCATCCTGCAAGGCAACTCGCTCAAGAGGCGGTCGGCCTTTTGCGAAAGGGACGCACAAGCGGCGGGACACGGAAACTCTCGACCCTCACTCAGTTAACTGTGAATCTTTCTTCTCTTCGAGCGCACGGGAAGGTCATTGGTGACAATATTCTCTCAGCTGCGGTGCTGACCGGAGTAAAACGAAAGTTTGGCACGCCACTCACCCTTCATGAAGCTCTCGAATTTGCAACGATTGGAAATGATCGAACGGTCACACAGATCGAGTCACTCACCGGACGTGCAGGTTCGAAACGATCCTGGCTACCGGATGCCGCTATTGAAGGGGCTTTCGGCATCGTCAACGATGCCTCAATTGAGAATAGTCCCGGAGGGTATCGAAACAGCCAGGGCTCTATTCTGGGGGTGTTGCAGAAAGAGTTTTCACTCTGGGATAGTCCGACTGGATCTTCAGGGGATTCCTACGAGCGACAAAGGAACCGAGTTGTTCTTCAGGCGGAGAAGCAGGCAGCAATCGCCTATATCGACCTTGCCCGAATGAGAATGCTTCAGGAGTTGACGGTTCGAGATGTTGCCTACACAGTGCAGGGGAATGAGTCCGTACAGGCGCGAAAGTTCACAAACTCATCCGAACCAGTTGAACAACTCCGCTGGCAAGCTCTCGTTCAAAGGGCACTTGCTCGCCAGCTCTCTCGCAAGATCGAAGCCGAAATCGGAGATGTAGAATTAGCAAATGCTCTGGGGAGACCGGCAGAATCGAAATTTCTTCTTGATACCCTGTCGTTGCTTGGCCCGAATCTGGAACAGACCATCTCCATTCTGCTGATCGCCCTCAATCGAGAGGATACAGTGCATCTCTTCTCCGAGAAGATTGCAGAATCACTGATGAAGAGAACGAAATTTGATGCATCTGCAAAGTCAGGGACGTGGAGTCTCTTTTCAGAGGCACCGACTCTTGGATTTCGGGGCTATTTCGGCTTGAGCGATTCTCTCCGGCGTTCGAGTTCATCGCCAGTTGCGGGGATTCAAGGAAGCATTCGGATTCCGGTTTTCGGCGGAAAAAACCGATCGTCGATGTCTCTTCCTACCGAGTCGCATTCAGAAGTGCCGGTCGAGCCGAATCTGATTGAAGTAACCGCTCTGATAGAATCCAGACTCCTGAAGATCAAAGAACTCCTCTTGCTGGGGCAATTCGCAGCAAAGGAACAACAGATGTATGAAGGGGCAGTCACTGACCTGATACCGGAAATCACGACGTCAGGGAAGGAAAGCCGTGAAATTGAAGATCTGGTGGAACGTCTCTTTGCCGCAGAATCCAAACAGGTCGAATCTTTGTACGACGCGCTGGTGGTCGCTGTGGAACTCTCAACGGACGCCGGTTGGTCATTGTCGGTCTCGAACCGAACCCCGTTTGATGAAGTACTGCATCATCTTGAGCGTGGGAAAGTCGGTCTCGAGTCTGGTCAATAATCTCTCCCCGTGAGCAGGCTTTCGAAGTCGGCTTGGTGCATGATTCTGCACACTCTCTATGGGCACTGTGCAAAGAATGAGTATTAATTTGTGTCCACTATCGCAAACTATTGAGCGGCAATGGTTTCTTTTCTGCTTTTTTCGGCACGATTCTTGCATGTAAGGTAGTCAATAGAAGTATAACGTCTACGAAGCCCTTTTAGGAGGATTCAGGTGCAAATCTTGAAGAAAGTGATCGGCTTGGTCCTGATCAGCATGATAGCAGTGTCAACTGCTTCTGCTGGAGGCAGCTATTTCACAAAAGAGACAACCTTCACAAACTATAGATGGACTGACGGTCATCGCTACGATTACGTCTCCTGCATCGATCTGTTCGAGCAGAAACCGAACGGAATCTTCGGTGGTGCCTGGGCAGGATCAAGTCCTTACCTTCCTGACAAACTCTCCTGGTCACATACCCTTCCGGCAGATCTTTCTGTCCCGCCGGATGTGATCAACCGCGCAAAGATCTGGATCGACGGCTATGCCATCGATACCGAAGGAAATCGTATCAAGTTCAATGGCACCTATGGGTGGGATAACTTGAACAACGATTGGTTCGACAATAGCACGTACAGTCTGACCAACGTGAAGACTCCGGGTTTCTGGAACAACGGCAAGCTGAACGTCGATGTCTATGCCCGTGAATGGTCGATTCGAATCGACAAATCGATTCTTCTTCTTGATTACACCAACGGTGATGGTGCTCCGGGTGGTGGCGGTGCGATTCCGGAACCGGCAACGATGCTCCTGATGGGTATCGGACTCGCAGGCGCGGCAATCGCTCGCAAGCGTAAGTAAGAATCCAGCCAATTAAATTTTTCGAAACCGTCGGCCAAAAGGTCGGCGGTTTTTTCTTTTTCGTCGATTCATTCCTCAACAATGGTATAATCAGTCGTGATTGCTGTACTAGCTCTCAGTCTCTTGCTTGCCGCTCTTATACCAGAGGGCACTCGTGTCGAGATAGCGGATTCAGTCATCAAGCTACCTACATACATTGAGGAACGTCGTATCTGGCATGAAGTCCTTCACCCACAGCCCTGCCGGGTGACGATCGAGATATTTGCTTCAGACGGCAAGAAAGTCAGAACATTTCTGGATCGAGCACTCGGCGGTGGTATCTACAACTGGCACTGGGATGCACTGGATGATTCAGCGCGATATGTCGCTGAAGGGCTCTATCGGGCGGTGATCAATGACTGCAAGCGACCATTCTATGAATCAATCACGATTACCTATCAACCCGGCGAGAAAGATTTCCGATTGATGGATACGGTTATCTCAATTGAAAGAGGGATTCCTATTCGAATTCTCTCCGACTCCCTGCGATTAGCTGGCCAGATAGTTTCACAAAACGCAGATTTCCCTTTCCTTACCTTTGCTGACACCCTCCTTACGCGCGGCATCCATTCGATCCCCCTCAAATCTGAACTCATCTTTCCCGGAGCGCGTGTTCGATTGCTGCTTCGGACAAGTCAGGTGGAACGCCTCTATGAAATCGAGCTCAAGAAATGAATTCACGCAAGAAGCTGTTGTTATATGCTCTCTCCGTTACATCAGTCTCAATGCTGCTGCTGATTACGAGTTCCTGTCGTCTCATGCAGCGGGGCTCACCAGGAACCGAAGAGAGCTTGCCGAAGGGAACGATTTCGACAGGAGAGTATGAGATTGTCTGGGTCGATCCGCAGATGATTCTCGCTGATTCAACCTGTACGCTCATCAGGGCCAGCAGAATCGACTCGATTCCATCTGAAACAGGGATTCCGAAAAATGACTCTCGTCCGTCAGCAGAGTTTCAAATCAGAAACGATAACTGTCTCGTCTCGGCGACCATCAATGACGCCAAAGGTCGGGTTGTGCAATCGCTGCTCTTCCGTCAACTTAATCACGGCCACTACCGTCTTTCCCCAGATGAAATCGCTATCAAGAAACTCTGGGGGCAGCCCGGAACACTGGTAGTCAATGTCTGCGGAAATATTCTCCGTCGCCCGATCAACGAGCGACCGTAGTTCGCCTCCATTCCCCATCTCTGTTGGAAATTCGCGCAGCAAAATCGCTCATCCCCTATGGGGAATGACCGATACATCTCACAAGGCACAGCGGGGAAATCTTCGCTCTCTGCCTTGAAATTTTAGAAGCGACGTCAACAACAGAGCCCTCCCCAATGGCTCCGGAAAAGAGTAAGGATTCGCCATGCCGAATATCCTGGTCGTTGAAGACAAAGATTCGATGCGTACCATGCTCAGCGATACACTGATGCAGGAAGGGTATCGTGTCGACACCGCCGAAGCCGGTCAGAAGGCGGTCGATCTGGTACGAAACAAGTCGTACGATCTCGTCCTGACCGATCTGCGCATGCCGGAACTCTCCGGGCTGGATATACTCCGCGAAGTAAAATCAGTTGATGCAGAGACATCCGTGATCGTGATGACTGCATTCGGGACCATCGAAGATGCGGTTTCTGCAATGAAGCTTGGTGCCTTCGATTTTATCACCAAACCATTTGATACTGAACATCTCTGCGTTCTGGTTTCGCGAGCACTTGAAAATCGACGGATGATCGCCGAGAATTCACTCCTTCGCGAAGAGCTGTTCAATAATCATGGCATCGACAATATCATTGGTAGAAACGATACGATGATCGAACTGGGCTCACTTGTCCATAAAGTAGCCAAGAGTGATGCATCTGTTCTCTTGCAGGGGGAATCGGGGACGGGGAAGGAATTATTTGCCAAAGCAATTCATACGCTTTCTCCTCGTCAGTCGAAACCATTCATCGCCATTAACTGCGCCGCGATTCCGAGTGAATTGCTTGAGAATGAACTCTTCGGCTCTGAAAAGGGGGCGTTTACCGGCGCGCATATGCGGAAGATGGGGAAATTCGAAATCGCCCATACCGGTACGATCTTCTTAGATGAAATAGGCGACATGGATATTTCGCTGCAGGCGAAATTGCTCCGTGTGCTTCAGGAGAAGAGCTTTGAACGACTTGGTGGAAATAAGACCGTCGATGTCGATGCTCGCGTCATTGCTGCGACCAATATGAATCTGCCGGACCTGATTCGTCAGAAGAAATTCCGTGAAGACCTTTACTATCGTCTCTCGGTCTTCCCGCTGGTGATTCCACCACTTCGGGAACGGCTTGATGATATCCCGATGCTCGCTGATTATTTCCTCGCGCGCTATGTGAAGGAGATGCGTAAGCAGCCACGCGTCATTTCAAAAGATGCCCTGGATCTCCTCATGCGCTATCACTGGCCGGGGAATGTCCGCGAGTTGGAAAATACGATTGAGCGGGCAGTGATTCTTGCCGAAGGGAAAATGATCGGACCAGAACATTTGGCGATTCGCGTGGCACGCACGAATGATGTTACATTGCGAGAAAATGCCGGACTCAAGGACATCGGCGCAGCAGCACAGATGCAGGCGGAGCGTTCGGCTATTGTTCGCGTGCTAAAGCAGGTGCGGAATAACAAACGCAAGTGTGCCGAAATTCTCCAGATCGATTACACGACGCTGTTTGACAAGATCAAGAAATACGAGATCGACAAAGAGGGGTGAGGGTTCTTGTCACCCTGAGCTTGTTGAAGGGTGATTTCTGAAAGATGGCTGCTTAACCAACCGCCCCTGAAGGGGCTGGC
>CAZFGK010000005.1:0-130547 GCA_964518635.1 uncultured Ignavibacteriales bacterium
TTCCATAATAAGAAGAGACAGTCTTCATTTGTGACGGTCAAACTTGCGACATCTCTTGATGGTGCTATTGCAACTGCAAAAGGTGAATCGAAGTGGATCACCGGAGAGTCGGCTCGTGCTGCAGGACGAGAACTTCGCGCTGAAGTCGATGCAGTCATTGTCGGGAGTCGAACTGCCGAGCGGGACAATCCCGCGCTTACAACCAGAATTTCGAAAAAGAAAAATCCTTATCGGATTGTCGTTTGTGGCAACCGAGTCCTCTCGCAAAAGCTGGCTCTCATCACTTCGAATGCAGACTCCAAAACGATTCTCGCCGTTCCGGAGATGCACGCGTCCCGCTATCGAAAGTTTGAGACCCGGTATGGGGTAGCTGTCTGGTCATGTAAATCAGACCGGAAAGGGGATGTGAATCTTCAGCACTTGATGAAAAAGTGCTGGGAGTTTGGATTTTGTTCGATTCTGGTCGAAGGGGGAGGGGAGCTGATTGCCTCTTTTCTGAAGGAAAAATTAGTCAACGAGTGGCATCAGTTTCTTTCTCCAAAGATCATTGGCGGAGGAAAACAGAGTGTTGCGGCATTTTCATCCGTTCCACTCGCGAAACGCCCTCGTCTCCTGCTTACTCATATCAATTTGTATGGAGAAGATATCGAACTGGTTGGGAATGTGGAGTACCCTCGATAGTATGTTCACCGGACTTGTTGAATCTCTCGGCAATGTCATAAAGAGTGAGCAGATCGGCTCTGGGCTTCGACTACATCTTTCAGCCCCATACGCAGGTGAACTGAGCATCGGTGAGTCTATTGCCGTCAATGGGGTCTGCTTGAGTGTGATCTCGAAATCAAACGCTTCTTTTGCTGTCGAGATTTCTCCTGAGACTGTCTCACGTACGATGTTGGGTGAAATTGAAGCGGGTGCGCAAGTCAATCTTGAACGCGCGCTTCTGCCGACGACACGTCTTGGCGGACACTTTGTTACCGGACATGTTGACTGCGTAGGCGAAATTCTCTCGAACGAGCGAATCGGGGAGTTTCACCGAATGCGTGTACAGATTCCGGAGTCATATCAGAGTTTAATAGTCGAGAAGGGTTCGATTGCCATTGACGGCATTTCACTGACGATCAATTCGATTCCAATTCATTCCGAGATTGAAATTATGATTATTCCACATACTCTCAAGGCAACCACAGCAGATCTTTGGCGAACGGGCAGCCGTGTACACCTTGAATTTGATTTGATTGCCAAACAGATTGCACGAATGGTCGGACTCTACACCGGACAGAGAAATGAGATGCAGCCACAACCAGCAGGAACGATAATCGGGGCGTTCGAATGAAACAGACAGGATCACAGGTGCACCGGGCGATCGAAGCAATTCGTCGAGGCGAAATGGTCATAGTTGTCGATGACGCCGACCGTGAGAATGAAGGAGACTTCGTTCTTGCGGCTGAGTCGATCACCGCTGAGCAGGTCAATTTTCTTGTCACGCATGGTCGCGGATTGGTCTGCGTACCGCTCACTCGTGGACGTGCCGCTGACTTGCAGCTCGAGCTTATGGTCAATCAGAACACGGCTCGATTGTCAACGCAGTTTACAATTTCAGTCGATGCCCTTCATGGAACCAGCACCGGCATCTCTGCGGCTGATCGGGCGATTACCATTCGTACATTATCCGATCCCGCTACACGGCCGGAGATTCTCGGTCGTCCCGGACATATCTTTCCACTCCTTGCTCACGAGCAAGGGCTTCTCGGACGTCCCGGCCATACAGAAGCAGCGGTTGATCTTTGCCGCCTTGCAGGGAGGCAGCCGGTAGGGGTAGTCTGTGAGATAATGGCCGAGGATGGTAGCATGGCGCACGGAGAGAGACTTCGCGAGATCGCGTCGACACACAATATGCCGCTGGTGACCATTCGAGAATTGATTGCGCATCTTCGCGCTGGGCAGGGGCTTGTCCACCGTACAGCAAGTGTTCGCTTTCCGACGAAGTGGGGGAACTTTACGCTTCATGTCTACCACTCCGATCAGGATGGGAAAGATCATCTCGCGATTACGAAGGGGGACCTGTTGTCGGTTGATGCCCCTCTGGTGCGGGTGCATTCGAGCTGTCTGACCGGCGATCTCTTTGGGTCCTGCCGTTGTGATTGCGGCGATCAACTTCATGCGGCGTTGACGCTGATCGAGACGACCGGAGTCGGGGCAGTGATATACATGTTACAGGAGGGGCGCGGAATCGGACTCGCGAATAAGATTCTTGCCTATAAGTTGCAGGATGAAGGACGCGATACCGTTGAAGCAAATCAGGATCTTGGATTCGAAGCGGATCTTCGAAGTTATGAAATCAGTGCGGCGATCTTGCGTGACCTGGGGCTATCTCAGGTACGTCTCCTGACCAACAACCCGGCCAAAGTTAATGGACTGACGGAATCAGGAATCACGGTCGTTGAGCGAGTACCCTTGCAGGCTGAGGTCACCCCGTACAACGCACATTATCTTGATGTGAAAAGAGAGAAGCTCGGGCACAAATTATGAGCAGATTTCAGCCGTCAGAAAATCAGGAGAAGGGGCCTGCGAATGCGCGAGTAGCAATTATACGCAGCAGATTTAATGAGTCGATCACATCATCCCTACAAGAGAGCTGCATCAGGGGGCTTCGTGAACGGGGAATGTCAGAGACCGCGATAACATTGAGTACGGTTCCGGGTGCTTTCGAACTCCCTTTTGCAGCAAAGCAGCTGGCGCAGACCGGCCGATATGACGCAGTGATCTGTCTTGGTGCGGTGATACGTGGGGATACCCCTCATTTTGAGTATGTATCTGCTGCAGCGGCGGATGGAATTCTCAAAGCAGGGCTT
Source organism: uncultured Ignavibacteriales bacterium (assembly GCA_964518635.1). Classification (GTDB taxonomy): domain Bacteria; phylum Zixibacteria; class MSB-5A5; order GN15; family FEB-12; genus CAZFGK01. The sequence continues at coordinate 2,853 of CAZFGK010000005.1, forward strand.
GAGACCGGCGTTCCGGTCATTTTTGGGGTATTGACCGTTGATTCGATGGAACAGGCGATGGCTCGAGTGGGGGAGAATGCCTCAGCGGGTGATAAAGGTCGGGAAGCGGGCATGACAGCGGTTGACATGATCCTCTGGCGGAACGAGTTTGTCCCTCATGGGTGATACACTACGACGGAAAGCACGGGAGGCCGCCCTCAAGGCACTCTATGCCAGCGAAGCGACAGGTTTGCCGCGGGAGGAGATCGTCAAGTCGATTATCGACACTGCCGAACTTCCGGAACGTCATGCGGAATTCGCTCAGGCACTTTTTTTCGCTGTTCGGGATGATCTCGACTGGCTCGACACGACCATCGGTCGTTGCGCCCACAACTGGGCGGTTGAGCGACTTGCTTCGCTGGATCGGAATATTATACGTCTGGCGATGGCGGAATTGCGTCATATGCCTGACACTCCCGAAAAAGTAGTCATCAACGAAGCACTAGAACTTGCCAAGCTGTATTCAACAGCTGATTCGTCGTCGTTTATCAACGGCATACTTGACCGTTTCGTCCGAGAGGAGCTTACTCACAAACCAAGCCCTCGTATCGAACCGGTCTGAGCCTCTTGCTTAGCCAGACTGGCATTCTCCTCTCACTTTTCCTTACTGGACAGTTGGGCTCGAACTTGGTTTATTCTGCGCCTTCATGAACCATCTGCTCAATTTCTCTCATCGTTTCAATTTTCTCACTGATGGGGTGCTCTCGTATCTCTCCCTCTGCCCGGTATTCCTTCAGGCATGAACGAACAACCATTGGTTTCTCGCTCTGGATGGTTCGGTTTTGGTCTTGTCGTCGGTCTATCGTTGTTGGTCTATGCCCTGACGATGGCACCGACTCTCTCGTTCTGGGATTGCGGCGAGTTTATTGCGACCGCATCAATCCTTGGAATCCCGCATCCGCCGGGCTCGCCACTGTATGTCTTCATTGGACGACTTTTTTCAATCCTTCCGATCGCATCCGATCCGGCAGTGCGGGTGAATCTTCTTTCGGCAGTCAGTTCTGCGATTGCCGCCGGATTTCTTTTTCTTTCGATTCTCGCCGTCACTCGTGACTGGGTCCTGACCGATTCAAAAAAAGCTGATCAGTCTATTCGCTTTCTGGCCGCAGCCACTGGTGCTCTACTTGCCGCCTTTGGACTCACCCAGTGGAATAATTCAGTAGAAGCGGAAGTCTATGGGCTCGCGATGGCGATTCTCTTTGCGGTTCTTCTGTTGACCATTGGACTTCTGCAGACTCAGGATCAAGGTCTTAGATGGAAATATCTGATTCTTTCGATTTTCCTCTCGGTCCTTGGTGTCGCAGTGCATATGACCGTCGCTCTGATGCTGCCGATACTACTCATCGTTGGTTCGCTGCGATCTGATACTCCGAAGCAGGCCTATCAGGATCTTCTTCTATTAGTATTTTTTATTCTCTGCGCGCTGGTAGCATTTTCGTCGAAGGCAGGGGAACTTCCTCTCTGGCTGTTTGGGATTCCATTTGGAGTCTTGTCGATCCTTCTCTTGACCTATGCGGCGAAAGGAAGATGGTCGCCGATTTGTCGTATCTCGTCGTTCTTATCACTCGCACCGATTCTCATTTTGATCGCTCCTGCACAGGCGCAATTTCTGGGACTCATCGGAATAGTCGGAGCGGTTGGGTCGATAGTTGTGACATTGATCTGGCAATTCACTGCTTCATCAGATAAAGACCGCCCACCACGAGCATTGCTCACTGCTCACGTTGCGCTCGCAATTCTGCTTCTGATCCAGATATCCGGAGTCATCGGGATGGTGCCATTCATTGTCATCACTGCGTTGGCCGGACTACTATTCTTGTGGACCTATCGGGAATGTGTCTATTGGCAGGTGCTGGTCAGTCTCGCCGCCGCTGCGATGGTAGTGACCGGGGTGGTACCATTCGGCATTGCACTTCTGGTTTCAGTGGCTGTTGCAATCGTCGCTGCGCTTATCAAGCTGCCGGGTTGGAAAGTGGCCCTCACTATTCCAGTGGTTGCAGCAATCGGTTTTTCTTTCCATCTGACCATTCCGATTCGTTCGGCCCAGCATCCATTAATCAACGAAAATGCTCCTTACCGATCAGTCAGAGCGACGATTGATTTTATCGAGCGGAAACAGTACGGCAGTGAGTCGATGCTCAAGCGGATGTTTGTCCGTCGTGCGGAATGGACCAACCAGTTTGGTCTGTTTCAGCGGATCGGACTCTATGGCTATTTGCAGGAGCAGTCGACTTCTCGGCAGTTTTTTGCGCCATTTCTTCTTTTTGTCGCGTTGTCAATCTGGGAACTGATGCGCCGGAAACCGTCTCAGGGAGCGGTCTTTTCTATTCTGCTGCTGTTGGCAACCGTGGGGCTTGTCCTCTACATGAACTTTGCAGATGGGACTCGTATCGATCCTCGCACCGGGGAGGATTATCTCGAAGTTCGGGAGCGGGATTATTTCTTTACACCGGGGTTCATGCTCTTTGGTGCAATGGTTGGAATTGGGATACTCTCATTTTTGTCACTTTTCCGTACTCTTGGTGTCAGCGTTCGACCGGTGATTGGTCTGATTTTTTCTTCTCTTTGTCTTGCCGCGCTTCCTGCTGGTGCGATTGCCTCAAACTGGTCGCAGGCCGACCGAAGCAGGGTGTATATCCCCTATGACTATGCTCGTGCATTACTCGATTCGGTCGAACCAAATGGAGTGCTTGTTACTGCCGGAGACAACGACACCTTTCCACTCTGGTGTCTGCAACACACCTACAAACATCGTCTGGATGTGCGCGTAGTCAATACTTCACTCGCCAACCTTGACTGGTATATCTCGCAGTTGCAGGACTACTATGATTTGCCACTCGGTCTGTCAGACGAAGATTTCAGCGCTTTGCGCCCGTTTCGTTCTGAAGATGGACGAGTCTTTATGGTCTCTGATCAGATAGTGAACGCGATAATCACCCGTTATGTCGACAGTCTACCGATTTATTTTGCGACAACAGTCGGAGCTGATCAGCGTGCGTATGACGGACGGAATGTCGATTCGCTGCTCGTGCTTGAAGGGGCGGCGCTGCGTTATGATCCAATGAATCGCATCGGAATGACGGTCAATGTCGAAAAATCAGTCCATCTCTTTCTGGATTCATCCGGTTTCAATTATCGTGGCTATGCTGATCCGACAATTCGAAAAGATGCAGCGACTTTATTTGCCCTGAGCAACATCACCAATGCGGTGGAAGTCACTGCCGAGACCGTACGCGCACGCGGGGATGTGACAACCGCCGAACGACTAGCACGCCTTGCGGTCGATAGTTTTCCTCGCAGCCGTACGGCAATCGAGCTGCTTGTCTCACTCTTGATGGAGCAAGGGAAGCAGTCTGAAGCGGATTCCCTTTTGCAGCTCAATCGGGATATCGATATCAGACGAGTTGCGATGAGTTCAGTGGCGGTCCTGCGTCAACGAGGAGATGTAGAGGGGACAGTCGCACGCCTTCGCTCGATTTTGGATCAGAGTAACGACTATCGACCGGCGCTTGATGAACTGATGCGAACACATCTTGCGACCAACAATTTTCGTGGAATGCTTGCTGATCTTCAGCAATGGGTGACACGTAACCCCAACGACTCTGATATTGCCCGTGCCTACCAGATGCTTCTCTCCGACAGCACGGTATTCACCCGGGCGAGGAGCGGCCAGTAGCAGCATGAACATTCTGGCGCTTAACTGGAATGATCTGAAGAATCCGTTCGGCGGTGGGGCAGAGGTCCACTTCGAAGAGCTCCTTCGACGTCTGGTGAAAATGGGTCACAAGGTCACGCTGGTCTGTTCTGCATGGCCGGGGGCAAGCGAAGATGAAATCGTTCAGGGTGTTCGAATACGCCGCGTAGGATCACGACAGTCATTCAATTTTGTCGTTCCATCGCTGCTCAAACAGCTAGCTAAAGAAGAGCAATTTGATCTTCTGATAGAAGACATTAACAAGATTCCGTTTTACACACCGTGCTATTTGAAATTACCGACACTGGTAGTGATCCCTCATCTTTTTGCGACGACAGTCTTTCAGGAGGTCAATCCGGTTCTTGCCAGCTATGTCTACCTTGCTGAAATGCCGATGATCTCTGTCTATAAGCGATTTCTGTTTAATGTTATCTCCGAGTCAACCGCTGATGAGATCGTCGCTCGTGGTGTTCCGGCAAATCAGGTGAGTGTGATTCATTGTGGTATCGACCGGGGGACGTATTCGTACGATCCATTGATACAAAAATTCACTGAGCCAACCGTGCTTTATCTTGGGCGCATCAAGAAATACAAATCCATTCAGCATCTCATAGCCGCCTGTGCACTGCTTCGGAAAGAGATTCCAGATATTCGATTGGTGATTGTAGGTGATGGAGATTATACCCCGACTCTCAAGAAGCAGGTCGCAGACTTGCAACTGGAGAAGCAGGTACATTTCACAGGATACGTTTCCAAAGAGGTAAAAGTCGACTATCTGCGCCGATCGCATGTCGCCGTCCTTCCGTCTATCAAAGAAGGGTGGGGGCTGACCAATATCGAAGCAAATGCAGTCGGAACGGTCGCCATCGCGGCAAACTCCCCCGGGTTGCGTGATTCGGTCAAAGATGGACACTCGGGATTACTCTATCCGTACGGTGACATTCAGGCCCTCGCGGAGAAACTGAAGTTGGTATTGACCAATGATATTGAGCGAGTGCGTCTTGAATCCGGAGCACGTGAGTGGGCGAATCGATTCGACTGGGATCGAGCGGCAGAGCAATTTGCCGCGCTTCTTCCGCAGGTAGTTGCGCGCGGGGCACGCCCATGAACAAACGGACGTTGTCGATTGTCATCGGGATTGTCGTTTCGATTTTACTGATCTGGTTGCTTATTCGAGGGATTGATTTCGATAAAATGAGCGCGGCTTTGGCCTCAGCAGATTATCGCTGGCTGATTCCGAATATGCTGCTGATTATTTTTTCCATGTTTCTGCGAGCCTGGCGATGGCGGTATATGCTTGATCCTATTGCACGAGTTGCTTACAGGCCACTTCTCTCAGCGACCAGTATTGGCTTCATGGCAAATAACCTCCTGCCACTTCGTCTCGGCGAATTCGCTCGTGCCTATTCACTTTCGTTTCAGGAACCGAGAGTCAGCAAGTCAGCGACATTGGCGACTGTCTTCGTTGAGCGCATGGTCTTCGATCTTGTGGCTTTGTTGGTCATCTTTGAATTCGTTGCGCTGACTGCGCACTCGGCAGTGGATGATCGCCTTCAATTTGGCGCGCTTCTGGCTGGAGGGGTCGCACTGACTGGGCTTCTCTTTGTCATTCTGCTTTCTCTCAATCCCGGACGAGCAGGGGAGATGATCGGCAAATATGTCCCGTTTGCATCTGACAAGATTCGCGCAACGGTGGCGGAGACGATCAGCAAGTTTTCTCGCGGAGTCGAGTTTATGCGTGATCCCAGAAAACTCCTGCCGGTTATTTTCTATACAGTCATTATCTGGATCATCATGGGAGTATCAAACTACTTTGTCTTCATCGCTTTTGGCTTTGATCTGCCGCTGACTGCTTCATTTGTGCTACTGGTAATGGTCTCGATCTCGATTCTGATTCCATCCTCACCGGGGTTTGTCGGGGTCTATCATGCGGCGGCTGCATACACGCTCAGCTTGTACAATATCCCCGCTGAAAACGCACTTTCATTTTCGGTGATTCTCCATCTGGCTCAGTATATCCCGATTACGTTGCTTGGACTCTACTTCCTGCGGTCGCAACATCTTTCCCTCTCGGCCCTTCGCAAAGAAGCCGAGCAGGGGGCTTCATAGTCTCGCGCTGTCGTTTTGTTCAAACTTGATTGATCGACCCAACGAGGGTAGAGTCAATCCATGCTTCGATGGTTTCTCGTACTCGCTCTCTTTGGTTTGGCTGGATTGATTCTGTATTATCAGTCAAGCCAGCGATCTGACGCCCAAAAGGCGGCCTATCAGACTGGGTATGTGAAGGGATCGGACGAGCAGCGACCACACGTACTCGCTGCGGATAGTCTCCGGGATTCGCTTGCAAAACTGGAATCGGAGAAACGGCAGCGGGACACCGCGTATCGCAATCTCCTCGAGGTGAATGACTCCCTTGAAGCACTGGCGAATTCTCAGTCGACCAAGATCGATGATCTATCCAAGTCAGTTCGACTCGCGGCGACAACCTCAAAAGGGACGGGAAAACCTGCCATTGCCAAGCCGGTGACATCTCATTCACAGGCATTGGCTTACTACAAGAAGCGGTACGAGTCTCTTCCGGGAGACCTGACCAGCTATGAGCGTCAGGTTGCAGTTCGTGAAATACGACTGGAGACCGCCAACAAATTCTCTTTGTCGCTCAGCGAATTCGAAGAGCTCAGAACCGCCGAAAAGCTCCCCTAAACTCCCTTCCATTAATTCTCTGTGTTTTGCGTCGCAGTTCCTGCGGAATGATGGCATTAAAGATCGCATTCCCAGATATTTCCTCTGCGTTCAACTGACAACAATCGTCACATCCTCTAGGCATCAATGTTGAACGACTGGCATCCGAGACGATATGACCGGGTCATGGAGCGCTCAAAGATCGCCGACTCGGTTATCTGAGACAGATTGATAGCGTGTGTGAATACGGCCTTTGGCGAAAGGAGTTTTCTATGCCACGGTTCTCGTTCAAAGCGACGACACGAATCAAGGAAAAGGATGCCTGGCATCTGTACGGGCTTCAGCAGCTCGCACCTCAGAAATTTGCACAGATTGTGAATCGTATTCTGAATGGGCGAGATCTGGTGATCAACCCCAAGACGAAAGGGAACATCGCCTGATTCCTTCGTTCAATTGACCTGATCAATGTAGAGACCTGATTTCTGGTTGGAAATCAGGTCTATCGACGACCTTTCTTGTTCCTCCCTTTGGTGGCGTGTCATCCCCACGATGATACGCCACTTCCTTTTCTGTGCTTGACTTCGGAGGTCTCGCCGGAGACTTTTGCGGGCCAGAACAGCACTATGGAACAGACTCCACCATTTTTCTATGCCCTGATTCTCTTTCTGCTCACTATCGTGAGTGGGCTCGTCGCTCTCTTTCGATCATGGGGGGAGGAGTTGCTTCATGCCTTCATTGCCCTTGGGGCGGGGCTGTTTCTGGGGGCGGTTTTTCTGCATCTCCTGCCGGAAGCGATGTCGAACGGGTACGAAGAACGAGTCGGAGTCTGGGTCCTTGCCGGATTTCTCCTCGTTCTTTTTGCTGAGAGAATCGTGGCGGCACGTTTTGGCGCCGAGCATAGCCATGTGGTGGTCTCTCTTTCCGCTCTGGTCGGGCTCTCCTTTCACTCGATTCTGGACGGCCTGAGTCTGGTCGCGGCTGGCCCTTTGTCGCTGGTCAGTGCCGTGGGGATTTCGATGATCTACCACAAGCTGATCGATTCCTTTGCGCTCGGCTCACTTCTGGCCCTTGGTTCATTCAAGCCGCGGAGCCGTCAGCTGATCGTCGTTCTTTTCGCCGCTCTGACTCCGATCACCCTCCTTTTCGCCTCGACATTTCTTTCACATCTGCCAGAGATCGCCACTAAAAGCATGCAGGCACTGGCGGCTGGAACTTTTCTCTATATTGGAACGTGTCAGCTTCTGCCGGAAGCATTTCATACCCGCCAGAATCGGCTGAGAAACCTTCTGATTCTGGTCGCTGGGATGGGGATTGTCTGGCTGCTGCATCAGCTCGGACATGAGCATTAGGCAGCGAACCATTTGACTGAACGCCTGTAAAGGAGTGCGTCACATCTGATGATCAAAGAGATTGTCCTGCTTTTGGTTACATCGTCCGTGCTCGGTCTGGGTGTGAATCTTTTCTCTCCCAACAAGATCCCCTATGTCGGGACCTATCGAGAATTGTCCTCCGGGGATGGGCCGATTGTACCCCCATCGGCGATGGAGGGGGATCCGCCGTTCATCGACATCAATACTGCCAACATGGAGTTTTCGACAAGGACGGCTATTTTCATCGATGCCCGTGACAGCACGGAGTTTATCTGCGGGACAATTCCTGGCTCGATCTCGATACCATTCGAACAAATGCCGGAAGAACAGGAAGCCGCTTTCATTGCAGAGCGTCTTGCGGGTCTGGCAAAGGATCAGCGATTGATCACGTTTTGTTCCGGTGAAGAATGCGACCTATCGCTGCATCTCGCCAGGTTCATGAAAGCTGAGGGGTACACAAACGTTGAGATATTCTTTGGCGGGGCCAGCGAATGGAAGAAGTTTGAGATGGAGCTCGAATCGAGGCAGAAGTGCGATCAGTAATTGACAATGACTATGTCACGCTCTTCTCACGACTGCTCATTGGCGGGCTGTATATTTACGCCGCGTGGTACAAGATCGTCGTTCCGGCTGAGTTTGCCAAAGCAATCTGGTTCTATCATTTGGTACCGGGGAATCTGATTAATCTGATGGCTCTGATTCTCCCCTGGCTGGAGATGCTGCTAGGCGTCGGACTGATTCTCGGGATCTGGTTTCGCGGGTCGGCATTCTGGGCGACAGCTTTGATGCTGGTTTTTATCGTCGCTCTCACCAGTGCAGTCATGCGCAACCTGAGTATCGATTGTGGCTGCTTCAAGAATACCGCCGCAGGGGCCAATTCAGCGAAGGAGACTCTTTATCGAGACCTCGCGTTCCTGATTCCGTGTCTGCAGCTTCTTTTCACGAAATCCAGACGCTGGATGCTCTGCCCTGGAAGCGAAAAGAAAACTCCCGCAGCTACTGCTTCACCAACGTCGGCGTAATCAGGATCAGCAGGTCGGTTGTCGATTTTTCTTTCGACCGATTGGTAAAGAGAAGTTTCCCTAAGAGCGGAATATGTCCGAGCAGCGGGACTCGCTGCTCGCGGAGGATATCACTCTCCTTGATCAAGCCGCCGATAATAACCGATTCACCACTCTTGACACTAATCCGTGTTCGTACCGATCGGCTGGTGGTGATAGGCTTCTGATTATTTGTCGGGCCGGTAAAGCCAACGATGTCTTCAACCTTCGGGTGGACATCAAGGGTGATGGTCCCGTCCTCAGAAATTCTCGGCGTCACTCTCAATGAAATTCCGACTTCTTTATCTTCAAACGATACAATATCCGAAGTTGATGCCCCTTCGGTGAAGCGATTGATCGTCTGAATCGGAATCACTGTCGCCGATTGAATTTCTGACTCATGATTCTCGGTCGCGGTGAGTTTCGGGTTTGAAAGCAGACGACTGTTGCCGTCTTGCTCGAGGAGATCGAGTACCATCTGCACCTGCGCGACACTCAGTTTCCCCCAGTTCCAGTCACCGGTATTGAAATCGTAGCTGGCGGCATTTTGTGCCGCCGAGGTGGTAGTAGAAGACTGCGAGCTTGATCCTGCGGCACCGTTGATACTCATGGAATAGGAAGAGGGCCAGAGAAAGCCGAGTTTCGATTTAGTATCAAGAGTTGTCTCGATAATTTTGCATTCGATCATGACGGAGCGTTCGGGTTGATCGATATCGGCAACGACCGCTGCGATGTCGTTCAGTACCGGTGACAGATCGGTGACCACCATCCGATTCGCCTGATAATTGGATTCGCTCGATCCTTCCGCAGCAGGAGTGAGCACGACTACTTTCCCTTTGGGCGAAAGTCGTGGTTCGACCGCGAGCTTGGCAGATGCCGCATCGATGTACTTCAGGCGAAAGACTTTCGATTCCAGAGCTCCGAACTGGTCGGCACCAGTCGCACCGACGATGACGACATTGTCACTCATGTGATAACTGTAGCCGGATGCAGTCAGGACCGCGTCAAGAGCCGTCCAGAGATCGACCTTATCAAGTTTTACTGATACGTTCCCATCAATCTCACCAGCGAGAACCAGATTGAGACCGTTCTGATCGGCGATCATCTGAAGAACTTTTCGAAGCGGGACATTATCAAGAGTCAGCGACATCGTCGCAGCTCCGAGCAGAGTCGGCGAGATTATCACCGCGCAGAGAATCAGAATGGAAGCAAGACGCTTCAACATGGATTATCCTTTCCCCAGGGTCAGCGTCTTTCGCTCACCACGAACATTCAGAATCACAGAGCTTTTGGTAATTTCAGCCACGATTGCGCCGTCGATTATCTGACCCACGTGCACCGGCTGATCGTTGACATAGGCGACCGGCTTTGAAGGAAGATAGATGATCCCCCCCAGTCGCCAGTTATTGATCACTTGCGGTGCACTACTCGACTGGGCACCCTCTCGCTCCCGTACGACTCGTCGGTTTGACCGAGGCGCAAACGGGTCGTTCCCCCATGTGTCTTTGAGGGTGAATGAATTCTTGCCAGACAGAGGAATGACGGTCGTCGAAGAAGATGCAGTAGTAGCAACAACCGGTTGAATACCACTGACTGGATCGATAGTGACTGCAGCAACGGCCGGGACCGGTTCCGGTAGAACTGGTTTAACCTTTATGCCAAACTGCACATAGAGAGTAACGGCAACAATCACTCCCGCAAAGATGTAGACGACGTTCTGGCGGACGTTTGGTTTCATGATTCAACTCCAGAAGAAGTTGAATCCGGTTTGGACATCAGCACACGGCACATCATGTCTATTCGGAGCTGATCGGGGGATTTTTCAACGTCTGCTGCAAGTGTTTGGCTCAGCAGTGCACGGAAATAGGCGCGCTCTTCGAGTTTTTTCAGAAAGCGACCGTACTGTTGATATCGCCCTTCAGACACGATGCGAATTGAGAGATTGCTCGAATCAGGATCGGTTGAAAGGCGAGTCGAGAATTGTAGATATTCATCTAGAGGAGGATGTAACTCCAGGACCTTGAGTCCTTCGCCTGAGGCGATCTCGTGGATGTCTTCCAGCATTGCTGCGATTTCGGACGGAGAGTAGAGCTTCTGGGCGAGTACCACTCGCTCTTTCGTCGTGCTGTCCAGGGCAGCCATGTACGTTGGAATTGCCTGAAGGGTCTGTTGTAGCTGGTTCAGTTCGCCGCTGGTGTTCTGCACTTGTTGTAGAAGCTGAGCTTGCTCAGCTCTTCTTGGGAGATACAAGACAAGTAGCCAGGCAAGGATGAGGACACCGATCGCACCTGCATACAGCATGACTCGCATTTTCGGAGCGTGGAAGGAGTTCATCTCGTTCCTCGCACCTGAATCTGAAAATCGATCTCGCTCACGCCGTTCAGATTTCGTCGCTTCTGATAGCGGGTGACGGTCGCGGCAGTGAGTCCAGGCAGATGCCCCAACTGCATTATGAAATCATGAATGACCAATTCGGGAGTAACATTGAGTTCAGTTGCAATGGCACTGATATAGGTCTCAAACTGTCCGTTCATGCTCTGATCAGTCTGCAGGTTTTCCTGAAGGAGATAGAATCGAATAGCAGGGGGAGTGATCTGACTCAGCGCACGAAGAAAATCAGTCGACCCTGCCTGTTTCTGTCCAAAGCGGTCGATCCAGACTTTTTCCGTTTGAATTGAACGCTGGACCACGTCAAAGGTCTCGAATAAGGGAGAGGCCTTCAGAGATTCCGCCTGAGACTGCATGGAGACAAGGTTTTCCTGAGCTCTACCGATTCCGGCGATCTGACTGACCGTCATAAAGGCACACGCTAGTGCAATGCCAATCAGTGTCGCGATCCCTCGTTGATCGATGCTGCGTCGCTGGAATCGAACCAATCGATCAGTCGGAAGGAGATTTGCCGGATGCGCAGAAGTAACTGCGCCAGCCGCGACCGGCAAACTGATAGTAAGGGAAGTTTTTTGCTCGGTGTTAAGGCTACTGGAGATGGAAACACTCTCGATAGGAAATCGTCGGAAAGTGAAACCAAGTCGTTCCCCCATTAGATCTATGATCTCTTCACTGAAGGCAAGATTTCCATAGACATAAATTTCGCTGGCGTTCGAGAATGTGTGACTGCCAGTATAATAGTCGATGCTATTCTGAATTTCGCCGGCGAGTGCCTCGGCGAAGTACTCATACATGGTCAGATCAGCGCGATTCGACAAAAACGCTGAACCGAGAGTAATGTGGTGGCTAAACTGAAGTTCACCGCCAATGTAGAATGAAATTTCTGATCGCTGACGTTCTACATTCAACAGCGCATATGTATCGGATGATTTGAAATGAGACATGCTCGGCAGGATCGAGGTCAGGGTATCCTGCGTCGACCAGATCGCAGCGGGGTTCAATTTCAGTCGGTCAAATGGTTCGAGTACAGTTTCGATTGACCGTTTGAGGCAACCGGTGATTCCGATTCTGTATCGTGGACGACCATCACGAGTAGTTCTGCCAAGAATACGATACCCAAAGTGAACATCACTATCGGGGAAAGGGAGAGCTTTCAGTGCTTCAAATCGTATCGCTTCCTGTAAATCTGAGCCGGAGAGCGCAGGAAGGTTGATTTCGCGATAGGCAGTTTCGAGTCCGGGCATGATCAACACCAGACGATAGAGCCCACGACCTTCTGCCTGCACGAAACGATCGATACTCTCACAGAGAAAATTGATTCTGTTCGGTCCCTGTGAAGCGGATGACGGGATGTACGACTTATCAGAGCTGATGAGCCGATGTTTCTGCCCGGTATGAAGCGCAACGGCAGTCTGGATCGAATCCTCTTCCAGGCAGATTGCAAGGGTACGACCGAAAAGCCAATTCTTCCTAAACCACGGTGTGAGATTGTCTGTAGTCCGCCGAAATGAGGGTCCGCTCTTGATCTGGACTTCTCTTACTTGCGGAGTTGAAGGGGGAGGGGTGGCGATGGCCATGGTGTCCCCTAAAACGTCACAATGATACTGTCGCCACCACCGGTCGAGATGATACGGCGATTCGGGCGTTGATAGACATAGCTCGATCCCCAGGCATCCGTGAGGTATTCCCCGCCGCTGGAGTCGATGTACGGGCCGTTCCAGCCGAGACGGCTGAGCTTGTTATAAGTGCTCAGGGAGTCGGGCTTCTTTGCCAGATCAAGCAGTTGATTCGGGATCAAGCCGACATCTCCTTCAAAGCCCCGTTCAATAAGTTGACCGCCGGCAACCACGTTTGGGTTGCCGACGATCGCACGTTTCAGAACATTCAACTCTTCTTTCGTCGCCGTCTCTTTGGATGCATCGGTCAGATCGGCGAATCGAGGAATCACCGCGACCGCTAGTATCCCAAGGACAACAATCACAATGACGAGTTCCGTGAGCGTAAAGCCGGAGGCGTTCAGGCGCATGGTAATCTCGTCCGATCTCTGCGCCCGGTTTACCAGGTGTTCTCTGAGACGCCGCCGGTGTTGGTATTGAGCCAGAGCTCTCCGGTCGTTGGCTTGTATGCCCATCCGCCACGAGTTCCTACGATGGTACCGCGAGTCACACCAGTGACCACAGAGTCGCCTGCGTTGGTCTGGTACGGATTTTTCGGGATAGCCGTCGAGAGAACGGTACCGAACGTTTCAAGCTGGCTGACTGTCGGCCAAGTGGCAGTTCCAGTGGTGACGGCAGTATTCGCGTAGTAGATCGCGACACCGGAACGGATGGCACCGAGTGAGGCGCGAGCAGCCGATTCTTTCGCCTGTCCACTCAGATCCTGATACTTCGGAATTGCAACTGCGGCAAGAATACCAAGCACTACGATGATGATCACAAGCTCAATCAGGGTGAAACCACCCGACCGGCTCAAACGGGATGAACTGGTCAATGCACTCATCTGAAACCTCCGAAATGTTTATTAGTCACGGTTTTGTTCACTTTCATTATCGACAAGAAGCTGACTTCATTTACTATTTCCCGACGACCTTAATCAGATTCCACATCGGCATGAAGATCGCCAATGCCAGAGTCAGGACCATGACGCCGATGACGACGGTCAAAATTGGCTCAATCACGGCGGTCAGCTGGCGTGACCGATAGCGAACTTCTGTGGTGTAATATCTTCCGACTTCTTCTACTGTTGAGTCCAGATTTCCGGACTCCAGCCCGATAGCCATCATGTGGAGTGCCTGACGAGGGAAGTAGGCGAATGGCTCGGTGGTCAAATCTCCTTCACGACCCCGTCTGACAAGCTCTTCGATCTGACGAATCTCATCGGATAGGACTTTGTTGGTAATTGTTCCTGCCAATTTGTTCAGACACTGGACCATCGGAAGTCCGGCGCGAAAGAGGATGCGAAAAAGAAGCATGAAACGGGCGACATTCGCCTTTACGACCAGTTCTCCGACGACGGGCAGTTTAAGAATGAGCGCATCGAACTGGCGACGCCCTCTCTCGGTTCGGTGATAGGCACGTAATCCGAAGAAAGCTGCAATCGCACCGGCAATCATGTAGTACCAGTAGTTTGCAACCGCCTGCCCTGTCCACATCAGAATCTTGGTTGGGAGAGGCAGATCCGCCTCAAAAGCTGAAAAGAAAGTCACAAATCGTGGTACCACGAATCCAAGCAGGACTGCTCCGGCGAGTGATATTGCGATCATGACCATCATCGGATAACGAAGGGCACCCTTGACCTGACGATTCAGTTCCATTTCCTCTTCGACCATCACGGCAAGTTCGTCGAGAGAAGCATCCAGCTTACCGGTCTCTTCACCAGCTGCAACGGTTGAAACGTAAACCGGGTCGAAAATTTCGGGATGATCGGCCATTGTATCGGAGAGTGATTTTCCACTCTGGAGTCCGACTCGCATGTCATCAATGGCCAGATTGAACGGTCCGTCGGGCTTTCCCACCCGAATGATCAGAAGCCCGCGAAGGAGTGGAACGCCCGACCGATACATCGTCGCAAGAGAGCGAGTGAAGAGAATGGTCTGCTCAAGTGGTATCTTGGCGCCGAAAGAGAGAATCGATTTCGTGCCGGTCTTTGCCGATTCCTCAAGCCGAATCGGCTGAAGTTGTTGATCCTGAAGTTGTGAGCGTGCCTGATCAAGAGTATGAGCAACGATGATCCCCTCGCTGACATTTCCTCGCTGATCAAAGGCCCGGTAGTTGAACTTGCTTGACATAACGAGACGCTACTGACTCAGCGAACTGCTGAGTTCCGGCTGAAGATAGTCCTCAGCATTTGATGTCTCTTTCAGGAGTTCTTCGAGGCAGAGGATACCGGATGTGAGTTTTTCAAGCCCCGACTCGAACAATGTCAGGAAACCGTTCTTTCTGGCAAGCTCACGCAGACGATTGGCAGAAGCTCCAGAGAGAATCGCTTCGCTGATAGGAGCTGTGATCTCAAGATACTCATAGATGCCGGTCATTCCGGAGAATCCGCTCCCTTTACACTTGCGACATCCCGCCCCCCGTTTGAATTCGATTACATCACTGAGTTCAGTTATTCCAGCCCGCTGAAGAAGTGCAGCGGGTGGTTGATACGCTGCGGAACACTCAGAGCAATTCGTTCGAACAAGACGTTGAGCGAGGATCCCTTTCAATGCCGAAGCGAGGAGGTACGGCTCAATACCCATGTCCAGAAGACGTGCGACCGTCGACGGCGCGTCATTGGTGTGAATGGTCGAAAAGACCAGATGTCCGGTGAGGGAAGAGCGGACAGCGATCTTTGCAGTCTCGGTGTCGCGAACTTCACCGATCATGACGATATCCGGATTCTGTCGCAGCATCGATCTCAATGCCGCGGGAAAACTTAGTCCGGCTTTTTCATTGATCTGAACCTGATTGATCAGCGGCAAGGAATATTCAACCGGGTCTTCCACCGTGATGATATTTTTCTCAATCGAATTGATTTCCTGCAGCGTGGTGTAGAGTGTAGTCGTCTTGCCGCTGGAGGTCGGTCCGGTGATCAGGATCAGCCCTTCGGGCTGTTTCACGACATGCAGCCACTCGGCGAGCATCTTTGGCCGAAAACCGAGCTGCTGAAAAGTCAGGTGGAGGTTGCGCCGATCCAGAATTCGAATAACAATCTTCTCTCCGTGAATTGTCGGCAGCGTCGAGATTCGAAGATCAATGGAGTGACCATCCACTGATACTGCCATTCGTCCATCCTGCGGAATTCTTTTTTCGGAGAGATCAAGATTTGCCGAGACCTTGATTCGTGAAAGTATTTCACTTTGCATGGACTTGGGCGGAGAGGCCTCTTCCCGCATTCCGCCATGAATACGATAGCGAACTCGAAGAGTGTCCTCATCCGGTTCGATATGAATATCGCTTGCTTTGTCCTTGACCGCCTTGGAGATAATCAAATTCACCAGCCGAACAATGGGGGCTTCCGATTCATTGCTCTCGGTGCTGACCACCTGGAGCGGGGCGATCTTGGTGGGACGAGCGGTTTCGCGGTTATTGGCAATAATTTCATTTAGAGAATCTGCAACGGAGTAATAACGATCAATGGCTTCTCGAATTTCATCCGCACGTGCGATGGTTCGTTTAATGTCGGCATTGGTCTGATAGCGGATTTCGTCAATGGCGATAATATTCAGCGGGTCGGCCATCGCGAGAGTGATGGTGTTTCCGATTGCGAAAATCGGAATGATCGTATACCGGCGAGCAATCTCAACCGGAACGCGTTGGACTACATGCGGGTCAATGACCAATTGACCAATGGAGAGTTTGGGGATGCCTAGACGTTCGGAGACTGCTTCGAGTAGCTGATCTTCGTTGATGATCCCCTTTGCAACCAGAATATTGCCAAGCCGCTCTCCGGTCTTCTCCTGAATAGCAAGGGAATCGGTCAATTGCTGCTGAGTGATGACCCCTCTTTCGACGAGTAAATCACCGAGGCGCTTCCGAGTCATGGGCGAATGATCTCCTGTTGAAAAGGTCGTTATAAGCACCTCAGCGAGCTATGGTCGAGTCGGCGACAGGATTCGATCTCTCTCGATGCCAAGGGTGCTGTTCTCGTTATCGGCTCTGGTGTCTTTGGCTCAAGAGGCAGAAGCCGACTTCGGGAAGGGAAGTGACGCAATTGCCGGTTTTATGCCGAACCTGCGCAGATTCTGCACAAGTGAGATCGAAAAAATGTGCCACCTGTCCCTCCCGGGATGACGATAGTAGTAGAGTTTTAGGTCTCATTCGGTACAAGTCCTTGGAAATTGATGCCATTTCCGCTATATTGATTCCGCTGCCGAGAAGTACTCATCGGTCGTCTCATAAGTCCTCAAAGAAGTTTTGGGACGGTCAATTCAGTCCTGCAAAAGGAGATGTGCACTACGTGAAGAATGTCCACGCCTGCAATCTGAGTTCTCGCGCAATGATGCAGTTGCTGCTGGTATTTCTGATTCTCTCGCTGTTGAGTATGTCAACTCTTGCTGCGTCGCTTCGGTCAATCTCTGCCCTTCAGGAAGACCGAAACAACGGTCTGATCACTGCAGATCAGTTTGCACTTGAAATTATTCGAACTATCAAGACTCCAATTTCTCAACTCCCTGATCAGGCAATTGAGCAAGAGCAGAATCAACATCGCGTGTGTGCAACAGCGGCACTCCTTCAGATCAGACAGTCGTGGGACTCACTCAGTCGATCTACCCAGCAGCTTGTTACGGCGGCTCTAGCACGCCCTTCGGCCGATTCGGTGCTGGTTTCTCCCTCGGGATTTTTCACACTGCATTACAGCTTGAGCGGCGTAAACGCGGTTCCTGCAGCTGATCTGGATGCAGACATGCGCCCTGATTATGTCGAAAAGATGGCCGCCTATATGGATACTTCACTCTTCACGCATCGTGATCTCGGATTTATCGATCCGCCGTTTGATGGTTTGAACGGGGGAGATTCAACCTTCGATGTCTACTTTGAAGACATCGGTGCCTATGGCTACGCTGTCCCGGAAGGGCCGGGGCCGAATCCGTGGCCGGATGAATTCTCCTATCTGGTCGTTCACAATACCTTCGTTGGATTTCCTCCGAATGATGACCCTGAAGGGGATGTTGCCGGGGCCGCAAAGGCGACTTGCGCCCATGAGTTTCATCATTGTGTGCAGTTTGCCTATGATCCGAATGAAGCGATCTGGTTAATGGAACTGGATGCAACGGAAAGTGAAGACCTCGTCTACAATGCTACCGACGACAATTACAATTACCTGAACGGCTATTTCCTGGATCCTGAAATTTCATTGATGTCGGTCAGCAATCACATGTACTCGTCCTTCATCTGGCATAGTTATCTCGCTCAGCGTTTTGATACGACATTACTTACTCAACTCTGGAAGGGTGCACGGACCGTGAGTTCCTTTCAGAGTTCAGCCGACTCACTGCTCGCGTATCATGGAGTTACTCATGACAGTGCATTTACTGAGTTTGTGAGTTGGTTGTACAAGACGAATACCCGATCGGACGGCACCGGATTCGAAGAGGCCTCGTCCTATCCGTTTGTGCAAATTGATCGCAGCCATTCCAGCTTTCCGATAGCAGCTCAGCTTTCGCCAAAATCTCCGGGAGGGTATGCCTCCTGCTGGGTTGAGGCGATCACATCCGGTGTCTCTGGAAACATGAGGATTGATTTCGACGGAAATGATGCCCGTCAATGGGGAGCAGTCGTCATCCTGACAAAAGGAATCAATCAGCATACCGTCCTTTCTATTCCCCTCAGTGGACCAAACTACGTCGGAAGTATTACTGTCGATTCGATGGGGCAGTATTCCAAGATTACTCTGGCCGGAATAAACCTGAGTGAAAACTCCGCCTCTTCGACTTTCACCTATGGTTTTACGCCGACGTACACGTTAAGTGTTGCTGCGTCTCCTGCAGACTCAGGTGCCTATTCTGGTGCATCACGCTCAATGAAGCTGTATCTGAAGAATTTTCTACCGACAGGTCAGGTGATGCGCGCAGTCTTCAGCGATCTGTCCGGTTGGGTCGACCTTGATTCGGCGAACGTGTTTGTTCCGACACTCGACAGCGCAATCGTACTCATCCCTGTCAGCGTTCCGGTTTCAACCCCGCTTGGAACTCTCTCACAGGTCGATGTCGCGGTGCGATCCCTCTCTGATACGACTCAGCACTTCACCATGAATTTCAACGCGATCACGGTGGTGAAGCGTGGTGATTACAATTTTGACGGATCCATTGACATTGCTGATCTTACCTACTGTGTGAACTATCTCTTTTTCTTTGGTGATGATCCGATTCCAGTTGTTCTTGCAGGAGACTTCGACTGTTCTCCCGGAATTGACATCGGTGATTTGACACAGCTCGTTGACAATCTCTTTCTCTCTTTCGCACCCAGCCCGTGTCAGCCCGACTGACAATCTCAATATTCTTCAAAGCCGATAGTTCCTGCGATTACTCTCTTAAAACTTGACGAATTGTCATTTCACTTTTTACTGTGTAGTGAACAGGTAGGAACAGTGCAAGGAAGCATTGTCCTGATAGGAAGGGGAGAGTATCGATGCCACGGTTCAATGAGCCGAGAATCCTTGTGTGCATTGACTGTCACGAGGAATTTGTCTTCACCGCAGCAGCGCAGGAATATTTCGACGACAAGGGATTCCATCAGGATCCGAAGCGTTGCAAGAACTGTCATCTCTCGCGTAAACGTCGGCAAAGAAATGGGGAAACAGAATCGACCGGCACGGAAGTACCGGTCGATGCGGGGGCTTCAGACTAGAATCTTCAGTCGAACGATTATTTGATCAGGAGCATTTTCACCGCTTGTTGGGAACTGTCGACTTCCAATGAGGCGAGGTACATCCCTGACCCGACTGATTCTCCTTGCTGGTCTTTTCCATCCCACTCAACCTGATATTCTCCGGCCGCACGAGATTCATTCACCAGCGACCGGATTTCCTGTCCCACGAGATTGTAGATGGTCAGTCTTACCGCTGCAGTCGCTTCGAGAGAGAATGCAATGGTCGTCGAAGGATTGAACGGATTCGGATAGTTTCCGTGCAGCGCAAAAGAAGCTGGTACAACTGCATCATCATCGACGCCAGCAACGATCCCGACGATCAAATCGGCGGTTATCACCGGGCTTGAGTTTGAGATGTCATTGACGGCGACGAACGTTCCGCCTGTCGTGTAGGAATTACTGTTTGGAGTGGTTGAACCATTCCAATTGCGGACAGTCAATGATCCGGGAAACGGATCAGAGGCATTTCCTGAACTCGATGGTGAGCCGTTTTCAAGTTCAAAGAGGCCGTCTGCTTGTTCCAATGCAACGAGATAGTGATTCGCGCCTGGATTTCCCGGAATCCACTCTTGCTGGTTCGTCGACTTGTTGTCGTCGATGTGCCAGATGAACAGTCCCCCTTGAGGGATGTAAGCGTCGTAGCCGATTTTCTGACGGTTCTCTACGAGGAAATACTCATTTGTCATGAGTCCCGATGTCCAGAGTCGGAAAATCTGCCCGCCAGTGTTGACCTGCGCGATCGGCTGATTAATCAGATTTGAGGTGACATTCTGTGCCGTCTTGAAACCCATCTCGATACGGCTCCATGCACTCGGATGAGACGGGGAAGCGCCAAGTCCACCCGGACCATTCCAGCTTCCAACCGCCATGATATCCCATTTCCCGACTCCGTGTGAAGAGCCATCGGTGTCATACAGATCAGGAAGACCAAAGCCATGACAGAGTTCATGGGCATAGACACCAATAGTCATGTCATTTGGATTGTACCAGTATTCCGGTTGCACCGTAAATGATGAAATCGAGACACCATCTTTCACTCGTGGCGAGATCCCCCACTTGTGTGACCACATATCGTTGGCGCTGCCGGTCAATTCCGCTCCGGACCCTGCATGAATGACAAGAAGTACATCGACCGTGCCATTGTTATCATTGTCGTAGTTCGAAAAATCGACCAACGGATCGACCAGGTCGACGAGATCTTCGACCATCTTCTGTGAATTGTGTGGATAATCGCCGAGACCGTTATCCGGGTTGTTCGAACCATTCATATCCTGTACATAGTAGTTGTAAGTCTGTGGCGCGGTCTGCCAGCCGATGGTCGATGGTGCATTCACCGTTACCAGATCAAGTGAGCCGTAGGATATTTCATCAAAGTAGTCTTTGATCGTTGCCCCGTTGGCGGAGAAGATCATTGAATCGAAATAGGTCGGCTGTACCTGCGAGTTCTTGTCGGAGAATTTCACCAGGATGGCAAGAATTTTAAACTGCGTAGCAGCAGATTGCGCTCCACCTTGAGTTCGACGGGAGACGATGTTGGAGAGAGTCTGCGCCATGAAAGAATCCGGCGTGCAGATCCCTTTGTCATGGCGATGCGCGAAGTCAGGGATGATTCGTTCGGCTCTGGGTGCGCTATTCGCGTTCGCTTCCAGAAGCGAAGGATGCGGGGCGACCGCATGCCCGGACGTTGACATCGAACCAACAAATAGCAACGACAGAGCCGCTGCCCTGGAAAGTGAATTTTTCATTTGAACAACCATGGAACGCATATCTCTCTCCTTTAGAATGCAAACCCAGTGGAAAGGGCGACATGTGCCCCGGTTGAACTCTTCGATGAAAAAGACGATCCCCCGACCACTGCGGCATCGACATAGAGCCCGAACAGTTTGATACCTGCTCCGCCGCTGAAGCGGGTGTTGTCATCGCCGCCGGTTTGTACGCCGGCTCGCAAGGGAAGAAACCCAATCAACCGAAGCTCGATTCCGGCTGCGATTTCAGGATTCTTTGAGACCGAGAAACGATTTTCGAATCCCTGTGTCCAGTCGACGGCATAGCGGAGCCAGCCACGATTCTGCGCAAGACCAACGGTCAACTGCTTTGGGAGGGAAGTCGTAAACGAAGGAATATCTCGTTCGATCTCTTCTGAGAGGATATAGTCCTCATCAAGATTTTCTACGGTGGCAGTATCGAAGCTGAATTGATAACCGAATTCTTTGGTGTCACGGTTCCAATTCATCGAAGAGAACACATTGCTCACTTTCGCGCCAATAACCATCCCGTGAGAGAGATTCATGGCGACTCCGAGATCAGCGGCATAGCCACGTCCGCCCATGGCAGTGCGTGTCAGCAGATTTCCGGCTCCGGCGAAGCCGGTAGAGGTGGTAATCGCCATTCCGTTCAGTTCGGTGACTTCCTGATACCCTAGTCCATACAGATAGCGACCTGTTACTCCAGCGACCAACTGGCGTGAGCCAATCGATGCAAGGGGAAGTCCGACCGAGAGGGAGGCTGATGCAATGCTTAGCCCATCTGCGCGAGTGCCATCAAGATTGATCGAGTCATTGATCTGATTACCATTGAGAATTAGATCGACTATGTCTTTGCTGAGGTTCACATCTGCAGTCGCTGTAGCACTGAAGTCGAAGGCGATCTTCCCCCAACCGATGGTCATTGCAGAAGCGGCGACATTGGCGTCAAAACGGAGCCCGTCGGCGGGAACTCTGCCGAGGAGATAGGCCTTATCCTGATCGGTCAGAAAGGCGCCGGTGTATTTGTTGTAGTCGTCGAGGTTGAATGAATTGTTGTTCAGACGCGCTCCGACACCGATGAATTCAATTCCGGCATTTCGATACCCCTGCAATGCCAGATTCGCTGGATTAAATCGACCGGCAACGGGTCCATTGGCGAGGGAGAGATGTGCACCACCCATTGCTAAACTACGCGCAGAGGAAGTCGTCGCCTGTGATCCACTGACGCAGAATGTCAGCAGTAGCGCAGCGATAAGTGTGAAATGTGAGACTCTAGTGATAAGGTCCGCGGCGGGTACTGAACGAGTATAGGAAACCTGCTTGTTCATCATCCCCTCCTTAAAAGCTGCCATCGAAGCGGTAGGTGATTTCGGCGCGAGCGATGAGTGTGACATAGTCGCTCCCTGTGAATCGAACGACCTGACCGGATGTACCGGGAAGAGTCAGTACCGGAAGAATGTAGAGCGGATTATTTTTCAGCACATCGATCTCTGAACGATCCAGCGTTATTCGCAGTTCACCAGTTGTCGAAGCCGCAGTCACAATGCCGCCGGTCAGAGTTCCTGGAGCCAGGGTGATGCCGTCAATATTGACATCCGGATTGTTCAGCAAACTTGCCGAATCTGCTCCCAGATGAATCTCAAGCGTCGCACCGACCGGGAGATGATTGTTCACGGTGTAGACAATCTCTGCCTGTTGAATATCCGCGCTGGCATCAGCCAAGCCGTCACTCTCGGCACGTTCAACATCAAAATCGATGAGTGTTGGTCCGAGAGTGAGTGCGAGAGGTGCGCTGAAACGGGCAACTCCGACCACAAAATCACCACTCGAAATCGTTCCGATGGTTGATCCGTCTCCGAAGTTTGCAGTGCCGGTGATGGTGATATTGGTAGGGAGTGGGGAAAGGAAATTTGCGACGCTGGAGTCGACAGAGGTCGATGTCACCGCTGTCTGGCCGTTCGCTGCGGCGATAGTGCCGGAGAAGGTCAGTTGCTTACCGTTATTGGCATTCAACTGAAGACTATAGTCTCCGGCGACACCGAAACGATTGGTGATACTCAGAAGAAGGACTGCTTCGGCAAGGGAACCATTTTCGAATCCCTGCGGGATATCGACATCGATAGAAGTCGGATCAATGACGGTCGTGATATCCAGTGTGCCAGTTACTGTGGCGAAAGAAAGATTGGAGAGCTCTACATCGCAGGAGAATCCGTCATTCGCGTTGACGTTTATCAAATTGCTGCCACTGCCGGCGGAGGTAACCTGGAGATCTATGGGTAATTGCTGCGGAGCAGTCTGATCAGCGATTTCAAGAACGGCATTCGCAAGATTGATCGTCTGATTGTTGGTAGATTGGGGCGCAACATTCTGAGTCACGACCAGTGCATTTCCACCCTGTTTAAGATCAGGGATGGTAATCTGGATAGTCGCCGCCAAATTAGTTCCGTTGGTAATCGAAACTGAAAGATTACCTCCACTTAATTCCGCCTGCTGAATGACTTGTGGTTCATTCAGGCTTGCAGTGCTAGTGACGGAACGCGAGAGTGATGGTACCGTCGTCGTCGCGGATGAAACCGTCAACGAATTATCGAAGCGAAACTCGGTGGTGATCCCTTTGTCTGCGGCACTGAGGACAGAACCGCCGGATGTATGACAATCAGCAAGCATTCCCAACTGATTTGAGAGAGTACGTCCATTCAAATTTACAGCGACAGAGTCCCTCGCTGCTGATGCAATTCCAGATGGGAAATTGAACGTGCCGATGAGTTGCGACGCGCCGTTATCATTCAAATCAACTGTCACAGTTGAAAGATCAATACCGAGATTATTTTCGATAATCAGCCACGCACTCCCCTGACCGATGGTCATGCTGGTGTAAGAAGTACTGGACGGGATATCAGCGGCGACGACGAAATCCATCGCTGGGACATTTCCGGGAAGAACAACTGCCAACGGCCCGATATCAGCGACCGGAACAACAACCGGGCTCAGTGCAGGGGGGACGACAGTGACATTCCCCAACGTCTGGTTCACCGATTGACTGATATTCGATGTCTGAAACTCGGCGGCATCAACGCGGACGGTATCAAGAGTTTCCGAGATTTCAAAGAGTACCGCGCCATTACTGTCGACACGGAGATAGTCGCCGTCAATTTTCTCGACGAGTTCAGTCATGGTGTAGGTTCGCTGAATGAGTGGGACGGTCAAATTGGTATCCCAGGAGGGTGACTCCGGCGATTTGATACTGCACTGAATCAGAGAAAGGAAGACAGTGATGAGCATCACTGCAAAGAAGCACTTCATGAGAAAATTCACGAACCAGGAGCCGCGCTCCTGATCGGCGAGATTTCCGGTTCGTCGTGACATACACAATCCTCCTGCAACCATTTCCCTGACCCTCCGGCATTCGCCAGGGAGGTCATGGTCATTGTTTCATGACCATGCAGGTGGAGAGAGGCAAGCGTGATGCCACCCGATAATTTCATGCTTTCGATTGGCAGATCGCGGGTTAGCGCGCTAAGTCGATGCAGGGGGGATGGTCTGAGGTGTGAGAGAACGGGTCGATTATGGGGAAGAGGGCATAGTGGCGGGATTGCTGTTCAGATGTTATACTCCCTGTCTTAGCAGGGGACAATGACCAAAGCAAGTCGACTCATTCGTTTGATTCTTCTCTTGCGAGCGAACCGCTCAATGGATTGTGGTCGTCTGGCTCGTGAGCTTGCTGTTAGTGAGCGAACTGTCTATCGTGACATCGACGCGCTCTCAGATATCAATGTACCGATCTACTACGACGGTTCCGGATATCATCTGCAGGACAATTCATTTCTCCCGATTCTCAATCTCGATACCGAGGAGTATTTCCTCCTAAAGACTCTGCTCGAAGCCCCTCCCTCAAAAGCGACCACTGAGACACGGGCTTTGGTCAAACAGCTGTCACACAAACTAGACGCAGTACTCAGTGCGACGGTCAAAGAGGCACGCAAGACTCGTCAAAGTTCCAGTCGGATCATGGTTAAAAGCAGCTATGATCCGATTACCGTCGAAAGGTGGATGCCTGTTCTCTGTCAGGCGATCAAGACAGACAAGATGGTTGAGATAGAGTATGACAGTCTTGGACGAGGGAAAGGGTTGCGGGAACTTGAACCGTATCAGATTCTCTTTCGCGGGAGAGCATTCTACCTGATCGGCTACTCGACAGAGCATCAGGAATATCGAATCTATCGGCTGGATCGAATCTCAAATGTCACCATTGCCAAGCAGCATTTCTTACCCCGGACTGACTACAATCCTGAAACGCTGCTGACTGGAAAAACAGACTATGACGGGGACTCAAACTGGTACGATATCGAAGTCATATTCCGTGGACGTGCGGCGAAAATAGTCTCGACCGGAAAACGATTCGATGGAGAACAGCTCTCCAAACTCGCCGATGGAGGTGTTCGCTATAAGGTAAGGGTTCAGGGGCTATCAGAAATCGCGGTCTGGATCGCAGGGTATGGGGTCGAGGCGGAAGTTGTCGCTCCCGAACTGCTCCGCAGACGATTCGCCGAAATCGGAAGGTACTACTTGGAAGCCTACGGCAAATCGGCTCGCCCAGAGGAAGTCATCACGCTGGAATCTGATCGCACCTCACGGCTGACTCATTTGAAGGATTCAGGCAGCAATTAGGTCTGACCGAGGGGGGCTTTGTCATCGACTGAATCGGGGCTATCTCCTTTTCCGACAGGAGTTTTATTTGACTCAATCCGGAAGCCCGTCTAGAGTGTCCGTGTAGAGATGTCATCTGTTGCGCCCAATAGGCAGCACAGATGGTGGTTCAATGGATATGAACAGTTCAAAGCCATTGTGCTTACAGGATTGAAGGAGCGCGTGTGGAAGCATTAGGTCTGATAGAGACAAAGGGACTCGTTGCCCTGATCGAGGCGAGTGACGCCATGGTCAAAGCGGCCAAAGTAACCTTGGTTGGCTACGAGAAGATCGGCGGCGGTCTGGTGACTGCAATCGTGCGTGGTGATGTTGCGGCATGTAAGGCAGCAACCGACGCAGGAGCGGCAGCGGCTCAGAAGATCGGCGAATTGGTTTCGGTGCACGTTATCCCACGTCCGCACAGCAATGTCTTTGAGATTTTCCCGGCACGTCTCCCCGGCGAGAAATAGGCCAGCAATGAATCGGCGAGGAGAGTTCCTCTTTTCGCAAACGGAACGGAGCTTGTAGATGTCTGCAAACTTCATTCCCTCTTCTTCGAATGCCAGCGGCCAGGTCGAAGAGATTGTCCGCCGTGTGCTCTCTGAAATCCAGGTTGGCTCACAGCCAATTGCGTCCCCGACAGGTCAATCATCACTTCAATCAGTAGTCCAGGCAAAGAGCTGGCAGCATTCCGCATCGCCATCATCAGTTGGCTCATCAGTTCCCCCCAGAGCAACACCAGTCGGGTCGACAAATATCTTTTCTGATCTGAATCAGGCGGTCGAAGCAGCCCGTCTGGCGCAGAGAAAGTGGCTCGATGTCTCGCTCGAACGTCGCAAAGCGATTGTCGAAGCGATTCGCGTGACTGCTCGTGCCAATGCCGAACGTCTCGGTCGTATGGCAGTCTCCGAGACTGGTCTCGGTCGGATGCCAGACAAGATGAACAAGATTCTACTTTGTGCTGACAAGACTCCGGGGCCGGAAGATCTGCATCCTATCGCTTTCAGTGGTGATCATGGACTCACCCTTGTCGAACCCGCCCCATGGGGAGTGATTGGCATTATTACACCCAGTACGAATCCAGCAGAGACCGTTCTCAATAATACAATCTCAGCAATCTCCGCCGGAAATAGTGCGGTCTTCAATCCGCATCCGGGGGCGAAGATGGTCTCTGCCGAAATGGCGAAACTGATTCATGATGCTATTCTCTCGTGTAATGGTCCTGAATTTTTGATAACCTGTGTTGAAAGTCCGACGGTCGAGTCCGCTCAGATGCTCATGAAACATCCCGGTATCGATCTGATACTTGTCACAGGAGGTGGGGCAGTAGTTCGGCAGGCGATGCAATCCGGTCGCCGCGCTATTTGTGCCGGTCCCGGGAATCCGCCAGTCCTTGTGGATGAGACCGCGGTTCTCACCCAGGCAGGGAAGGATATTGTCGATGGGGCATCCTTCGATAACAATGTCCTTTGCACCGACGAAAAAGAGATTTTCTGTGTCGACAAAGTTGCCCATCGTCTCAAACGAGAGATGATCGCTCACGGCGCGTATGAATTGGAAGGGGCGAATATCGACAAACTGACCCGGATTCTCATCGAAAGTGATCCGGATGGTCGAGGATATCGTCATGTGGCAATCAATAGACGATTTGTCGGTAAGAACGCCGAAGAGATTCTCAAGCAGATTGATGTCGTGCCGCCCCCCGGAACACGATTAGTTTTCTTTGAAGCGAATTGGGATCACCCGCTGGTAATGGCGGAGCAGCTGATGCCAGTCATACCCTTTGTACGAGTCAAGAATGTCGAGGAGGGGATGGAAAAATCGGTGATTGTCGAGCATCAGTTTCGTCACACCTTCGTCATGCACTCTACCTCGATTGTGAACCTGAGCACGATGGCACAGCTATGTCGGTCGAACATTTTTGTGAAGAACGGCTTCAACATGGCCGGACTTGGCTATGGCGGGGAAGGGTATGCCTCGATGTCGATTGCCGGAACGACCGGTGAAGGAATAACCAAAGCGAGCACCTTCACACGCCCGCGACGATGCACGCTGGTCGATTATTTCAGAATCATTTAGTGCCGTTTCGCAGTTGACCTTTTCTCTCTCTCAGATCATCCTTATCAACGATTATATTCGATTCGATCGCCTTACATACAAGGAGATGTAACATGCCTCATCACGTCCTCTGCATTCTTGCCGAGGGGTTTGAAGATATCGAGACCATTGCCCCGATAGACATACTCAATCGTGCGGGGGTGGAAGTCACCGTCGTCGGGCTGCTTCCCGGTCCGGTCAAAGCCGCCTACGGTACGACCATTCTGCCAAAAACTGACCTGACGAAACTTGATGTAACGCAACTTTACGACGGAATTTTCTTCCCTGGTGGGAGAGTTAATGCTCGTGCCCTTGCCGCTTCATCGACTGTCATTGATCTCATTCATCGCCATGACCGTGCCGGAAAACTGGTGTCCGCAATCTGCGCGTCACCGAGTCACGTGTTGGGCGAAGCAGCAGGAATTTTGAAAGGGAGAAGAGCTACCGGCGATCCGACTTTCAATGAAAAACTTGACGAGTCGGGAGCAATTCTGACAGACGAACTGGTCACCCGGGATGGAAATCTGATCACCGGAATGGGGCCGGGAGCAGCGATGCCGTACGGGCTTGCTCTTGCAGCCTATTTTGTTGGTCGGGAGATCACCGACGGCTACGCCGAAAAATGGCGCATCCCAAAGAACTACTAAACAGATTCTCTGCTATCGCTGCAATGTTCTTTGCTGACAGGGATGGTCATTGTTGCCGATAGTAAGGTGAAATGGCGCAGATACAACTCATTGTCAGCTACGAAGACGGCCATGTTGCCGACTTCTTTCCCCTTACTCGATTCCGTCCGGTGGGGTTACTCCGCTCCGGGATTCTACCCCTGTTCTCTCGTCTCAAACGTCTCTATCCGGAACAGCCATTTGTAATTGGGTGCCGATCAGCAGTTGCTCCGCTCGTCCGAACACAGTTTCCGGAACTTGGGGTCAATCCTGATATTCCCGCGATTGGAAATGTACTTTTCATAGCCTCTCGCCTTCGTCATTTCGGCGACCTTGCTGAAAAATTAGCGCAGGCGAAGCAATCGGTGCGACTCGTCAACGGAGATGGCACGGTCGGGATTTTCTGGCAGGGGGAGCTGCAAGGGAAGTTTCCTGATGTAACTGATAAGCTCCGTTCTAGCGTGAAAACATTACCGACGGTTACTACTACGGCGAGCTTCTATCGAGGCGCATGGGAGATCATGGCTGATATCGGTGACGAGATCACTGCCGACTTCGCCTATCTCAGTCCGGAGTTTCCACGAGCGCGGACATTTACTCTGCACGAAGGGGCGTATCTTCTTGGGAAAGAGAAGATATATCTTTCCGAAGGGGTTGAAATCATGCCCGGGGTGGTTTTGGATGCTCGTCCCGGCCCGATTGTGATTGGTGCACATACTCGGCTTGAACCGCAGACAACGATCATTGGTCCTTGCTACATTGGTCCAAACTCACTGGTCCCATTTGGACGAATTGCTGATTGCTCAATTGGAGAAGTCTGTCGTGTTGGCGGGGAGGTTGAGGCATCGATTTTCCAGAGCTACAGCAATAAGTATCATGCCGGATTTATCGGACATGCCTATGTCGGTTCGTGGGTGAATTTTGGTGCGATGACCACCAACAGTGACCTGAAAAATAATTACTCTACTATTCGGCTGCATCAAAATGGCAGAGATATCGACACCGGATCGATCAAAGTGGGTTCATTCATCGGGGATCACACTAAATTTGGAATCGGTACACTTCTGAATACCGGCATCACCATCGGTTGCTGCTCGAATATTTTCGGCGGCTCACTGGTGAGTGAAAAAGTGGTCGGTGATTTCTGCTGGGGTGGGAATGGGGCGTATCACTCATACGAACTTTCCAAAGCAGTGGAGACTATTCAGAGAACGATGCTGAGGCGAGGGGTGAAGCTCCCCGACGCCGAGAAGCAGTTGATAGTCGAGCTTTCTGAAGGGAAGTCCGACATGTCCGGTACGCTCGATTTCGACTAGCCCGTTCCAATATCCAGGCCATTTTTCGTAGTTCGATTGACAACCCCCCTTCGATCCTCATATGTTCGCTTCATGCAGCGAGTTATGAATGCCTGAATTACGCCGCGATCCAGTCGTTGGTCGTTGGGTTATTATCGCCAGAGAGCGGGGGATGCGTCCGATCACACTGACGCCAGTCGTGCGAAATGGCGGCGCATCAGAATGTCCATTCTGTCCGGGGAATGAAGAGACCACTCCGCCGGAAGTAATGGCGTACCGTGACGCCAATTCTTTACCGAACAAATCCGGTTGGCGACTGCGTGTAATCTCCAACAAGTTTCCGGCTCTCAAGATCGAAGGACAACTCAGCCGTGAGCCAGCCGGTAT
Source organism: uncultured Ignavibacteriales bacterium (assembly GCA_964518635.1). GTDB lineage: Bacteria > Zixibacteria > MSB-5A5 > GN15 > FEB-12 > CAZFGK01. Next base: position 33,292 of record CAZFGK010000005.1, read on the forward strand.
CTATGACCGGATGAACGGGATCGGTGCGCATGAGGTGATTATTGAATGTCCTGATCATGGACGTGACCTCACCGAGATGAGCATCAGTGAAATCCGTGATGTCTTTCGCGCCTATCGTGATCGAATGGTCGATCTCGAACGTGACCAACGCTTCAAATATATCCTGATCTTCAAAAATCACGGGGAAGCAGCCGGTGCTTCGCTTGAGCACGCGCATAGCCAGCTGATTGCGATGCCGATTGTCCCGAAGCAGGTCAGCGAAGAACTGATTGGCGCAAAGACCTACTATGATTTCAAAGAGCGGTGTATTTTCTGCGATATTATTCGTCAGGAGATTATCGATACCGAACGGCTCGTTTCAGATTATGATTCCTTCATCTCATTCATGCCTTTTGCTCCGAGATTTCCGTTTGAAACACATGTCATCCCGAAGGCGCATCAGTCCAGCTTTCTAGAGATGTCAGAAAGTGACTATCTTAAGCTCGCCGCATGTCTGCGTGACACGCTGCAACGACTAAACGCCGCGCTGAATCGACCTGCATTCAATTTTGTGCTTCATACCCGACCAGTATCGCGTGACTCGCATGAGTATTTCCACTGGCACATTGAGATCATTCCAAAGCTCACCAAGATTGCAGGATTCGAGTGGGGCTCCGGTTTTTTCATCAATCACACCGCACCGGAAGATGCAGCGAGCTATCTTCGAAGTCTGACTCTTGATCCATCGGTGATTGCAACGACCTGATCTGATTCATGGCAAAACCACTTGTTGCAATGATCTCTTCCGAAGCCGCGCCGTTTTCAAGGACCGGCGGGTTGGGAGATGTCGTCGGATCTCTTTCACAGGCGATGACCGCGCGGAATTTTGAGGTCTGTGTCTTTCTCCCCTGGTATCAGTCGATTAGAGGGGCATTGCCGGGGATTAGATCGACCGGCGTTGATGTCCTCGTGCAAATCGGAGGGCAGGGGAAGATCGCCCGTATAGGTGAGACAGTTCATGAAAGGGTTCGCTACTACTTCGTAGGCGGAGAGTATTTCAACCGAGCAGGGAGTTACGGCGACCCACAGACCGGGATCGATTACCCCGACAATGATGAACGCTTTTCGTTCTTTGTCCGAGCCGCTCTCAAAGCCGCCTCGTCGCTTCATTTGCAGCCGTCACTCTGGCATCTGCATGACTGGCAGACATCTCTGCTGCCACTCTACATGGTGCAGCGTGCAAAGCAGCATCACCAGCCGGTGATTCCGACGCTGCTCACTATTCATAATCTCGGTTATCAGGGATCGTTCGACGCGGCACGATTCCCCTTACTCGAACTCACACCGGATGTCATGGTCCCGATTCGAGGACCACTCGAATTTTACGGACGTGTCAATTTCCTCAAAGCGGGGATCGTGACTGCAAGTAAAGTCTCTACTGTCTCCCCTCGCTATGCGAAAGAGATTCTTACTCCAGAGTTCGGATTCGGGCTTGATGGAGTCCTGCGGATGCGCGGGAATGATCTCTGCGGGATTACCAACGGAATTGATACCGACATCTGGACTCCACTTCGGGATCCATTTATTCCGTTTGCCTACGGACCGTTGAATCTTTCGCGAAAGAGAATGAACAAGATTGAATTCCTCCGGCACAATGGGATGCCCTTTCGTGAGCACGCGCCGCTGATCGGAATGGTCACACGTTTCGCAGAACAAAAAGGGATCGATCTGGTGATCGGTGCGCTGCCGGAACTGATGAAACGAGACTGTCAGTTGTTCATTCTTGGGAGTGGCGAACGTCATTACGCCGATTCACTTCAGGAGTTTGCGCAAAAGTATCCCGACCGGATCAAAGTCGCATTCACTTTTGATGAGCCACTCTCACGTCGAATTCTGGCGGCGAGTGATCTGGTGCTCATGCCCTCTCGGTATGAGCCATGTGGGCTGTTTCAGCTCTACGGCATGCGGTATGGGGCACTGCCAATTGTTCATGCCGTCGGCGGGTTGAAAGATACCGTCGTCGATATCGCTTCGTCCCCTAAAGAGGGAAGAGGCTTCGTGTTTGAGAAATTGACCGTAGAAGCGATGCTGGCTTCAATCGATTCTGCGTTTGCGCACTTTGCCAGACGTCGTGCCTGGTCCGGACAGGTGAAACATGCCATGGGGTATGACAGCTCGTGGGGGCAATCAGCGCGCGAATATGAGAAGCTCTACAGTGCCATGATCATGAACGCCAGAGGAGCCGCTCAATGATGGACTTTCTGAAACGTTACTGGCTGATGTTCATCGGAATGCTGGTCTATCTCTTTTTCTCAAACGGGATTTTCTTCCTATTCGGCGAGATGCTCTGGTTCATTCAGGATGATGCCTACATCACCTATCGATATGTACAAAATTATCTCAACGGGAATGGGCTCGTCTTCAACATCGGAGAACGTATTGAAGGAATCACCAATGCCGGCTGGGCAATCGTGCAGATCGCGTGCGGTTCATGGGGGCTTCCTTATATTCCGATATCACAATGGCTCGGACTGTTTTTCGGACTCGGTATTATCTATCTCACCTTCAAAATAGCTGAAGAGATTTTTGATAGCAAAGAACCCTGGTTTGCCGGAGCAGCTGCTCTGCTGGTCGGGCTCACGCAATCACTCGCCTATTGGTCGATGGCGGGACTAGAGACTGCCTGCTTCGCTTTCTTCTCACTTCTGTCTCTTTATTTTCTCATCACTCGTAACTGGCTGTTGATCTGGTCGACAGTCATGATGGTATGGATGCGCCCCGAGGGGGCAGTGGTGACCGCCTTACTAATAATCATAGATTCCATTCGACTTCGTCGATTCTCCTGGTTTCCGTTTCTGACCGGGGCGGTGGCATTCGTATTGTCGCTGCCATTTGTTGGGTTCAAGCTCAGCTATTACGGCGGCATTCTGCCAAATCCATTTTATGCAAAAACTCGAGCCGATTGGGAGCACTTTCAGGCAGGATTCAGCTATGTCTGGGAGTTCCTGCGTCACTATGGATTCGCTGGTTTGGGCCTGCTCATTCCCGCTTTGTTCTGGAAGAAACTGACCGGATGGCAGCAGGCATTGTTGGTGTATGTAGTTCTCTATACGCTGTATATTGTGTCGGTCGGCGGGGATGTGCTTAAAGTGCATCGATTCTTTTTCCCGGTCTTTACCGGATTTTCGGTGCTCGCTTGCATTTCAATGTTTCTCTTATGTCGATCAAAAACTCTTGTAGCGAGTGTCATCGCACTACTTTGGATTCAGCTTCTAATCATTTGGTATGGCTCGACGCCGCAATCAACTCCTGACTCAACCCTCTGGTTGCAGGCAATTTCTATTGGAGCCTTTGTCGTACTGTTGGTTTATACCGCTCTTCAAATGAACAGCCGTACTACAGCAATGGGTCTTTCCAGAGCTAATGTTGCAGTGGCGTTATTCGCCTGCTTCATCCCCATGGGGTTTTTGACTGTCTATTTCCCGACACAGACAGTTGGTGACTACAACAATCTGGAAAAGGCATTCACCAGAAAAATGCAGGCGATCGCCAAAAACATGAAGGAAACGGACCAACGGCCGTTTTCAGTCGCTCTGGCAACGATTGGTATTTTCGGATATGAGTTGGTCGGACATGAGATCATCGATATGGTAGGGTTGACCGATTCGACCATTGCACGGCATCCCGAGCCACCGATTCCGGGAATGACCACAACGTGGCGAGAGAGAAATCTCAACACGACGTATCTTCTCAAGCGCGCGCCCGACTATGTTGTTTTTTCGACAGGGATCAAACCCTCCGCTCCGGCGGAACGAGCTCTTATGCTTTACCGTCAGTTTACTGAGGCCTATCGAGTTGTTGCCTGGTATTATGAATCGCAGCCCGGCGCAGGGGTGATGAACTCAGCATTCAAAAAGACACACCCGATTCCGGATTTGCCGCTGACTCCGTACTACCCGGTTCAATATGTTCAGGACTACAAGAGCGGTCTCGATCATTATGCCAGGTCACGGTATGACTCGGCGATATTCTACTATGACCGGGCATTGTCAGTCGCTGCCGCTCCGCCGTACATCTATGTCATCTACAACAAGGCATTCTCATTACTCCTGCAGAATAAATTCCCTGAGGCGATGTTTCTGCTGGATGAAGTACTTGCTCGAGATTCGATGGTCTATGAGGCACACAAGGACCTGGATATTCTTTATCGAATCATTGGAGACCGAGAGCGATCAGAATTGCATCAGCGCTGGCTTCGGAAACTGGTCCCATGGTATCTGCCACGTCACGAGATGATTGCTCAGGATATGGTACGCTCGGCCCGGGAGCAGATGAGGCAACAACAGCAACAGCAAGTGCCATCAACACAGCCGCCGGGGACCAGAAAATAGTCAAATTTTGCCCGGAAAAAGGGGACGCTTGACAGTCTGGGGGTCGATACTATATTCAATATCTCAGTTCATTAAGCCGGGCAAGCCGGGTACATGGATTGAGTATGTAGATGGCTGCAGTACACTGATGCGGGAATAGCTCAGTTGGTAGAGCACCACCTTGCCAAGGTGGGTGTCGCGAGTTCGAGTCTCGTTTCCCGCTTTTTCTTTTGCCCGGCGCCATAGCCAAGTGGTAAGGCAGAGGTCTGCAAAACCTTTATTCCCCAGTTCGAATCTGGGTGGCGCCTTTTGATCTCCTGTTTCCCTTACAATGCCAAGTGGAATTTTCAAGCTTCTGCTCGCATATATGTAGCTACTTGCTTTTGACTCATCGAATGGCGTGAACGGCCCACCAATCACGTAGTCAAACTCAGGTTGTTTAGTTGGGTTAATTCGGAGTGGAGAGAACGATGCAAAATTTCAGGCAATAAAAAGAGGGCGCTCGTCTGGTCGGGTAGAGGGGGCTAGGAAACTACCCAGGGACAGCAGAGAGTCACCCTCGTCAATTGTGAACGCAATATCTACCAATCATCCGATCAGTCAAGCCCTTTTGGACTGAAATTCCGAAAAACATTTCATGGCCAGAGAGCAGGTTTTCGCAGGCATTTCAGTGCTATTCTAATAGCGAACGATCTTTACCGGCACTGCAACGTGAGTCGTATCCGGGCTGTCTGAAGTGGTCAGACTCAAACGCATGCTCGACTGAAATGTCCCTCTCTTCAGCGTCCCCTTGGGAGTGATGGTCAGTTCGATAGACTGGTTCTTTCGTGCTTCTTTTTTTGTGACCGTCACGACATAGTTGGTATCCTGCTGCACGATCCCCGCAAGACGGGAAGTCAAGTCAACCGTGTTTGGAATTTTCATGGTGAGTGACTGATGCGCCGGGAGCATGAAAAATGCGATCGGATCCGGTTTCGCAAAAAAGGGCCACTGACCAACATCGGCGGTGTAGTAGATTTTGTATGTAGAGGGCTCGTTCGTCACGATGAGGAGCGAACGAGAGGTCGGCCCAAAGTAATTTTTCGTATTGAATTTGAGGTAGACTCCGATGGTATCACCGGGGTTTGCGGTCGAATCTCGCAGGGTCACTGTCGAGCAGTCACATTTGGCCGTCGCAGTATCAAGGCGTATCGGTTTATCAGAGGTGTTGACAAGGTAAAAGGTATGAAAGAGATCATACTCAATACCTACATGCCCGAAATTGAAACTGGTCTCGACCGGACGCAGCTTTGATGTGATCGGCACCGGAATCTCCGGAGCGATATCTTCGGCTTGTACGCTAGAGGTAAACAAGCAGAAAGTACATGTAACAGCTATCAGAGTTTTCATTTTCATGCGCAGACTAAAGTAATCAGCGACGAATGCTTGAGAGTTTTTCATCATGTTCTTGCTGCAGGAATCCTTGTTCGACCATCCATCGGTCGTTGTAGCATTTTGTAAGGTATCGAATGCCGCCGTCGGCAAAAATACCGATCACCAGTGCGGTACTTGGAAGTGTTTGGGCAATCTGTGCCATTGCAAAGGCAATAGCGCCAGATGATCCTCCGCCAGAGATCCCTTCTCTTCTTGCGATCTCTCGTGCTCGGAGAAAAGAATCCCGATCGGCCACTGTCACTACTTGATCGATATATTGCGGATGCAATGCTTCAGTCAGAACATCAGAGCCGATCCCTTCGACTTTGTAGGGAAGCCCCTCGGACTCTTTGCCGGAGGCAAGATATTCGGCAAACATCGAACCTTCTGGGTCGACGGCAATAACTTTGATAGCCGGATTTTTCTCTTTGAGAAATTTCCCTGTCCCCGAGACTGTACCTCCGGTGCCGATCCCACCAACAAAGTGAGTGATCTTTCCTTCGGTCTGCTCCCAAATTTCGGGACCGGTTGTCATGTAGTGGGCTTCGACATTTTCCTGCGAATTGTACTGATCAAGATCAAAATAGCCGTGCTCTCGCGCCAACCGTCGAGCGACCTGATAGCAACCCTCAGGATCATGGTGTCCGCATTCGGTCGGGGTGATAATCACTTCCGCACCGAATGATGTAATCAGGTCGATCTTTTCCTGACTTGTCTTGCGCGGTGTGACAATTAAACACTTGAGTCCGAGCACTGCCGCGACCATGGCAAGGGCAGAGCCGGTATTCCCTGAAGTGTTGTCGATCACCGTATCACCGCGGCGAAGCCGTCCGTCTAAGAGTGCTTTCCGAATGACATAGGCGGTCATGCGATCTTTGATCGAGCCGGTTGGGTTTGTCCACTCTAGTTTCACATAGCAACTGGGGCCGGGATCTGGAATTCCGGTTCGCAGGCGCACCAGGGGGGTGTTGCCAATCTGATCGAGAATATGTTCGTAGCTGTTTTTCATAATCTTTGCCGGTTGCCAAGTGTTATACACCAAATCGTTCCGGTCAATTTGAATAGAGGGGAAGAAGTTAAAAATTGACCATTTCCCCAATTCCCGTACCCTTTCAGCATGGTGAAATCTGGTTGTAGTCGTTGGAAATTACTGTCGATGCAGGCGATTGTCCTGGTCGCCTGTCTTGTCTTGTCTGGATGTTCGGAGCGCCGAAAAGAGGCCGCCCGTCTGGAAGCAGAATTGGAGGCCCACCGCAAGGGGGGAGTTACGTCTGAGATTCAGGAACAGCAGGCAGGAAGCCAACAGAGTGAGGACACTACGGGGGGCAGTACATTAACTGACGAGAATATTGTTCTACCGGATAGTCAGTTGAACTCTGAAACGGTAGCAAACCGGAACGACTCCTCGATTGAGTCTAGTCCGGTTGATTTCACTTTGCAGGATAGTGTGAACTCGACGATGGCTTCTCCAGATTCGCTCAGGGATAGTGTACCGATCCCCGCCCGCCCGCGAGATGGCTACACTGTTCAGATTGCCGGAACACGGTCATCCGATGAAGCGAATGCTATCGTTGAGCGATTCAAGCTCTATGGCTACGATGCGTATGTCGCGGAGGTCTCTCGTGATGGTCGCCCGTTCTATCGTGTGCGAGTCGGCCGTCTCGAAACCGAAAAGGAAGCAATCGCTCTGAAAGGTCAGTTAATGGAGCAGCAGCAGATCGAGGGCTGGGTTGATCAGGGGAGTTGGTAGAAATCTCAGCCTCTGATCTCTCAGATTTTCTTTTCTCGTATGAATTGAATCAGGTCATATGAAATACCGGCTCGCAGAACCATCAATTGAACAGCAAGATATTGACGCCGTCTCCGATGTGCTCAAGTCCGGCTGGCTCATTCAAGGGAAGAGAGTCGCCGAGTTTGAATCGGCACTCGGCGGGATTACCGATTCTGCCACACATGTGGCAGTCTCATCAGGAACTGCTGCGCTGCATCTGTCGATGCTGGCACTTGAAATTGTCCCGGGGGATCTGGTCTATGTGCCGTCACTCGCCTGGCCGTCCGCCGCGAATATCGCACTCCTAACGGGCGCGCTGCCGATCTTCGTTGATGTCACACAGCCGTACGGCAATATCGATCCGCATCATCTTCGAAAGAGAATTCAAGAATCAATTGATAAAAAATGGGGACGTCCTCGGGCGATTGTCCCGGTTCATGCCTTCGGTTCGGTTTGCGAGATCGACGCGATCATGGAGATTGCCGCCGAATTTCGGCTGAACGTCATCGAAGATGCTGCCTGTTCTCTCGGTGCGAAAGACAATGCAGGGAAGTCAGTCGGTCTGTTTGGCGATATCGGCATTTTCAGCTTTCATCCAAGGAAATCGCTGACCACCGGTGAAGGGGGGAGTGTGGTCTCGAAACGCCCTGAACTTCTTGAACGAGTCCGGCAATTACGAGATCATGGTCGTCAGTCGCCGCTGACTTTTGCTCAGGCAGGGCTTAACTACCGGATGACCGAGTTTCAGGCGGCACTTGGAATCGGGCAGGTCGCTCGATTTGATAGCATGATCACGAAGCGAAGAGTCCTTGCGCGCAGGTATCTTTCTGCTCTTGCAGGGATCAACGAAATTACAATCCCACCAGACGATGCTCGCCACACCTGGCAGACTTTTTTTGTGATCGGTGAAAATCCGACTGCAACGCAGGCGATATGCAAAGGTCTAGTGGAAGAGGGAGTCGAAACCGGCTTTCCGTCACATTCAGCGCAATCTTTGACCCAGTTTATGACTCTTCCGGGGAATTCTCCGATGCCGGTCAGCGAAAGACTGAGAGACTGCGGCATTGCGTTCCCATTGCATGACCGACTGCATGAACATGATGTCAATGAAATCTGCGCGATTTTTCGCCAGGTAACAAAATCGCTCACGAGAAGTCTGCATCGTGAGCGAGTCATGTCAACGTGAAATTCAGCGTCAGTAATTAGTTCGGCTGAGTTCCTGATTTTACATACTTCTTAAAAAATCCGGCACGTGTCTCCAACGTCTTGATAGTATTGGACGTTTTGGCTGCCCCGTGCCCTTCATCTTCGAAGATCAATGTCTCGACTACGCCACCGCGTTCTTTGATTGCGGCTTCCATCTGACGGGCCTCGCCGACCGGAACACGTGGATCATTTGCGCCGTGAATGAGTAGCAACGGTGTCTTGATCTTATCGACTTTGTGAACAGGGGAAATTTCCTTCAGAAATTCCCGGTCGGTCAGCGGTCCATATTCAGACTCCCGTAAAGCACGACGATAAGAAGCGGTATTTTCGAGAAAGGTCTCGAAGTTTGCAATCGCGACCTCGGCGCTTGCTGCGGCATACAGATCAGGATACTCAGTGATCATTCCCAGTGCGACATACCCGCCGTACGAGCCGCCAGTGATAGCTATCTGCCCGGGGGCGGTATAGCCGTTCGCGATCAGCCAGTCGGTCGCTGCTTTGTAGTCTTTCAGAGAATTCTTGCGAAGTTTATAGTTATCGAGTGCAAGGAACTTCCGTCCGTATCCATCAGAGCCGCGTGGATTCACCGCCATGATGCCGAACCCATTTTGCATGTAGTATTGCATCGTGCGCGAAAATGTTGGTTGGTACTGGCTTTCCGGACCACCATGCGCGTAGACAATAAACGGGATCGGCGTTCCCTTTGTATAAGAAGCAGGAAGATAGAGGAATGAAGGAATCTCAAGCTCATCAAATGATTTGAAAGTCACGAGTGTGGGCTGACGAAACTTTGATTTGTCGACTCCGGAGTAAGAGGAGTAGGTGAGCTGCTTCAGCTCCCCCTTCTTTGCATCCCAGCTCCACACATCGCTTGTTTGCACGGGGTCTTGATAGCTGAAAAAGACTCGTCCGTTCTGATCCATTTCGAAACCACCGATCATGCCATCGATCGGTGGTGACTTCAGCTCCTGTTTGCTTTCCATTTCACGAATTTTCATTCGAATATAGCCATTCTCATTGAATGCGACGACCTGATATTTGAAGTCTCTCGATGCAGAGACTCCTTCAATCTCCCACTTCGGATCGACCCAGTTGTCAGTCGTGTACTTCACTGTCGGAACGCCGACAGTCATTGTCGCAAGGCGGCTTATCCCTTCGTCATTTCCGTTACAGGTTACCCAGATGGTTTTGTTATCGGGCAAAAGAAACGCAGAACGATAATGTACGTCGGTACGTTCGTCGGTCAGTTTCTTTCCTTTGCCGTCGGCGACATTCACGAGATAGAGTTCATTCGACACGTTTGTAGGGTAGCGAGTGACGATCATCTGACGACCATCGGCGGTAAGTTGCATGATCGACAAATTCCCACGAACGCCGTTGGTATCGCCAAACACCTTGGTCGCCGAGCCGGACTTTAGATCCATGTGGTAGACAAAGAAGTCCTTCTTGTTCTCTTCACTGGAGGTGTAATAGATCGAGCGGTCATCCTTCGCCCATGTTGGAGCACTGTATCGCGCTCCCGGATTATTGGTAAGCTGTGTGATCTGACCGGTCTGGGCATTCATCAAAAAGAGCTGAGAATACTCCGATCCGCCAACCGATGCGCCAATCACACTCAAATTCCCGCCGTACGAGAGGGAGAAGAAATCGATCCCGTCCGCAAAGGTGGTGAGTTGATAGGGCCATCCCTCTTCAGTCAGTCGAAAGACCTGCGGCGCGCCCGACATGCTGGACTGGAAGAACACGGTTTTCCCATCCCAGGTCACTCCCTCAAAAGAGGCGGCCTGAATCTGCATATAGGCATTTGGTTCAGGGAGAAGGGCGGCCGTACCTAAGAGTGTGGAATCAGCAGGAAAGTTGTTGGCGGCCTCGATGGGTGCCGAATTACCGACAATCAGTAGGCAGAAGGAGAGAAGCAATGAGGCGAGGAGACGACGAAGCATTTCAGTGCCCTTTCACACGATGAACCGATTCGGTTGCTGACGTAAAAGAACCGCCCGGATACCGAGCGGTGAATCATCGTGGAGATTATACACGAAATCTGGATGTGTCTGCTACGAAAATCTCGAAACGACCTGATCAGCCCCCGGTAGAGACAATTCGCTCGATCATGCTGTTGGCCGGGTCACGAAGGAAATCCTGCGCCCGATCCGGGGTTGCGACTTTGTTGTATGCGTCCCAGGTCTTGCGGATTTCCTTGAAATCGTTGGTCCCCATGTAGGCGACCATCAGGCGTTCATAGATGTACGGGTCGTTCTTGCTCAGCGAACGGGCATCCTTGAAGTGCTTTTGTGCTCGGGCATGATCTCCCATAGCAAGACGAGCATCCCCGAGTCCAATATGTCCAGTAGCATTCTGCTTGTCGACTAGTGTCACCGCCTCATAATCAGCGGCAGCGGCTCTCGCCTCTCCGGATAACATGAAGATCGCCCCGCGACCCAAAAGCGCAGGGACATTCCGGCCATCCAGTTCGAGTGCTTCGTTGTAGGCACCGACTGCATCTCGCAGCTGGTTATTTTCGCCAAAGGCACTCGCCGCAAGCATGTAGTCTGAAATCGCCTCGTTTACCGCCCCCTCAGCAGCGTACCCTTGAGCCCGACCCATATAGGCGGAGGGAACGGCGATACCGTCTGCAATTGCCTGTGAGAAGCTCGTACGAGCGGTCGCAAACTCACCAGCGGTCAGTGCTGCGATCCCTTCGTCGTAGGAGGTCCGGACCGGTGTTGGAATCGACTGAGTGACAATCTTGACCTCCGGCTCGAGTTTTACTCGGATGCGGGTGGTCTGGCCTGCCTGTACGGCGACTATCCCTTCAGCCGTCTGATAGCCGTTTTTCGTCACCTGATAGGAATAATCTCCCGGAGTCAGATTGGCATAGGTGAGATTTCCTGCACCGACGGGCTTCCCATTCAGTATCAAAGTCGCGCCGGAAACTCCGGCATCTAGAGATACCTTGCCAGCACTGGAGGTCTGCTGCGTGGGGCGGGCAGATTCATCCTGAACAGGTTGGGCTATTTCTTCGACTGGAGCTTCTTCCTGAGGTGGACGGGGACGCAGGACGAGATTAGTGATTTGTTCTCCAACGACGGTTACAAAATCTTCGCCGATTACTGAACCAGCAACGATGTATTCTACCTTATGAGAGCCGGACGGGACCGCATCGGACTTAAAAAAGCCCTCACCGTTGCTGTTGATGGTAAGTCCTAGATCGGGGAAGCGTACACTCGCCCCTTGAATAAACGGCTGATCATATTCATTTAGGACCATACCGGTCACCCAGCCCTTACCCGAACCGGAACGAGCCATGAAGGTGATCCCGGCGACGAGCAGAGCTACCCCGAATACTGAGCCAAAAGCGATCGCCATCGTCTGACGGCTGAAACGCCGTTTTCTCAAGGTGTACTGACGATCTCCGATGCTCAATACATCCTGTTCATGGAGTTCCTGCTGGCTGTTGAGCTGGATGACATTCTTGAAAAAGTAAGCAACGCCACGAGCCCGGTCGGTCATTTTGGGGCGGGCTTCGTCATCGAAAGGGACGACACTATGAGTATGTTTCAGGGTAGTTGCCTGAGTGGTCGTCGAATGAGACGACGGAAGATCAGCGGGGCTGTTGATCCGCTTCATTATTTCCCGCTGTTCATGTTCATCCAGATATTTTCTGGACTTTGAGAGATTCTCTTCGACTGCCTTGACTTCGGCAGGGCTGAGTTTGTGAGTATTTTTGTCTCCAGTTACCGCCGACTGTGAGGTTGAGCTCGTTGTCTTTAGGGGAGCAGTAGTATCGCCGATTCCGGCTTTCGAAGAAGCCGTTTTCGACAGGACTGGTTCTTCCATTGCTCCTGCTGATCCTACCACATTCTCGACTATCGGTTCGTCCTCTTCGAGTACCGCTACGACCTTTCGGATAGGCGGGGTCGTTGGCTCCCGGTCAGCCTTACTTTCTGAGTCTGATGACGGGCGGTAACCGCCAGCAAGATCACGCTGGTCATCGGTTGCCTCCGAGACTTCAAACTCAAGCCCGTCTTCAGCATTGCCTGTCGAGCCGATCTTCGATTTATCATTGCCAGAATTCGATAATGATGCCATCTCATCCCATCCTGTTGCTGGGTACAAACACTCCGTGTGCTCTGAGTATCGGAAGGGAGGAAAAAACCCTTAGGCGCAGTCCTCGCGACTTGCTTGACACCATGCCGTAGGAGGTGCTACAATCCGGTCGCTAAGTGGTAGGTTATTGCCCGACATTGGGTTTTTAGAGGAAGTAAAGGAAGCAACATGCGCGCAATTCGCGTCCTGGGTGGTTTGAGCTGTGCAATGGTTTTGGGGCTGTTTTGGGGCTGCTCTGAAAAAGACGATATCATTCTGAAATCAAGCAGTACGCTGTTTTCGTTTGAAATATCCAAACTTCCGTCCGCGCCTGATGGCATGATATACGAGCTTTGGGTGAGTACCAGACCGGCGGTCGATACCGCCGCCCCGACAGATGTCGTCAAGCCGCTCCTTAGATTCAACTACCTACCTTCAAACAATGGTCCCTATCTCGCCAATGAGGCAGGGGAACAGATTTCATTTGATCAGCCACTTGGAGTAGACATTTTTGACTATTCCTCCATATTCATATCAGCTGAACTCAGAGCTGATCCGGATCCGGCACGCCCGGCGAATGTTCTCATGACCTCTCCTTTAGCACAGATTGCGGATCAGACTTTTACTCTCAGAGTTCCCGGTTCTGATGATCTGATCAGTTCGATCATTCGCTACAACATGGAAGCTGTTTCCGATAACAATCGGAATCTCAATGACGGGAGCGGTATCTGGCTTTCAAATTATGTAGCGGAGACCGACACTATTCCTGACACCCTCTCGATGACCAGTGTGACATATACCAATGTGACAATGGATCCGAGAATCGTGGCAGGAGATACCGTCAATCTTGCAGAACTGAAAGCACTCTACCGATATGACACTGCTAACGTTCGTGCCGAAACGACGTTTTACGATTTTGGACCTGATTCACTGATCAGTGGTGTCTCTCGGTTTCGTCATATTGGTGTGAAATTTGATGAAGTCTACAGAAGTGACAGTACCTATCCGTACAATCGACGGGATCTGCTGCCGAGCTATGAAGTTCGCGCTCTTCCGGTCACTGACTATCAACGTTTCATTGAGTCGTTCACTCAGGATGCATTCAATCTCCCAAATCTTTCCCGTTTCGGACTGAAATGGAAGGGATGGATTCTTTCATCAGATGCTGTCCTCTCTTCGTCGTCACTTGGGCGGCTCTCCGAACCAGCATGGCCGACTTCTCTGGGCGGCACTCCGTGGTTGTTTCCAACCAATGGCAGACTTCTTCCCTTCGCTGTCTTTGGCAATATCGCAGGAGACGATGAAGATGGGAATCCGTTCACCTTCAAGCTCTTCCGAGGGTACACCTGCCCGACCTGTACTGATAGCACTTACAAGATTCCGGGTGTGCCGGGAGAGGATTTCCTGAATAACACTGCTTTTTCAGCAGCGTATCCGGGACTCACGGCACCTATCAACTTCGCTCCAGTACCGGGGGCAACAATCGGATCGGTCCTGGTTAGTCTCGAACCGACCAATCATCTAAATTCAACGACAAATTTCCCTTTGATCGCTCACTTCGGTTTCTTGCCACTTGGGCCGGCAACGATTGCCCAACAAGCGTACTCTGTTACATTGACCAACGGTACCAGCACGACTGGTGGGAACCCATTCGGACCGGGTTTTCCGACTATCAAGGTAAAGTTCTCACGGCAGTAACTTGACGTAGGATGATGAATGAAAGAGGATAGCGCGCTATCCTCTTTTTTTTGTCTGGCTTATTGAAAATTGCGATGGTGCCGATACTAGCTCCCTGTGGCACCCTTCCTTTCAAAACATGTGCAGGATATTGATGGCAGCAATGAAGAACGACAACTCAGAGCCGCCACTGATGCAGCTTCCAGAGATTCCTCTACCCTCGACCAGCTCATCGAGCAAAATTACGCTTTGTTACTTTCAAGACTGTTGCCGGAATTGTTACACGAGGCCAACAATGAATTGGCCGTATTGCAAGGGAGCGGAGAGTTACTTGCGCTAGCGAAAAAAGTGCCGGAGCTGGAGAAGCTTGAACGTCGTGGACAGACTATCGTCAAGGCCTCCCATCGACTTGCAGGACTGTGCCGCCTGCTTGAACGAAATCCCTCGGGCGCGCTGACCAGAACCAGCTGCGAACTCACCACGGTCTTTCATGCGGTGCATGACGAGATAACAATGCTCAACAGCTTTGACAAGATTCAGTGGATTCTGGAGCAGTCTGAACCGCTCAGTATTGAGTGTCCTGCCTGGGTCGTGAAGCAGGTGATCTTCAATCTTGTAGCACGATCACTCAATCACCTCGAACATTCGAAGAGAGAAAAGAAAGTCCTTACCCAGTTTACCTCCTCGGATACAGAGGTCAGCTTTCACTGGCAGGACAATGGGGAATCGATCGAGTATTCAATGATTTCTGAGTGTTCTGACTCTAATCTCGGAGTAGATATGCATCCGGTCTTCAATTTACCTCTTTGTGAGCTACTTCTCTCACGCTATCAGGGGGGACTTTCTGTATCTGAGGATGACTCAGGAGTGGTCACTGTTACTCTCCCCAAAGTCAGTCAAACCTAAACTCAAGATAGCCCAATTCCCCTGACTTCTTTATAGTCACCGCATGCAGTTCCTGACTGGTCGTACTCATCGACTCTGGCTGGTGACCTCCGGGCTGATTGTTGTATTGGTATTGGCGGCCGTGCTGGTCTCCGGTCAGAGCAGGCGCGAGCTGATGCAACTGACGGTCAACCAGGGGAAGGTCCTCATTGAAGCGATCGCTCAGATTCTCAAATCAGAAGTCGCGGCCGCAGAGCAGCGTGACCGACAAGATGCACAGGAAACAAGACGGACGACCGCACTCCTGTGGGATCAGCTACCACGAACGGGTGGTGGGAGTGTAGCATCACTTGTCGCTAATCAGCAGAATGTTGCTCTTATAGCAATGATCGATCAGGACAGTATCAAGACGACATATATTCAGCGTGAAGGATTGGTCCTGCCGGAGATCATCATCTCAACCGCACTCGATCTCTTTCGTCGACCGGACACGAATTTTCTCAGCGTTCAGGTCACTGACTCATTTGGTGTCAATTCCTTCTATCTGGAGAGAAGCAACGACTCACGATATATCCTCATCCTCGGTTCCCCCGAAGTCGAGCAGAGCGGACAGAGCGAGATGCTCGACTGGGTACGGCAGCTTGAACTCGATTCGACACTTTCATTCGTGAGCTGGGAGACGAGTGAAAAAAGCATTATCACATCTCGCCAGTATCTTCCTCCTGATTCTCTCATTACACAGATGCTCGATAGTGTCAGCCGCGGGGATCTCATTCTCAATCTTCAGATTGAGCGTGAGAGCGCAAGACGACTGGAAATCTATCGACCGTTTTCTTCGACAACGCATCCCCGCGGGGTACTTCGCCTCGCTCTCCCACTCTCGGCGTTTGACAATGCAGTCGCACGCTCAGATCGGCAGGTACTACTCACAACTCTCCTTGCCGTTCTCGTTGTATTGGTGGGGAGTGCGGTGATCGCCCTGCGCGGGAGAAGGAAAGAGCAGGAGGAGGCGTTTCAGACCCTTCGAGGGCTTTTCAGCAACGTCCTCAATTCACTAGAGCTCGGTGTCATGGTCGTTGATCAGAAAGGGAACATACGTCTTTCGAATGAATGGATGCAGCTTCGGCTGGATCAGAAAATATCCGAGGAGGAGAATGTCAATTCTCTCGGAGCGGATTTTGTAAAACTTCTCGGCGAATCAGCTTCGTCAGTTCGGACTGCGACGACAGGAAAAGATGGCCGGAGGCGATGGTTGCAGGCCACTCGAGTGCCTATTAGTATCTCTTCTGATCAGACCGGTACTCTGATCTTTGTACATGACCAGACGGCAATGCAGGAGGCAGAAACGAGACTGCGCAGGCAAGAACGTGTTGCTGAGTTAGGGGAGCTTGCTGCCGGAGTTGCTCACGATATTCGAAATCCGCTGCATACAATCTCTCTCGGACTCCAGCAGTTGATCGGAGCGCCAGCGGATGCGCACGCTGAAATCATTTCATTGCTTCGCTCAGAAGTCGGAAGGATTAATCTGAGTATTGCGCGGTTCCTTTCGTTGACAAAGGAACAACCTCTTCAATTTCAATCAACCAACGTACGCCAGCTTGTCGAAGAACGTGTGTCGGCCTGGTTGCCCCGAGCATTGCATGAACAGAAACGAATTGAGATTCAGGGAGTCAGAGAATTGTCTGTCAGTGTGGACAGCGGACGTCTTCGAGATGTCCTTGATAATCTAATTTGCAATGCTCTCGAAGCAGTACAGACTGCGGGTGGCATCGTACATATCGAAATTGTGGGATCAGACAAAGGATGGGGGATTCATATCGATGACAATGGAGCGGGAGTCTCTGATACACACCGCGAACTTCTATTCTCCCCCGGATTCACTACCAAAGAAAGTGGAACTGGAATCGGGCTTGCACTTGTTGAGAAAAATATGCGTGAGATGGGTGGGGAGGTGAGTATCGCTCGTTCGCCACTAGGAGGCGCAAGGTTTACACTCACATTTCCCAAATAGCTGGCCTGACCTGCTTTTCTTGAAGCAGGTCAGGAGTAGATGAATTTGCTAGTTGGTCTGAGTCTTGAGCCAGGCGGTCGAGACTGATTTCGGCCTGGTGATCGGAGTTCCAAGTGCGCGATTGAGCACGAACTGTGAAAGCATTCCCATTGCACGAGAGACTGAGAATACCACCGTGTAATACTGGAACTCCGTCAGTCCGTAATGGTAGAGCAGGGCGCCAGAGATCGCATCCACATTTGGCCATGGGTCTTTCGCTTTTCCCTGTTCCTGAAGGACTTTCGGCACGGTGGTAAACACGCGCTCGACTGTCAGGAAGATCGGGTCTTTCGGCATCTTCACTTTCGCATAATCCATGAAGGCGGTAAATCGGGGATCGGTGATACGCAGGACTGCGTGCCCGTAGCCTGGGATGACTTGTCCCTCTTTCAGAGTCTTCCAGGCATACTCGCGAATCTGCTCTTCGCTCGGTGCCCCCTTGAATTTTTCAACTGTTTCTAAAATCCAGGCAAGACATTCCTGATTTGCGAGTCCGTGCAACGGACCTGCGAGTCCATTCAATCCTGCTGCAACTGACAAGTAGGGATCAGAGAGAGCGGAGCCGACCGTGTGGGCGGTGTATGCAGAAACATTTCCGCCCTCATGATCTGAGTGGAGTACCATATAGAGTCGCATCAGAGCAGCGGCGTCCCCTTTTTTCGAAGGAAGACCCAGCATTCGCGTGTATTCCGCAGCCCAGTCATTCTTTCCGGACGGCTCGATCGCATCTCCTTTTTTATAACGAAGACGATAGATCGCGGCAGCGACGGTGTGAATACGCGCAAGCAATGTAAGAGAGTCTTCAAGGGCCGGTTTCCAGTAGTCGGACTTCGGCATGCCGACATCATACTTTTGACGGAACTCAGATTCATTTGCCATTGCCGTGATCGCGGCGGAGAGCATGGTCATCGGATGGGCGTTTTTCGGCATTGCTTTCAGAATCTTGTACACATACGAAGGCACTTCACGACGTGACTTGAGTGCCTTCTGAACATCCGCGAGCTCGGCAGCATCGGGAAGTGTGCCCGTGAGTAGCAGCCAGAAGATTTCTTCTGGAAGTTTGTTCACTAAGTCGAGAATGGGAATACCACGAATGACCAGACCGGTATCCGGTTCAACTACGGATGTATCACAGACGAGAGCTTTGACCGCTCGTGTGCCTCCGACTGCCTGAGCAATGGTGACACTTGAAATTACTTTTTCACCGGCGGTACGGAGAATCTCTTCACGTTCTTTGCGAAGAGCGGGAAGTTGGGCTTCCAAAGCTTGATGAAGGCGGGTCGACATGCCATGTCCTTTTATGCGCTATGCGATTCGAAGGTCTTTTTTACTCGTTGTCGGCATCGTGCTGACAGTTTTCAGCGGGGCGGAAAAACTACTGGAGCAACCGTACGAAGTCAAGGAAGTGAGCACCGTTGTACTCGAAAAGAGCAGGAATCTCACTGGAAGATCTTCTCAGGATTGCATCGGTCCTCAGGATCAAGTAGCTGCTTGAACTGGCGCATGGCATGGATTGTCGAGGCATCAAATTCACGTGTCAGAAACTCCCGCTTCGATAGTCCAATACCATGCTCACCTGTCACTGTTCCTCTCAGTTTGACCGTTTCATTCATGAGGGTCGAGACCTGCTCATCGACCAATAGTCTTCCGGCAGGGGTGTCCTTCTCCAGCATGAAAACTGCGTGCAGGTTGCCGTCCCCGGCATGCCCAAAACAGACCACTTCCAGCTCCGGCGGCTTTCTGAGACTGTATGCAATCTCTACCAATTGGGAGAATTTACTCACCGGTACAGCGACATCCTCTGAAAGCCAAAATGGCCACTTCTTCTTGACCGCTTTTGAGAGAGAACGCCTCAACACCCAAAGCAGCTCGGAGCGTGCTGGATCGGATTCCATACGGCTCCAGGTGCATCTTGACTCCTTGCAAAGAGAAGCGATACGGCTCGACTGAACCGGATCACGGCGACTATCAGATTCGATCAGGAGTACCGGGGAGGATGCAGGGAAGTCGGCTCGTTCATCTAGTTCAGCGAAGACCGTTGCAACCGCACCGCCGTCCATGAATTCGAGAACCGTCGGTATGATCCCCTCTGCCACGATTCGAGAAACCGCTTTTCCGGCAGAATGAACGTCGGGAAAGAAGCTAAGTATCGTTGTGCCGCGATCGGGGATTGGAATCGCCTGTAACTCGATCTTTGTGATGATACCGAGGGTCCCCTCTGATCCGGTCAGAACATCCCCCCAGTTGAGCCCACGTGAGTCGGAGAGGGTACCGGTGTTCAGAAACTCCCCGGTTGGGAGAATCGCCTCAAGCCCGATCACATAGTCACGTGTCACGCCAAATCTTTTGCAGCGAAGTCCACCGGCGTTTTCGGCGATATTCCCCGCAATTGTCGATTCAGCGTAAGATGCTGGGTCTGGGGGATACGTAAGTCCATGAAGGGATGCTGCGGATTGAATATCTTTCGTGATCGCGCCGGGACCGCATTTGATGACCTGCTGCGCTGGATCAACTCTTATCCGATTCATGCGGGTGGTAGAAATGACAATTCCGCGTTGTGGAGTCGCCCCACCGGAAAGTCCGGTTCCGGCACCTCGTACGGTGAATGAAAGACTCTGCTGATTGCAGAATTTCAACGTCGCAAGGAGATCGTCTCGATTTCCGCACTCTAACGCGGCAACGCAGGAGCCGATAGTCTCTGTGGTGTCTTTGCTGTAAAGTCCAAGTCTCTCTGAATTGGTAATGAGTTCGGATTGGGTCGAGAGTTGCGAACGGAGAGATTCGAAGTCGGGGGGCTGCATTGCCATCAGTAGTTGATCAGTGGGCGGTTACTCGGAGGAGGTGCTGGGTTTCATCGAAGATTTATCCGAAGAGGGTGCGGGGCTGGAAGATGCACCTGAACCTGAAGAATCTTTTGCCCCCGATGATTCTTTCGATCCTGATGAACTTCCCGAGCCAGAACTACCGGAATCGCTTGAAGCACCGGATTTGTAGGAGTTGCTTCGGTAATCAGTGATGTAGAAACCACTCCCCTTGAAAAGCAAACCCGCTCCGCCGGAGATCAGACGTTCCGGCTTCGCACCACACTGCGGACATTTTTCGAGCGCAGCTTCGGTCATACTCTGGAATTCTTCGAAAAGAGATTCGCAGGAAGGGCATCGATACTGATAGGTCGGCATGCTCGGGGTGTTTCTCCTCTTGAATCGCTGCTCAAGATCAACTGATGCTTAAACAAAGAGGGACTCGTCGCCGAGTCCCTCGTATCAACTTCTGAATCTCTTACGCTTTGCCGATCGATGCAAAGTCACGAACCACTGGTCCGGCTTTGATCACTTCCGGCGGGCAATTGTCCGAGTACTTTTTGAAGTTCTCAGTGAACTGCTCGGCGAGCCAGAGATATTTCTGTTTGAATGCGGCCTGATCACTCCATGTTTGCGACGGATTGAGTACCTCATTCGGGACTCCTTCGCAAGTCATCGGCACTTCGAATCCGAAGACCGGGTCGGTATAGAACGCGACATTGTTCAATTTCCCCGAGAGTGCAGCATTCAGAAGCGTACGGGTGTGGCCTATAGCCATTCGTTTCCCGACTCCAAACGGTCCACCGGTCCAGCCAGTGTTCACCAGCCAGCAGGTCGCTTTATGTTTCAGAATGCGCTCCTTCAGCATATTGGCATAGAAGGAGGGATGGTGCACCATGAAAGGGGCTCCGAAGCAGGTGCTGAATGTCAAAGCTGGCTGCTTGCCGAGGCCAATTTCAGTTCCCCCGACTTTCGAAGTATAGCCGGAGATGAAATGGTACATCGCTTGGTCTGGACTGAGTCTAGAGATCGGAGGCATCACGCCGGAGGCATCGCAGGTAAGCATGATGATATTGCGCGGATGCCCGCCCATTTTCTCCGGAACAGAATTCTCAATGAAATCGAGCGGATAGGCCGCGCGAGTATTTTCGGTGCGGGCATCACTGTCGAGATCAAGCATGCGAGTCACCGGATCGTAGACCACATTTTCAAGGACGGTCCCAAACCTGCGAGTGCAGGAATAAATCTGTGGTTCAGCAGTTGGGGAAAGGCGAATGACTTTCGCGTAACAGCCACCTTCAAAATTGAAGACACCACGATCAGACCAGCCATGTTCATCGTCGCCAATGAGTGAGCGATTCGGATCAGCTGAGAGTGTTGTCTTGCCGGTTCCTGATAGACCGAAGAAGATTGCCACGTCCCCATCTTTGCCGACATTTGCCGAGCAGTGCATGGTGAAAACATTTTTAAGCGGCAGGATATAGTTCAAGAGGGTGAAGACAGATTTCTTGATCTCGCCTCCGTAGCCCGTTCCGCCAATGATGCAGAGGCGCTTGGCGAAATTGAGAAGAATGAAAGTCGATGTTCTGGTTCCGTCTGTTTCCGGTTCCGCCTGAAATGACGGAATGCTCATGACCGTGAACTGTGGCTGGAAGTTTTTCGTCTCTTCCGGCGAGGTCGGCGCTATCAGCATGTTACGGGCAAAGAGAGAATGCCAGGCATACTCAGTGATCACTCGAACAGGAAGACGATAGGCCGGGTCAGCGCCACCATAGAGATCCTGCACAAACAGGTCACGAGTTTGCACAAAGGCACGGAGACGATTGAATATCTTGTCAAAATTATCAGGCGGGAAAGGTTTGTTATATGCCCCCCACCAGACATGTTTTTCAGTCGTCGACTCCTGGACGATAAATTTATCCTGCGCAGCGCGAGCAGTATGTTGACCGGTGTCGACAGTGAGTGGACCGAGATGGGTGATATGTCCCTCACCGCGAAATGCCGCTTCTTCATAGAGGCAAGGTGGGGTCAGATTCCAATAGACATTTCCCGTGTTATACAGTCCGATTGATTCAAGTCCGAGAGTGGCGCGATTTGTTGCCGCGCTGGATTGAATCGGTGATTGTTGTCCAAACGGACGCTGTGCCATTACCAGTCTCTCCTTACTCGGCGATCGCCGATCTTCAATTCTTCACCGGGAGCTCCCTCAAGAGCCCATCGTATACGCGCGACTCCTTCGATAATTTCCGATTCGGAGCCACAAAAACTAATTCTTAAGTGTCCATCCATCCCGAATTCTTTTCCGGGAACCGTGACCACCAGTGCTTTATCGAGAAGAAATTCAGACAATCGCATCGAATCCGGTTCGTACGCGCTGAAATCGGGCAGACAATAAAAGGTGCCCTGCGGTGAGACGACCCGGACACGAGAAAGAGTCCGAAGTTCACGGACCAGCGTAGTGCGATTTTTCTCAAGGGTCAAGCGAAGTTGCTGCGCATCGTTCTGATCCCCATTTAGCGCACCGACCGCGGCCGCCTGTGTGACGATGGAAGTACAGGAGACGGTCTGCGCGGCGATGGTCGCCATCCCGGCAATCACCCGTGGATTTGCGACTGCCCAGCCGATGCGAAATCCTGTCATGCCATAGAGTTTCGAGACCCCATTAATGATGACCAGCTTACTTTTTGCAGGATCGTCATGAGAAAATGAAAACGCCGACGGTGGCGTGACATTATCGAATACCAACTGGTGATATATGTCATCCATAATCAAGTAGAGATCATGCTTCGCCGAAAAATCGACCAGCTCACGAATCAACGAAGCAGGATATACTGCGCCGGATGGATTGTTTGGGCTATTCACAATGATAGCGCGCGTATCGCGAGTGACTGCTGCGGCGATATCTTCCATGCGAGGATAGAAATTGGCATCTCGACAGGGAACAATGACTGGAGTGCCATAGGCCATGCGAACTAATTCCGGATAACTGACCCAGTACGGCGCAGTGATAATCACTTCCTCGCCAGGGTTGGTGATGGTCATGATCAACGTGTAGAGGGCATGCTTCGCACCATTGCAGACAATGATCTGATTATTGGCGACATCACGACCGTAGGCAGCTTTGGTATAGCGTTGAATCGCGGCGACCATTTCGGGGGTGCCGAGCGTCGCGGAGTAGCGCACTTCACCCGATTTCAAAAGGGAAGTGCAGGCATCTATTGCGGACTGGGGCGTCTTATTCAACGGTTCCCCCGCCCCAAGATGAATGACGGCTTCACCCGCTTTTTTCAGGTCACGGGCGCGCTGATTGAGTTTCAGCGTGGGGGAATCATGTATTTCTTCGGCCAAATGGCTTAGTAACATAGAAACGACACTTTCAAGCGGGTATCAGTACGCAGCTTCGTCCTCGTCAGCATATCGACTCCAGTATCAATTCCGTTCTCTGTTGGACTGAAACCGCAGGAATGTTCACACATTCGAAGCCATACTCTTCGTATGATACTCTGTGGACTATTTCAAATATCACGGACTGTTCATATGTGATTCGACGAGCTTCTGTCGGGGTCACAAATCCGAGATTTTCAAGAAAGAAGACTCTTTTCTCGTACACTTTATCATCAACTATGCGAGCAAGTTCTTTTCTCAATACATCTGATAGATCGAATTGAAGATACTTTGCCAGTGCATGGGTACAGACAGGTGAACGATCAAAAATGAGAATTCCATCCGGTAACGAATCACTTTCAATCTGGCGAAGATGTTGAAGTTCAACAATCTGATTAATGAACTCTGGATTGCGCCATGGCTCGGGATTTCCTGTTGCTCGTTCGCGAAAAATTACGTCGGTGGCCGCCTCACTAACGACAGGGAAACCGGCATTTTCAAGTGCACATAGAACTGATGTTTTTCCGGAGCCGGGTGTGCCGGTGAGAATAAATCTCTTCATGTTAGTTCCTGCTTCATCTCGGAGAACCAGTACTCATCAGAAGGGCAATGGCAACAGTATCGACGATATCATCCACACTGCAGCCGCGTGATAGATCGTTAAACGGTTTGGCGAGTCCCTGAATAATCGGCCCCGTTGCAGTCGCGTTGCCGAATCGCTCAACCAGTTTGTAGCCGATATTTCCGGCATCAAGGTCAGGGAAAATAAGAACATTCGCCGTTCCGGCGACGCTGCTCTCCGGGGCTTTTCGTTTTGCAATGGACGGAATAATCGCGGCGTCCAATTGAAGTTCGCCGTCAACATCCAACTCCGTATGTTCACGCTTAAGAATTTCAACAGCCGTCAGAACTTTGTCGATATCTGTATGCTTTGCTGAACCCTTGGTCGAGAAGGAGAGCATCGCAATCTTTGGCGTTTCTCCGAGAAGGAGTTTCATGCTTTTCGCAGTCGCAACCGCGATATCGACCAGTTGCGCCGAAGTCGGATTCGGGACTACCGCGCAATCAGCAAAAAAGAATGGTCGATTGTATTGTTCTTGAAAGTGCGGAACAGTCATCAGAAATGAGCTAGAGACCGTTTTTATTCCCGGCTGAACACCGATCACCTGAATCGCAGCGCGGAGAACATCACTCGTGTTCGAAATCGCCCCAGCAACAGCAGCATCTACAAGCCCTCTGCGTACCATCATGGCACCATAGAAAAGGGGATCGAGCATTCGTGATTCGGCCTCATGCGCGGTTCCGCCTTTGGTCTGACGAATGTTGAAATATTCTTGCGCAAACATCTGATGATCAACAGAGTGTGCTGGATTGATGATTTCGACCTTTGAAAGCTGCAGCCCATGCTCAGAAGCGAGTTGTTTTACTTTGTCTTCGTCGCCGAGCAATACAACTGAACAAAGTGAATCGGAGAGTATTTTCTTCGCTGCCTGAATCGTTCGCGGTTCTGTTCCTTCGGGGAGAACGATGCGGCGCTTTTTCTCTCTCGCGCGATCCTTGATGATCGAAATCGGATGCTTGCTCATATCGTTAGCCGAATCAGTCGATTGTTCAGAAAATTGCTCCATATCATTTTAGACTACCTGCTCACGGAGTTCCGGATCGGAGAGGTAGGCATTGATAAAGCCGTCGATTTCACCATCCATGACGGCCTGTGTATTCGAGGTCTCAAAATCAGTCCGGTGATCTTTGACCATATTGTACGGATGGAAGACATAGGAACGAATCTGCGAGCCCCATTCAATTTTCAATTTTGCCTTGTCGAGTTTCTCAAATCGTTTCGCCTCCATCTCACGTTTGAGTTGGTAGAGACGGGAACGAAGGACGCGAAAGGCGGAGTCTTTATTTTTGTGCTGACTTCGCTCGGTCTGACAGGTGACTACAATGCCACTCGGAATGTGGGTGATACGAATAGCAGATTCTGTCCGATTGACATGCTGCCCACCGGCACCGGATGCACGGTAGGTATCGATACGGATTTCATCATCTTTGACTTCAATGTCCGGCATGTCTTCGACTACCGGATAGCTATGAACAGAAACAAAGGAAGTATGGCGTCGAGCGTTAGAATCAAAGGGAGAGATTCGCACGAGGCGATGAACGCCGGATTCTGATTTCAGATAACCGAAAGCATACTCCCCTTTGATTTCCATCGTCGCGCTCTTGACACCGGCCTCATCACCGGGCTGAAAATCAATCAGTTCGATCGAAAAGCCGCGAAGTTCAGCCCAGCGATTGTACATCCGAAAGAGCATCTCTGCCCAGTCCTGTGATTCTGTCCCGCCCGCACCAGCATGAATGCTGAGCAGTGCATCCCGATGGTCGTCCGGGCCCGAAAGCTGCGCCTGAAATTCAATCTTGTCGACCGCGGCTTCAAGTTTTGCGACCGATTCTGCGACTTCGTTTGCTTCAGAGGAATCACGGTCGACCAACTCATTGAGTTCAATGAGATCGTTCAGTTCACGATCGAGCGTGGCGTAGACTTCAATCTGTTTCTTGTGCACAGTAATTTCCTTGAGGATTTCCTGTGCCTTTCGATTGTCGTCCCAGAAGCCGTCCGCGGTGGTCAGTTTTTCGAGGGTAGTGATGCGTTCCCGACGGGTATCGAGGTCAAAGAAACCTCGCCAGCTTCGACAGCCGCTCGCGCAGCTCCGGAAGTCGATATTTTAGTTCGGCAGTAACAGCCATATGCTGAGATACACTCCAATTCTTTTGTCAGAAATAGAAAAACACCGTGCTTTCGCACAGGAAGGCGGAATATAGTTCCTTCTTCCGTCGAATCAAGATTGAAACGGCTCAGATTTCTCTTCAAATGATCGCCGCAACCTGCTCAGAGTCAAGCGTTTCCCAAAGGGTCAATTGACCGTGAATCCTGTGCATCGTACTATTGTTACATGTCTGAGTCGTTTGAAAAGAAAATTCGCTGGGAGATGATCACTGTTGGTCCATATCAGGAGAATTGTTACCTGATCTGGCTCGATGGTGGGCCGGGTTGTATCATTGTCGATCCGGGGGATGAGGCAGATCGTATCATGAATGTGATGCGTGGACATCGGACTCGCCCTGAAGTGATCCTCTTGACTCACAGTCATTGCGATCATATTGGTGCGGTCGGCGAGCTTAAGCGCAGCTTTGATATCCCTCTTCTGATCGGGAAGGGGGAAGAGCAGATGCTCTCTAACCCGCAACTCAATCTCTCTGAATTTCTCGCATCGCCTATCATTGCGCCAGCTGCTGATCGCGCAGTGGAGGCAGGGGAGATTCTCACTTTTGCCGGAATCAATCTGATGGTCGTCTCCACCCCCGGTCATTCGATTGCGAGTGTGAGCTATCTGATTCCGTGCGGTTCCCTTGCAATCTCAGGAGATGTTCTTTTTGCGGGATCGATCGGACGAACCGATCTGCCCGGGGGAGATTTTGAAACGCTGATGAGTTCGATAGACAGGGAATTGCTCTCACTTCCGGATGACACACTGGTCCTTCCGGGGCACGGCCCCACGACGACTGTCGGCCGGGAACGTCGAACAAATCCGTTCGTGCTTCGTCGTCATTTTGGCTAGGGGCAAACGGTCATTCAGCATTAATCCGCTTCGAACAATTAGTTGCTGTCGGTGTGAAAGGGGTTAGTTTACGAATGATGAAGACTAGAGAATATCGGATTTCTATCGCACGCGAGGTGATGCAGTTGCTTAGGTATCGAGTTGCCCTTTTGTATTGTGCGGGTGTCTTGTTTGCGGTTGGTCCTGCGAAAGCGGTCGACAAAGATGCCGCAACAAACAAAAGTCAGGGACTGACACTTCTTGCGGAGTATCTCGTTGGTTCATTTTCGAGTGAAGATCAGGCAAAGGCGGACACACAATTTTTTGATATTCGTCTGGAGATTGTTCCTATCTGGAACGAACGGAAAGATGCCATTTGGCTCTATGTTGAACAAGCTAGTGCCAGCAGTCTGAGCAAACCCTACCGTCAACGGGTCTATCGTCTCACTGAACAGCGGGAGGGGCAATTCCTCAGCGATGTCTATACCCTTCCCGAACCTGAAAAATTCGCAGGGGGCTTCAAAGATTCTTCTCGTTTCGCTCAACTTGCTCCTGACCAATTGACACTTCGGACCGGCTGTGGCGTGAGTTTGCGAAAAGTAAACGACACTCTCTTTACGGGACAGACTACTGGAACCGGTTGTAGTAGTGAGCTTCGGGGAGCGAGTTATGCGACTTCGGAAGTCAGTCTCTCGCCGTCGGGAATGGTCTCATGGGATCGTGGGTATGATGCTTCCGGTAAACAGGTCTGGGGGGCGAAAACGAGTGGCTACTCCTTCAAGCGGGTAAGCCGTAAGTGAGGCTGACCCGATCCTTCTTTTCATCGCCGACACTTCAGGTAGCAGAGGAGTTAATCGGTGCGACAATGGTTTATCGTTCTTCGAGTATGCCAAAGAGAATGAGAATTGTTGAAGTAGAAGCATATATCGGCGAAGATGATCCCGCTTGTCATGCTGCGGCAGGGAATACCGCAAGAACGGCGATCATGTACGGAGAACCGGGATATGCCTACGTCTATTTGATCTACGGAATGTATCACTGTCTGAACATTGTCACGGAGCGAGCCGGATTTCCGGCGGCGGTACTCATTCGCGCAGCAGAACAAATTGAGGGATTCGATTCGGATAATCCGCTGCTCTTATCCGGACCGGGAAAACTTGCCAAAGCATTATCACTTGATCGGTCTCAGACCGGACTCTCTCTCTGCTCGCACGATTGGCATTTCATAGAGAGAGAGAAAGAACCGAGAGTCGAAGTAAGTCCGAGAATTGGAATTACCAAGGGGACAGAGAAACTCTGGCGATTCCATGATACAGATTCCAAATCGGTTTCAGGTTCAAGGAGAGCACGTTCGATCGCGGTTTCTGTTATTTTTGAAAAACCAGAAGTGAGTGAAATTTCCAAGTCATGAATCAGATATTCTCTCCAGAGTGGTTTCAACACCTCGTCATTGCGGCGCCAGCTATGTTTATGGCATTTACCGTTCACGAGTTTTTCCATGCATGGACGGCGTTGAAATTTGGTGATCCGACTGCTCGTGATCTCGGTCGCGTCTCACTCAATCCCATTGATCACATGGATTTATTTGGGACGATTGCGCTTATTCTCTCAGGATTCAGGTTCGGTTGGGCGAAACCTGTTCCGGTCGATCTGACACGGACGAAGAATCCACGTGTTGCAAATTTCTGGATCACCTTTGCCGGACCCCTTTCGAATCTGGCGTTGGCGATCATTTTCGGTTCAATCTATCGTATGTATGTCACTGGATTGATTCCATCCCCAACTGATGCATCGCTTGCAGAGGCGATCTTTCTTTTTCTGCGCTATGCGGTCATGATCAACTGCGGCCTTTGTTTTTTTAATCTGCTTCCACTTTTTCCACTGGATGGGTCTCACATTGTTAAGAGTCTACTCCCGCTCAATGCGGCATTTCGATTCTCTCAGTTTGACTCCATCGCTCCTTTCGTACTTTTGATGCTGATTTTCACTGGAATCGCTGGTGTGATCATCGGGCCGATAGTATCAGCGGCGATGTTTCTCGTTGCAGGTATCCGGTAACATTGCGTTGGGAAGCAGTTATTCATTGAATCAAGTCTCATTCTCTTTGAAAATCTGTTTACTGAGTCTCTTGTGCATTCTGGTCATAGGTTGTGCTAGTGTGAAGCGTAATGTAGGATTTCGGGAGTCGATTCCTTCTGAGAAGACCACCATCGCGCAGGCATTTCTCTATGATCTGAGAATCGTTGATGGAAGTAAAATACGGTCAGGAAAGGCAGAGTTGTATGCAATACCAGACACCGCGGTGTTGCGTGTGAAAGGATATCTTGGAACTTTGGGGGCGATTGTCTTCGCTGAACGGGATCGTCTTTCTGTTTTCTTACCAAGAGAGAAGCAGATGAGTTCACTTATCAATTCAGGAGATTCATTGGAAGCTCATTGCAATTCGATTTGGCGGCTCTGGCCACTCCTTCTTAGGCCGTCATTGACAACTACCGAGCTTGATTCGTTACACAGATGGACGATTGTCAATCGTTCAGAACATCGTCAACAATTGCTCTGGCAACATCCATTGTGCAGCTTAACTGTCATGGTGAAAGCGAAGGAAGTCAACGGTCGTTGGCATTTTGAAGAGATCACTGCGTCTCAGGTAGATGGCTACATTCGTCTGAGTCTGCGTGAACATCGTGATCGCGCGACGGTACCAACGAGTCGATTTCTGATTCCTGATACCACTAGCTGGGGTTCCATACCGGCAGATGAACTGAGTCTTTCACTTGATGAGTAAGATGTCAGATATCCAAGAGCATGAGATTCACACCATTCAGGTGAGCTCATGAGGTCTCTCAAGCGGGCAGCGGAAGCCCTGCATGAACATTGGGGGAGACTCACACTTGCGAGTCTGTCAGCGGCATTTTACGCGTTGACCTCCGGGTTATTCGTCTGGCTCATCGGTCCGATGATGATCACCCTCTTTCAGGCCGGTTCTCCGGTACCGACTGCCCCTACGACTATTCCTCCGGTCGTCGAGCAAAGCAATAGTTGGGTTGGGTCGATCGGTCGTTCGATTGTTGCGGCAAAAGAGGCGGCGCAGCAATTCAGTGATGATCTATTGACCGGTGCTACACGCGAAGAGACATTAGTGCGGCTTTGCATCGCGCTGATTTCAGTTGTGACCGTCATGAACATCCTTAGCTATCTGCAGGGATTCTGGATGTGTTACATCCAGCAAGCGGTCATGAAGTCACTGCGGAACCGTCTTTTTGAAAAGTATCAGCGACTTTCGATGGTCTTCTTTCATAAGCAGCGAACCGGACACCTTCTTTCTAGAGTGACAAATGACGTGGTCATGCTCAATGACGCGATCGATCTGGTTTTCAATCGATTGATTACTGATGGGCTTCTCGTACTATTGTATGTCTCCTTTCTTGTTCTCCTCAGTTGGGAACTGACATTACTCGCGGCGATTGTATTGCCCATTTCTCTTCTGTTTATCTGGTTCATCGGGAAGAAAATTCGGAAGTATGCCGCCCGTTCGCAGGAGCGAATGGCCGAAGTCAATACGGTGCTGGAAGAGAATATCAGTAACATGCGTCTCGTAAAGGCGTTTACAACCGAAGACCGAGAGATCGACAAGTTTCATCAGACAACCGATGGCTACTTCCGCGCCCTCGTTCGAATGACCCGTATTCGCCATCTTGCCTCGCCGATCAGCGACATCCTCGCTACTGGAGTCGGAGTGGTCATACTACTGGTTGCCGGTCGTGAAATTATCTCGGGAACAGGACATCTCTCCGCCGGGGATTTTGTCACCTATATCTTCGCGCTCTTTTCGATCATCAAGCCGTTCAAGTCGTTGACGCAGATTCATGTCCGACTACAAGAAGGGGAAGCCGCCGCTGAGCGGATCTACGATATTCTTGATACTCCAGAAACGGTGACATCACGCCCCGATGCCATTCAAAGAACTGAATTTGCCGGAGCGATTTCGTATCAGGGCGTGAGCTTCGCATACCGTCAGGATCAACCCGTCCTTCACGACATTTCATTCGAAGTCAAGCGTGGAGAGGTCATTGCAATTGTCGGCCCTTCCGGTTCGGGGAAATCGACACTCGTCGATCTCCTTCCGAGATTTTACGACCCGATAGAAGGGCGCATCACACTGGATGGAAGCGACATTCGTGATCTGGATATTCGTTCGCTGCGGCGTTTGATGGGGATTGTGACGCAGGAGACTTTTCTCTTTCACGATACCATCGCACAAAACATCGCCTATGGGCTTGAAGGAGCGACGCAGAAGGGGACTGAAGAGGCGGCCAAAGCAGCGAACGCACATGATTTTATCTCTCAATTTCCGGAAGGGTATCAAAGCGTCGTTGGGAGCCGAGGCGTACGTCTTTCCGGCGGACAACGTCAACGTCTGGCCATTGCTCGTGCCCTGCTGAAGAATCCGCCGATTCTTATATTTGATGAAGCAACATCGGCTCTGGATTCCGAATCTGAATTACAAGTGCAGGAAGCGATCAATCGACTGCTCAAAGACCGCACCGTGCTGGTGATCGCGCATCGTCTCTCGACTGTGACCAGCGCGACACGGATTCTTGTCCTTGATGAGGGGCATCTCAAAGAATCCGGCACACACACGGAGCTTTTGGCTCTCAACGGTCTCTACTCACGGCTCTATCAACTCCAGTTTCGAACGGCCGAATGAAGATCCTGTTTGTGAATTCAATCTCTCCCACCATCTGGGGAGGGATGGAAGAATGGATTCGACTGGTGGCAAGCGGACTCACGAATAAGGGGCATCGCTGTTTTGTTTGCGGACAGCCGAACTCGGTTTTTCTTGAGACGATAGGAAGGGAACATCAGGAGATCACACGTTTTCCCGTACACATGCGAGCCGATTTCTCTCCGTTTGCAATAGCTCGTATCAGGAAGATCATTGTTCAGAATCAGATCGAGCTGGTCGTGACTAATTTCACGAAAGATCTGCGCCTTGCGGGAATCGCCGCAAAGCTCGCAGGCAAGGTTCCGGTCATCTGGTCGCTGGGGAGTAATCTTGCGGGGCGGGGTGTGATGCATCAATGGCTGACTCCGCGGCTTACAGAACACATTCTCGTGCCGTCGCTTGCATTGGCTTCAGAGATAGGTGTACATCAGTATCTGAACAAAGCCAATTTTCAGATCACACCGATTGGGCTGCCCGATATTTCGACTATGGATACAACTGTAAGCAGATTGCAGCTTCGTCGCCAGTTTGGAATACCGGATGACGCCGTCGTCGCGGTGACCTCTGGTAGGTTAGTCGAGCAAAAGGGGCATGATATTCTGCTTCGAGCATTTGTTCAGATTGCAGGCACGCATCCCGGACTCTTACTTCTTTGGTTAGGAGACGGCCCAAAACGATCGGAACTCGAGCAAGAAATCATTCGATTCAATCTCTCTTCGCGAGTTATACTTGCAGGGATGAGAGACCATGTTCCTGAAATCCTGTCTGCCTGCGATTTCATGATTCACCCCTCACGGGTGGAACCCTATGGGATTGCGATCCTTGAGGGGATGCGTGCAGGGCTGCCGATCATTGCCACACAGGTGGGGGGGATCCCCGAGGTGGTTGGAGGTGCGGCTTTCGCACTTGTTTCTCCAGATGAGAATCTCTCGATGGCTCATGCCATCGGATCACTTGCTTCAGATGCGTTGCTGCGCAAGAATTTTGGAGCGCGAGCCCGTTCGAGATACCTTGAGACACTTACCTATGATCGGATGATTTCAAGTCTCGAATCATACTTTCTTGAGGTAGCCGGTGCGCATTGAATTCCTCAAGCCGGTCGAGCATGCGTATAAGCATCTCCTCTTTCGTTCGCTTGAGCCATTTCTTAAGACTGGTGAAGGAAGTGAAGCACCAATAGATACACATGCCTTAAAGCGCATTCTTTTCCTGCGCCCAGAGCGATTAGGTGATCTGCTCATTTCCCTTCCGGTCTTTGACGCACTCCGAATACATTTTCCCGGCATCAAAATCGGATTAGTGGTTTCACCGAAGAACATTGCGCTGGTAAAAGATGATCCTCGCATCGACAAGCTCTATCTCTATCGCAAGGGGCTGCTCAAGAATGTCCGTTTGTCACGTGAAATCCGTGAGGACAACTATGACGCGGTGGTTGACATGATCTGCGATGACTCGGTGACAGCACTACTGATGTCACAAATCAGCGCACCGGGAAAGCCTCGTATCGGAGTCTGGAAGCGGCTTCACCGAAAATATTATGATCGTTCGTTTGGTTATCGGGGTGAATTCATTGATGGATCGAGTCATGTCATACCAAATACCATGCAAATTCTGAAAGCATTCGGAATAGATTCACTTCAAGAAAGCCCGTTTTCAGTCCCGTTCATCAATGCAAAGACTTCCGAAACTGCGGCACATTTCTGGAATCATGCATATGGAACAAATACTAACAGTCATGAGGTGATCGGCTTTAATCTCTCGGCAGGAGCGAGTATTCGTCTTTGGCCGACAGCATCGTATCTGAAACTCATCGACATGCTCAAAAGTCACGGTCGAGACAAGTTTCTTCTTTTTGCGGTCGGTGCTGATCGCGATCGTGCGGAGGAGATTCGTGCACAGCATCCAGACAAAGTACGAGTCATTCCGACTGGAGAGTCGATAATCTTTGCAACTGCGCTCCTGCGACGACTCAGTCTCCTTGTTTCGCCGGATACTTCGATGATTCACATTGCCCGTGCTGCGCAAATTCCGGTGATCGGTCTCTATAATGATGCTCCGAAAAACGTTGCCATGTGGCATCCCTATCTGCAACGAGACAATGCACTCATTTCAAATAGTCCGAGTTCGATTGATTCGATACGTCCTGAAGAAGTCTGCAAAGCGGTGGCGCGAGTTCTCTCGGGAATCAGGCATCGAGTCTCGTGAGTCTATCTGTCGTGATCATTACGAAAAATGAGGAGAAGAATATTCTCCGTTGCCTGAATGCGGTAGCATTTGCTGATGAGCGAATTGTGTACGACACTGGCTCGACTGATCGTACCTGCGAGATCGCTGAGCAGAATGGGTGTCGCGTTTACCACGGACACTTTGACGGTTTCGGTACGACGAAGCAGCGCGTACTTAATCTGGCAACGATGACCTGGGTCATTTCGCTGGATGCAGACGAAGTTGTAACTGAGGAATTAGCTGCTGAACTGATGCAACTTAAAGATAACACAGAAGAAAATGGTTTTGAAATCAATCGGCGAACCGAGTTTCTTGGACGATGGATGTGTCACGGTGGATGGTATCCGGATTGGATTTTGCGAGTTGCAAAACGGACGGAGGCATCGTTTAGCGATCGACTCGTCCATGAGGGAATAATTGTGAACGGTAAAGTCGGACGATTAAACGGCGAACTTTTGCATTACAGCTACCCGTCACTTGAAAGCTATATCGAAAAAGGGAATCAGTACACTACACTAGGTGCCGCACAGACTGCGAAGTCTCGTACCGTTTGTATCCTGCATTTGGTTATCCATCCCTGGTGGCAGTTTGTGAAACAGTACATACTCAAACGGGGATTCCTGGATGGGTGGCAGGGGTTTGTCTTGGCTTCACTCTCGGCGATGCAGGTACTAACCAAATACAGCAAGGCTCGCGTTCTTCAATCTGAAAGTAAGCGAACGACACATGATTGAGCGTCTGCAGATACCACAAGGAAGTCCGCTTCTGGTTACTCGTACCGACCGGGTGGGGGATCTTGTTCTGGCATTACCATTTATCAATTCTCTTGCAAGCAGATATCCGGATTCTCCTGTTGATGTCATGGCGTCGGTCTACGCATCACCGGTATTGGATCATCACAAATCAGTCAGAAATACGATTCGGGTACTTACCTCCCAGCTTCGACAGAGTGCACGGTACCGTAAGGAGATGCTCTCACGACTGAGTGCGTACAACTACTGTGCAGCAATCGTGCTCTATCCTGATCGGCATATTGCTCAGGTTATCTCTGACGCAAGCATCCCGGTACGAATCGGAAGCGGTCGACGGCTTCACTCTCTCCTCTTTACACATCGATTGAATCACTCTCGCAGGGAAAACCGAAAACATGAGAGTGAGTATAATCTCGATTTTCTTCAGTTCTTTGATGATGGGGAGCTGATACGTACTGCCGATCTCGTCGTGACATCAGAAGAATCGGAGTATGCACGTCAGCAGATTCAGTCAGCGGGAGTAACAGTTCCGTTCATAGCCATTCATCCCGGTTCCGGCGGCTCGGCCGATCGCTGGCCGATGGATCGTTTTTTACTGCTCGCTCGAAAACTTCAGGAGATGCATCATGCGGTACTCATTACAGGCGGACCGGCGGAGAAGTCGGCAATCGAAGAGCAGATGAAATCTGTTGGCATGACATTTCCGTCATTGCTCGGGACACTCGATCTTCGGGGGCTGATCGCAGTTCTGAAGCATGCCTCCCTCACCATCAGCAACTCAACCGGGCCGTTGCATCTGGCCGCAGCGCAGGGGGGGAGAGTCGTCGGGCTCTATCCGGCCCGTCATTCGATGTCGCCAGTCAGGTGGGGGCCATTAGGGGAGGATCAGGTCGTTATCGTTCCTCCGAATCCGTGCAACTGCGGTTCCGGACATTGTATCTGTCTGGAAAAGGTCTCGGTTGAAGATGTGTACGTGAAAATTGCCCCATTGTTGTCGAAACTAGCAGTATGAACCTCGCTGCATTCATACTTCGCGTCGAATCGATGAATGCCAATCTCGATCTGGCTCTTCTTCGTCGCGCGTATGAGTTTTCCGATAAGGCACATGCCGGACAAACTCGCCAGTCCGGAGAACCCTTCATCGAACATTGCCTCGAAGTCGCCAGCATTCTTGCCGAGCAACATCTCGACTCGACCACCGTTGCAGCTGGAATTATTCATGATGTTGTTGAAGACACCAAATTCACGCTGGATGATATTCGCAGGGAATTTGGTGATGAAGTCGCCGAGCTGGTTGACGGCGTCACCAAAATCGGAGCGGTAAAATTTGCCTCGTATGAAGAGCAGCAGATCGAATATTTCCGCAAGATGCTACTCTCGATGGCAAAAGATGTCCGCGTCATTCTCATTAAACTTGCCGACCGTTTACATAACATGCGAACGCTGTACCACCTTCCAAGAGAGAAGCAACTACGAATTGCAAAAGAAACGCGCGAAGTCTACTCGCCGCTGGCGCATCGGCTTGGAATCAACAAGACGAAAACTGAGCTGGAAGATCTCTGCCTGAAATATCTCGAACCGGAAATATACAAAGAACTCGCTGCCAGAGTTGAAGAGAAGCTCGAAGAACGGGAATCATACATCGCCGAGACGGTCGAGCCGATCAAAGAGGCACTGGTACATGATAACATTCAGGCCGCAGTCTATGGTCGCGCCAAACATCTCGATTCGATACATCGCAAGACTCGTGTACGACTTGTTCCGTTTGAAGAGATATTCGATCTTTTTGCCATTCGTGTGATCGTGAACTCCGAGCGGGAGTGCTATCATGCGATGGGAATCATTCACGCCATGTGGAAACCGGTCGCCGGTAGATTTCATGATTACATCGCTAATCCAAAGCCGAATGGATATCGGTCGCTGCATACGACTGTCATCGGACCGCGCAACAAAATGGTTGAGATACAGATTCGGACACATCAGATGCACTATGTCGCGGAAAACGGAATCGCCGCCCATTGGCTCTACAAGGAAGGGCGTCAGCAACTCAGCAAAGATGACCGTCAGTTGATCTGGCTTCGGGATGCACTCGAATGGCAAAAGGACATGACCAATCCGTCGGAGTTTATCGAATATCTCCGGATGGATCTCTATAGTGAAGATATTTTCGTCTACACGCCTAAAGGGAAACTCGTCCATCTGCCTCGCGGATCGACGCCTCTGGATTTCGCCTTCCTGATTCATACGCAGGTTGGGCTGCATACCGCCGGTGCGAAAATTAATGGACGGATTCAGCCCCTGTCGACTCAACTCAAGTCGGGAGATTCGGTCGAAATTCTGACCAATCCGAACCGGTCTCCCTCTCATGACTGGCTGAAAATTGCCCGCACTTCAAATGCCCGTACCCGTATCAAACGGTGGCTCAAACAGGCCGGATTTGAACAGTCGGTGACACTCGGCAGGCAACTTCTGGAACGTCGCCTTCGGGATGTGCGGGTGAGTATGCCGGATGAATCTTCAATGCAGGATGCCGCTGAAAAACTCGGCAGAAAGTCAGTGCAGGATCTTCTCGCCGGACTCGGCAACGGCTCTGTCCCGCTGCAGCGCGTTGTCGATCTCTTTCATATTGAGGCGGATGACTCAGCTCCCATTCCAATGGTCGGGCAAGTGCTCGATCGCATTCGACGCGCGAAGGGGATTCGTGTGCAGGGGATGGAGAACATGATGTTTCGTTTCGCCGGTTGCTGTCAGCCAGTGCCGGGGGAGGAGATTATCGGATTCATAACTCGCGGTCGTGGGGTTACTATTCACCGTGCTGATTGCAACGTTGCCAATGAGATCGGTGTCCAGCATCCGGAGCGGAAGATTGCTGTCTCCTGGGATGTGGGGCGTGATCAGTCGGTAGTCGTGCAGCTTGAGGTGATTGTTGAAGACCGGAAAGGGATGCTCTCCGATCTGACTGCGGCGATCACGGATTCAAACACGAATGTCAAAGGGGC
This sequence comes from uncultured Ignavibacteriales bacterium, assembly GCA_964518635.1. Classification (GTDB taxonomy): domain Bacteria; phylum Zixibacteria; class MSB-5A5; order GN15; family FEB-12; genus CAZFGK01. Next base: position 71,216 of record CAZFGK010000005.1, read on the forward strand.
GGAAGTCAACACACAGGACGGGACCGCCGCCGGTTACTTTATTGTCGAAGTAGCAAATCTTTCGCATCTCAATCGAGTGATCGATAAAATGAAAAAGGTCAAGGGTGTGATCTCGGTCAGACGATCACACCGTCGGGAAAAAGAGAAAGACAGCTTCGACTAGATTCGCAGTTCTATCGAAAAAGAACCGGCAGGGTCAACGTATCCTTCTCTCGTACAATCCGCACATCGGTCGAGTCCCCTTTACGAAACTTTCCGAGCGCACTCATATAGCCGTTGATATCATCAATCGGCCATTTACCGAGTCCAATGACCACATCCCCTCGCACCAATCCGGCCTTATCTGCCGGACGACCTGCCGAGACGCCGTCAATGCGTAGGCCACGAACTTCAGCCACGTAGTCAGGCATGATCCCCATGGTCACACTGAATGAGCTTGCCATTCGTCCCTGATTGTCATCCTTCGTTTTGGTAAAGATCATCGGTTCGGAGGCCTCATCGACGAAATCGATGACATCCCGCACAACTTTCAGCACCGTCACGAGTCCGGGGTAGTCGACTTTGTCGGGGGTGTCGCTTGGTTTGTGGTAGTCGGAATGCGCGCCGGTAAAGAAGTGCAGGACCGGAATTGAGGCATGATAGAATGATGTGTGATCGGATGGCCCGGTACCCGGTTCGCGAAATGAGAGCTTTAGTCCTTCCGGCTTATACTTCTCAAAAAACGGTTTGAATACAGGGGAGGTACCAGTTCCGAAAACTGCCAAACCAGAATCCTGACCTGTGAGGCGACCGATCATGTCCATATTGAGCATAAAACGAACCGGCTTCTTCGCAAACTCTGGGTCTTTGACAAAATGATTTGAGCCAAGCAGTCCGGATTCTTCACCGCTGAATGCGACAAAAGTCATGGAATAACGTCGCTCTTTCAGTGGGAGGGATGCATAGTGCCTCGCGAGTTCTATCAATCCTGCCGTACCGGAGGCGTTGTCATCGGCGCCATAGTGAATTGCTTTCTCAGGGCCGGCATGAAGTGAGCCGGAACCATGTCCGCCATACCCGAGATGATCGACATGCGCGCCAATAACAATTAAGGTGTCAGACAGCCCTTTGAGGGTCGCAACCACATTTCGGCTCGTGTCGCGAGTGCGGAGAAGCTCAGTTTTTCCTTCTAGTCGACTGATCGCCGGGGCTTCAAGAGAGAGACCTAGTTTTTCAAGTGCAGTACGTCTGAGAAAGACAATCGGGAATGGTTTTGCCGCAACATGAGTGGCCGCTGAAATGACTACGGAGTCATCTTGCGATGGCGGCGTTATCAGGATGACTGCACCGACCTTTTTCTCTTCAGCCGTCTGAAGCTTGTCGGTCATTGAGCCATATTTCGAAAGGTCTTCGTGTGGATACTGGGTGGAGTCAGGGGCGTACCTGCGAATGAGTACCGCCTTCCCGCTGACTTCCTTGCCAGCGTAGTTGTCATACCCCTTCTCCGAGATGATCCCGTATTCGAGATCAATGATAGTATCGAATGAAAGAGCTGCATCCCCGGATTGTGGGAAGATCAGATAATCCTGTCCTAGAGTGAGAACGACTCCATTAACTTTGACCTCGCAGTTCGGGCTGGGGACTACCTGACGGGTGAAGGGGAAGGGCTGAAACCAGCCCTTATCCGTACCTGCGGGTGTGAGTTTTGCACCCTTGAACTGATCGGCGACATAGCGAGTCGCTTTCTCTTCGCCGACTTCTCCCACCCCACGCCCTTCAAGAGAGTCGGCGGCGAGGATGTAGACATGACGGCGAAGTTCGTCGGCAGTTATTGTATACGGTTTTCCAAGAACGGTACTTGCCGTACAGGCGAGAAAAGCGACTACGAGGAAGTGCGCTATTCTGGATGTTCTGGAAAGAGATTTGACAGACCGGAGCGAATTGTTAGTGTTCATGGACAAATCATACGCTACTTTTGACCGACTTGAAAACCGAAAAGTGAAAGTGAGTGAGAATCAGCCATGACTGAGTCAGGCAGCGATCCCAGAACCCAATCGACCCCGAAACAGATCCCCGAGATAGCCGTTGTCTTGTTTACCCTTGTCGCATTGACGGGAATCTTCTATGCGATACGATTCATGACACCCGGTCCCGGCTCCTCTTCTCAGCAGCCTTCACAGCAATCGGCAGCGCAGAATCCCTCCTCTGGTTCGACGATGCCACGTGATCAGCTGGTCTTACCTTCTACGTTTGATTCGCTCATCGCAACTGGACATCAGATGATGGATCAGCAGAACTTTCTGGTTGCCTCCGAGGCCTATGCAAGGGCATTGGCACTTGATAGTTCAAACGTCGACATCATCGTCGACTATGGTGCCTGTCTGCATGGGATTGGAATGCCTGATCGCGCGCTTCAGGAATTTCGCCGCGCTCTCAAACGAGCTCCGAATCATCCTATTGCTCATTTTAACATGGGAATCGTCCATATGCCGACCAATCCGGATTCTGCGAGATTTTACTGGAATCGCTATCTTGAGATTGAGCCGAATGGTCCTGGGGCCGATCGCGCTCGTGAACTCTTAGCGAATCATCCGACGAAATAGCGGCGTCGCTCCTATGGGAATGGCAGAGCTTCGACACGAACTGGTGCAAGTGGTTCGACCCTTCCTCGTGCCGGTTCAGGATTTTCTCTTTCCCAATAGGTGTGCAGGGTGTGGCGGGGAAGTTCACACCGAAGAAAGATCATGGTGTCAGCAGTGTGAGAAACGGCTTCTTCGCTATACCTCAGCACTTTGCTCCGTCTGCTTTCTCCCTCTGTTGCAGCCGAAATGCTCAGGCTGCGAGAAAATAACCCGTCCTCTCATTGTCGGTTTCGAGTATCGACCGCCTCTACGAGAGATCATTCTCTCTCTGAAGTTTCAAAGCGTAACATCGGTGGTCGACTCGCTAGTTGACGCATGCCACGAAACATTTCTGAAAACTCTTTCGAATCTCGCACCAGATGCGTTGCTTCCGATTCCCCTCGCCGAGGGACGGGCCTATGTCCGCGGCTACAATCAGGCAGAACTGATTGCACAGGCGATCTCACGTCGCACCGATATTTCTGTCGAAAAGAATTTCCTCTATCGAATTAAAACACGACGTCCACAATCAAAGGTCAAACGAGAAAACAGGGAAGCAAATGTCGCCGGACTTTTTGCTGTCGACGGTGAAGTGTTCGAAAAAGCCGAACCGAAGCGTGTCGTGATTGTGGATGATATTGTCACCACCGGAGCGACTTGCCGAGAAGTGACTCGTGTACTTGAAACTGTCGGTGTAGACGTAGTCGGATGGATTTCGATTGCGCATGGCTAAGCAACCGTTTCGATTGAATCAGCTTCAGCAGCTCGTCTCAGAATTTATTACGGTGCTGAGTATTGATAGAGGAATGTCCGTTCACACGACGAGTGCCTATCGATCTGATATTCTGCAGTTTGTCACCATCAGCAAACTGCAACAAACCAATGAAATCAGTGAAGGGGTCATTGCTTCGTATGTGAATGAACTGGGGAAGTTGCGACTCCGACCAGCATCACTTGCGAGAAAACTGTCCGCTGTTCGTCAGTTTCTGGAGTACCTGCGTCAGGCACATGATTTTCAAGGGGATCCGCTTGCTGCATTTACCGCCCCAAAGCTTGGGAAGTATCATCCCGACTACCTCACGATCGAACAGGTGGGTGCCATTATTGCTGCGACTGGTGAGTCAACAAGCCCGATCCGAGATCGGGCCATGATCGAGTTGCTGTACGGTTCGGGATTGAGAATCGGAGAGCTTGCCGCTCTCACCACCCGTCAATTTGAGTTCGAGGCAGGATTCGTTCGAGTCACCGGCAAGGGGAAGAAACAGCGATTAGTTCCCCTGAGCAAACCGGCTATTGAGGCCACGAAATGCTGGATTCATGAACTGGGGAATAACCGAAAATGGGGAGGGGATTTCCTTTTTCCCGGGGGGAGGGATGGCTCCGGAAAGAAAGGGCTCTCACGGGTCGCGCTCTGGAAGATCATCCGGTCGGTGGTTTTGCGCTCCGGGGTGACCGCAACGGTAACCCCCCATTCATTCCGCCACTCCTTTGCCACTCATTTGCTGGAGGGGGGGGCTGATTTACGCGTGGTGCAGGAGTTGCTCGGTCATGCCGATATTACGACAACCGAGATCTATACCCGTGTCAATAGAGACTATCTTATCAGCGAACACAAGCGTTTCCACCCCCTTGAACTTGCCCGCAGCGGCCGACGGGGAAGGACCTGACGCGCAATCTCTTGGGATTGCCGTCCGGCTCCACGATCCTTCTATAGAGCCACGTCTTCTGCATGCCCTTCGCCAGCGTCCGCATCAAATCATGTCGTATGAGAGCTTTGATGACCTCTTGTCACTGGTGCGTCGTCGTCAGGTTGACCTGATTGTTATAACGGCAAAGGGGGGACTTGCGAATGAGATCGAACTGCTCAGAAGAATCCAGCGAAATGTCTTCGTGAGTATTATCCCGACGGTTGTCTTCCATCCGGAGCCGTCTCTGGCAGAACTTACGACTGCATACGAATGTGGTGCAGATGATGTCATTTCTGGTGAATGGGTCGACAAGCTGGTCGAAGTCCGTCTGCAGCGAGTCCTTGAACGGAGCCGAAAGAATCTCGCGATTAATCCAAGTACTCGTCTGCCCGGCCCTTCTCTTATAGACCGAGAGATCAGTGCGCAGCTCAGCAGCCAGAGTGCGTTCTCCGTCTGCTATGCTGATCTCGACAATTTCAAAGCGTACAACGATTTCTACGGCTACGCGGCCGGTGATCGTCTGATAGGTGTCTCGGCTAAAATTATCAAAGACACGGTCTTTGATCTGTGCCGAGAAGGATTTGTCGGGCATATCGCAGGAGATGATTTTGTCTTTATCATTCCGGATGAGCGGGTGCCGGAAATTTGCACCTGGATCATCAAGACCTTTGATACCGCGATTCCGAATTACTATGACGCCGCCGATGTCGAGCGTGGAAGCATTATGTCAATCAATCGGAAAGGGGAGCAGGAATCATTTCCGCTCCTCTCGATTTCTATCGCAGTAGTCTCAACAAGAAACCGCCGATTCAAACATCACGGTGAACTGAGCCGAACTCTCGCTGAACTCAAAAAAGCTGCAAAAGCGATGCCCGGTTCGAACTATCTGGTCGACCGCAGGCGGGCATCCCCCAAAGCACGCGAATAGTTCTTCTAAGCTCGAATTTCTTCCAGCTACTTCTTCTTCTCTCCAATACCATGCCATGCGAAGTGCATCATGGCTGCCATCAGAAGCGCGAACATCCCCAACGCTACCCACGGACCAGCTGATCCGGTAAGTGAGTTCAGCATCCCTTCGTGGGAATCGTAGTAATGAGCGTACGAAGTCGAAGCTCCGATTGTGAATGCGACCATGACCCCGACAAGAGCGTCGCCAGCGACCATTCCGGATGCGAGGAGCACACCATTGAAGACTCTTTTTTCGCCAAGCCCTGGTTGATTTGCGGATAGCTTTCCAACCAGCCATGCCAACAATCCGCCCAGCATGATCGGACTCGAGAGAGAAAACGGAAGATAGAGACCGATCGCAACCGGCAGCGCAGGGATGGCGAGCATTTCGATAAAGACCGCGATGAATCCACCAATGATCACAGGTGTCCATGGCAGATTCTGATTCATCACTCCCGCCACAAGAGTCGCCATGACATTCGCCTGTGGTGCTTGCAGCGGCTGACGAGCACTATCGGTCGCGACAAATCCGAATGCGTCGTTAAGATAAAATATCGTAAATGCCATCGCGATAGCCGGGAGTGCAAGTCCGACAAACTCCATCAATTGCTGTTTGCGCGGGGTGGCACCTAAGAGAAATCCCGTCTTCAAATCCTGTGCGATATCACCCGACATACAAACCGCAATACAAACAACCGTACCGACTGACATTGCGGTGATCATACCATTCACGCCTGAAATGCCGAAAGCGAGAAGGATCAGGCACGTAACCAGCAATGTCGCGATGGTCATTCCGGAGACTGGGGATGACGATGACCCGACGAGTCCAACAATTCTTGATGCGACTACTACAAAGAAAAAGCCAAAGAGTACGGCAATCAGAGTTCCCAGCAGGTTGAGTTCGGTGCCGGGGAAGAGCCACATGGCGACCGCGATCAGCAATGTCCCGCCAAGCACCCAGGACATTGGCAGATCCTGATTCGTACGAGAGACCGTCTCCGAACTGCTTTTCTTCGCGACGAGCTGCTTGAATCCCTCTTTAAACGATGTGAGAATTACCGGCATCGTCTTGAAGAGTGAAATAAATCCGCCAACCGCGACTGCTCCGACGCCGATATATTTGATATATGAACCACGAAGTTCATTTGCGGTCATATCTGCGAGTGGGATTGTACTTGGTGCGAGAATCGCGCCGGGCATTGCTGCACCGAGGTAAGAGAGCAGTGGGCCGATGACGAGATAGCCGAGCACCGCTCCAGCCATCATGTAGGCAGCGACGCGAATACCAAGAATGAATCCGACACCTAAGAGAGCAGGGGTAGCATCAATGCCAACAATCCCCCCTTTGAGGAGTCCTCTGAATTCGTAGTTCACTGACTCCGCCCAACCCTTTGCGAGGTTATAGAGGGCCTTGAATGAAGCCCCCATGACGATCCCCATCAACACAAGTTTCGCTTTCCCTCCACCTTCATCTCCTGCCATGATAATTTCAGCGCAGGCAGTCCCTTCTGGAAAGGCGAGCTTCCCGTGCTCTTTCTCCACGAGATATCTACGGAGTGGAATCATGAGCAAGATCCCAAGTCCACCTCCGAGGAGAGAGAGGAAGAATACCTGAAACGGCGTGACCGTGTGCTGATATCCCTGTGCGATCAGCTGTTGATTCGCACCCCAGATGAAAAATGCAGGGATGGTAAATATGATTCCGGCGGCAAGTGACTCACCGCTTGAACCGATAGTCTGCACGATGTTATGTTCGAGCGGGGAGGCCTTCTTCGCACGGAAAAGGATTCCGAATATCGCCATCGACATCACCGCAGCAGGGATAGAGGCTGATACTGTCAACCCAAATTTGAGTCCGAGGTATGCATTAGCAATACCAAATACAACGGCGATAACCGCTCCGAGAATAACAGCTCGCCAAGTGACTTCTGCAACGTTTTGCTCAGCGCGAATAAAGGGAACATACGCTGACCCACTGGTCGATTTTTTCGACTCTTGCATGCATCTCCCAACCGGTTATCAGACTTTCGTTTGTGAGAATGTCTGGATTTCAATTCAAAAGGTCAACTCCGCCTCTAAACCCAAGTTTCTTGATGAGAAGCAGCAGATTTTCGAAACAGATTTACCCTTGTAAGTCACCATTCCGCAGTTCCTGCGTCGAACGAAGTCATATTCATTGAAGTCGAAAGTGTCAGGGAAATGAGTGAAGCTACTGTGCGACAACACTTTTACACTTTCCTCGTGAACTTCTCACAAAGTAAAGTGTTAAACTGATTGACCAGTGGGGGAGTGCCCCTAGATTAGTAGTGTGAGACAGGCGAGTCTCGCTTTCTGATTGCTCGTATCCGCAGCACCTCTTTGTTCAAGGGAAAGAAATGTCACTGGCATGTCTAGTCACGCCGTGTTGGTGGCGCAAAGAGAAAACCTCCAAAAGGAATGGGGAAAGTCAAGGTATGCGCATGAAATCCCTCCACAGCGCAGCAGCCCTCCTGCTGCTCCCGGCCTTTGCCTTTGCAGTTGAGCACAAGGTAATGGTCTCCGAGTCGCCTGTCGAAAGTGCCGACTCAAAAGAAACGGCGACTATCGTGGTACCTGTCAGCGTCAGCAATGATGCCGGACTGATGGCGATGGATCTGCCACTCTCGTTCAATGAAGGCGTCACCCTCCAGAAAGTTACCTTTGAGGGGACCCGCGCCGAACATTTCGATCTCAAGATCTCGAACATCAACAACGAAGAGAATCGTGTGTTGATCGGTCTGGTCAATCAGACTCAGCGTGAACGCCGTCCTGAGCTTGCTTCCGGAACTGGTGTGATTGCGAATCTGCATTTCACCATTGATGATCCGGCCGTGACGGAAATCGTGATCAATGCAATCAAGATGGAAGTTCCGAAACATGAACTGACATTTATCTATCGTGGCGAATCAGGGATGACCCGTGTCACTCCCGGCTTTACTCCGGTCTCTGTGCTTCTCGGTGGAGCTGGCAGTACATTGCCGACAGAGTACGCGCTCAATCAGAACTACCCGAATCCATTCAACCCGTCGACCGAAATCGCTTTTGCACTGCCGAATGCCGGTATTGTGAAGCTGGTGGTCTATAACACCCTTGGTCAGGAAGTGAATACCCTGGTTGACACCGATATGCCGGCTGGCAACCATACCATTACCTGGGACGGACGAAATCGGAATGGATCCAGCGCGGCAACAGGCCTCTATTTCTATCGCCTGACTGCGAATGGTTTTGAATCATCCAAAAAGATGATGCTGATCAAGTAGTTTGATGAAATCGTGAGCAATCGCTCACGGAGAGCCACTGTTTTGTTGGATAGTCTCCGCCCCGCTCATTGGATGAGCGGGGCCTTTTATTGACAGAATACCGGTATTCCGTCGTTTGGTCTATTTCTTGACCTGCTAACAGTTTACGGCTACCATCGCCCCAACATGAACCTTAATCCACTCGCCGTGGTCGGACTCATCAACAACCGATTCAAGATATGGTCATCTGAACTCCAGGACCTCTTCTTCTTTTCGGTCAAGACCGTCGCCGGATTTTTCCGTCGACCATTCTACATCAGCGAAACCATCGAGCAGATGTACGCCATCGGCGTTGGTTCACTTTATCTGATTATCCTGACAGGAATTTTCGCGGGGCAAGGATTTGCTCTTGCATTCTCACTTGAGCTGGCCGACTTCGGCGCGAAGAACTATTTGGGCCGAATCATGTCGATTTCGATTATACGTGAACTCGCGCCGGTACTAACCGGCCTGATGATCGCCGCTCGTGTCTCGGCTGGTATCACTGCTGAAATTGGTTCAATGAAAGCATCGAACCAACTTGACGCGATGGTTGCATTCGGGATCGACCCGATCAAAAAACTCGCCGTTCCACGATTGATTAGTCTGGTCATCATGGCACCGGTCCTCACTATTGTGTGCGATATTATCGCCATTGTTGGCGGCTGGATCATCGCGGTCTTTATCGCCCATGTCTCATCGAATATGTACTGGGCATCGGTCTGGGAGCGATTGGTCTTTGGAAATATCTTCGTCGGTCTGATCAAACCGGTCTTCTTCGGCTTTGCCATCGCCTTCATCGCCTGTTACAAAGGATTCACCGCCGAAGGGGGAACTAAAGGAGTCGGCACAGCCACGACAAATTCAGTGGTCATGTCTTCGATTACTGTCCTCCTTATGAATTTCATCCTGACAAAATTCCTCGGCAACCTGATGCGGGGGTATATGTGATCGAATTTCGAAACGTCCACTTCCGCTATGAAACACGACCGATTCTGACGAACCTGTCGTTCACGATTCCATCAGATGAATCGGTGATCATCATGGGGGCATCTGGTTCAGGAAAATCGACTATACTCCGCCTCATTCTTGGTCTTGAGTATCCTCAACAGGGGGAAGTGACCGTCTTCGGTCTGAATTTGAAAAAGATGAAAGAGAAAGACCGCCGTGAGGCACGCAAACAGATCGGCATGGTCTTTCAGGATGGGGCCCTTTTCGATTCACTCACTGTCGGTGAAAATGTCGGCTACTATTTATTTGAACACAGCAAATTGCCAGTCGATCAGATCGAAGAGCGTGTGATTGATATGCTCGGTTTTGTTGGACTGGATTCCACTGAGATCATCGACAAACTCCCAGAGCAACTCTCCGGCGGGATGCAGCGACGAGTCGCCATTGGTCGCGCTCTTTTGTCAACCGACCCCAAGGTCATGCTCTACGACGAACCGACTACCGGGCTTGACCCCGCTGCCACAGAGACCATCATCGATCTGATTAATAAACTGAATCGAGAGAAAGAGGTCTCGACTATTGTCGTGACCCACCATATTGCCGATGCCCTCCACCTTGCCAAACGCTACATGATAATACATCGCGGTGAACTTGCTTATGATGGCGGCATTGACGGGCTACGCACATCAACGGATGATCGCGTGGTCGACTTTCTTGTTCCATTTCGTGAAGCACTCGACCGTTCGGTGCGTGCTTTTGGCCCCACACAAACATTGCGTCCAACCTGAAGAAAGAGGATAGTAACACTTCATGAAACGATCAGTCAGCATCGGTTGGGGAAGACTCTGGGTCGGGCTTCTGCTTCTCATCACCTTCGTGATGCTCATGTGGGTGTCGCTCGGCGGGAGTAAGCCATCGGTCTTTCAGCCGAAACGTCAATTCGTCGCCTACTTCAAGCATGTCGGCGGACTGCTCCCCGGATCACCGATCTGGATGTCCGGTATGGAGGTCGGCGCGGTCAGCAGTGTACGTTTTGTGAATCTAGATACCATTCGTCAGGTCGAAGTCGTCTCTCGCGTACGTGAAGCCGTCTGGCCGATGCTCACACCCGGGTCGAGAGTGCAACTGGGTACGGTCGGATTCGTCGGCGACAAGATTGTCGAAATTCTCCCCGGTCCGCCGGGTGTGCCGCCGATTAACGCCGGTGATGTCCTTCCTACCGCCAACCCCGGCGATGCCTCCAGCATGTTCAAGGCAGGAGAGGAAGCGATTCGTCAGGGGCAGAGTATGATCGGCTCGCTTGATACCATGCTGATGAAAACGAATCGTGGTGAGGGCTCGATGGGGCGATTCGTAAACGACTCGGCCTTTTATGTCGAGACGGTCCGTCTAATGCGCAATCTCTCAGCACTTACGCTTGAAATGAACAAGAGTCAGGAGAAAGTGGTCGGTTCACTGACAGAGATTACGAATTCACTCAAAGAGATCACCAACGCAGTCCAGACCGGACGGGGAACTGTTCCGCGTTTCCTGAATGACTCATCACTCTATACCAATCTCGACAAAGCGACCGCACGTTTGGATACAATTATGCTACGACTTGATTCGCAGGAGGGATCGCTGGGGATGATGGTGCGTGATACGGGACTGTATGTGGAGACGGTAAATCTTCTGACGCGATTGAATTCTCTGCTGAAGCAGATCGAAGAAAACCCCGGGAAGTATCTGAACTTTAGCGTGTTTTAGGGATGAAGACACTGGTGCTCTGGACTCAGCTAGCTCTATTAGTCGGAATCAGTTTTCTTGCATCAGGTTGTTGTGTTCACAGGTCATATTGGAAGTTGACGCGAGATATTACAGGTGTCGAAACACCTTTTGAACTCTTGGTAGAACTTCCTCTCTCTGATTCTGGAAAAAGTGATTACTTGGTCAACTTGACCTTCATAAACAATACTGACTACGATATCATTGTTGATGACCCAATTTGTTTTGGCATCAACGCCTATCCGATCTTAGTGGATTCTAGCGGCAAACGCGAGAATACAAAGGTACGGTTCAGGGCGGGTTGTGATGGCAGACAGAGTGCCGTCGAACGGCATGGGCGGAGAACCTTCATTTTTCCTTACAAAATCTCATTCTTGTATGATCTCACACGTTTTCGAAATCATTTTCTACAATTTGAGTACTATGGTGTCATTAGAAATCTCAATGGAAAGATTATTTTCAGACGTACCATTCGCAGCAATCGGATTGCACTCGATTCTTAGCGCATGCGTACAGGGTGGCCCGACTGTTCGGGGTCTGTTGAATAACCCCTTCTTTCCGGATCAGGCGAATGAGGGTTCATCTTCGCAGGGTGGCCCGCGGGCTTGCCCCGGGTTCCCGTGGTTCAATTTTGGCGGCACCGAAGAAGGAGCCGCCCTCCAGTGAAAGAAGACCCTTCGACAAGCTCAGGGAGAAGAAGAAGCAAGCGCAAGGAAATGCTTGTGCGCGGCAGATGCCCTCGTCTGTCCGTTCTTAATCATTGAAATTGTAGCGGGGCAGACCGGCCCGCCGCGGCTGGGTGGCGCACCCGTTTTAGGGTGCGAAGTCAGTGCCGCACTCGTCACGTTTTTACAGCTCGTATCTATTTATCACCAGAGGAATATCTTGATTTCCTTTGTCCTACGACACTCTCGACCATCGCCAAACAGTCACGCTTGCAGCCGAACCGCGCCGAATCTAACTGTTGTGACCAGATCAAGTAAATTAGAGTTCGTCAACTGTTCGCGATCAATGCAGTCCCTCGCTGCTTGTCAATCTCATCACTGACCTCGCACCCTAAAACGGGTGCGCCACCCAACCTGCCCCGCTTTTCCGGAAAGATGGCGGGGCAGAAACTGACCCGCCGTACCAGAAGAATCCCCCCTCCAACAAGCTCAGGGTGACAACGCCTCGCTCTTTCTCTATGCTATCTCCATGAAAGTAATCATCCCCGGCGGAACAGGACATATCGGGCGGATTCTCGCCAGATCATTTCATGCCAAGTCTTGGGATACCGTCATCCTGAGCAGACGTCCCACGCAGCTTCAACAAGGTCGCAACGTCCTCTGGGATGGAAAGAGCGTCGGTGGATGGAAGAGCGAAATCGATGGTGCCGATCTCGTCATCAATCTCGCGGGGAAGAGTGTCAATTGCCGCTACCATGCAGCTAATCTCGACGAAATGATGTCCTCTCGTATCGACTCAACTCTCGCTATTGGACAAGCCATCTCGGAATCAAAATCTCCACCCCCCGTCTGGTTGCAGATGAGCACCGCGACAATCTACGCGCATCGCTACGACGCCCCCAACGACGAATCGACTGGTATCATCGGCGGCAATGAACCGGATGCGCCAGCTCTTTGGGCAAAGAGTATCGAAATCGCGAAGGAATGGGAGCGCGCGACGAATATCTTTGAAACACAATCGACTCGAAAAGTCATCCTGCGAACGGCGATGGTGATGAGCCCGGAGCCGGGGGGTGCGCTCGCTCCACTCACGAATCTTGTCCGGTTTGGCCTTGGCGGAAAGATCGGGGATGGTCGTCAGTACATGTCATGGATTCATGATGTCGATTTTGTTCGCGCGATCTGGTTCTTGTATGAAAATCAGAATTGCACCGGCATCTACAATCTTTCGTCCCCGTCACCTTTGCCGCAAGAAGAGTTTATGCGGGTCTTGCGAAAAGCATGGGGAAGTCCGATTGGTCTTCCGGCAACAAAGTGGATGCTGGAGATCGGGACATTTCTTCTTCGCACGGAGTCAGAACTTGTGTTGAAAAGCAGAAGAGTGATTCCCGCGCGTTTGTCGAGTCATGGCTTTAGCTTTCAATTTTCATCGTGGCACGAGGCAGCATTGGATTTGGCCAAACGGGCAAGGATGTCATCATGATACGACTTGCGATTACATCCGACATGGACGAAATCTACCTCATGGGCTACGACGTATGGGGGGAAGGGGAACCAATAGATGCCTATCTTGAAATCTGTCGCAATGCACCGAAATACAAGCGAGGGAGATGGTTTGTCTTGACGGATGAACAGGGGGAAGTAGTCTCTTCGCCCATTGTCTACAGAGGCACATTCAATCTAGAGGCTCCTGCTGCTGGTATAGGTTCGATAGCCACTCCAGGTGCACTGCGTAGAAGAGGATACGCCGCGCATCTTGTGCGAGGTGTACTTGATCTGTTGACGCAGGAAGGGGCGCATCAGGTCTATCTCTTCTCAGATATTTCGCCTGAGTACTACGAAAAACTGGGCTTCAGAAAACTGCCACCTGACTTTCAGAAATACCCGGAATCGATCTGTATGGTGTGGGGTAGAGAAGTGGAAGATTTTGCAAGTGAGGAGAACTTCGCGCCCCCAACGTATTTTTGAAGTGAGAAGAGAGCGATTTGTAGTCGGTCAGTATGAATCGAAGTAGCGAGTAGCTGGGAGCAGATTTAAGGGAGAATCCTCTCCGATTTCAAAAAAGAAATTAACGAATCGTTGAATCGTTGCGCTCCGGCAACTGTCGGATGGTTGTTGTCGACAAATTCTGTCATGGTATTCAGAACTATCTGGTCATTAAAATCGACAAATCGAATTCCCAATTCTTTCGCAATCTCATGAAATTCACTGATAATTTCATCGTAGTTCGTGAAGCTCGCTCGTAACTCAGTTGGAATGGGAATAAGGAGTAGCAGCACTTCGGAGTCATTATTTTTCAGAAGTGCAACGAGTTTTCGCAGATGGTTTGTTTGGTTTTCTGAAATCTTGATTCTCTTCCGGGGAAAAGAGCGCGGCGTGATAGTGTCGAGTACGCCCACATATTCCACATATCCACCGGGAATATATTTATCAAACACAGGAACTTGTACTGGCGAGTTTTCGGGACCTGGGTGCGTCCAGTCGGTGAGGCGCATAACAAGGGAATTGAATGCAAGAAAGTTATGTGTTGCAAGAGTCATCTCTATCAAATCTCCGGAGATTTTCAGATTAGGTAATAGGTCAATGATTGCTTCCTCTCCCCCAGTCATGTACACAGGTGGAAACATCTCAATGATGGTGAGTTTCGGTTTCAAACGTGGGATGTGATCGCGAAACAGATAGTAACTGTTCAGTGGAGATTGTGCACGCGAGCCAGCATTAAATGAAGTGTATCCGGCTGCTTCAAACTTGCGAGTGTCAAACCCTCGATAGCACTGCGAGGAGCCAAGAAAGAGCAGGTCGACCTGACCAGTTTTTTCAAGCTCGCGGAACCTTAGCATGCTAGTGTCTCCACGAGTTCCAAGTTCCACGCGGATATTGGTGAAGGTTCGAAGCATTTTCTGCAAGGGGGCCGGCCCGTTTTGGGCAATTACGAGTAGGGCAATCCAGAGGAACATCGTGATACACAGTGCCAATCCAATCTTCTTAACAAAGCGAGGAATCATTGAAGGTTCTGGTGTTTCTTTCATATTAAAACTGGAAGTAGATGAAATCTACTTCTCCAAAGTTTCCGAACAAAAGAATGAGAAGCGCGACGGTCACATACGATCCCCACCGAAGACCGACAGGCCAATGCCCGACCTCCAATGCGTGATGACGCTCCCGCTGGAGCCATTCGCAGCCAAGCAACAGCAACGAGAACAAAACGGCCTGAAGATAGTTGGTGTGGTAAAGGGAGTGATCGAAATACGGTCCAGACGCAATTCTTTTCAGATACTGAAAGGCATGGGACAACGAATCGGCGCGAAAGAAAATCCACCCAATTAGTACCAGCACAAAGGTGGCTCCCATTGAAAAGAACTCACCGATTGAGGGAACTAAGCGGCCGTGTGCGACGGAGGTACTATGCTGTTTATGTTTATCCAGCAGCATCAAAGGGACATAGTAAAGTCCATGCAACAGTCCCCAGAGGATGAAAGTCCAATTTGCTCCATGCCAGAATCCACTTATAGTAAAAGTTAGAATGATATTTCTCATTCTGGTAAGTCTGGTTGTTCTGCTACCGCCAAGAGGAATAAAGACATAATCGCGAAACCATGACGACAAGGAGATATGCCATCGGCGCCAGAATTCACCTATGTCTCTCGAAAAATAGGGGAACGCAAAGTTACGCATGAGTTCAAAACCGAACAATCTTGCACATCCGATTGCAATGTCAGAGTATCCTGAGAAATCGCCGTAAATTTGAATTGCAAAGAGGAATGCGCCGACGACAAGCAGTATGCTGTCCTGCGACTCTGTATTCGAAAAGATGGTCGATACAAGACCGGCTGCGGTATCTGCGACAACCATCTTCTTGAAGAAACCCCAGAGCATCTGACGAACTCCGTCACGGGCTTTGTCAAAATCAAAATGACGGGCGATGCCAAATTGAGGGAGCAAATTACTGGCGCGTTCAATGGGGCCGGCGACGAGCTGAGGAAAGAATGAGACAAATGCAAAATAGTCGACGATGTTTTTCGTGGGTACAAGATGCCTTCGGTACACATCAATGGCATAACTCATACTCTGAAAGGTGTAGAATGATATTCCAACAGGGAGTATGATCTGCAAAGAAGGGAGATTGGGTTGCATTCCCAGCGAGGTCAAAAGTGCTGCAAATGAATGGATGAAGAAATTGAAATACTTGAAAAATCCGAGAATGGTAAGGTTAGACGCCATCGACAAGAGCATGACCTTTTTGCGATAGCTGTTGTCCGAAGAGCTATGGATCGCAAGACCGGCGAAGTAGTCAATAACAGCGCTGAACACAAGAAGCCCGAGAAATCGAAAATCCCACCAGCCATAGAATAGAAAGCTGGCGGCAAGTAGCCAGATATTCTGGAACTGCAGAGATCGCCTACCGAGCCACCAGTAGCCAAAAAACACAGCCGGCAGGAAGAAAATAAATGTGATCGAATTGAAGAGCATCTAGGGCGAACATAGTTCAAAATTCCATGGATCGCCAGAGTCAACATGGAGTTTACACAGACACCACCGCCAAAAGAAAATCAATCAGTTTGCGGGTCCCATCTTTTCCTTCGGGGCCGACCTCCATATGAGGACCGACACAGGATGGGCAGCCATTCTTGCAATGGCATTTTGATACGTGCAAACGACAGGCATCAAGCAATTGTTCTCGTTCGTGAAAGAGTTTGTCAGTGAGTCCCACACCGCCGGGGATATTTTCGTAGATGTATATAGTCGGCTGCTCAGTAAACGGCGCGCGTACTTGGGAGATCGAACGAAGATCACGAATGTCACACATCACCCAGAGTGGTGCAATTTGTCCAAACAGATTGGCAAGTCCGCGCAACGCGCCACTGAATGCTGATTGCGGCATCTGTAGATTCATGGCAATATCACCGGGGAATGCAAACCAGACGGCGTGAGTGTGCATTTCAAGTTCCGGCAATTTCAATTCACCCGAACCGATATTTTCATGGGTGTGAAACCGAATCTTCTTGAATAGAACTGTCGTGCAGGTTACAGACACTTCCCCCGCTTGTACGGCTGCACCATCCATGAGGCGGTCTTCATGATTGACCGTCAGCACTTTCAAATCTGATTTCGTTTCGGCGTCGGTGTAGTAGTCGACGGCGACTTCCTTCACATACGCTTTCTTCCCCTCCCAGTCGAGTTTCGTGACCTGAAACTGCTCAGCACCGTGAAGATAAATTGCTTCAGGATGCAGAAAGACCGGAGCAGAGAACCAGTCGACCTCACCGATCACGCGGCTGTTATCACTCTCATTCAGGATAACAAAATTGTCTGGGGAGGCAGAACGAAGGGAGACCTGTTGTGCAGGATAAATTTCAGATGACCAGTGGTAGCGATCATTCGACTTTCGCACAATCTGTTCATCGGCAAGGTAGTCGAGTATCTCCTGATTCGAATTTCCATCGGCAAGCTCTTCACTTCCAAATGGCAGTTCGAATGTCGCACATTTCAGATGATTGGTACGGATAATCAGATTGTCGGGATCGATGACTCCATTTTCGGGTGCACGATCAAAGAGATACTCCGGTTCGCTGTTGAGGAACTGATTGATCGCAGTCGAATTGCAGACCAGAATCGCGACGGAACGCCCATGCCGTCGTCCTGCGCGTCCGATCTGCTGCCAGAGAGAAGCGACCGTACCGGGATAGCCGACGACAATCGATACATCCAATCCGCCTACATCAATTCCAAGTTCGAGGGCATTGGTCGATACCACGCCGGTGATTTCACCTTTGCGTAGCCCTTGTTCGATTCGTCGGCGTTCATTGGGGAGATAGCCACCGCGATATCCGGCGATTTCGAGTCCCTGTCCAAAGCTTCCGGCGAGCTCACGCCTGAGATAGGTGAGGATGATCTCGACGTAGAGACGGTAATGCGCGAAGACAATAGTCTGTACTTTGTTTCGAAGAAAGAGCGCGGCGATACGTGTCGCTTCATTGACTGCAGATTTGCGAATTCCCAGTTGTTCGTTGACCACTGGTGGATTGTAGACGATCACATGCCGCTCACCGGATGGGGCACCATTTTCAGAAATCAAATCAATTGGTCTGCCGATGATTCGTGAGGCAAGCTCCTTCGGGTTCGCGATAGTCGCACTGCAGCAGATAAACTGTGGGGAAGAGCCATAGAACGCACAGAGGCGCATCAGTCGCCTGATGACATTGGCTAAGTGCGAGCCAAACACGCCGCGATAGTGATGAACTTCATCGATCACGACATACTGAAGATTCTCGAACAGCTTGATCCATTTAGTATGATGCGGAAGTATCCCTGCATGCAGCATGTCGGGGTTGGTCATGACAATATGCCCGGCTGCGCGGATTGCACGGCGGGCATCCTGAGGAGTGTCGCCGTCGAAGGTGAATGTACGTATATCGATCTCAAGTGCCTGAATTACTCCGTACAATTCGCTCAACTGATCCTGAGCAAGGGCTTTGGTCGGGAAGAGATACAATGCGCGGGCATTCGGGTCTTCAATCACTGATTGCAACACCGGCAGATTAAAGCAGAGAGTCTTACCTGACGCTGTCGGGGTGACCACGACATAATCTGCCCCCTGACGGGCTTTCTCGCATGCCTGTGCCTGATGGGAATAGAGTGACCTGACTCCACGCTCATTGAGGGAACGAACAAGTCGTGGATCTAGCCATGAGGGAAACGGCGAACTCTTTGCCTCTCGTGCTGGAATCACCCGCCAATGAGAAAACGACGTGGCGATAGAGGGATCGTTTTTGAGTTGATCGAGAATCTGTTCGAGGGTCATCTATCCGTACTCAGACCAGGGTGTTGGTCAGAGAACGGCGGCAGATATCGCAGAAGCGTTCGGTCTTTTCGTCGATGTCCATCAGTTCCCGTCCATAGAAGTTCACACATCGTGGATTTCGGCAGGATGAGAGCTCGAACAACTTGGCCAGCAAATAGAGAGTTTCCTTGTACAGACGCGGGTAGATCCGAGTCTCATCATCCGGCAGGCCGTAAAACTCCTGCCTGAGATGATAAAGAGACACCACCGCCGTGCCGGACAAGGGGTCGACGCTGCTCATCACCGTATTCTTGTCCGGCAAATAGAGGTCTTCTTCGCAAATCGCAATCACTTTCTCACGGCTGTTGGCTTTGCTTCGTTCGACCTTTGATAAAAGCACCTGGGCGTAGTATTGATTCCGGACGACGTTAAATGCCTCGCCGGGCATTTTCATTCCTTTGAGGATGTCGACCGAACGATTGAAAATCGGTCCCAGATTCGATGCCAGCTTGTTGACCATCATGAAATCGACTTCACCAAGCGGCACGACGACAATCTTTGACTTGAGAATACTGACACCTACAACCGGGCTCATCCCCCCCCTCCGTTTCGTCTGCCGAGGTAGGCCAGAATCAGGCAGGTGAGCAAAATCCCCCCCGAGCTTCCGTTCGAGAGAGCTGCCAGACGCGGAGTGCATTCAACCGGGGAAGGATTCACTGGCAGGGGTTCCTGATCATAATCAAGAATGCGCTCCGGTGATCGGGGATCGAGTCGGGACTTTGGGAAATATTCGGACTTGGCAGATACGTGAGCATCTGTCGGAAGGATGGAATGACTTTGTCGTTTCCGGTTCGCCATAGGATTGGATACCAGCAGTCGTTTCGTAAATATAAACAGTCCGGCTGAAACGAAAGCCCCTTTTCTGGAGAAAAACTGCAATTTTTGCGATGATTGTATGATTCCTAAGAGTTTGTGATGATTTCGACCGAGCGGGAAGTCCCCAGAAGGGTCGCCCCGGCGTTAAGCAATTGAGTTGCATGAGCTTTTGTGGCAATGCCGCCCGAGGCCTTGATTGGGTAGTCGGGGTCGAGATCGCGTAAGAACGTGATCATCTCAACTGTCACCCCGCCAAAGAACCCCGTACCGGTCTTGAAGATGTTTACGCCGGAGTCTCGAACAATCTCAAACGCAAGTTTCCAGTACGCCTTGTCAAGAAGGGTAAGCTCGACAATACACTTTAGTTTTCGACGCGATGTCATGAGCTCTCGAATCGATTGGATACGAGTGCGAAGCAAAGAAGCATCCCCTTCGAGAAACATGTGAAGCGGCAGAACGAGATCAACATGATCGGCACCATTCGCACAGCTTTCGTCAACCTCCATCTCGACTGCTTTCCAGTTCGACTGCCCAAGTGGAAAATTTGCAACAGACGCGACTGGTATCCCTGATCCGTGAAGTTCGCACACAGCCGTAGAGACCATCGATGGATTCACACAGACTGCCGCGAATCCAAACTGACTTGCCTCCTGGCAGAGCTTTGTGATATTAGAGGAAGTCGCATCCGGCTTGAGGCAGGTATGCTCAATCCGCTTAGCAATGGAATGATAAAATGAATCAGATTGCTCAACCACGAAGATTCGATCGGAATGAGTTTCCGGGGAGAGTGTTCGGTATCATGAAACAATCGAGAATCGTCTTGGCTACATCTGAGAAGGTCGATCTCGTTCCCAATTCCATTCCTGGTTTCACACCCTTACCTGTGACCAGGAGAGGGACATACTCACGGGTATGATCAGTTGAATATGTGAGCGTCGGGTCGCAACCATGATCGGCTGTAATAATTAGCAGGTCGTTTTCTTTGAGATGCGAACAGAGTTCCTGAATCTGACTATCGATCTGTTCAAGGGCCTTCGCGAATCCGTTCGGATCGTTGCGGTGCCCATACGATTGATCAAAATCGACCGCGTTTGCAAAAAACAGAGAATGGCGAGTATCATTTTTTGCGGAATCAATCAATGATCGCATGACTTCGTCATTGCCGCCCGCTTTGATCGATTCTGTCACACCTCGCCCACCGAAGAGATCATATATCTTGCCGATTGCGAGAACATCCCGACCATTTTTCACGAGAATATCGAGCAGTGTTTCAGAAGACGGAAGGCGTGAGAAGTCCTTACGACCTGCAGTACGTTTGAAATTTCCGACAGTCCCCTCGAATGGGCGTGCGATCACTCGACCGACTTGATGTTGCCCACTGCATACGATTCGAGCAGTTCGACAGATACGATAAAGATCAGGGAGTGGATACAGGTCTTCATGCGCGGCAAGTTGAAAGACTGAATCGGCCGAGGTGTAGAGGATCAGTGATTTTGTACGGAGGTGTTCTTCACCAAGCCGGTCAATGATCTCAGTTCCACTGGCGGCAATATTTCCGATCGTCCTGACCTTTGCCTCACGTTCAAATCGTTCGACCAGATCAGAGGGAAAGCCATTTGGATAGACGGGAAGCGGTTCCGGAAGAATGTATCCCGCGAGTTCCCAGTGTCCGGTTGTCGAGTCTTTCCCCGGGGCTACTTCCGCCATCCGACCATACGCCGCATGCGCAGATACTTCAGATGAGACCCCTTTGATTGCTGCAATTTTTCCTAGCCCCAGTGATTCAAGAAAGGGGAGTTTCAGCCCGTCGACGGCATGAGCGACATTCGGGATCGTCGCTGCGCCGACATCCCCATAGGATGCAGCATCCGGAAGTTCGCCGACTCCACAGGCATCAAGGATGAGAAGGATAACGCGATTGGTAACCACGTGAGATGGTATGATCAGATGGGAAGCTCGAAAAGTAGAAAAAGTGAAGGCTTCTCAAGAAGTGAGGGAGCGGCTATTTCTTTGTGATGGAAATATTCGCTGAAGATATCAGACGGGTTTCCATATCGTAGACTCCATCGTATCGATATCTAACCGTATCTCCTGTTTTTTCCGTCGCAAGCCGCTCACCGGTAAGGAGACGATGCTCTGTCTGTTTGTACATGCCGCCCCGGTTGTAGTCGTACCAGATCGTTCCGGTCACTTTGAGTCGATTGAATGCACTAATAAATGTCGAATCAGCGGGTTTCGCAGGGAGCGGGATTATAGCAAGACCGTCATATCCGATTGCGACGACATCGAACCCATCCAATTTTTCAAATCTCTTTACATTGAAAGTAATAGATGCCTGCAAAGGTGAACCGTTCTGAATCACCTTGGTACTTTGCGTCCATTCCCGTCCCACGGCAACCGGTTCCATCGGGAAGACCGGATAGGTTTGTTCCGCTATGGCCCGGTTGTAGCTCAGGTCCATACCTCCATTTTCGGCAAGTGACTCAAGGTCAATCAACCGTCCCTGTGGTGACATGGAGAAGAGAATTCCTTCTTCGACCCAGGAAGAGTCGGCAGAGGTCGAGTCGATCAGGTTGTCGACTCGATACCTTCCTGAGTCACGGGACTGAAAGCGAATGATGGTATCGTTTACTGAGGTAGGGAAATCCTCAAAGGTATAGATTTCATATCTCACATGTCGCTTCACCATGAGGGAATCAACTCGATATCGGGAGAAATCCCCTTCAAAGATAGTCAGGTAGGTGTTCACTTTCCCGGGATCACTTTTGAGTCGAAGGAGTGCAGTCTGATTGAGATCAGAGCATCCGACAAGAAACAGAATAGCAGCAAGAGGAGGGAGAAAAGAACGAAGAGGAGAATAGAGCTTCAACGGGGCTCCTTAGCAGGTGTTCTGTTTTCTCCCCGGTCGATTCCAGATTTCGTATTCGATTGAGCTTGTCGGTTCAACATTGCGACAGTCTCGATTCTGGACATGATCCCCGGAGTGGCAAGGGTCATCATGCCAGTCGCGAGGAGCTCTTCTTCAACGGTCATCCCGTCTGCGTGACTGCTCTGACTTGAAAACGAGACCGAGGTTAGCATCGGCGATGAGAGCTGGTTGGTCTGTCGCGGAGAGGTGGCAAAATCAGACTCTTCGCGCATCATCCGATTTCCGTACCACATCAGAACAGAAAAAATGAGCAGGGAAGCCGCCAATGAGAGCCCTCCAGCGACCCAGGCGCGTCGATCATCAGGAATCTTGGTAATCTTTCTCGACTGATCTGCATGCTGAATGCGTGACATGACAATCTCGGTCGATTCGTCGAGCGGCTCATCCAGCACCATCGACGAATCACCAAAGGCCAGGATCTGCTTCAATTCCAGAGCAGCAGTCATCTCACGTTTGCAGGAGGTACACTTCTGTAAATGAGTAGTGAGCTGCTTCTCCTCTGATGGCGTCAATTCGCCATCGAGATGCGACTCGATCGCTCGAATCGCCCAGGCACAGTCACTTGAAGAATAGCTATCGTTTGTCATCTTGTTCGCCAACTTTTCAAAACATCTCTCAACTTTGCTCTGGCCAAATGCAAGTTTGACCTGACCGTTGCCTCCGGGCAGTCCATCGCAGTGGCCACTTCTGCTTTTGTCAATCCTTCCACATCGTGCAGATAGACCGTCAACCTCTGACGAGGCGGGAGGTCATCCATTGCCTTTAGAATTTCGGCACGAAGCTCTGCTCTTTCAAGGTCGAGTCCGGGAAGGGGTACCGGTTTTTCTCGTGCAATTTCATGCTCGAGGTATTCACCTGTTTCCTGCTCGAGACTGGCGTGCCCACGTCGCTTCCGAAGCAAGTCTATGGCATAGTTGCTTGCAATACGAACCAAAAAGGAGGAAACAGTAGCAACTTGCAAAAGATCGTTCCGACGGTTATACACCCGCACGAAGGTCTCCTGTACTACCTCGTCCGCGTCCAGGTGGTTCCTGACAATGTTAAACGCGACTTGGTAGACCCGTTTTCGGTGCCGAACCATCAACTGGCGAAATGCCTGTTGCTGCCCGGCCTGAATCTGACGAACCAGTTCAGCGTCGTCGAGAGAAACCACGAACCCGGCCCGTTTCGACAATTACCTGATCTGTTCGTTCACTAGCAATGAGACGAATAGCACAACCCATCGTTTAGTCTACGGTGAAAGAATCATTTCGATACGCAAGGAAGCATGCCATGATGGAACAAAATGAGCAACGCCAAAGATGACAACAGCTTATCCAGAGCAGGCTGGTCATGAAGTAGCACCAATTCAACGCCCCTGGCTCGGTCCTTTCATTACAGCTGCCATGGGAACCTTCATGGCTACCCTGGATGGGTCGATAGTCAGCGTGGCTTTGCCTTCTATTGCGGAATCGTTGCATGCACCGGTCGATGATGTCGCCTGGGTAATGCTTGCCTATACCTTGACCCTGATCTCACTGATGATCGTCTTCGGAGCCTGGATCGACCGACGGGGGTTCAGATTTGGCTACCATCTCGGGTTCACCTTCTTTCTGGCAGGGTCGGTCGCCTGCTCCCTATCGACGAGTCTCTGGATGCTGGTTGCAGGGCGTGTCGTTCAGGGGATCGGGACCGCAATTTTTGCCGGTGTTGGTCCCGGGATGGTCGCGACAATCTTTCCAGAGGAAAAGCGGGGGAAGGGGATCGGATTGATGATTATGACGGTCTCCGCAGGATTTTCAATGGGCTATCCATTAGGTGGGATGTTAATCAAGTTTTTCCCCTGGCAGTCCCTATTTCTGGTCAATGTGCCAATTGCGATAGCAGGATTCGTGATGGTTGAAAAATTTCTCGGGCATTTCAAACCGAAGGAAAATCCAAAACCTCTTCCACTTGGTAGTGCCTTCGCGATAGCGGTTGCGCTCGTCAGTTTTACCTACGCACTGACATTGATCGACAAAGGGAGGGGCGGAGTTCCGTTTATTGTCGGCTTGATGCTGCTGAGTCTGGTCTCGGCCTTTTTGTTTATTCGATTGGAGTCAGATGAGAAGAATGCTCTTCTTGGGCTCGCTCTCTTCTCCCGTCCAAGATTTCGTCTCGCCCTCCTCTCGCAGACCACTCAATTTGTCGGTACAGCCGGAGCATTTTTCCTGCTTCCGTTTTACTTTCGTCAGGTACGAGGATTCGATGCCATGAGCACCGGGCTTTACCTCCTGATGGTTCCTGTCGGCATGTTTATCTCTGCCCCCCTTGCTGGGAAGTTGACCGACAAAGTTGGCGCACGCATGCCCGTATTGATTGGAGTGACCTTGACGCTAGTTGGACTTGGTCTCATGTTCTCCTTCGAACAGGAGACTGCAGGTTGGTTTCTGGTCGTAACTCTCTTGCTTCTCGGCTTTGGTGCTGGAGGATTCGGTACGCCGAATGCGACAGAAATGATGTCAAGCGTCGAGCCGTCGAAGCGGGCTGCGGCATCCAGTATTCTGGCTACAAATCGAAACATCGGCTTTGCAGTCGGAATCGCGCTTGCCTCCGGGCTCTTTGCCCTCGTCAACGGGAGAGTTCCTGCGGCTCAGATATCATTCTCTCACTACCACGCCGGTATTACGCCGGTTCTCATTTTTTCTCTCTCAGTGGTGGGGATCGGCTTTGTGTTGGGGCTGATGCGCCAGTCAAAAGTCTGATTCCGCAGAAGTCTCCGCTGATGTCGATTGACAGTCGCGATCTGGCTGGGTATCCTTGCGACCCTGATCGGACGACCCAACGTCCGTCCCCTGAGATCTCGCTCTCACGGTTTTCCCCCTGATATGGGGCCATAGCTCAGCTGGGAGAGCGCTTGAATGGCATTCAAGAGGTCGGGAGTTCGATCCTCCCTGGCTCCACCATTTTCCCTTCGAAGTATGTAAGCCCGTTTCCCTGCAACAGCTTGACGCGGTAAGTTCAAGCAGCACATCGCTTGACTCCTATTATCCAGCTTGCCTGCAACATTTAATGGGAAACTTCTATCGGTAATCGCCGTATTCACTCTTGATGGGAACAGCATCGCCGCAGCGAACGAACTGCGATTCGAAACTGGCCTAAGATTGCGAACCCTACCGCATTCAGGCAAAGGAGTGAACATGCCACAAAAGAACGAGACAACCATGGTCAGACAACTCGGCATCGCCGTCACCATCGGACTGTACGCAACAGTTTTTAGCTATTCAGGAAGTTCACTTCGAGCCGCTGAAATCGTCAGATGGGAAGCTCTCGATTCAGCAGAAGTTCACGCATCAACAATCACGGTCAGCAGCCCCACCAAACTCGAATTGCAAGTCGTGAATATCACCAAAGGGGGGTTTAGTCGTACTGCTGGTTATGCATGGATCGTTGACGGAAAAACACGGGACGAAATCTGGTCTTCAGAGGATGCTACCGGGAAAAGAGTTCGCGGCAATCGTGATCTCATGCTCGTCGTTGATACCATTGCACTCTCACCGGGTACCTACGATCTGTACTATTTCGCTGCGGTCGATCATGGCTACAATACGAATCAGAATTGGAAAGGGGACTGGAACGGAGTCTTCGACGGGATATTCTGGAATGCGGACGATATCGCGGCACTGGCTGAAGATTGCTATGTCTATGCAAACACCGTTTCTGGAAATGCTACCGCAGGGAAGTGGACAGGGATCATACCCGGCTCACTCTACTCAGCGGTTCGAGTCGGAGATAATGAGCGTATTCGCTACGGTTTCGAGTTACTCAAGCCGATGTCGATTCGTCTCTATACTCAGATCGAACTTCCCACCGGCGACGCGGATCCCGTTGACAACTGCTGGATAACTCAGGCGAATAGTCTTGAGCGAGTCTGGCAAGCGAATCGGCGAACGACCGAACGAGGCGGCGGAAGCACAAAAAATCGAAGATTCAACGGCGAGATTCCACTCAAAGCGGGGCAGTACATTCTCAATTACACCACCGATGACTCCCACTCTGCTGATGGTTTCAATTCTCAGCCACCCTATGACCCGCACTACTGGGGGGTGGTACTCCTTCCCGGGGCTCAGTTTGACAAGAGCGCGTTTAAATCGATTGAAATCGGTACATCCGCGACTCCTCTTGTCGATCTGACCCGCGTACGAGATGATGAATACCGAGAAATTCCATTCACACTCTCCAAAGAATCGAAGCTACTTGTCATCGCAGTCGGCGAATATGCCGGTGGTGCGGATGAATTCGCAGACTATGGCTGGATCACCGAAGGTCGCAGCAATCGGATTGTCTGGGAGATGCAGGACGACAACACGACCCACGCTGGTGGGGCATCGAAGAATAAGATGTTTGAAGGGGTGATCACACTGCCGGCGGGAAGCTATTCGCTCCATTTTGCCACAGATGACTCACATGCCTATCGTGACTGGAACTCCGCCGAACCGAGCGAGCCGGCTGCATGGGGAGTGGCTATCTATCCTCCTCCGGGACAGAAATCGATCGAAGGGCTGACCGTCGCCGATGAAGTGCGAGATTTTGGGAGTAAGAAAAGTTCGAAGTGGAATCGTTCACGTTCGAAAAGTACAACAACGATCAATATTGATCCTCTTCCTCCGATTGTTGTGACTGTTCCTGACCCCCCGGCTCCTCCTTCCGCAACTAACAGAAGCCGAGGTAGCGTAGGGATTGGTCCGTCAGCTTCCCCGTACAAGGGGGAAGTGCTTGCCGCCATTACTCGAGTACGAGATGACCAGGAGCGTCAGGTTGAGTTTACGGTGAAAGAACTCTTAGCCGTCGACATTTATGCAATTGGTGAAGGGGTCGGGGAGGAGATGGCCGACTATGGCTGGATCGAGGATGCCAAGAATGGTCGAATCATCTGGGAGATGGACTACTATGAAACTCGTCGTGCCGGTGGGGCCTCAAAAAATCGGATGCTGAGCACGACCATTGAATTGAAGCCCGGCACCTATCGGCTGGTGTATGTGACTGACGGCAGTCACTCATTCCGTAACTGGAATGCGGATGCGCCCCGTGACGAAGAGAACTACGGGATAACTCTCTACTATCAAAAACTGTAGCAGTACAGACCATGAGACGTAAAAAAAACGCCCGGTAAGCCGGGCGTTTTCTGTATCACAAAACATGAACAAAAGTCTAATTGATCGGACCGCGAAGTGTTTCGTAGCGACGTTTCGCCATGGGGTAGTAGACCAGAAAGGCAATACCGACGGCGATAAGCACGACCCCGATGACCCCTTCACGCTCGAGCCAGTAAACATCGGCGATTCTGGCAACAAGAACAACCGCCCCAACTGCGACCATCACCAGCCCCCATTTCAGGTTTGAAAAAATGGACATCTCCATCTCGGCTGCAAGGATCTTCTGAGTCGAGGCCTCAAGTATCCCCTTGTCGATAAGGTGACGACGGGTCCGGCCATCGATGATCATCTTCACAATTGCGCCAACAACCACAAAAAAAGTTATTGGAATCAGGTCTTCTAGCATGGGTCTGCTCCTTTCGAGTCCCGTTTCTATGTTCTTCTGGCCCATTAGAGCGTAGTCTGACGGAGAAGGTTGCAGGACTATGTTCGGGACGCAACTTTGTAGCCTACGTCATCGTATTGCTGCTATGGAACAATTGCAGGATCGAGAACTGATTGAGGCCGTCCAGACACAGGCACCGCGGGCGTTCGACCGGCTGATTCAATCCTATCTACCGCTGGTACGTCAAATAGCCGGGAGGTTTCGAATCCCGCCCTCTGATCGGGATGATATTGAGCAGGAGATATTTCTGCGCGTCTACCGTCATCTCGACCGTTTCAACGGACACAGCCGTCTCTCTACCTGGATTGCCCGAATCGCTATCAACGTCTGTCTCAACAACCGTCAAAAGCGCCGTCCGGAACTGATCAGTCATGATCAGGATGATCTGCCCATTTGGGAGAAGCTGGCTGATGATTCCCCGTCGCCGGGGGATATTTTTGCGGACAAAGAGCGGTCGGGACAGCTCTCGGAAGAGATCGATCAACTGCCGACAATCTACGGTCTGGTATTGGTCCTCTATCATTTTAACGACATGAGTTACCGGGAGATTGGTGACTTGCTTCAGATGCCCGACGGGACGGTAAAAAGCTATCTCTTCCGTGCTCGTGCGATGCTTCGTGATCGGCTAACGCGTCGATTGACAGCTGAGGAGTTAAGCGCGTGAGCAGGATTGATTGCCTGTCAGATGATCGATTGCAATCGGTGGTATTTGAATCATCTCCGCTGAGTCACTACGAAGCAATTCACTTGAAAAGCTGTTGCAGTTGTCAGAACTCAAAGAATGAGTATGCCTCGATGGGGAGCACACTGGTGCCGTCACAATCGTCAGATGAATCCTACTCTGTTGATCATGCAATTGCCGCCTGCGGAATCGCCAGAAAAGTTCAAGTTCTGGTGGAGGAATCGCAGCGCAAAGTTCGCATGGTGACAGTCTGGGGGGCATCTGCAGCGATGCTATTGCTGGTGCTGCTTCCCTCAGGGAATGGCTCCCTGACGTCACTCATTTCGCCACTTTCAGGATGGGCGAGCTCACAAACAAGTCAGGTTGAGCAGTTCTACACACAACAGCTTGGTCAGCTATCAGAGACCTGGTTGCTGGTGCTCGCTGCAATGATTCTCATCCTTGCCAGTGATCTGTTGCAGATTCGCGCACGATTTCGTCAGAACGCGTAAGCCTCAACGAATTTTAATCTAGAGTCAAAGCCGTCGATTGAAGCCAATCTGTTCTATGGGCAATTCCCAAGTGGCGTGAACGAGATGAAGAGATGGTCAACGAGGACCGTGAGATCTCCGATATCGACCCCAGTTGCACCATCCACGTTTCCTTCCTCTTCACACAGCAGAGGCATGAAGGAGATGAAAAGATGGTCAACAAGAACGGTCAAATCACCGATGTCGACTCCCTGATCCAAAGAGCCATCTACATTTCCGACGGTACCAATGCAGCAAGGTCCGCATGGTTGAGCCGCTACACCGTTCGGTACAATCTTGCGGATATTTCCATCACGGCGAACGATATAGAGTTCTCCGACTGCATCTTCACCAAATGAGACTAGGGAGAAATTCGGTACTCCGAGAGTTGCATCTCGATTGACTGAGTCGCTGACCGTTGAGCCGTTGTATCGTATCGAGAAAATCTCCCCGGTGCAGAAGTCGCCGTAGAAATAGGCTCCTTGCAGATCAGGAATAGCGCAGCCGCGATAGATATAGCCGCCAGTGATCGAACATCTTCCGGAGGCATGGGTGTACTGAGAAATCGGATTAGTGGTTACGTTTCCGGGATCACAATTCGAGGAGGGGATATTACAACTTGTGCCCTCTTTCAAGCGCCAACCGTAGTTTCTGCCGCCAGCAGCAGTATCTGGTTCGAAGTTGATCTCTTCAATAGCGTTTTGACCAACATCTGCAATCCAGAGAACGCCGTTAAAGCGATCAAACGACCATCGCCAGGGATTGCGCAAACCAGTGGCCCAGATTTCAGGACGAGGGGAACTCCCTCCGAAAAATGGATTCGATGGTGGTATGCGATACCCGTCGGTGGTATCCACGTCAATTCTGATCAACTTGCCGAGAAGTGAATCGACATTCTGAGACAGGTTAAAAGGATCATTGCTGTCTCCGCCGTCACCGAAACCAACGTACAGGTATCCGTCGAACGGGTGGAATGCCATCATCCCACCATTGTGATTTGAGAATGGTTGTTCGACAATGAGCAGCGTGTCGAGTGCAGTAGTTGACGCAATGTCAGGATTTACCGAGACAGCGTACTTCGCGACAATCGTCGCGCCATCTCCGTTACGAGTGTAATTCACATAGAAGAATCCATTGTTCGCGTAATCTGGATGAAAAGCGAGTCCAAGGAGACCTTGCTCATTTCCAGATGAGAGGACAATCGGGTCCAGGTCAATGAACGGTGTCGCGAGTTGAACGCCATTTTTGATTATCTTGATGGCACCATCCTGCTCAACGATAAAAAGCCGAGTCGTATCTCCAGGAGCATGAGTCAGGAAGAGAGGGCGATCATAACCGGTGCCGATCTGAACTGTCGTGAGAGGAGTCTGGGCATGAATGGTCGTGAATCCAATCATGCCAAGAAGCAGAGAGAGTATGGTCGCGAATTTCAAGTTTTTCATAATTGTCTTTCCTCAGAACCGAACTCTTCAAAAATCAATGTACATGTGCCTTAGATGATCTTTCAGTTTATCCAATATCGGATACCTGTCCGCTGAATCTGATGCCCAAAATTGAGCAGCTTTGTTGGTACAGGATGAATATAACGGTGGATGGGAAAAAGGAGGGGATCATTTTTTACTCAATTTTCGGGACTACTTTCTCGAAAGCTGAGACCCGATCAAGCCGGAATGTCCGCTCTGAGCCAGTCCAGTGGCAAAAGGCGGTCAGGTAATGACGTCCGCGCTCGCTGAAAAGTAACCGCGGGGTAACTCTGCGGCTATGCCAGGGGAGGGAGTCCGATTCGTAGCTGATCCAGACCTCCCATGACGCGTTTACCGCGACCTGAAGTTCACCTAGTCGAGCAGGGACAGCTACTTTCTGTTCCGGAAGGCGGAGAGAAACCGACTTGGCGATCTTTCGTTTCCGAAATTCCGGCTTTTCGGCGAGCGCCTGAATGAGATGGGAGGTCAGCCGAGCGACGAGAACTGCGTCGTCTAGTGCTCGGTGGTTCTGTTTTTCGATGAAACCAAGATTTCGGGAGAGATTTTCAAGTGAATAGGAGGCGTGCCCCGTTAGCAGCACCCTTGCCATCGCACAGCTGTCGAGGACAGGGAATTCAGGAAGAGTGATTCCAGCGCGCCTAGCTTCCCAGTTCACGAAGGCCAGATCAAATGGGGCATTGTGCGCAATGAGAAAATCGACCCCCTGGATAAAGTTCAGAAACTTTGCAAGGACGGATGCCATTCGTGGCGACTCGCGAACCATCTCGTCGTTGATCCCATGAATGGCAATCACTTCTTCCGGAATCCCTCTTCCCGGGTTCACGAGCGAATGAAATCGACCCAGCTCTTCACCAGTGCCGCGGTTTTTCACCGCACCAAGTTCGACGATCTGATTCGATGCCGCCCACATTCCGGTTGTTTCTGTATCGAAGGCGACAAAGGTGATCTTGCCTGGTTCGTCGATCAGGCGTAACTGGAGGGAAGGATTACGGTTTGACATGGCCGCTTCCGGTGGGCATCATTGGCATCGGAGAGAAGAGAAAATCAGACGCCAATGCGCTCGAATTGTGCGGTAGAAGCCGCTGAAGCGTGTAGTGCATTGTCAGAAGGGAACGCCGTTTTTTGAAATCAGTCAAGCCAGTCATCATCACAAATGGAACATTATCGCTCGAACAGCTTGCCGCAGTCAGCCGTAATCGGGCATCAGTCAAGCTCCACGCCGATGTCATCGCGCGAGTCAAGAAGAACCGCGCGGTCATTGAGCGAAAGGTCAAAGCCGGGACACCAATCTATGGTGTCACCACCGGCATCGGGGAATTCGCCCGAATCATGATCTCCCCCGATCAGTCCGCCGAGCTACAGAAACGAATAGTCTATTCTCATGCCGCAGCGGTCGGGAATGAGATGACAATCGAAAATGTCCGCGCGGCGATGCTGCTCCGTGCAAATACTCTCTCTCAAGGATACTCCGGTGTTCGCCCGATCTTGATTGAGACCCTGGTCGAGATGCTCAACAAAGGGGTACATCCGGTGATGTACGAAAAAGGCTCCCTCGGCACTTCCGGTGATCTCGCGCCGCTCTCGCAGATGGCGGAGGTTGTCATGGGCGAAGGATTCGCCTACTACGACGGCAAACGAATGACCGGTAAGCAGGCGATGAAAGCGGCGGGAATCACACCCGTCGTGCTCACTTACAAAGAAGGTCTGGGGCTGATCAACGGCACACAGGTTTTTACCGCCGTCGGTGCACTCGCGTTGCATGATTCGATCTTGCTCGCTAAAAACATGCTGATCGCTTCGGCGTTCACCCTGGATGTCATCGCCTCGAATATCAGCGGGCTGGATCCTCGCCCGCACAAGATTCGCCGTCATCGTGGGCAACAAGTCGCCGCGACGGTACTCCGAAACTTGCTCACCGGTTCAGAGACTATTCCTGCAAACAAAGGAAAAGTGCAGGATGCTTACACCCTTCGTTGTTGTCCGCAGATACTTGGGCCGTCGCTGGATGCACTGATCTATGCGACTCAAGCGCACATGGATGAGCTGCAGGGAGTGAGTGACAATCCGTTATTTTTCACCGCCGAGGATGACTATGTCGCTGCTGGAAATTTTCACGGCCAGCCGGTTGCAATGGCACAGGATTTTCTTGCAATAGCTATAGCCGAGTTTGCCGATCTGTCGGAGCGACATACGAATCGTATGCTCAATCCGGTTCTCTCCGGTCTTCCTGATTTTCTGGCGGAAGGGAAGGGGATCAATTCCGGTCTCATGGTCGCGCAATATTCGCAGGCCTGCTTGATCGCTGAAAACAAAATCTTCTGTCATCCGGCAGTAGTGGATAATGTCTCGGTCTCAGCTGATCAGGAGGATCATGTCTGCATGGGGTATGTGACTGCCAAGAAACTGACCGAAGTGGTGCGCAACACGGAGATTGTCATTGGCATTCAGATGCTCGCCGCGGCGCAGGCACTCGATTTCCGTCGCCCACTCAGAGGGGGGAAATCATCCGAAGCGGCATACAAGGTCATTCGGAAAATTGTCCCGCGCATGTATGACGATCGTCCGCTCTATCCCGATATCGATGCCGTGACGGCGATGGTGCGGGATGGCTCGATAGTCGCGGCAGTGGAAAAAGTCTGCGGGGAGATTGAGCTGTAGGTATGCCGACGATTTTTACCCGTGTTATCAAACGCGAGATTCCGGCGACGATTGTCCATGAAACAGATTCAGTAATTGTGATAAAAGACATTCATCCGAAAGATGCAGTCCATTTACTGATCATCCCAAAGGCAGAATACAAGAACTTCTACGAGACTCCGCCAGATGTCCTTGCTGATCTTTGCTCGACTGCGAAAATTGTCGCCGAGAAACTAGGGATCAGCGATCACTTCCGCCTGACGGTGAACAACGGGTATGGTCAGGAAGTGGATCATGTGCATTTTCATTTTCTGTCGAATAGGGGGGCGGAGAGATTGTAGAGATTGAGGTGGCCCGTGGGCTTGCCCCGGGTTCCAGTGAACAACTGGACAAGGGAAGAAGGCAGGTCTTCAGAAGTACACTGCCCTACGGAGAATCTAAATGAGTTTCCTGAATGTCGACAAAGACAGCCCGCAGGTGCGATTTCCGCCGCCGCTGCTTCTGATTGCGACAATCCTGATCGGCAAAACTCTCAACTCGTTCTATCCGCTACTTTTTCTTCCTGATCCGATAAGTCTGTTTCTGGGCTGGGGGCTGATTGCTTTCGGTGCGGTGATCATCGTTCTGTCGTTTTTCACTTTCCGTGCGGCGAAGACTTCTATTGAACCGTGGAAAGCATCGACAGAACTCATCACGACTGGTCTTTTCGCCTACTCAAGAAACCCAATCTACGTCACGTTCCTTCTCATCGGCTGCGGCTTCGCGTGTCTGGACAACAACCTCTGGATACTGATGCTCCAAGTCCCGCTCTGCTTCGCCTTGACCGAACTGGTGATCAAGCGAGAGGAGCGATACCTCGAATCGAAGTTCGGCGATGCCTACCGCGAGTATTGCAGGAGAGTGAGAAGGTGGGTGTGAGGGGGTACACGATCAAAAAGATTGACTTTATAATGCCTTGATTGGCTCTTTTCAGCATGGAAAAAAGTTGTGCAGGAGTTGGGAGTTTGTACCATGAATGAAATTTTCAAGAGAGTTCGCGCATTGATGTTTTGTTCTACATTAGTGCTTCTCGTTTCAGGTACACAAAATTCTATCACGGCTCAAGTTTTTGATGCTACGATCTCCCTTACGACCTACGAGTTTTCAAGAAATGCTGCGATGGCTGATCTTGATCGTGACGGAATACTGGATATGTGGGTCCTGCTAGGTTTTGATGAAAAACTCGGAATTTGGTACGGGATTGGTGATGGATCCTTTAGAAAAGGACCCACGTATTCGACCCGCAATGATGAGAGTCATTTCGTAGTCGCTTTGATTGATGGTGATTCGATTCCTGATGCATTGCTCACGAATCGCTTCAACAAAGAACTCGAAGTCTTTCTGGGTGATGACACTGGCGCGCTTGTCAGGATACCTTTTCAAACACTGCCGTCAATTCCTGTTGGTATGACAGTACTGGATGCAAACATGGACGGTCTTTCCGACCTCGTATACTCGACGGACAGCACTGTAGTCGTCATGAAAGGAGATGGCTCCGGGCAGTTCATTCTGGATACTACGTTCCAACTTTCAGGTTCCACAGCAGGTATAACAGTTGGATATTTTAATTCTGACAGCAGTCCCGATTTGTGCGTTGCTTTACCGGTCAACGGAGCGGTCGCAGTTCTGGCTGGGGATACTGCGTCCCGTTTTCTGGTGCTTCAGAACGCACCTATCGGCATGTCAACCCAGCAGGTTGTCGTCGGCGACTTTAATGATGACCAACATTCAGACCTGGCAGCAATTGACGGTACTCGAAATTCAATTGTCTCCTTGGATGGTGACGGCTCTGGTGACTTTGCCAACAGAAGAGAGAAGTTGCTAGAAGGGAATCCCGTTGCGTTGGTGGCTGGGAGATTCGGTCAGGACAGCGATGATGACCTGGCGGTATCATTTGATGGGGGGGAAGGGGATCGATTTGTCCTGATTTTCAACTCAACCGGTGATGACTGGGAGCAAAAAGCGGACACGATGGAGCTCACCTACGGTCCCGAATTGCTCTTCATGGCAGATTATAACAGAGATAGTGTTCCGGATATTATCGCACCGAATCGGGGAGATGGGCTCATTTTTCTTTTCGCAGGAAAGCAAGACGGCTCATTTTCATATACTCGCAAGCAATACTTCGACGATTGTCCGGCGATTGGTTTTTTTGGTAAGTTCAATGGTGATGAATTTCAAGATTTTGCTCTTAGAATGAGTTGCAATAGTACGAAGACAGTGGTGCTCATAAATGACAAGTTGGGAAGATTTCGAGTCACTTCAGAAATTGGTCATACTGGGAATGGATATCCAGTCGTAGATGATTTTACGCATGATGGAATTGATGATATCATTCTCTCACACTTTCCTGACAGCACAGTACGACTCTACGAGTCAGATAGCTCCGGTGCCTTTCGATTGTCTCGACTTATTGACTCGCAATTGGAATTGAAAAGCTCATTTTACCGCGGTTTCGACGTGAATCAGGACTCTTACTGCGATCTCGTAGAGAATTCCTACTATCCGAGCAATGGACACCGTGTTCGGTTTGGAGATAGAAATGGAGAGTTCCATCCAGTACAGTCGATTGGAGCTTATCAAGTAGGAATAACTTTGGGGTATGGAGATTTCAACAATGATGCTTTCATAGACATTCTATTCTACGGTGGTAGTGATGGTGTCCATATCAGTCTTGGCTCAGACTCTGCGCCTCATACTACGAGCACTCCAATTCACATTGGCGAACCGCACAATCTTGCAGTTGGTGACATCAATGAAGACGGCAATCTTGATCTTGTAACATGTGGCTGGCTTTCTTGGACCAACGGAATACGTTCATACTATGCAACGGTACTAGGTAATGGAGATGGCACATTCAACTCTCCTGACACAGTTGAGTAC
Source organism: uncultured Ignavibacteriales bacterium (assembly GCA_964518635.1). Classification (GTDB taxonomy): domain Bacteria; phylum Zixibacteria; class MSB-5A5; order GN15; family FEB-12; genus CAZFGK01. The sequence continues at coordinate 107,507 of CAZFGK010000005.1, forward strand.
GGTTATCAATCGAGCAGGATAGTTTTGCTGGATGCCGACACGGACGGTCATCTTGACTTAATGTTTACGGAATGGGCGCCCGGAGTAGTTTCTCTGTTTAAAGGTAAGGGAGATGGGTCGTTTAGTGATCCTGAAGTCTACTACTCTGGAGAGGGAGCTGTCGACATGCCCATCGCCGACATCAATGGCGACTATTCCCCCGACGTGATAGTCACAAATCAGTTTGACTACTCAATTTCATTGCTCATGAATCGAAAGTCGTCGTCCTCCTGTTGTAACAGTCGTCGCGGCAACGTCGATTGCGATCCTCGAAATCAAGTCGATATAGGTGATCTTATTGCGCTCGTCGACGAGCTGTTTATTGGCTTCCTGGGACTCTGCTGCGAAGAGTCGGCAAACGTCGACGGCACTCCCGGTGTTGATATCGGCGATTTGATCACACTCGTTGACCATCTGTTTATTACCTTCCAGCCGTTGCCGAGTTGCAACTAGTTACATGTCGTTCTTTTGATTCTCACTCAAGGAAGGTCGAAATCAGATACGTTAAAGTGTGTGATTTCTTGATGTGAATAGCGACCAATTGGTGAGTTCTCGACTTTCATTGTTGTTGATCCAAATCATCGATAGTCTGAGCATTTCGTCATGAAGTCATATCATTCACGAAGAAGCGTGACAGAACCAGTCTTGACAGTTCTGGTTGCGATTTTAGTCGCCTTGATACCGACATGTTCTCATTCTCAAGTCTTTCGAGGTCCATTGCAATGTGACGTTCAGGGGTGGGTTACGGGGCTTTCTGTCGCGGATATTGATCGAGATGGGCACGTCGATATGGCGATTATTGAACAAACATCCGGTGATTCCCTGAATCTGAAGTTTGGTAATGGAGACGGCTCCTTCGAGGACGGACCTTCCTATGCACTTGGGGGACGTGCATTGGGCATTACATCTGCTCTCATCAACAGTGACTCCTTTCCGGATTTTGTTGTCGCGTATGCAAATCCGAATCACTTCAAGGTGTTTTTTGGTAGGTCCGGACGCCGGATTGAACTGAGCTATCACGAATTTTCAATCAGTCTCCCGATAGGGACTTTTCGCGTGGAAGACATAAATAACGACGGTTACGAAGATCTTGTAGTTTTGAGTTCGTCGGTCGACAGTCTCATCGTTTTTGATGGTGACTATGGGAGTTTTCGCAGGGCCCGGACTATCCCGCTCGGCTTTCGAGGGGACAATTTTAGCATTGTCAGTATTGATGGTGATTCGTTCATAGACCTCGTGGTTGCTAATAGTGATAATCGCTCCATCAGTGTTTTCTTAGGAGCTGAAGCAGGAAACTTTCTTCCTGCTGGGTCATATTCTCTTCCAAACATCCCAAGACGATTGGCTGTAGGCGACTTTGATGGAGACGGTTGGAAGGACATAGCGAGTTCAGACTCCGCTGGATCAATAGTATATGGATTTTCTGATGGGACATTTGGAAATCTGAAGGAGTTTCAGTTTCAGGGGATCGCATTTGCGTTTGCTTCTGCTGATTTCGACCAGGATGGGAGAGACGATCTTGCGTGGACAACCTATGAGTCTGCACGAAGACGGCTTTACACTCTTTTTCAGCGGAGCAATGAGTTACTCATTGAAGAACGGGTTCTGCCAAGAGGGCTTTCATTCGGCGGCATTGTTACGAATGATGTGAACGGCGATGGGAGAGAAGATATCTTTGCTGGGGGCTATGGATGCAACTGTGTTACGATTTTCCCGGGGGAGCCCGGAGGTACATTTGTTTTCCCTGTGAATCTCACCGCAGGGATTCATCCTGCACCAATGTTCAGCGGAAAATTCAACAATGATCCATTTCCAGACTTTGTGGTGCTCAATATCTCAAGTCATGACGTGAGTATATTCAGCAATGACTCAGGTAGGAGTTTTACTCATGAGATCGTGGCTACAGATGTTCAATTCTCCGGGGTCGAGCAAGTGGCTGATTTTGACAGAGACGGATTTGATGACTTTCTGTCATGGAAGTACTCAGATTCGACTCTGCGCATTCACAAGTGTGACGGTGAAGCCTCTTTTCTTAGTCCAAAGACTATCGCCAAGGTTCCGATGCCGGTCAGATATCTCGCGACCGACATAAGTGGTGATGCTATAGTGGATCTGGTTGAGTCAGACTTGAGTCCGTCTTCCCCCCTCAAGGTAAGACTGGGAATCGGTGGGGGAGAGTTTGCTCCTTCATATTCACTCCAGTTGTTCAACCCGGAGACTGTTATGACGGCAGGAGATTATGACAAAGATGGTCGTAAGGACCTTGTGACTCAGGACGGGAACTCTCTGAATGTCAGATTAAACGATTCACTTTTGCAGTTTCAACGCTTTTGGGAAATTTCATTGCCTCACTACGTCTTTCATGTCGCAACCGCCGACTTTAACGAAGACCAGAATCTTGATATGGCGTTTGCAGGTTATACGTTTTACTCTGGCCAACATCACGCGATCTTTGGCATCGCAAGAGGGAAGGGAAATGGTACTTTTTGGGCTATCGACACGATTTACCAGGGTAGCACGTTTGTGAGAGTATTGGCTGCTGACTTTGATAGTGATGGGCATCAAGACGTTGCAGTATCTGATCGAGAGCTGAACACAATTTCGATATTTCTCGGTCTGGGAGACGGTTCTTTCAAGAGCCCTCAAGTCTATTTTTGCGATGGCGAATTGCCGACTGGGATGGTTTCTGAGGACTTCAATGGAGATAACTCCCCGGATTTGTTTGTGGCAATGGAATTGTCTTCAAGTATTGCGTGTCTCTACAATCGAGTGGCACGAGATAATTGTTGTTTTCGGTCAACCGGCAATCTCGATTGCGATCCGGCACATGTTGTCGATATCTCTGACCTTCTTGTACTTGTAGACAAACTGTTCCTCAACTTTGGGGATATCTGTTGCGATGAATCTGCCGAAGTTGATGGCACCCCCGGTGTTGATATCGGCGACCTGATCAGACTGGTTGACCATCTGTTTATTACCTTCCAGCCGCTGCCGAGTTGCAACTGAGAGCTCTACCACCCCTTGACTCAATTCCCTCCAAGCCCTATCTTCAGAATCCACTGCCAAGTGTCGATCTTGATCATACGTTCTAGATTCTTCCGACAGTGTCAAAATTCTAAAACGGTCAAAGGAGGTGTGTGATTTGACCGGAGTACGTGTTCGGGACGATGAGTCCTTTGAAAAAGCGCTGCGTCGCTTCAACAAGTTCTGCGAAAAAGCAGGCATTCTGTCCGACTTCAAGAAGCATCAACACTTCGAGAAGCCGTCCGAAACGCGCAAACGGAAATTAGCCGCTGCCAAGCGGAAATCCCGCCGTCAGCGCATGATCGACGAAAACTCCTAAGCCCTCACGGCTGAAGACATCCCCGGCGGACACACCCGCAGGGAGCTTGGAATCAAGCAGTCGATTGACATGAATTTGTAATTCCACTCAGGCGGCGATAATCGTCGCCTGAGTTGTTTTCCCCCACACACCCCCTCCTTTACGAGAAGGCAAAATCTCATGGGTCTGTATCAGAAACTGGAAGATGACATCAAAACCGCCATGAAGGCGCGCGACGCCGAGCGATTGACCGCACTTCGTGGACTCAAGTCGGACATCAAATACAAAATGATTGACGCCCCGGGTGGGATCGAAGCTGGGATGGATGATGCGGGTGTAATTTCGATTCTTTCGACCGCTGCCAAGAAACGGAAAGAATCAATAGAGCAGTACAAGGCGGCCGGACGACAGGAATTGGCTGACAAAGAGTCGTTTGAGCTGGCGATTATTCAGGAATATCTCCCCGCACAGATGCCCGAAGCGCAACTTCGGGAAATTATTGCCGCTTCTATCGCTGAAGCAGGAGCTACCAGCCCTGCGGACGCCGGAAAAGTGATGAAAGTGCTCATGCCTAAGGTCAAAGGGCTGGCGGACGGGAAGCTGGTCAACCAGCTCGTGTCGGAACTTCTTGCAAAGTAAATAAAAACATCTCTATCCTGTCTATCCGCAGCATCGGCTGCGAGACGATACTCGGCACTTTCAAGCTCCGGTTGCCGCCGCAGGTCGAAAGGTGCCGTTTTGTTTGCTGAGTGAAAAATGTGGATAACTTGAGATAAGGAGTATCTCAGATGAACTGGATAGACATTGTGATTATAGTCCTCCTTCTGACGTCGATCATCATCGGCGCGAAGAAGGGGATGGTACGTGAGATTTCCGCCCTGCTGATCTTTCTTGCTGCCGGGATAACTTCCATCGCGACGATCGATCGTTTCGCTGCCTGGCTCAGTACCCAGATGGGGATGTCGTCGCTGATCTCGACGTTCTTCTCCTTCATGCTGCTGCTGGCGATCTCCTATGCGGCATTCAAGCTTGCCGGGATTCTTTTCTACAAGATCGCGTCGCTGAAAAGCATGGGAAAACAGGATCAGATGGGTGGGGCACTGGTCGGCTTTGTTCGGGGATGGGTGGCGGTCGGTTTTCTGGTAATGCTCACCTTCCTTCTGCCGATGCCGGAGAAATTCTATACCGCTTTTGAGAAGTCCTTCATCGGACCGCTCGCTGCAAAGACTGTCCCGATGATCTACGAGAGCACAAGCTTGATCCATCCGAAAAGCCCGAGTTTCATTGACAAGATGCAGACCACGATTCTTGCTTCACAAGGGCCGCTGGACAACGGGAAGCAGGACGCCTACCGGGTTCTCTACCAGATGGAGCGTTTTTTCACCCTCAGTGGGGACAAAACCACAACCAAAACCTGACGAAAAAGAAAATCTCACTTTTTAGCGGCCATCTCTGTCGAAGCGGGGATGGCCGTAGTAGTTTTCAGTATGTACTCCGCACACGCACTTGAAAGTCTGGAATTCCCCAAAGTCGTCGCCATGGTGGTCGGGCAATCGCTGACCGCTGCGGGGAAACGTCGTGCGCAGGCGATTGTGCCTATACCAGATATCGCAGATCGTCGCAAACGCTTGGTCGAATCCCGCCAAATGTATGACATTCGCAGATTCGGGAATCCATTTCCTTTGGAGCGGATGGAGGAGATCCGACCAATTATCGACGAAGCGAAAGTTGTCGGGACGATGCTGGAGCCAATCGAGTGTCTGCAAATTTCACGGATGCAGAAACTCGTTCATTCACTGATTGATTACGAACCGGGGGGGGAGATCGGCTGGGAATCAGTGCATGAGTATATCGACATGTGCAAGAAGCTCCCGCGCATCGTACAGGCGGTCGATAAGGCGATCGACGCTGACGGACAGATCAAAGAGCACGCCAGCCCGGCACTGACTCGACTGCGAAGAGAGCTGCAGGAGAGTAAATCGAAAGTGATTTCACAGTTAGAGCGTCAGATTTCCGCCTCTCGTTCAAAAGAGGGATGGCAGGATGATGTCGTCACGATGCGGAACGGTCGCTATGTCGTGCCGATTCCGACCAGTCGATATCGTGAGGGATCGGGGATTCTGCATGATCGAAGTCAATCCGGTCAGACGATGTTTGTCGAGCCATCGGATGCAGTTGAACTGAATAATCGTCTGCAGCGGATTGAGCAGCAGATTCAGGAAGAGATTCATCGCATTCTGCTGGAAATCACCGAACTGATTCGCGAATCAGCATTTCAACTTCTAGAGCATGAGAGAATCATCGCACATCTTGATCTTTTGCACTCTCTTGCCGGAGCGGCATTGATCTACCGCGGGGAGCAGTGTCAACTTTCTGAAGATTCGTCGGTCGATCTGCGTGAGGCACGTCATCCGTTACTCGTGCATTCACTCGGTTTTGAGAAGGTGATTTCGAATTCGATTTCAGTTGGAGCGGATCGCCAGCTGGTAATTATCTCCGGTCCGAACACTGGCGGGAAGACCGTCGCGATGAAGACCATCGGGCTGCTAGCGGTGATGGGTTCTGCCGGAATGCTGATACCAGCGAGGGATACCTCTACAGTTGGTGAATTCAGTCAGATTTTCGTCGACATCGGAGATGAGCAGTCGCTTGAACTTTCTCTGTCGACTTTTTCCTCTCACATGGTGCATATCATTGAAGCGGTCAACGGGGCGGATGATCGTTCTCTCGTTTTGCTTGATGAAGTCGGTGTCGGGACCGACCCAAAAGAGGGGGCGGCACTCGCGGAAGTGATCATTCTTGATCTTGCCCACAAAGGGGCGAAGGGGATAGTGACCACACACTATTCGCCACTGAAATCACTTCCAATGGAGCATGTGGAACTTGAGAATGCATCGATGGCATTCAACAAGGAGACTCTCGCGCCAAGCTATCGACTAGAAATCGGTATTCCGGGGTCGTCGTATGCAATCGAGATTGCTCGGCGACTGGGGCTGAAAAATGAACTGTGTGAAAAGGCGGCATCTCTGATTGGATCGGGGGAGCGTTCGGTCGATTTCCTGATTGATTCACTTCAGCGAGAGCTAGGTCAGCTGCGACAAGACCGTCAGTCACTTACTGAACGCCTAGGAAAAGCAACAGAGCTTGAATCATTCTATCGTACTCAGCTTGAAAAAGTGACTCGCGAAACCGGCGAGATCAAAGAAAAGGCCCTCGCTGAGACCAGACAGTTGATTGATTCTACACGAAAAGAAGGGGAACGACTTGTTGCCGAGATTCGTACGAGTCAGGCCTCGCAGGAAAAAGTTCGTGAGCTCAAAGATCATCTCAAAGTGGTAGAAGCAAAATTAGCGAAGCTGAGCGAGACCAAAGCGAAGCCAAAGAAAAGTTCAATTACTTATTCTGTAGGCGATAAAGTGCGGGTCGATTCACTGGGACGTGACGGGGTAATCGAAGCCCTCCTCGGTGATGACAAGGCGCGTATTGCAATAGGAACGATGAGTTCAATCGTTGAGCTTCGTCAACTGAGTCCGGTCGGTGAACAGACGACAAATGTGCGTCGTGCTCGGAGTTCTCGGTCATCTGATGCGAGTGATGACCGTGCCATGAGTCCGGAGATTCATCTGCGCGGGATGACGGTCGAAGAGGCGATGGAATCGCTGGAACGATATCTGGATCAGGCGGTTCTGGCGGGACTGACGCAGGTCTATGTCGTACATGGAAAAGGAACAGGGACGCTGCGAAAGCGTCTGACCGATTTTCTACGGAAACATCCCGAGATCAAATCACTTCGACTAGGTGATTGGAACGAAGGAGGGGCGGGGGTTACTATTGCAACCCTGAAGTCATGATCCCGCAGGATGTCATCGAGCAGGTCAAGCAGCACAGCGACATCGCTGAGGTCGTTGGTTCGTATGTACGACTGAAAAAACGTGGGCGACATTTTGAAGGGCTTTGTCCCTTTCATACCGAAAAGACACCGTCGTTTAAGGTTTCACCAGAACGTCAGACTTTTCATTGCTTCGGCTGCAGCAAGGGGGGGAATGTTTTCACGTTTCTTATGGAACATGAGCGGATGTCATTTATTGAATCAGTGAGATATCTCGCTGACAAAGCAGGGATTGTCATCAGGGATAATTTCAAACCGGAAGCACGGGAGCTGAACGAACGGCTTCAGTTCGCGCATGAATGCGCGGTGGAATATTTCGAATCACTGCTGGTTCGGCCGGCATTTTCGTCGGTGCTCGATCAATATCTCCTGAAAACACGCGCCCTGTCTCGTGATACCATCGCTCATTTTCATGTCGGCGTCGCCGGAGAAGACTGGGATGGACTACTGAAGTTTTGTGCCGCAAAAGGAATTACCGCCGATGATCTTGTCATCGGTGGACTTGCGATTCGTGGTGACAAGGGGGTCTTCGACCGATTTCGCCTACGCCTCATGATCCCGATCTACTCCCTTTCATCAAAGCCAATTGCATTTGGCGGACGGACACTCAAGAAAGGGGAACATATCAAATACATGAATTCCCCTGAGACGCCGCTCTACTCAAAGGGGAATCTTCTCTACGGACTTGATCAAAGTCGTGAGGCAATTCGTGCAAAGAATCAGGCGATTATCGTCGAGGGGTATTTCGATCTGATGTCACTCTGGCAAGTTGGGGTCCAGAATGTCGTGGCGAGTTCAGGGACGGCATTCACTGCAACGCAGGCACGACTGCTTGCTCGATTCGCGGATGAAGTCATTCTCTTTTTTGATGCCGATCAGGCCGGTCAGGCGGCAGTAGTGCGCTCGGTGCAGGTGCTCTATGATGCCGGCCTCAACGTGAAAGTCGCATCAGCTCCGAAAGGGGATGACCCGGATTCTGTAGCGAGGAAGTCAGGGAGTGACGGGATCGAAAAAATCATTTCGGCATCTCGCGAATATTTGTCATTTCGTCTTGATCAAGTCGGTGCCTCCGTTCGAGAGATCAAGATTCGTGAGCAGCTCGTTCGGGAGTTTCGAACTATCGGGCAGGGGATCACTGATCCGACACGAAGGATTATCCTCTATCAGTCAGCAGCAGACTCATTGAATGTCCCGCTTCTGCTTTTTACAGAGGGAGGGATCATTTCCGAGCAAACCCGATTGACGCCGAAATTGAACAAGCCGCCAGCAGTGGAGCGTGATTTGATCTCACTGTTGCTCTCAGATTCCCACCTGATCAGTTCGGTTCATGAGCAGATTGCCATAGCAGATTTTGAACATCTCGGCCTCGGACGGCTCTATGGTGCTCTCTTGCAACAGTATCGAGATATCGGCTCGGTTGATCCAGCAAGTTTGGTGCAAAGATTGGCTGACGATGAGTCGATATCCTTGCTAACCGGCCTGACGGGGATGGAATGGGATACTTCACTTACTCAGGAGCAGATGGTGCTTCTTCTTGGCGAGATGAAATCTCGTCAGCAGCGACGAATACGAGAGCAGTTGAAGATTGAACTGGCCGACGCAGAAGCGCATGGTAACAACGAACTCGCTCGTGAATTAACCCGAGCGTTGGAGCAGCACGGATTACGACATGCTTCTTAGTCTGAAAATAAGAAATCTCGCGCTGGTCGATTTCGTAGAGATCGATTTCCAGCGAGGACTCAATGTGCTTACAGGCGAAACCGGCGCAGGAAAATCGGTTGTTGTCTCAGCCCTGTCCCTTGTGCTCGGTGAACGGGCTGATCGGGATGCAATCAGGCACGGCGAAATGCAGGCATCGGTAGAGGCACTCTTTGGTCTTGAGAATCTTCCTGCAGCGATGAAAAAAGAATGGGCTGATCTTGCACCGGATGGACAGGTGCTTATTCAGAGAGAAGTTCTCCGTGATGGAAATTCACGGGTACGTGCCAATGGGGCACTTATTCCACTGGCACGTCTACGCGAACTCATGTCCCCGATGGCTGAGATTCTCGGGCAACATGCCAATCAGGCCCTGCTCAGCGAATCGAATCATCTTTCGTTCCTCGACAAGTTTGCCGGCGTAGAAACCCTCCGGGATGAACTTGCCAGCGCCTATCATGAATGGGAACGGACCAGAGAACAACTTCAGGCAAAACAAAATCAGATCGCGACCGCGTCAAGAGATATTGAGCTGCAAAACTTGCAGCGCAAAGAGATTGAAGATGCCAATATAGTCATCGGTGAAGAGGAACGACTCAAGAACGAACAGAAAGTGATCGAGTCTGCCCGTCAACTTCTTGCCATCAGCAATGGAGTCGCGCAGCAACTCGATACGGGAGATCAATCAATCCTCGAACAGCTACGCATCGCGCGCAGGGAGCTCGATAAAGCCGCCGCGATTGATGACTATCTGGTTGGCTCGTCCAAACAGCTTGCTGAGGCTTTTTATCTGCTGGATGATATTCGAAGTTCACTTGAGCAGTATGCTGCCGGACTGGAGGATAATCCGATGCGGCTGGATGAAATCCACCAGCGCTTGGATGATATCTATCGCCTCAAGAAGAAATATGGTGGTAGTGAAGCCACGATACTGGAGCATCTCGCCGGGTTGCGCCGCCAGCTGGATGACTCCCCCGACAACAATAAAGTCATCGCATATCTTTCTTCGGAAGTAATCAGATGCAAGAAACGATATCTAGATATTGCATTGAAACTGACCGACCTGCGAACTAAAGCTGCGGAATACTTCCAGAAACTGGTGATCAAGGAACTAGCCGCACTGGCAATTGATTCGGCGCAGTTTTACGTCGAATTTATTTACGAAGAGTCGACCGATGGGGTTGAGTTCAAGGGGAAGCAGATTCGACCACACCCACACGGATTGGAATCGGTTCGCTTTCTCTTCTCTGCGAATGCCGGAGAGCCGCTCAAATCGATGGTCAAGACCGCATCCGGCGGCGAACTTTCCCGATTGCTCCTTGCCATCAAAGGGGCAGAGCGGAAGAATAATCAGATATCGTCAGGGATTCTGGTCTTCGATGAAATCGATTCCGGAATTGGCGGAAAGACCGGCGCGGAATTAGGGAAACGCCTCGCCCAGCTATCGGAAAATGGGCAAGTACTCGTGATCACGCACCTGCATCAGATCGCCCGTCTGGCTGATAGCCACTATGTTGTCAAGAAAGTGCGTGGCCCTGAAGGGCGCGCGATTATCTCAGTCAAACAGCTTGATGGATTCGGAGTCCAGCAAGAGCTTGAACGGATGCTCGCGCTCCCGGAACCAAATCGCCGATCCAGCGCGCGTTCGTAGCTCCCGCTACTGTTTCAAAATCCTCGCGAGCATCTCCTTGTCATCGGCAATCAACCCCGCCTTGACACAACGTCCGACTAATTCACGCCAGATCGGGTCTTGTTTGAAAACTCTCGCAAAGACCGGCATCGCTGCATCGTTCTGTTTTTGATCGAGTAGAGAGACCGCATACCAGAATCCGATCTCCGGATTCTCCGGCTGCATCGACTGTGCTTTTCCGTATGCCCAGGCAGCAGAATCGAGCTTCTTTGCGACAATGAAATTATCCCCCTGATTCATGTAGTCATACGTTTTAGTGACATTGAGTAATCGTCGAAGCTCGATCAACGGTTCGGGAGAATCATCCACTCGAATATCAATCACTCGTTCAGTCCAGGCCTGTCCTGTTTTCTTTGGAGAGGTCACTGCAAGCGCGGCTGATTGCCTGCCACGGATATCTCCCCCCTCTGCCTGAGCCGCTTCGAGGGCGGCCATCATTCGCTCCGCCAAATCCCCCTTCGTCGATTCAAATGCCTTCGCCATCGCATCCCAGACGGTGTTTTTGAGCATCAGATTGGCCTGCACACTGAAGTGATGCCCCACACGATGCCCGGCTTCTGCGATACATTTGTCACCGGTGTGTGCGACGACACGCCCCTGATGGTCGATCATGGCGACCTGACGGACGGCATTGTTGCTATCTGAAGCGAGAAGCCCTTTGAGGGCATCCGAAGCACTTTTCCCGTTTCTCATCAGGTCGAGTCCAAGTGGACCGTACGAGAAGTCTACCAATGACTGAGTTGCGACGGCGCCGACCTCCGGTTCTACCCAGATGACGTCCGCCACTCGAAACCAGTGTGACTGTACCGCCGCTCCGAACTGTCCGGTGACGGAATCATGGGCGATAATCGAATAGGTGTGTACCATCGGTTCACGGGCTGAGGTTTTCCCGCTGATTGTCATTACAGAGAGACAGACCATGATCAGGGGGAGTAAGAGGTATATAGGTCGGATTCGAATCATGAATAGTTCTCCTTGAGCAAAGGAGTCTGCTCAGGAACTATACGCATGGCAATATTCAACTCATAGCCTCAAGCTCCTCTCTTAGGAGCAGAAATCGGTGACTTGCCTCTTGGAAACAACCTGCCTAGATTCCAATTCTCCCTGATATGCGGGGGACTGAAACATGACACGAACGATTCGATGAGGAGTAGGCATGTCCGGCCATTCTAAATGGGCGACGATTAAGCGGAAAAAAGGGAAACTTGATGCCGAGCGGGGGAAGGTCTTTACCCGATTGATCAAGGAACTGACGGTTGCTGCCCGTGACGGCGGTGGAGACCCGGACGGAAATCCGCGTTTGCGAACAGCCATTGCTGCCGCCAAAGCAGCCAACATGCCGCAAGACAATATCAAGAGAGCGATTCTCAAAGGGACCGGGCAGTTGCCGGGGGTGATTTACGAATCCCTGACCTACGAGGGGTATGGCCCGGCTGGTGTTGCCGTCTATCTTGAAGCCATGACCGACAACAAGAATCGTACGGTCGCCGAAGTGCGGCACATATTTGCTAAGTACGGCGGATCGCTAGGGACCAACGGTTCGGTTGCGTGGATGTTTGAAAAGAAGGCGGTTTTTGTAATAGACGGCACCGGTCTGGATGAAGGGAACGTCCTCGAGATCGCGATGGATAACGGTGCCGAAGATTTCAAGAGTTCCGACGGGATCTTTGAAATTATCACCGACCCCAAGGATGTCGATACGATGCGTCTTGCCCTCGAGGCGAAAAAAATACCGATCTCCTCCGGCGAAGTGACCATGCTCGCCAAGAATCAGGTGAAAGTCTCAACCGAGTCGGAAGCAAATTCGGTCATGAAGATGATGGACCTGCTCGAAGAGGCGGATGATGTCCAGAAAGTCTACGCCAATTTTGATATCGACGCCGAAATCATGGAGAAGCTGGAGTAGAGAGGGCACAATCTAGCTCACCAGCACTATCACATTCTTTGCAAGCAGGGGGATTTCATCCCCCTTTTTGTTGGTCAATTCTGTCTCGTGTACTAGAATCTTTCATGCGTATCCTTGGCATCGATCCCGGTCTTCATATCACTGGCTATGGCCTCGTTGAAACAGAGAAATCTGGTCATCGATTAATCGAAGCCGGGGTGATTCGTACCGATGAGAAACTCTCTCTGGCGAGTCGTCTGGTGCAGCTTTCCACTGACATGGAAGAACTCCTCCGCGTCCACAGTCCTGATACCGTCGCTGTAGAAGACCTGTATGCCCACTACGACCATCCCCGGACAGCGATCATCATGGGGCATGCGCGGGGGGCGATTTTGACTTCCATCGCGCGGGCATCCATACCGGTTGCAACCTATGCCGCGACGAATATCAAGAAATCTCTGATCGGGAATGGGCGGGCATCCAAGGCGCAGATTCAGCAGATGATTCAGGTCGTATTCGGGCTTCGCACACTCCCTGAACCCGCTGATGCAGCGGATGCCCTCGCGGTGGCACTCTGTCATGCCCGTTGTGGGAATCATGAACTGATCGATCAGGTCGTGGCGAGATGATCACTCGTATCGCCGGACACCTGTCTGAGTTGACCGATTCGAGTGCGTCACTTGAAGTCGGTGGCATCACCTATGAACTGGCTCTTCCGAGCGGCCTTCTTCTTAAACTTCGCACTTCTGGCGCGACTGGACAGCAGATAACGTTTCACACTATGTATTACATTGAGTCCGGCGATAAACGGGCCGCACTTTTTCCGCGGCTGGTCGGATTTGATAATCCGATCGATCGGGAGTTTTTTCAGGTCATCACTTCGGTGCAGGGTATGGGGGTCCGCAAAGCACTTAAATCACTCACGCTTTCCACGGCTGAAATTGCCTCCGCCATTGAACTGAAGCAGTCGAGTCGATTGGCGACCTTGCCGGGAATCGGCAAGAAGATGGCTGAGAGAATCATCACTGAGCTTCATGGGAAAGCTGCTAAGTTCGCATTATCCAAAACGGCACCGTCGTTGGTTGCCGACGTTCAGGTAACTCCGAGAGTTCGGGATGATGTGCTTCTCGTCCTTGAGCAATTGCAATATGGGCGGGTGGAGGCGGAAGCTATGATTGACGACGCCCTCTCTTCCGGTATACCCTTACAGGATGTCGAATCATTTTTGCAGGAACTTTTCAAGCGAAGTCAGCGGCGGTAGGAGAAGCACGTGGCTCTCGAACGTGTCATAGGCGGCGAATCGCAATCCCCCGAAGAGGAACTGGTTCAGTTCTCCCTTCGTCCGAAATCTCTCAATGAGTATGTCGGACAGAAAGAACTTCGTGAGAAATTGTCAGTTCTTATCGAATCTGCACGCCGTCGCAATCAGCCGGTCGAACATATTCTGCTCTATGGCCCCCCCGGACTAGGGAAGACAACCCTCGCGCATATTATCGCGCATGAAATGGGTTCCAAGTTGATCACCGCGTCAGGTCCGGGATTGCAGCGGGCAGGTGATCTTATGGGGATTCTCACGAATCTTGCCGATGGGGACGTGCTCTTCATCGATGAAATCCATCGCCTATCTCCGGCAATTGAAGAGTTTATCTATCCGGCGATGGAAGATTATCGGGTCGACTTTGTGGTCGATAAGGGTGCCTTTGCCCGAGTAATAAATCTTCCTCTCAAGCGATTCACGCTGGTTGGTGCAACCACAAGAGCGGGGATGTTGACCAATGCCTTGCGTGATCGATTCGGGCTTTACTATCACCTCGATTTTTATCCTCCTGACGAACTAGCAGAAATCCTGACTCGTTCTGCATCACTGCTGGAGATTTCCGTCTCTCCTGAAGCGGCGGCGAGTATTGCCGGAAGGGCGAGAGGTACTCCGCGTATTGCCAACCGTCTGCTTCGACGCGTACGAGATTATGCGCTGGTGAAAGGGAACGGATCAGTGACCGCACAAATTACTGACCTTGCTCTGGAAGCAGAGGGGATCGACTCCTTTGGGCTTGATCCGCTTGATCGAAAAGTCCTGAAGATTATCATCGAGTTTTATAAGGGTGGTCCGGTGGGAGTTGAAGCAATCGGCGCGACATTGAATGAAGAGGTCGATACGCTGGTCGATATGGTCGAGCCATACTTGTTGAAAATCGGATTCTTGCAGCGAACCAAGCGGGGAAGAATGGCCACTTCAAACGCAGCTGAACATCTGGGGCTTCCTTTTACGCCGACTGCACAGCAGACATTGTTCTAGAGTTTTCTCTCTATGTCCCATTGGCAACATCACCTGTTTAGCTCGCCGAATCGCTTCGAACCCTGCCGAAACTGCAAGAGACTGAAGCAGACTGAAGTTTTGCAATCTGCAGACGGACTCTGTATGGAATGTCAAGGCGAGAAGAAAAGTCCAAAGGCAGGTGATTTGTTATCCGTCACCGGAAAGCGGAAGTGACTAGAACGTCTTCGGCTCTTCGCAACACTGAAGAGACCTCACTCTATGACTTTTCACTCCCCGATGAACTCATCGCCCGTTACCCATCCCGTCGCAGAGATCAGTCACGATTGATGGTCATCCACCGATCAACGAGAAGTATCTCTCATTTTCGTTTTTCCGATCTTCCACAATTTCTGAATCGCGGTGAACTGCTGGTGATGAACGACAGTAAGGTCTTCAAAGCGCGCCTCAATGCCACTCGACCGTCCGGTGGGAAAGTCGAAATTCTTCTCATTCGAGCATTGCCGACTTCACTCGGTAAGAGTGACACTCACGAAGATTGGGAGGGGATGGTTCGTCCATCGGGCAGAGTTAAAGCCGGAGAATTGTTGCGTGTGTCGCCGACACTTTCTATCACGGCAGTAGATCGTGTCGGGGAGGGACGCTGGCGAGTTCGATTTCAGAGCAAGCGTGAACGAGCACAGATTATCGCATCTGCCGGGCATATTCCTCTCCCCCCGTACATGAGACGAGGGGATGAGCCGACTGATATTCGCCGTTATCAGACGGTCTTCGCCAGAAAGAATGCCATCGGCTCGGTTGCGGCTCCAACGGCGGGGTTTCATTTCACCAAAGGGCTTCTTCAGCGCATCGAATCACACGGGGTGAAAACCTCCCGTGTGACTCTTCATGTTGGCCCTGGGACATTTTTACCTGTGCACACCGACCATTTGGGCGAGCATGAGATGGAATCTGAAATGGCTGAACTGAGTAGGCAGACGGTTGATCTGATCGCCAAAACAAAAGAGAAGAAAAAGCGAGTTATTGCAGTAGGAACAACCACCGTCCGCACGCTGGAGTCTGCACCGATCCAAAATGGACTCCCCGTTCCATACCACAAGCCCGTCAATCTCTTCATCCGCCCCGGTTTTCGATTTCAGGTGGTTGATGCCCTGATTACGAATTTTCATCTTCCTCGATCGACTCTTTTGGTACTGGTTTCGACTTTTGCCGGGAGAGAAATGATCCATGAGGCGTATCAAGCGGCGATTCGTGAGAAGTACCGTTTTTACAGCTACGGCGACGCGATGCTTATTCTCTAGAGCTTGTCTGCTTTCTAGTTGCAGTGTTGCTCTCTCTGACGATATCCTGCAAACATGCAAGCCGCAGCTGTCATTGTCGCCGCTGGTCGATCCACCCGACTGAAGGGGGGACGCCCCAAGCAGTTTCTGGACATCGCCGGAAAGCCGATGCTTGCGTGGACGCTTGGGCAGTTTGAGCGGGCAAGACTGATCGAACGTGTGGTATTAGTCGTCGCAGAAGAAGAGATGATGACCACCAGTGATGAAATCGTCGATCGCTACAAATTTGCAAAGGTGACTAAGATCGTCTCCGGCGGGGAATCACGACGCGAATCAGTCCTCAATGGGCTTGAGGCATTAAGTGGATCGACCCAGCTGGTTGCGATACATGATGGAGCTCGTCCGGCGGTTACCCCCGCGGACATTGATCGTGTCGTCGAAGTAGCGTTTATGCGGCAAGCGGCGATTCTCGCTCAGCCGATTGTTGAAACGGTAAAACAGTTACGCAACGGAGAGATTGTCTCCACTATCCCCCGTGCGACACTCATGGCGGCACAAACACCACAAGTGTTCAATTATGAATTGATTCTGGATGCGCATCGCCGTCACCATGAAGACGAAGATGTTACCGACGATGCTTCACTTATCGAACGAGACGGAATTCCAGTGCACTTCGTGATACCATCCAACCGAAATCCGAAAGTGACTACCATTGATGATATTCAATACGTCACCGCATTGTTAGGTCGTCATGGCTGAACTACGCGTTGGACTTGGATTTGATATTCATCAGTTTGTACGCGGAAGGGAACTCTGGCTGGGTGGCATACAAATTCCACATGAGGAAGGTTTAGATGGGCACTCTGATGCCGATGCTCTTTTGCATGCCCTGTGCGACTCGCTGCTCGGCGCTGCCGGGCTTGGAGATATTGGCCATTATTTTCCACCATCTGATCCTCAATGGCGAAACACTCGCTCCATAACATTTGTAGAACAGGTTGTTGGAAAACTGAATGAGCGAGGATGGACCGTTGTGAATGTTGACTGCGTTGTCATTACCGAAGCTCCAAAAATTGCTCCGCATGTTGCAAATATGAAAGTGGCGATAGGACAGGCGTTGCAGATACCGAGCGAAAAGATCGGAATCAAAGCAACCACCGCTGAACAGATGGGTGCGCTTGGAAGACGTGAAGGAATCGCCTGTCAGGTAGTCTGTCTGCTGAGTCGTCCGGATCAGACCGAAAAGCAGCGGACCTAGGATGGAGCATCAGATAGGTGAGTGGTTTGATTCATTGTTGCAGCACGGTCCGCTCCTTGTCTACGCCGCGCTCTTCCTCGCATGCTTTATCGAAAATTTCTTTCCTCCTTTTCCCGGTGACACGGTTATTCTTCTTGCCGCGACAATGGTACACTTTGATCGACTCGATCTCGTACAGACACTTCTGGTGGTGCTTGCTGGTGGACTACTTTCTGCCGGACTGGTCTATTTCTGCGGGCAGAGATGGGGGAAGTCGCTTCTTCAGGGTAATCGCATACCTTTTCTCTCCCCCGGTGATTTCGAGAAAACCGAGAAGCTCTTTCAAAAATGGGGGGGCTGGATGGTAGTTATCTCGCGCTTCCTTTTTGGCATCCGGTCGATTATGTGCTTCCTGGCAGGATCAGTTCGATATCCGTTCGGCCGTTTCATGCTTCTTTCGACCCTTTCCTATCTCGTCTTTGTATCATTGATCTATTTTGCGGCATCTGTTGCAACGGAATCGGCTGATGCACTTTTCCAACTTACCGGTTCCATTGAGCGAACGATCACGATCATCGTGGTCGGTCTGATTGTCATCTGGATATTATTCAGAATCTTCTGGAAAAAGAGAGCCAACGCATGAAAGTCTTACTCCTTGCCGGAGGAAGCTCCTCCGAGCGTTCGGTTTCGCTGCGAAGTGGTCGTGCGATGTTTGAGGCACTCATTCGTCTCGGTCATGGCGCCGCCGCATATGATCCGGCAACTGCAGAATATCTCAGTGAAGGCGCTGGAAAGTATCTGCTTCCAGAAAACCTCGATGCGTTTGTCGCTTCAAATGACTCCCTGCGTCTGCTGACTGACATTTTGCACGGGAGCCAACGACCGGAAGTTGTTGTTTCTGCGCTGCATGGTGGGAGCGGAGAAGGGGGACAGGTACAGGCAATACTTGAGCTCAGCGGTGTACCATTTGTTGGGTCATCGATGGCGGCATCGGCCATAACGATGGACAAGTCACTGACAAAGCATCTGATGCGCAGTATCGGCATCCCCACCGCCGATTGGAAATTGGTGGGCGGTCGTGTCGAGTTGAGCGAATGGATTGTAAACGAGACCTCTTCACTTGGTTTCCCCTTCATAGTTAAACCGAATGACGGCGGTTCAACGGTCGGGCTTACCAAAGTCACGAAGCGAGACGACATCCTTCCTGCGATCGCCCTCTCGCGAAAGCAAGCACCACGAACAATATGCGAGTCGTTCATTGCAGGACGAGAATTAACCGCGACCATCCTCCATGGTCGGACACTGCCGCTTGTCGAAATACGACCGAAAAACGAACTTTATGACTTTGAGGCGAAGTATACGAAGGGGAAGTCAGACTATCTCTGTCCCGCGCCTATTGATGAGAAAATGACGCTTGAAATTCAACGATGCGCGGCATTGCTCTACGAGACCGCCGGATGCTGGGGAATCGCACGAGCTGATTTCATGCTGCGGGATGATGGGAAGTTCTTCTGCCTCGAAATTAACACTTTGCCCGGCATGACCGAACTCTCCCTCGCCCCTATGGCCGCCGCAGCGGTCGGGATTCCGTTTGACGCGCTGATTTCTGTCCTGTTGACGGAAGCGGTGAAAACTAGATTTCAAACATCGGTTTCAATTTGAAAAACAACTCTCGCCTTCACCCAAAAGGGGTGATTTTCGATCTTGGTTCGACACTTATCGAATATGATGTCATGCCCTGGCCGGAGCTTGCCGCACTCGGGATTCTGGAAATGCGAAGACGACTGAGTGTTGATCACCCCGATCTTCCTTCAGAAGGTGACTTCATTGATCAGATCACTCGAATCAAAACTGAGTATCGTCTGGAATCGAACGCCACACTCAAAGAGTGGAACATGACCGATGTCATGGCGCGTGTGTGTCACGAACTTTCCCTTCCCAATCATGAGGAGATGCACGGCAATCTCTTCGACGCTTACTATGCACCGACCGATGAGCGACTTTATCGCTATGATGACACTCCGGATGTCCTTGCGAAGCTCAAAGAGCAGGGGATCGCGATAGGACTGGTCTCGAATACTATCTTCCCCGAACGGACACATCGGGGTGAACTCTCCCGTTTTGGTATCTCGCAGTATTTCGACCATCTGATCTTCAGTTCCACATTCGGCTGGAAGAAACCAGACCCGCGGATATTCAAAGCAGCGGCAGACGGAATCGGGCTTTCGCCTCAGGATTGTGTCTATGTCGGCGATCGCTATCTCGAGGATATCGTAAGACCATCCCTCATTGGTATGCCCGCGATTCTCAAGAACAAGGATCGGGTGGAATATCCATCCCCCCTCCCCTCAGACACTCGCATTATTCAGACCCTTTCCGGCATTTTTGACCATCTCGAAATCGGGTAGCGAGCCGCTTTCAATTCTCTTATACTTGCCGCTTCACCCGTGATGCGTTCCCATGCGCAAAGGAGTTTGTTGTTCAGATGGATGCTACCTATCGACTGCTCGAAGAACTGACCAATGCCAGTGGTGCCTCCGGTTTTGAAACCGATATTCGCACGATTATGCACCGTGAATTCAAGGCACTTTCAAGTGAATTGGGGAGTGACAAACTTGGATCTATCTATGCCGTCAAGAAAGGTGGCCCTGGCCCGCGTATCATGCTGGATGCCCATATGGACGAAATCGGTTTCATTGTGCGCGGCATCACCAAGGACGGCTATATCAAGTTTCTCCAACTCGGCGGCTGGTGGGGGCATGTCGCTTTGGGACAGCGGATGCGTATCGTCACTCGCAAGGGGACATTCATCGGCGTGGTCGGCTCACGTCCACCCCACATTCTTGAGCCGGACGAGCGTAAGAAAGTTCTAGACGTAAAAGAGATGTTTCTTGATGTGGGAGTCAAAGACGGATTCGATGTCCGTACCAAGCTTGGCGTACGTATCGGCGATCCGATTGTACCGGATGCCCAGTTCGCGGTGATGGGGAATCCCGACCTCTATGTTGCCAAGGCCTTCGATAATCGTATGGCCTGCGCGATGGTAGTAGATATTCTGCGCGCCTTGAAGGGGAAGAAACATCCGAACACCGTGATCGCCTGTGCTTCGGTGCAGGAGGAAGTCGGTCTTCGTGGCGCGCATACCCTCGCCCATATTGTTGAGCCGGATGTCTGCTTTGCAATTGATACCTGTGTTGCAATGGATGTCCCGCCGGAAGGATCTCACGCGGTCGAAAAACTTGGTGCCGGCACCGGCATTCTCGTCATCGACGGCGGCATGATTCCGAATACCAAGCTTCGCAATCTGGTTATCGAGACCGCCGAGAAGAAGAAATTGCCGTATCACCTGACGGCTCTAGCCGGTGGCTCGACCGACGCCGCCAAAGTGCAGCCCAATCGTGGTGGCGTTCCGGCAATCGCGCTTGGACCATCAGTCCGCTACATCCACAGCAGCAACTCAGTGATGAGCCGCAAAGATTATGATTCCACCGTCAAGCTCATGGTTGAGATGATCATGCAGCTCAACCAGAAGGTCGTTGCGTCCCTGACGCACTAACGAAATCGAATGGCACTTTGTTTTTTCAATACACTGACTCGCCAGCTAGAAGAGTTCCACCCGCGTGAACAGGGAGTGGCTCGATTCTACATGTGCGGCCCGACAGTCTATGGCTTCGCGCACATCGGCAACTTTCGGACGTTTCTCTTTGGCGATCTGATTCGTCGCTATCTCGCCTACAAAGGGTACAAAGTCATATATGTGATGAATATCACCGACGTCGATGACAAGATCATTCGCGACAGCATGGCGGCCGGAGAGACACTCAAACAGTTCACCGGTCGTTTCACAGATTCATTTCTAGAAGACTTAGATATCCTTGGAGCAGTCAGACCGGATATTCAGCCTCGTGCGACCGATCATATTGCTGAGATGGTGGCGATGGTGCAATCTCTCGCAGCACAGGGGCGTGCCTACGAAGTGGATGGGAATTGGTACTACAAAATCTCCGCCTTTCCCAACTATGGGAAACTTGCCAACCTTGATATGAGCGGCCTCAAAGCAGGGGCGCGTGTGGCCTCTGATGAATACGAAAAAGAATCGGTCTCTGATTTTGCGCTCTGGAAAGCGTGGGACGAAAAGGATGGCGCGGTCTTCTGGGAGACTGCTATCGGCAAAGGTCGCCCGGGATGGCATCTTGAATGCTCGGCAATGTCGATGAAATATCTTGGTGAGACCTTTGATCTTCATGCCGGTGGTGTCGATCTGATGTTCCCGCATCACGAGAATGAAATCGCGCAGTCAGAAGGATCGACAGGCAAGCAGTTCGTGAAATACTGGCTCCATGCCGAGCATCTGATAGTCGAAGGCAAGAAGATGTCGAAATCCCTCGGCAACTTCTACACTCTGCGTGATATTCTCGCCAAGGGGTACGCGCCGAAAGCAGTGCGCTATCTTCTGATGTCGGCGCACTATCGTCAGCAGTTGAATTTTACTTTCGATGGGCTTGATGGCGCGCGCGCGGCCCTTGAGCGCTACAATGACTTTATTCGCAATCTTGACTCGCATACTGGTGCATCGGGGAGCGGAGAAGGGGCGGCGATTGTCAGAAAGGCGGCGATTGATTTTGAGGCGCAACTGGATGACGACTTGAATATCTCAGGTGGGCTTGGCGTGATCTTTGATTTCATTCGTGATATCAATCGCCTGAAAGCAGATGGCAAACTCTCGACCGATGATGCGAAGGCCGCTCTCGCCTTGATACGTAAGTTCGATACGATTTTCTCATTCGAGTTGCCGCGCGTGTCGCTCGATGATCAGGTAAATGCGCTGATAGCTGAACGTCAGGATGCCCGCAAATCCCGCAACTTCAAACGCAGCGACGAAATCCGCGACCAACTGGCGTCAATGGGGATTCTCCTCGAAGACACCCCACATGGAGTGACGTGGAAGAGGAAGATGTAGGAGGGAATTTGATATGAAAGTCTTTCTGAGTTGGTCAGGGCAAAGGTCGAAACAGATTGCATCGAAGCTAAAAACTTGGCTTCCGAAGGTCATGAATGAAATCGTACCATGGTTTTCTGATCAAGACATTGGTTCAGGTGATAGGTCAATTCCAGAAATCAATTCGAGCCTCATGGACTCGACTTTCGGCATACTTTGTATCACGAGAGAGAGCCTTACTTCTAACTGGCTTTACTATGAAGTTGGGGCTTTAGCAAACAAGGTAGGGCAATCAAGAGTTTGTCCATATTTAGTAGATGTTCCCAGGTCGGAGCTCCTACCTCCTCTTTCGCAATTTCAAAACAATCTAGCAAACAAAGATGAGACTAAAAAGCTGGTGTTGGATTTGAGAAAATTATGCGAAAAAACGAATCCGAGCGAGAATCAGGTAGTTGAAGTATTTGAATTGTTGTGGCCAGAACTAGAAAGGGATATTGAAAGTATCAATGCGACTGGTCTAATCAACGCGATCCCTGTGCGCTCCCAAGAATCGATGCTTGCAGAAATTCTACAGACAACCCTTCTCATCTCCAGAAATATCCAAATCGCCGCCGAAGAAAGAAATGTTGAAAGGCAGATGAGAAGTATGACTTCTCTGGCGAGGTCACTGCCGCATGGTACCTCACCCTTGGCGACTCTTGGAGACCTAGAAAAGGAACTTCAAAGCAGCATACTGACCAAGTTTTTCGACAAGCAAAAAGAAGAGCATGAGAAGAACACTAAGTAC
>CAZFGK010000006.1:0-126790 GCA_964518635.1 uncultured Ignavibacteriales bacterium
GATCGACGATCATTACTTCTTTCAGCAGATGTCTCACTCGACGGACTTGAATATGCGTTGCAATGGAATCGAATCACTCTGCGCTATCGACTGGCGCGACTCGATGGGCTTAATCCGGATGTCGACTCCGTGACAGAATTCTCCAATCGATTTCTTACCGGTCACCGACTTGAATATCGATTGAATCGCCACTGGCAGATCGCATTCGGTGAAATGGTGGTCTTCGGAGGTCCCGGTCGAGGGGTTGAACTTGGCTATCTGAATCCGCTGCTGTTTTATCATGGCTCACAACTCAATGAAGATGTGAACGACAACACGCTTCTTTTCGGCGAAATTTTAGCGCTGCCGTTTCCAAAATCAAAGATATTCACCCAGCTTGTGATTGATGACTTCCAGATCGACAATGAGGCTCGAGGAGACAAAGAGCCGACACAGTATGCAATGCGCGGCATTTTTGACCTCGTTGATATGTTTCGGAACACTGATCTGCAGATCGGCTATACAAGAGTGAGTAACTGGACTTACAATCAGATCGATCCCCGCAATCGCTATAGTTATCTCGGGAAACCGATCGCGGATGTTCGAGGGAATGATTACGACGAAGTCTCGCTATCCATTCGTCGTTGGTTTACACCGACTTCATCAATGAGTGCGTCAATGACCTATCGTCGTCAGGGAGAGGGTCGAGTTAACGCCGATTGGACCGAACCCTGGATTCTTTCGACCGGTGATTACACAGAGCCATTTCCAACCGGAGTGGTGGAGACAGTCCTGAAACCTTCTGTGACCTTTCGAGGAAATCTCACACGATGGTTTTTCCTGAGTGCCGAAAGTGGTATCAATTTCATTCAGAATGAGCGTCATCTACAGGGAGAAGATGTCAATCGGTTCTTTCTCTCTTTCCTACTCTCCCTGCCGATCAGATTCTCAATTCCTGTCTCGTAGACAGATTCCGACAGCCATTTGCTTCTGCAGACTCTGAACTATTCATTGGGGTATGTCAGATCATGCATCTTTCCAAAATCGAAAACCAAATCGCCTGTTGCAGGCAACATCCCCGTACCTGCGTCAGCATGCCTACAATCCGGTCGACTGGCGAGAGTGGAATCAGGAGTCGCTGGCAGAATCGAAAGGGCGCAATCTGCCGATTTTCCTTTCGATTGGATACGCAGCCTGTCACTGGTGTCATGTGATGGAGCGGGAGTCATTTGAAAATGATGTCATCGCAACATTTCTGAATGATCACTTTATCTGCATCAAGGTTGACCGGGAAGAACGTCCTGATCTTGATCATCTCTACATGACTTTTACTCAGGCGATGACTGGTTCCGGCGGATGGCCGATGTCGGTCTGGCTTACACCTGATTTGAAGCCGTTTTATGCGGGGACCTATTTTCCACCAGACAATCGGTATGGTCGCCCAGGATTCCTTCATCTTCTCAATGAGCTTTGGCATGTCTGGCAAAGTGAGCGAGAAAAAGTGGATGAATCGGCGGAGAATATTACGCAGCATATTCGAGAGCATCTTACTCGATCACTTCCGTCTACTCCACTGCATCCCGAATTGATTGATCGTGCTGCTTTGGGATGGATGCGTCGCTACGACAGGACAGACGGTGGCTTTGGCAATGCACCAAAATTTCCGCATGCGACCGAGATGCGCCTTGTTCTCCGTCATGCACTTCGATCAGGGAAAGTAGAAAGCCGCGAGGCAGTCATCCACTCACTTCTTTGCATGCTACGAGGCGGTATCTATGATCAAGTCGGCGGTGGGCTGCATCGCTACAGTGTCGACTCCCAGTGGCTAGTGCCGCATTTTGAAAAAATGCTTTACGATCAGTCGCTACTTCTCTCCGCACTCTCTGATGTGATGTTGACCGATGGAATCGGAGAGGAGATATCAGCGGAAATCTCTGACGCCATGCAGCAGACCATACAATTTCTTCAGCGTGAAATGAAAGATCCCTCCGGTGGATACTATGCGAGTATTGACGCGGATTCAGAAGGGGAAGAGGGGAAGTATTACGTCTGGAGTGCAAAGGAATTTGACAATGTCCTCGGAGAGAAGTCACACTTGATGCGACCCTATTTTAATGTCAGCGAGGAAGGAAACTTTGAGGGTTCAAACATACTCCATCGCGGCAAAGATTCAGCGACAAATGCAGAAGGTGAATCAATTTCTCTGACCGAAATTCAGCAGGCATCTGATGCACTGCTTGCTGCACGTGCCTCACGTATTCCTCCTCAGACCGACACCAAGATCCTCACTTCATGGAATGGGCTCCTGCTTGCGTCATTGGTCGATTCTGCAATTGCTCTCAATGATCATTCGCATGGGATTGTGGCGCGAGAGCTTGCGAAATCTATTCGAACGCAGATCTGGGATGGAAGAAAGTTGAATCGGGGGATTTCATCCGGTGTGACTATTTCCGGTGAGCTCTTTGAAGATTACGCGTATGTCCTTTCAGGAATTTCTAAGCTGCTTGCTGCGGATTCATTCATTGAATTCCCCTCGAATGAACGTGCCGATCTTTATCTTTTCGCCGGTCAGCTCGTCGCACGAGCGAAAGAGCACTTTGTTGACTCATCTGCCCGTTGTTATCTCTCACCTGCGGACCGTGAGGATTTACTCTTCCGTCCACAGGAAAACACCGACGGCGCAACCCCATCCCCTGTCGGGATGTTTACATCTTCACTGTTGCTACTCTCCCGAGTGTGCGGTGAGAATTCGTATTTCGATCTCGCCGACCAAATTCTGCAATCACTCTCCGGCGAACTAAGTCAATTTCCGGATGGGATGGCGAGTATGCTTCTTGCCTACGAACAACAGTTGCGTCCGAGTGTCGAAGTGGTGATAGTCGGGAGTTATGATCGTGGAGAGATCAATCGGATGAGCCGCGCTCAATGGTTGCATCAGGTGATCCTGCTGGAAAGCATCGATGGAACGCATCCATCAGCTCTGTTCGACCATCGGCGCGAAAAGCTGCAACAGATTTACGTCTGCACGCAGGGAAGTTGTCAATCACCCGTGAGCACTTTGCAGGAAGCGGGGAATCTGATTCGAAAGCTGATTGCTTCTTAGCCCGCTGTTTTCCTTAACTGATGCTCGACAAGATGATCGAGCACATTTCGCCACGCGCGCAGGAAGTAGGCATAGGTCGCCTCCCAATCGACCCCCTCAAGAAATCCGTAATGGGTGACACGGACCCGTGTCTCCTGTGCATTGACTTCATCAAACTCGACAATCACCCAAGCTTTATGTGCATGATCCCGAACGGTCGGAATAGTCGGCGGCGCATTCCAACTGATCACGAGAGATTTTTCAGGAATCCATGCAAGCACCTGACAAGTTTCCGATCCGCGGCCGCCGATGGGACCATCCGGCAGAAAGTAGAGTTCGTACGCTCCGTATGGCTGCAACTCAACCTTTGCACTTCTTACCAGCCACTCAGTGATCCCCTCGGTGGAGGTCCATAATCTCCAGATTTCAGAGATTGAACCGCGAACAACTACTTCGTGGTGAATTTTTAGGTCCGCAATTTGTACTGTCATTTTCATATCCTCCAGCAATTCTGTGAATTACAGGCAATCATCAACCAAGAACTTTTGCGTCATGCAATCAATGCAACTATACTCAATCAATTGTTCGAAAGGAACTCTATGCCAACTACTACCACTACTCTTCGCTGGGCGGGAGGATTTCGCTTTGAGGGGGCAGGGATATATGGTCACCCGATTGCCACCGACGCTGTCAAAACGATCGGCGGAGCAGAATCGGGTCACAAGCCGACCGAGTTGCTTCTCTGGGGACTCGCCAGTTGTACCGGAATTGATGTCCTTCTTGTTCTCAAGAAACAGCGACAGGAATTAACTGATCTTGAGATTGAAGTGACCGGGCACAATAACGATGAGTATCCGCGTCCGTTCCACACCATCGATGTCACCTA
This sequence comes from uncultured Ignavibacteriales bacterium, assembly GCA_964518635.1. Classification (GTDB taxonomy): domain Bacteria; phylum Zixibacteria; class MSB-5A5; order GN15; family FEB-12; genus CAZFGK01. The sequence goes on from CAZFGK010000006.1 coordinate 3,948, forward strand.
TCGGGCCAAAGGTCACAACCTCGACGCCAACAAATTCAGGCAGGCAGTTGACTTGAGTGAATCGAAGTACTGTATCGTAAGTCAGACACTTCAGAACAAAGCAGAGGTACGCACGCATATCGAAATTCAGGAATCAGATGAGAAGAAGATTTCTCCTGATGTTGAAATTCAGTTCACTCCGATCAGTGCGACTATTCGCACGCAGAAATCGGTCGATGCAGTATCCGTTGCACTTCAGGAAATTGGCCTGGCAAACGGCTTTCGCACATTAGCAGTCCATGATGTGCAACAAACCCTCGCCGAAAAAGGATTCGAGCGGGGTCCGCTTCGCATTATCGAAATCTGCAATGCATCGTTTGCTCATCGGGCACTTGAAATCGATATGAACGTCGCCCTGTTTATGCCCTGCCGTTTTACCGTCTATCAGGATACTTCTGCAACTGTCATCACCCTTGCGCGCCCCTCAATGATTGCGCAAGTTATACCTGATGCCGAGTTAACGCAGATGTCGGCTGACATAGAAGCTGAATTACTGACCATCATGAAAGAAGCCGCGCAATGAAGAGTCGAGTCTCATTACTCACACTTGTGACAATAGTAATCTCGGTGCTGCTTTCAACAGGAGGCTGTGGCCCCAAGCAGATTACTGGCGTGACAGTAAAATGGCGGAGTTTTGCCGAAATGCAGCCGACTTTTCCGAGCAACTCGCGCCCGACGATGCTCTATATCAGCCAGAACAACTGCCATCATTGCCACAAAATGAAGGACACCATCTTCGCCCGTCCGGAGATCGCCAAATTCATCAATGACAATTTCGATGCCCTCGAAATCAATGTCGACACCGATATGCCGATCAAGATTCAGGGGGAGTCCTATGAGCACCATCCCTTCCATGAACTACTCAGCATTCAGGGGATCCCCTGCTACTATTTCTTTTCCGCCGACGGGAACATCATCGGCATGCTGCATGGTTCGCAGACTGTGCTCGATTTCAAGCGGATCCTTGCCTACACCGTCAACGGTCACTTCGGCAAGACTCGTTACCTCGACTGGCTCAAAACCGACGAAGCAAAGATCGATACCCTTTACGGCTTCTGGTAAGCCGTCGTTCCTCTTTATCTTGATATTCAGACCATAAGATTTCATTCTCCTGCTGGCGTTGCACGAGATCGTTCGTCACGCCATTGGAGGTAAGCATGGCAGCAGGTCAGGAATCCGGTTTCACCGCGATCTTCTGGATATGGATGGCGGCAGGGGTCGCTTTTCTCATCTTTGAAGTACTCACTCCCGCGGTCTTTTTCATCTGTTTCACCATCGGGGCTGCCGTCGCGGGAATCTATTCCTATTTCAGCCCGAATGATTACTACTGGCAGATCGGCATATTCGTGCTCGTCTCGCTGGTGCTAATTCCCTTCACCCGCAAATTCGCCCGTCGGATGTCCTCCGGCCCCACACAGGGGGCGAATGTCGACCGTATGATCGGCGGCACGGCGGTGGTAATTCGCAGTATCATGCCGGATGAACCGGGGCAGGTCAGATTTGAAAGTGAACACTGGGCGGCAAGTGCAGCGGTGCCGATTAACGAAGGTTCGCGAGTGAAAATCATCGCGATTAAAGGAACTCGTGTCGATGTCGAACCGATGTGAGCGCACATTTGAGCTTGGGTTACGTTGCGCTTTACTGCTTTGAGAAAGAAGGAATGAGAGGATGTTTGAAGGTATGAATACCGTCGTTATTTTTCTGATCGTCGCATTGGTCTTTGCCTTTATCATGGTCGTCTCGGCGGTGCGAATTATTCGCCCGTTTGAGAAAGGACTTGTCGAACGGCTCGGCCGTTTCAACAAAGTTCTCGACCCGGGGCTGAACCTGATCTTTCCGTTTTTCGATACTGTTATCAAGGTCGACATGCGGGAAGTGGTCATTGATGTCCCCGCGCAGTTGGTGATTACCAAAGACAATGTGGGCGTGGAGGTCGATGGTGTCATTTACTGTCAGGTGACTGATCCCTTCCGTTCCCGCTATGAAATCACCAACTATATCCAGGCCGCGACGAAACTAGCGCAGACCAATCTGCGAAATGTGATCGGTGAGATCGAACTGGATGCGGTGTTGTCTTCGCGTGAGCGGATCAATTCGCAGCTTCGTGATGTGATGGACAACGCTACCGACAAATGGGGAGTGAAAGTCAATCGTATTGAGCTGCAGCGTATCGATCCGCCGGTTGATATTACAACGGCGATGTCTCGTCAGATGAAAGCCGAGCGTGAAAAACGAGCGACGATTCTGGATGCCGAAGCGGTGCGTCAGAGTGAGATCACCAAATCAGAAGGCTCGAAACTGTCGCAGATTCTTGAAGCCGAGGGGTATGCCCAGTCGGTGAAACTGAAAGCGGATGCGGAGAAGTATCGTCAGATTGCCGTGGCGGAAGGGGAAGCATCGGCGATCAGTTCTGTCTTCACTGCGATTGCGTCGAGCAAGCCGGATGATAAGGTGATCGCGTTGAAATATCTGGAGATGCTTCCCAAGCTGGCGGATGGAACGGCGAACAAAGTCTTTATCCCGTACGAGGCCTCAGGGATTATGTCAGCGGTGAGCGCGATGCTTGGGGAACGGGGGAGTGCGAAGAGTTGATCAGTATGTATTAGATTTGTAGCCCGACCCCGCGGGTCGGGTTCATGAGATTGGGTACGTATCTATCTTATCTTGTCATGCTGAGCTTGTCGAAGCATGACATCCTGTGACAATCCTGGGCGTCGGGTGGCCCGCACAAACACGTCTACATCTTAGCCTTTGTAGCCCGACCCCGCGGGTCGGGTTCATAAGGACTGGCTGGGTGGCGCAGCCCTTTAGCGTGCGAAATCAGTGGCGTACATCTCAATCAATGTGACATCTTTAAAGTACAGGAATTCTCATGTTGTAACGACACAAAGGAAAACGAGAGCACCGCTTGTAATTAAGGCTAGGTGGCACACCCATTCTTATGGGTGTGAATCAGTGATGTGGTCTTCAATTCTTGGGCGGACATGACAAAGCGGGGAATATCCTTTAGCCATAATCCGACGAGTGCAATACATCGTGTGAAGTTAGAACAGCCACCTAGCATGAACTTAGACGATAAGTCAATGAGTGCAGGGGGCATCACCGACTTCACACCCGTCAGAACGGGTGTGCACCTTGCCGGACAGATGCTAGGGCAAGATCCCTTTCAACGCATTCTAAGTTGCTTCGCTCGCTCAATTTCGGACTTAAGTGACTCTATGTTTCTCCGCAGTTCCTCAGAATTGCCATGTTTGTGTCTCTTAATGGCTCTATGAAATGAGATCATCGTGTATTGTCGATTGCTTGAAACAACTAGAACTGCAGGACTATACCCTTGATGGCCCTCCATCAATTTCCTGAACGCACGAACTTCTAATGGCAGTGACCGTTTTCTTTCCCATTGGTGTCGCTCAGCATAATTTAGTACAAGAAAATCACTCGACAGATGTGGAAGTATTTCTTCTTCTACGTAGACCTGCCATTTTGCACTCTTAGAGTAGACAAGCAGGCCGAGCTTGCCTCTCTTATAGAATTCAGAAAACAGCTGTATCTTTTGAACATGGAATTCGATCACGGCGATGAGCATCAGACAAACGCAAGCGGCGAGTAAGATAAGGACTAGGAGAAAGTATTTGATGAGGATGAAAAGGAAAATGGTCAAGGAAATAAATGAAATTGCAAAGCACCCGAGATTCTCCTTGAAGCTTTTCCATCTATCTGATCTTTGACTCACACACAAGCATAAGAAGTAATCTGAAACTGTTCAAGGTCGGGTTTTTCGAGTGCGACCGAGTCTCGTGAATCTCCTTTGACAGGGCAGACGAGGGCGTCTGCCGCTCACAATGGTGGTGTTCATGAATGACTTGGGAAGTCATGCTTCGACATGCTCAGCATGACAAGAAAAGACCCACCCGAAGGGTGGGGCACCAAGGAGATAATCAAGCAAGTCGTTGCCCTCCCCCTCTCCAAAACTCTTCGCTTTACAAAACCCCATCTCATTCGTCTTGTTACCCGTAGTCTGATCCAATAATCCGGCCATAAGGGAGTCTTTCGTGATTCGACGAATCGTTGCAGTCCTCTGTCTTCTCGCGACCTCAGCTGTTGCGCAGTACAATCCATCTTTCACCCCCGGCTTGCCGCAGGATACGGTCCCGTTCTATCCGAACGGCACCTACGATCCGGCATTCCCTAAGCCGAATGACTTCCTCCAGTACCCAATAGGTAACTGGCCCCTTCGCTACAACGAACTGGTGACCTATCTCCGGGCGATTTCGAATGCTTCACCACGAGTCAAAGTAGAGATGCATGCGAAGTCCCACGAAGGTCGTCAGCTCTACAATGTCTTTATCTCGTCGGAGGCAAATATCCGTCGCCTTGACGAAATAAGGACACTCGCGCAACGACTTGCTGATCCGCGAAAAGTTACCTCCGAGGCAGAACTCAGTCAGTTGGTTGCGAAACTTCCGGCCGTCGCATGGATGGGGTATAGCATTCACGGGGACGAAATCTCCGGTGTCGATGCCGGTATGCAGCTGATCTATCAGCTTGCCGCCGGAACGGATGCCGAAACAAAGATGCTGCTCGATAGTGTCCTGATTATTGTCGATCCGATTGAGAATCCGGATGGACGGGAGCGATATCTGAGCATGCTCTCGACTTTCAAAAGCTCCGTTCCGAATTACAATATCTCAGCGATGCAGCATCGCGGAGTCTGGCCGGGGGGGCGCACGAATCATTATTGGTTTGATATGAATCGTGACTGGATTCTGGCGATTCATCCAGAGACCAAAGGACGACTCGAAACATTCAAAACATGGCAACCACATCTGGCTATCGATGCCCACGAGCAGGGATCGGATGATAATTTTCTCATGTCTCCCCCGCGTGAGCCAGTCAATCAGAACACTCCGGACAATGTGAAGAAATGGTGGCAGAGATTTCGCAATGATCAATCGACCGCCTTTGATCGACGTGGCTGGACCTACTATGTCGGTGAATGGCATGAGCAATGGTATCCCGGGTATGGATCGGCATGGCCGACATTCGGCGGGACGATCGGTATTCTCTATGAGATGGCCGGAGTGGATGGTCAATTCATTTTGCAGCCAAGTAATTATCTCCTGACCTATCATGAAGCGGTGAACAAACAGTTCACGTCATCGATTGCAAATCTTCGGACACTGGCGACACATCGCACGGAGATTCTCCGCGACTATCACTCCACACGCAAAGAGGCCATCAGTGAAGGGGCGCGCAGCAATGGATGCTATATCATTGCGGGCGGACAGGATCGAATTCGTACTGCTACTCTCGTGAATTCACTTCTCGCGCAGGGGATTGAAGTCGAGAAGACCGCAGGAGAAGTTACCATCACTAATGCGACCGATATCTACAATCAGAAAGTCGCATCGAAGCAGCTCCCGGCAGGAAGTTATGTTATCCCGCTTGCGCAACCGTTGAGTCGTCTGATCAAAGCCGCGCTCGAACTTGATCCGCGACTCAGCTATCAGTTTCTCAAAGAAGAACGTCGAGAGCTTGAAAAATTTGGCAGCACTCGCATGTACGAAGTCGCCGCATGGTCACCATTACAGGGGTATGGACTTGAAGCATACGCTGCACCAAAGCCGTCATATGCGAAAGCGGATATGAATATTGCGGTGATGCCCGGTGGTGTCACTGATCCGCAGGCCGATTACGGTTTCCTGATTAATATGGAAGGGGAGGGGACGAATCGCGTTCTGACTGCACTCTTCCAGCGTGGTCTAGTGATTGCCGCATCGACTCGACCTTTCACACTTGGTGGTCGTAATTATGCTTCCGGATCACTCCGTCTGCTTCGACGAGGGAATCCGACCGATCTGCAGAAACATCTCGAAGAGGTCGCACTCGAATTCGGGGTGACTATTCATGGCATCCGCACGGGTGCCTCGACCAGCGGTTCCTATCTCGGTGCGCCGACCTTTGTCTATCTGACTCCTCCGCGTGTGGCTCTGGTGATGGGGGATGGGATGAATGCGAACGCGGTCGGATGGGTCTGGCATATGCTTGATCAGGAATTGAAAATCCCACATTCACTCATTACGCTGAATGACCTCGCGGGTGGCCCCGACGATGACTATAACCTGATTATTCTCACCGAGTCATTCGCGAGTTTCTCGCAGCGTCTTGGCAGCCGAGGTGCTGGTGCGCTTCGGGACTGGATGTCTGCCGGTGGGACGCTGATCACGATCGGGAATGCGACATCGTGGGCATGCGATTCGAGTAACAACCTGACATCACTTCGTCGGTATGACCATGTCCTCGAAAAGCTCTCCGATTTCGATCGTGCCCTTGCCCGCGAGCAGCATGCCAACGCGCCGAGTTTCGACACGATTGCGCTCTGGTATCCGGAGCGTGTGACGGCAAAGACTGAAAAGAAATCTGGCGCGGAATATCTCAAAGGGGATGAAGCAAAAGAAGCCGACCAACTTGCTCAGTCAATGGGTCCACGCGGGAGCATACTGCGGGCAAAAAATGATCTCGATCATTGGCTGACCTTCGGGATGTCGGATGCGGTTCCGGCGATTACCAATACATCGGATGCATTCCTGGCTCCAAGTGGTGTCGAAGTGCCGGTCCGTTTTGCTGACCGAAATACGCTGCGTATATCCGGACTTCTCTGGCCGGAAGGGCGCACACGTTGGGCGAATTCAGTCTTTCTGGCTCGTGAAGGGGTCGGTTCGGGGCAGATAATTCTTTTCGCCGATGAGCCGAATATGCGCGGCTATTTCTGGGGGACGCGTCAATTGCTCGTGAATGCGATTCTCTACGGCCCGGGGCTTGGCTCATTCGGCCACGCACCGTATGAGAAGGACGAACACGAGAGCGATAGATGACATGAAATGCAGGTCAAGTCGGTTTTTGCTGACCGATTTGACAAGTCAGGAAAATTCAACGACTTTTGGATTTCCTGTGAATGAATCACGGGGTCTCAATTCGAGACCCCGCTTTTTTTGCCAGCGGGTTGATTCTTCTGGCTGTTTGAGAGAGGTCACATGCAAGGGAAACGAGTTCTCATCACCGGCGGTGCCGGATTTCTAGGCTATCATGCCGCGCAAGTGCTTTCGGCACGCGGAGTTGCATCCGTTGTGTGCAATGACATAGCGCCATTCTTTGCGGATGAATATCCGAAAGGAACAGTGCTGCTCAATGTCGATGTCCGCGACCGAGAAGCAATGCGCAAGATGCTCACTGATTACAAGATTGAAGTGATTGTCCATTGCGCCGCGGCGTTGCCGCTTTGGCCGCGCGAAGAGATTATGTCGACCAATATCGCCGGTGTTCGTGTGACGATGGAAGAGGCACAGAAAGCCGGTGTTGAACGGGTGATCTTTATCTCATCAACTGCAGTCTATGGCGTTCCCGACAAACATCCGCTGATTGAAACTGATCCGATGGTCGGTGTGGGTGCATATGGCACTAGCAAGATCGCCGGTGAAGGGGTCTGTGAGGAGTTTCGTGCGAAGGGAATGTGCGTTCCGGTGATTCGCCCGAAGACATTTATTGGCACGGCGCGGCTTGGTGTTTTTCAGATACTCTATGACTGGGTCGATTCCGGAAAACGGATTCCGATCATCGGCAAAGGGACCAATCTCTATCAACTTCTCGAAGTCCGCGATCTGATTGATGCAATCTGGCTGGTTGGTTCCATCGATCCGAAACAGGCGAATGATACCTTCAATGTCGGGGCGCAGATGTTCAAGCAAGTGCGTCAGGATGTCGGCGCGCTGTGCGACTTCGCCGGGAATGGTTCGCGGGTGATGTCCACCCCGGCACCATTGGTGAAAGGGGCACTGGCTGTATTCGAATTCATGAAGATTTCCCCGCTCTATAAATGGGTGTATGGGACTGCTGACAAAGATTCATTTGTATCGACTGAAAAGATTCAGAAACTCGGCTGGAAAGGGCAGTATTCCAACGAGGATGCATTGATTGCTTCCCATCGCTGGTATCTGGAGCACAAGGATGAGTTGCTGACTGCGAAACCGGGAGTCACTCATCGTGTCGGCTGGGATCAGGGAGTTTTGAAGTTGTTTAAGCGGTTTATGTAGTTGTTTGGTGCCCCACCCTTGGGGTGGGTTCTTCTGCGAACCAACTTCTGGTGCCCCACCCTTGGGGTGGGTTCTTTCTGTGAACTAAGTTTTGGTGCCCCACCCTTCGGGTGGGTCTTGTTTCCCTTCAAAAATTAGAGTTCTCCCCTGTGAACACTCGACCATTTCCATTCTTCAGATGCGTTCATTAGTCCTCTTCGAACCGGATTCTCGTGACGATAGTTGATCTTGTTCCAAATGGACTGCTCCGTTCTGCAGTTTACGTCGTAACAGCGCTTCATCCAGACGTGTCTCATGCCATGAGAATCGCAGATGTTGTAATGTGGCGTATAGAATTCATTCTCCCATAGAGCAATTAGCTGTTTCGTTATTCGAAACTTCAAAGTACCGACGAGCGGTCCAACACTTTGGTTTTCCGAAAGTACAAAGAGGAAGTGGACGTGTTCGGGCATCACAACATAGGCAAGAAGAGGGACTTTCAATTCGGAGAAAAATTGAATCATCACATCTGCTGCAACATCACGTTCACTGGGACGTTTGAAAAGCGGGAGTCTTCTGAAAGACGAGGTTGTGATGAAACGGGCCGTATTGAGGTGATTGTAGTGTCGTAGGGTGGTCATGGTGACTATTGTAACTAGATGGGGTGTCAGAATTTGTCAGTGAATCGTCACTAGTTGAGAAAAAAGATGAAGACCCACCCGGAGGGTGGGTCACTAGAGGTGCTAATTCACGGAAACAAACCCACCCAGAGGGTGGGGCACCTGAGACGAATGAGATTAATGAAGACCCACCCGGAGGGTGGGGCACCAAGAGATTTGGAAGATGATCGAGCGAATCTACCCCGCTACGCTCTTAACTTCGCCAATCGCTCTTTTGCGTCCTTCACTTCAGTGAACACCGGATCGGCGTTCTTGTAGAGGTCGAGAAATCGTTCATACTCGGTGATCGCTTTTGTTTTCCAGCCGCTTGCCTCATAGCACTGACCAAGCAGGAAAATCGACTTTCCATACATGGTCGGAATAGTCATCCAGTTTGTGTTGTTCATCTGCAGAAGAGACTCCAGACGATCGACTGCTTTCTCATTCTGTCCGGACTGATAGGCAGCAAGGGCATAGAGATAGATTTTCCGAATCCCGACGTTTTTCCCTGCGACCTCTTTTTCAACTACCGCCGTTGCTTCTGATGCCTTCCCCTGATACAAGAGCATGGATGCCTGTGGACACGCACGTTCCGGCGTGCCGTAACGGACTGTATCACGCATCAGAAACTTACGATATTGTTCATACTCCTGGCGAGCTTCCGCAAGCTTTCCGTACTTCGCAAGGAGATTGATTTTGTATTCGGCGAAATAGGAATTGAATCCCTCCTGCACAGATACGGTATCATAATAGATACTACTATCCAGAGCACGGAGTGCCGCAAGCTGGTTTCCACGGCAGTCTTCAACATCTGCGAGATAGAAATATGCGGTTGCAAGCAGGAATCCATCCACTTCATCGGCATAGCAGACACTGATTGCATCACGGATACGTTTCTCGCCGACTGTCAGATTCCCCTGCAAGAGAGCAGAGACCGCGTGAATGTTTCGCGCCTGTGCCCGGTCATTTGGGTTCGGCACATTCCACAATTCGCGGATCAATCGTTCACCTTCATCAAAGCGATGTTTCAGATAATAGAGCGTCACCAGTTTCTGCTTTGAGAAACGCATCGTCGGTTGAATGCGCAGGGCAGTTTCAAAAGCAGGAATGGCCTCTTCCAGGCGACCAGCGGCAATCAGCATATCTCCTTTTGAATCGTGCGGGTTGGCTTCATTCGGGGCGAGTTCTGCATATCGATCAATTGCCCAGAGAGCGCGTTCCGTACTGTCGAGTGCGGAGTACGCATAGGCAAGTTCGTTGTAGGCATTTCCGAAGTTTGAATCATAAGAGATTGCCCGATACAAAAGCGGCAACGCCTGCGCTGATTTCCCCCAATTGCGCAACGTCGATGCCTTTCCGGAAAGTGCCTTCTTGTCGTCCGGGTATTTTTCCAGGTATTCGTCCATAGCAAAGACCGCAGTGCTGTCGTTTGTTCGATACAATTTGATCGCGCATTGTGCAAAGAGGCGTTCTTTCGGGCCGAGTTTGCTGAGATTAGCTTCGGCGAGTTCGATCAAGCGGGTTCGAGTGCTTACTGCAATGTTTCCTGAACGTGCGACTATCTCAAGAAGTGCGGCAGGAAATGCTGAATCGAGTGCGACTGCACGATTGAACGACAGCATGGCCTCATCGAAGTAATACTTGTTACTGTATTCGACGCCTTCAAGATAGGCGCGATAGGCCTCGATATTTTTCGTCCCGGCGAAAGCGAATTCAACAGCCCCTGTTGGTGGCCGAACTGATGCACCATTACTAATGGTCGGAGCAAGTGTATCCGCCAGCCGCTCAACAGAAACAAACAGCTCTTCATTCGATTCCCCGAGCACACGCCGTGAGGCGAGTAGTTTTCCGCTGTTGACATCAATCAGCTCGTAGGTCATCACCATTCGCGGAGAAAGTTGCACAATAGTACCAGTCACCATGCGAGATGCATTCGCCGACTTTGCAATCTGTGTCGCGGTGCTTCGGTCTATCGATCGTGTTCCCTCTTTGCCGAGAGATTTCAGAATGTCGTAGAGCCGCTGCGTCGAAAGCACTCGCAAACCGGGGACTGCCGAGAGTTCGGTGACAAGAAGATTGGTGACCATTTCGCCGTAGCGAAGAGAGTCCTGACGGTCAGTCAGATTCTCAAAGTACATGACGGCGAGATTATCCTCGGCGGCTTGCACATTCGAATTGTTCTGTCCTCCCGATTGCCACGGTTTAAGATACAAAAGGACAAACATCAACAATGCTGCAACGCCAATCCCCGTAAAGAGTGGAGTCTTATTTCTTCTGCCGGGATGTGGGATTTTGTGAGAAGGGACGGAGTGTGTCCCTGATTCAAACTGCCTTCGCTCACGTTTAAGATCGGCAATGATCTCCGCTGCCGACTGGTAACGCATGGTCAGATCTTTTTCGAGTGATTTATCAATAATGGTCTGTAGTCCCGGCGGGATGTCATGCGAAAAGCGAGTCAGCGGAGCAGGAGTTTCGGTGAGTACACTTGTAACTGTCGCGGCATCGGAATTCTTCTTGAACGCCGATGTCCCGGTGAGCATTTCATAGAGCAGCGCGCCAAAGGCAAAAAGATCAGCGCGGGCATCGACATTTTTCCCTTCAAGCTGTTCCGGAGCCATGTAGGCGAGTGTCCCCATCGCCGTCCCCTGCTGCGTCAGCTCTCCCATGTCGCTGCCAGTAGCGAGACCGAAATCGAGCAGCACCGGACGTCCATTTGATTCGATGACAATATTCGCTGGTTTAATATCCCGATGGACAATTCCCGCCGTATGTGCAGATTGCAGCCCCTCGGCTATATGAAGGGCAAGGGTCAGCAAGTCATAGGTCGCGGGGCGGGCTCGCAAAACGTACTCGCGAAGATTCTCCCCCTGTACGAATTGCATGGCATAGTATGGGCGACGATGATATTCACCGACTTCATGAATGGTAACGACATTGGGGTGGCTCAGCGCGGCAATGGCCTGAGCTTCACGAGTAAATCGAGCGCGGAGGGTCTCGTTATTGATCTGCTCGTAGGGGAGAAACTTGAGCGCGACTTTCCGATGAAGTTCGTTGTCTTCGGCGAGGAAGACCTCTCCCATCCCTCCAGCACCGATCTTGTCGACAATCTTGTAGCGACCAACGGTCGTACCGATGGTGACCGGCACATATGATCTGGTCAGATCATCATCAGCGGCCATGAGATCCCACCACAGACCGAGAGCAAAGAACTATCCCAACTCGACGCATGCAACATTCCTCTCCCACGCTCATGACTGCGCACTGCGGCGGTCACATTCTCTTTCTCAATACGGGAAAGGGTAATCTGGGTTGCATCGAACCGAAGACAAGCGAAAAGCAGCTACTGCGACAGATCGGCGGGGAAATTCACATTTCCGATTAAATTTCCGGAGGGGTCATTCCCATCGTCGCCCAATCCTCTTTGGCCGGGCCGTAGACACCGGGGACGCGGAGTCCGGCCTGACGCATGAGTACGGTCATCTGTCCGCGGTGATGAATCTCATGGGTGAGTTGCACCCAGAGTACGAAACCACGTTTCCATGTTTCGCCATACATGGCATGCTCGGTCTGGAGAGATTCGTCGGTCCAGTTCGACTTCACCTGCATGATCAACTCGCGCGAGACCATGTCGAAGAGCCGACTGGTCATATCCGCGGTTGACGGCATCGGGTCGTTCTCTTTGACCTTCTGGAACTGCAGACCCGTGTACTTGAACATCTCAGGAATAATCGTGGAGAGATGCCATGCCACGCGACCGAGTGTGCGATGCCCATCGGTCACTGGCTGAGCGAGAGATTCGTTGGTGAGAGCGCGCATGACTTTCAGCGTCTCACCCGATTCAGACTGGTAGGCCTTTACAAATGCATCGACCGAGGTGAACATGAGCTACTCCCGAATGAGTGGTGGTTGAATTTTCAACTTTTGATTCAGAGGGAAGAGAACAATTTGAGACATGCCTACGCAATCACTTTATCAATCGCAGCAATTTGATCCGCGTTCAGTGTTACACCAACAGCCGAGAGATTTTGTTCAAGCTGGGAAAGGGATGTCGCTCCGACAATTGCGCAGCTGATCTCTGGGCGACGAAGAATCCATGCGAGGGCAAGCTGTGGCAAAGTGATGCCGGATTCTTTCGCGATATTGGCAAGTGCAGCGACTTTCGCCAGATTCTCAGTTGTCATATCCTTGTCCAGAAAATGTGTCTTTGATCCTCGTGAATCGGCTGGTTTTCCGCTCGAATACTTTCCAGTCAGTAATCCCTGCGCCAGTGGCGACCAGACCGTCAGTCCGATCCCATGCTTTGCGCAGGTGGGCATGATCTCCGGTTCAATATGGCGATCAAGCAGATTGTATCGTGGCTGTTCAACCGTCGGAAGATAGTATTTTCCTTCACGACAGATCGCGACTGCGTCATTGAGCTGATCTGCCTCCCAGACCGATGTCCCCCAATAGAGAATTTTTCCCTGATGGACGAGGTCATCCATTGCCCGAACGGTTTCATCGACCGGCGTATTTGGATCAAAACGATGACAGTAGTAGATATCGAGATAGTCAGTACCCAATCGTTTGAGTGAGCCGTGAATCGACTCCATGATATGCTTCCGGCTCAGCCCTTTGTCATTTGGATTATCCGACATCGGCCAGAAGACCTTGCTTGAGATCACTAAATCAGAACGGCGATATCCCTTGATAGCCGCGCCGGTGACAGTCTCAGCGTTCCCCTTCGCATAGACATCGGAGAGATCGATGAAATTCACTCCACGCTCAATCGCAGCAACGATGATCGCGATTGAGTTGTTGTCTTTGAGTGATCCGCCGGTAGTCAACCAGCCGCCGAGGGAAATTTCAGAGATGAGCAGTCCGGATCTGCCGACGTTTCTATAATTCATTCCTGTCTGCTTTCAATTTGCATGGAGTAGTGAGTTCTCAATGCTTCTTGTTGAGTTCAGCGAGTCGTTTTTCGAGGTCTTCAATCAAGTTCGGTGAATGTTCCCGAAACCCGGCCTTGTCATAGTGAGTGACTGCCAGTTGCAGATACTCTCTGGCATGCTCAATCTCTTTCTCCATGAGTGCAACCAGGCCAAGCTCTTCGCTCACTTGCGCAATCAAGGCACTCTCACCCAATCGCTCAGACCAGGCGAGTATCGGTCGCAGCCATCGGTTGGCATCTGTGCCTCGCCCTGCTGCGCGGTAGGACATGCCGACATAGAGATCGGCGAAGAGTTTCTCCCGTTCACTTCCGTACCGCCAGTGCATGTCGCGCGCTTGCAGATAGTAGCCAAGGGCGGATTCATATTTTTCGGCATCGTAGTAGGTGGCGGCGAGGTTGTTGAGAAGCGGCCCCATGAGACGGTGATCTTCAGTGTGCTCCAGGAGCCGCACTCCAGCTAAGAACCATTTGATCTGCTCTTCGAAATCGACCGAGAGAATCCCGAGCATGTTGGCGGCATCGGATGCCCGTCCAAAGAGCTGCTGCTCCTGACAATATTCGAGCATATCACGAAATGTCTGGGATGCCTCCTCCCGTTTCTGATCTTTCCATTCAAAACGACCTCGAACGGAGAGAAAACGGCTGTAGGCATGGGGATCACTCGAAGGGGAAATTTTGGCCGCCGCGTCGAGATATGGGCGTCCCTCCTCGATTTTCCCCAAACTGATGTAATTACGGGCAATCTGAGCGGTGGCTTCCGCCTCGGTTGAGCGATTGAACTCCTGACGAGCAACCTGAGCGACCTTTTCGTACATCGGGAGTGATTCCCGATAGTCCTTACCGTGATAGCGCCGGTCGGCCTCGGCGAGAATCTCGGCGGCAGAGAGGGGAGACTGAGGTGGTGTAGATTCCGGGTCCCGCATGAAGGTCAAAAGGATACAGGGGGAATCAGGGAAGGGCAAGCGAGGAAGGGCAAGCGAGGAGGGGCAAGGGGGAGCCGTTCTTGAGAATCGAATGAAATGGGATTCGAGTCGTTGCCTCATTCCTCCCCCCCCTCTATATTCGCCCCTTCCTGATGGGCAGAATCTGGAAAGTAGTTGATCTCCCCACCCTATTCAGGAGTATGAATCACGTGACAAAACTGGAGCACAGGAGCGCACTTTGAGCGATACACGTACTGCCCTTATTACCGGGATCACTGGCCAGGATGGGTCCTATTTAGCCGAATTTCTGTTATCCAAGGGGTATCATGTTGTTGGCGTGGTTCGGCGATCATCCACCGAGTCCTTCGAACGAATCAACCATATCAAAGACAAACTCACCCTGACTCAGGCCGATCTGCTGGATCAGATGTCGATTATCAATTGCCTGCGTGAGCATAAGCCGCAGGAGCTCTACAATCTCGCGGCACAATCCTTTGTACCGACCAGCTGGAATCAGCCAGTGCTGACCGGGGAATTCGATGCCCTCGGTGTGACCAAAGTCCTCGAAGCCGTTCGTTTCGTTGATCCGAAGATTCGTTTTTATCAGGCGTCTTCATCCGAAATGTTTGGCAAGGTGCAGGAAGTACCGCAGTCAGAAAAAACTCCGTTCTATCCGCGATCTCCGTATGGTGTCGCAAAGGTCTACGGTCACTTTATTACGGTGAACTATCGGGAGAGCTTCGGTCTGCATGCTTCCTCCGGCATTCTTTTCAATCATGAATCCCCTCGCCGCGGGCTTGAATTTGTCACTCGCAAGATCACAGATGGTGTCGCACGTATCAAACTCGGTCTGGCTGATCAGCTTGCGCTCGGCAATCTGGATGCAAAACGGGACTGGGGATTCGCCGGCGATTATGTCCGCGCGATGTGGCTGATGCTTCAGCAGCCGGAGCCGGGGGATTATGTCATTGCGACTGGTCTTACTCACTCGGTGCGTGACTTCGTCGAAATTGCATTCAAGCATGCCGGACTCGACTGGCATAAATATGTGGTCATCGATCAGCGATATGTTCGTCCGGCGGAAGTCGATCTTTTGCTTGGAGATCCGAACCTTGCGAAAACAAAGCTTCACTGGACTCCGGAAGTGACTTTTCAGCAATTGGTCCACATGATGGTCGACGCGGATGTCGCACGCCTCATGAAAGCACGACAGTAGCATTCAATGCCTCGCACAGCGACTGTTAAAAAAAATCCCTCTCGCAAGGGTGTGTCCAAACGTCTTTTTGTCACCGGTCTCGGTGGGTTTGTCGGGCACTGGCTGATTCGTGAGATGATCGATCAGGGCTGGACAGTCGGCGGTATTGTTCACCCAAGTGAGAAGAGATTGCAAAAACGACTCGAAGCGGAAACAACTCCGGTCGATCTGCTCGATACGAAAAAACTCTCACGAGCTATTCATGCATTTCGCCCCAGTCATGTCATTCATCTGGCAGGGCTTTCATCCGTCGGACAATCGGCAATGATGGCGCGGGAAGTCTATCGATCAAATATTGAAGGAACAATCTCGCTGCTCGAATCATTGCAGGATATCGAGATCGAGAAGTTTCTCTTTGTGTCATCCGCCGACGCCTACGGTTTGACTGCAAAGACGAATCCGTCACTCAAAGAAAGTGACCCATTGCGCCCGGCGTCGCCGTACGGAATTTCAAAAGCAGCAGCCGAAGCTGCGGCACTTTTTCACGGCCGTCAGTTCGGCACACCGGTCGTTGTGGTTCGCGCATTCAATCATACCGGTCCGGGGCAACGCCCGGATTTTGCGATTCCGTCCTTTGCATCCCAACTTGCCGAGATTGAAAATGGAACAAAAGGACCGGTGATTCGTGTTGGCGATCTCTCGGCAAAGCGTGATCTCTCAGATGTTCGCGATATTGTTCGTGGCTATCGCCTGCTCTTGAGCAAGGGGTTCGCCGGTGAGGTCTATAATCTGGGGAGCGGAAAAAGTGTCTCGATGAGTTCCCTCCTGAAACAGATGATCGGGATGGCCACCATCCGGCCGATTGTGCAACCCGATCCCGCCCGATTGAGAAAAGCAGAAATTCCGAACTTGCGGGCGAATATGCGCAAGATGACTCAGGCGACAGGCTACAAAAGCCGATATTCTCTGGCAACGACTCTGCGCGATACGCTCGACTATTGGCGTGCTCTCAGCGGATCGGGAAAAATGACAAGCAGAAACAAAAATCGCTGAGCCATTCAGGCGATCAGCGAACGACCATACGAAAAGGAAAGCAGATGGCCACGAAGAGAACCGCGCGGAAGATTTCCAAAAGCTCCGCCTCGAAATACGATCAGCTCATTACCAAGATTAACGACCGGAAAGCACATGCCGCAGTCATCGGGCTTGGATATGTCGGCCTGCCGTTGGCGATGGCATTGGTCGACGCCGGATTCAAAGTCACCGGCTATGATATCTCAAAACCGAAAGTGAAGCTTTTGAATAACGGGAAATCAGATATTGATGATGTCCCTGATTCAATTGTTAAGGCAGCGGTGAAATCCGGTCGCTTTGTCGCAACTGAGAATCCGAAGGGATTGCAGGGTTGCGATACGATTTCGATCTGCGTGCCGACACCCCTTTCGAAAACGAAAGATCCCGATGTCAGCTACATACTCTCGGCAGTGAATGTCGTGAAGGCAAACATGGGGAATGGTGTCCTCGTGGTTCTTGAATCGACTACGTATCCGGGAACAACTGATGATCTTCTACTGCCGATGCTCGAAGGGCCGAAGATGAAAGTCGGAGTCGATTTCTTCCTCGCCTTCTCACCCGAACGTGTCGATCCGGGGAATGCAAAGTTCAACACTCAAAACACACCGCGTGTCGTGGGTGGCGTGACGAAAAAATGTACCGATGTCGCCAAGTTGTTCTACGAGACAACGATTCCAAATGTCTATCCGGTCTCATCAACCAAAGCGGCCGAGATGGTCAAGCTGCTCGAGAATACATTTCGCGCGGTCAATATCGGACTGGTCAATGAAGTCGCCCTCATGTGCGAACGACTCGATATCAGCGTCTGGGAGATCATTGACGCTGCTTCAACCAAACCATTCGGTTTCATGCCGTTCTATCCCGGTCCCGGACTTGGGGGGCATTGCATTCCGATTGATCCGCATTACCTGAGCTGGAAACTGAAATCGCTGAACTATTTTGCGCGATTCATTGAACTGGCCGGAGAGATTAATTCTCACATGCCGGAATATGTCATCGAGCGTATCAGCGAAGTGATGAATCGTCGTCTGACTAAGGCGATTTCAAAGAGCAACATTCTGATTCTTGGGCTTGCCTACAAGCGCGACATTCATGATATCCGTGAATCGCCAGCTCTCGATGTCATCAAGCTTCTTGAAGACCGTGGTGCGAATGTCATCATCAATGATCCGCACGTTGAGAGTTTTGACTGGCATGGAAAAGCGATGAAAACCACCAAGCTGACCGAAGCGGTGATCAAGAAGGCGGATCTGGTGGTGATTGTGACCGATCATACTGCGTACGACTACAAATGGATTCTCGAGCATTCGAAGCTGATCTTTGATACGCGAAACGCGACCAAGAAAATGGTCAAGCATCGCGAAAAGATCGAACGCCTCTAATCGACTCGAATCAAGTTTCTATCGAAAGTTCTGGACTATTGAAGCAGCCCCTCAGATAACTGAGGGGCTGTTTTCATTTTGAAACAGGTCAATATCATCCTGCACAGAATTCACTACGCAGATCGCTTTTCATCTCCAATCTCATGCTTCTTTCCCCGCTGATGTCGATATCGATAGGGTATGGCTCCCAACGACAGAAAAAGAGAACATCTCGCTGCGATACTTCGCGACCTTCTGAAAGTCACGAAAGTGGTATCCCTCTATCCGGAGGAGAATCCGCTTCCGCAAATGCTCAAGAGAAGTTTCGCGGAGCGATTGGTCGATCTGGTCGGAGATTACGGAGAGCTTGCCTTCACCATCGAACGGGATCGACTCCTCTTTGACGCTGAGCCAATTTTTACTGACAAGTCAAAGGAAGAAGCCCTCGCCGGTCTCTTTTTCTCTTCAGGTCTGACTCGGATCACGTTTACCAGCTCCCTCACGTTTGAAGAGATTCAGAAATTTCTCAGTCAGATCAAAATCTATCTCAATCGTGGTGAACAATCCGGCGATCTTGCCTCACTCTTGTGGGAAGCTCAGTTCACTGGCATCAGTTTTGAAATAGTAGAAGACCTTTCTCTTGGCACGTACGACGGGGACATCAATGCTCATGCCGCCAGATTTGGTGTTCGTATCAACGGTCATCGTGCGGCTACTGACGAGCAGCTCTATTCGACGATGTTTGGAGCGAGAGACCTGAGTGATTCTGGAGGTACGTCAAGCGGTGAAAGTGGTTCAGTACGAGACTACGGAACTGACAGCGATGGATATGTCGCACTTGGGCTGACTGAGCGGTCCGCACGACAAGTCGAAAAGACCGGGGACTCAACCGATCCGAATCTGCCTGAGTATGCCACGATCGAAGAAGGATCGCTGATCGATCTTCCTGCAGACATGCTAGCCGGAGAAGATGAAATCGACACCAGCGAAGTTCGTGCTGCTTTCAAAGCGATGGGGCTCGATCAGATGCCATCAACGGTCAGTCGTCCGGCACCAAATATGAAGCTGGTCCTGAATACCGAGTGGCAGGTATCAGGAGAGGATGAAGAGCGCATTCGGACGATTCTCTCTTCTGATGCTACATTCGATCAATACGAGTCGACCGTTGAGTTGGTGAAAGAGATGCTCCTGCAGGAATCACAGATGCAGGATTTCTACGAAGTAGTCGACATCGCCGATAAGGTCATCGGTGAGCTTATCTCCGCTGGTCAATTCAGCAACGCGGCGAATTTACTCCGCTACTTGTATGACCTGGAAGCGCGTATCCGCCCGCAGCGACCGCTCTGGTCGGAGAAACTGAAAGAGACTTGCAACAAACAGGCCGGACTCGATCGTCTTCGAGCAGTCGCCGATGCCGCTAACAAGAATCAGGAAATTCCATCTGCTGAGCTTCGTCGATATCTCGATCTTGCCTGCTCACAAAAATTCATGTTTCTGATTGAACTCGTCGGGCGACTGCATCACCAACAGCATGCACAGTCGGTCAGCGACTTATTGGTTCTTCGAGGTCGTGAAAACATTCATATCGTCGCAAAAGGGCTTCGAAGTGAGAATGCCGAATCGGTCTGTGAATCGATCAGCATTCTCGGTCGGATCGGTGACGCATCAATGTTTGGTCAACTGGAACCGATCAAGCAACATCCGCAGGCCAAAGTTCGACGTGAGATAATCAGATGGGTCGCAACCACGAAGGACGTGCGTGCGCTTCCCGTTCTTGCTGAATATATCTTCGATACCGATCTGACCATCTGTCAGGCCGCATTGAGTGCATTGCTTGAGAGATCGGAAAGTATCATCGGAACGCTGGAGCTTCTCTTTGCTGATCCGCGAATCGAATCACTTCCGCCAAGTGTTCATCAGGAGTTGCTGAACGCCTACGCCCAGCGCGGTGGAGAGCTTGCGGTGCAGTATTTGCAGGGACTCGCGCAACAGGGCGGTCTTCTCACTGATGCCAGGACAGAACGACAGCGCGAGGCCGCATTCGACGCACTCGCCTACTCCGATACTGATGAGGCGGAACGACTCCTTTTGAAATTCATGAAGAGCTGGAGACCACGATTGCGTGAACTGGCGACAAGAACGATCCATCGACGACGCGAGGTACTTTATGGCCGCAAATAATCTGACCACTACCTCGCAGCCATTCGCAAATAGTCCCCTCGCGAGCCGCGAAGAAGAACTCCTGTTCATCAGTTTCTTCGCACTGTGTCGTACGGCAAAGATGGTAGATGCCACGAATCAGACATTTACCCGGAAGTTAGTTCAGTTTCGGCGTCAACTCAGCGATCACGGTGCGCACAGATTCATCATCAAGACGATTCATGACCGCTACTTTCTTGATGGACATATGGTCACCAGTGAAGGGGATTCTTTTACCACGGCAGCGAGTATCATCGCGATGTGGAAAAGCTATGGCATCGGTGGGGTTGAATTCGATTCCGGAGTAAGTGATCAGGATCTCACTGATTGCATCTACTTACTTTCAAAGCCAAAAGCAGATGGCGTCATCGATCAGCTGCTTCTCAAGCAGTTAACAGAGTTTCGTCATTCCGAAATACATCTCCTTTCTCTGCAAGAGATCGGCATCGCTGGCGGCAATGGACTGAGCAGTGCGGAAGAGCTCGCTCATAGAGAACAGGCAGCGCAAAATGCCCAAATGCGCAAGCAACTTCGCGTGGAGGCCCGTCAGTCATTCTTTCAGGCGGTCGATACCGTGCAGGAAGTCGTCGTCGCGGCCCATCAGGACAACCAGATCAATATGGCAAAGACCAAGCGAGTAGTGCATTCACTCATCGATCATATTTTACGAGATGAATCATCCTTACTTGAATTGGCGGCTATTCGGAATTTTGATGACTACACCTATGCTCACTCAGTCAATGTCTGCATCTATTCGCTGACCCTCGGTGTCCGTCTGCAGCTCGATCGCGTTCGTCTGTCGCAACTCGGCTTTTCGGCACTCTTCCATGACATCGGAAAAGTTAAGCTGCCGACCGATCTGATTCGCAAGCCGGATGCGTATGATGAAGATGACTGGATACAGATGCAGCGTCATTCCCATCTCGGTGCTAAAACGATACTTCGAAATCTGAAGCTCGATGTCCACACCGCGCGAGCGGCGCGCGTTGCGATGGAACATCATATTCATACTGACTTTACCGGCTATCCGTCGTTGCGCTACCAGAAACGTCCACTTGATCTGTTCAGCCGGATTGTGAGTGTAGCGGATACATTTGATGCCCTGACCTCCGGTCGCATTTATATTCGAAAAGGGCAACCCGCAGATCAGGTGCTGAAGAAGATGCGCTTCCAAATGACGATCAAATTCGATCCGTTCCTTTTGAAAATGTTCGGTGATATTATAGGAATCTTTCCGGCAGGGTCGCTGGTACTTCTCAATTCAGAAGAGATTGCCTTGGTCGTCACGAATAGTGAAACCGACAAGAGTCGGCCGTATGTGAAGATCGTCGCCAATCGTGAGGGTTTCCTGTCCGAGCCGGAGTGGGCGGATTTGTCTCTCCCCGAACAGGAACACCGCAAGATCATTCGTCAGATTGATCCGGAAAAATACGGACTCGATCTGAATCTCTTTATTCTCGGCGACTAAAATCTCGCCACGAGCATCAGCCCTCTTGTCGACGGGCTCGTTTCAATATCGATCGAGAGTTCATTCCTGCGCGGGGCAGCTCGTTCTCTTCTTACCCGAGGACGACCGGAGAGATGGGCATCGACATAGGCATCAAACATTGAGATCATCGTCGTAATCCCAAAATACCAGCGATGGGCGTTTCTTGCATCAGCACTCACCAGATATGAATCATAGATTCCGTTTTTCACTGTGATATTGCTATCGGCTTCTGATTCCCAGGAGCGGTAGAGGTCATGTGCATCACGGGCGTGATGAATCGCACGGCTCGCAAAGTACAACTGCAGCCCGCCGTACAGACCTGCTTTCAGATACGATTTATTCACGATCTGTCCCCAACCCGGAACAAGCAACGAACGAAAGAGTGCGGAAGTGGGATTCTGAGTAAGGCGGGACTCTGAATCAACGGTGTCACTGATCGGGGGGAGGGAGAGAAGATCAGATGGAGGAAGATAGCGAAGGGTGTCGGCCGTGCGTTGTATTTGTCCCCCTTGCTTTTCTACAAGTGAGTCGGGGATGTTCTGATGTGTGGAGTCAGATTTCACTGGCTCAGTCTGTGCACTGAGATTGAACGTATATAGGAGAATTGTGGTGCAAAGCCATGCAGCCGATGTGCGCCTCACTTCGCACCAATAACCAGAAGCGGCTTTGGAGCGCGAGTGATATCGAGGACATCACTGGGAACGGTCACCAGTTCTCCATCTAGATAGAGTGGCTGCTGCTTCACCGACTGAATGGTCACTTTTTCGCAGCGATAGGCCGCAAGACCGGATCCGAATCGAATCTGTTTTGCGGCAGCATCACGTACGTAATTGGCAACACGGTCGGTCTTCTTCCCCTGATCTAGAATGACTTCAAAGTGTGCGTCCGTTCCCACAGACATCGGCGAAAGATTGAGTCCAGCGGCGTACGGGAGCAAGTGCACAGAGAGCATCCGAGTCGAGACCGTCAGTCGATGGGCATCCAGTTTCAGGGTGAGCGAAAGTGATGGCTGCTTCTTGTACAGATCATTGCTGACCATACCCCAGCCAATGCCGAAGCGGGGAGCCCCTTTTTTGAGGAGATATGCATGCAGCGACGGCAACAATCCCAGCCCGGCGGCGGACAAAACCAACTGATCACCGACATAGATCGCATCGATCTGCTTTGCCGGATTACGAAACGCATCCAGTGCTTGCTCGGGGTTGATCGTACCGTAGAGAGAACGAGCGATATTGTTCTCACGTCCAAAAGGAAGAATGCCGAACGGGATATCAGCGTCCAGTGTAGCGCGTCCAATGAGATTGACGGTCCCATCCCCACCAACAGCGATCAATACATGGGATGCGACTTTGTCATCCTTTGCGATTTCAACAATGCGTCGCGCTTCACCTAAGAGTCCGACCCCGGAGGTCGCTTCGTGTAATTCAGTGACAACATTCGATCCGCGGACGCGATAGATCAGCCGCTCAACTGCTCGTCGTTTGTAGAGTGCGGCAGCCGGATTTAGAAAAAAGTGAAAGACTCTCGTTCGTTCTTTTGGGGGAATTCTTGAGGCGGCGGGTCGCCTTCCCCGCTCGGGGACTTCCCCCTGAACCTCATCCCTTGAGCGGCCCGGACGCTGGGGTCGGTGATCGACTGGCGGTCGGCTTGATCCCGGTCGGGCAGCTGACGGGTCAATTGGGGAGCGAGGCTGGGGTTTTCGTCTTCGTGAATCCTGTTCTGACATTCAGCTACTCAATCCCTCTCACTCCACGGGTTTTGATTCAAAAAATTAGATAGGCAGTCGGCAATTCAGCCGATACTTTGCCGATGATGACCATATGCAATCAGATGATCATCCACAACCGGCATCAAAGGCAAGCTATAGATGTCAACCAGTGAACTGAGTTCCGCTCAAAGTTCCCAGCGACTCTCGTGGCTTCCCTTTGGTCTGCTGCTACTCGTTTTTGCGCCGGTTATTCTCGGTCTGGTTAACAACTGGATGACCGATGACAACTATTCGCACGGTTTTCTCATTCCCATCGTAAGTGGCTATCTCCTCTGGTCGAGACGAAAGGAGCTTGCCACATTTTCACTCAATCCCGATACACGAGGGTTTCTCCTTCTTGGTTTCGGGCTGATTATCTTCATACTCGGTACCGCCATGGCTGAATATTTTTCAGTCCGTGTGGCCTTTGTGTTTGCACTCTCTGGATTGGTGCTCACGGTATTTGGGCTAACCTTCTGGAAAAATACCTGGTTCGAAATCGCCTTTCTCTTTTTCATGATTCCGCTTCCATATGTCTTGTACTACGCGGCGACCTTTCCGATGCAGGTGCTTGCCACCCAGATTACCGTTTTCATTCTGAAAACCGCCGGAATGAGTCTGGTGCAGCAGGGGAATATGATCCACATCGCGGGCTATTCGTTGGAAGTAGCCGAGGCCTGTTCCGGCATGCGATCGATCACTGCCATGCTCGCGTTGGGGGCCCTTTTTGCTCATCTGTCGCATAAGAAGATGCTACCCAAGATTCTCCTCTTTACGTCGACTGTCCCCCTTGCCATCGCGGGAAATGTGGTTCGTGTTTTCTTTACGACTGTTCTGGTTGCTGTCGGAGTTCCCGAAATCATCGCTGAACCCTGGCATTCGATTATGGGGCTGCTGGTCTTTCTTTTTGTGTTGGTTGGTTTACTGATCGTGAACTTCCTGCTGAAACGAATCTGGCCGTGAACCGAATCATCCTGATCGCAACAATACTTATTCTTGCAACCGGTGGCTTGACCTACTCGCTGCAGAATCTCCGCCCGCAACCTGAGCGAGGGGCTGATTTCTCTGCGATTCCATACGAGCAGGGGAATTACTTCAGTGATGAGAGACGTTTCGACAGCGCCAGCTATGAGATTCTCAAAGCGGATACAACCACGCTGCGCTATTTCCGCGGACCGGATCAGACCACCCTCTGGCTTTTCGTCGCCTATTTCTCTTCGCAGGAATACGGGAGCCAGATTCACTCACCGAGGCACTGTCTGCCGGGTGGTGGCTGGCGTATTGACGGTGGGGTGCAGCCGTTTCAAATGACTATCGCCGGCTCAACCTTTGAAGCAAACCGGATGAACATTGTCTTTCGTGAGCAGCGTCAACTGATGCTCTACTGGTTTGAGACACGTACCGGGAAGATTCGAAATGAGTTTTCGCTGAAATTCGATCTGATGAAAAATGCTCTGATGCGAAGCCCAACTGACGCGGCAATAGTCCGCGTGACGATTCCCATTCTTGCGGGAGAAAGTATCGAATCGGCGACCACACGCGCGACGCAGTTTCTGGATACCTACTATCCGTCGATTGTGAAATCTCTTCCTTTCAATTGACCTCAGTTCTCAGTTTTCGATCCTGACAGATGAAGATTGAATCTCCATCCACTAGTCTCTATACTCGGCTGACATGAATGCTCTTCTACGGCTGGCTCGTCCGCATCAGTGGGTAAAAAACGGGGTACTCATTCTCCCCGCGGTCTTTGGCGGCGCGGCTCTCGAGACTTCCCGTCTGGGGCATGTCGGGCTGGGCTTCATTGCTTTCTGCCTGTTGTCATCTTCTGTCTATGTGGTCAATGATATCGTCGACCGGGAAAAAGATCGGCTGCATCCCTCGAAGTCGAATCGTCCGTTGGCATCCGGCGCAATCTCGGTGCAATCAGCAGGAATCTTTTCAGGACTTCTTCTGATTGCCGGGCTTGCAATCGCGTGGCTCGTGGGACAGTCCTTTTTCATCACGGCCGGATTCTTTCTCCTCGTGAACGCACTCTACACTTTTTGGCTGAAGGAGCTGGCGATTCTGGATGTCATGGCGTTGGCTTTTAGTTTTGTCCTTCGTGCCTACGCCGGAGCAATGGCGGTCGAGCTTCCTGCCTCGACTTGGCTCTTGCTCAATACCTTGCTTCTCTCACTCTTTCTCGCTTTGGGAAAAAGAAGGCATGAGCTGGTCCTGCTCGAAGGGAAAGCGACTTCTCATCGCGGCTCACTGAGCGGCTATACGCCATATCTGCTTGATCAGTTGATTGGCGTGACGACTGCTTCAGTAGTGGTGATTTATATGCTCTACACCATCTCGCCGGAAGTCGCCACCAAACTGGGGACCGACAAACTCTACTTCACGATTCCGTATGTAGTCTATGGGATTTTTCGTTATCTCGCCCTGATTCATAAAGAGCAAAAGGGGGGATCACCTACTGGAGTGCTGATCGGCGATTTACCGATCATGATTACCGTGATCCTATGGCTGCTCACCGCAGGATTTCTGCTCTACGCGAAGATATAGACGCTCTATTTTTTCAGATCCGAATCATTCACCAAAGTCAGATACTCAGTGATCATAGCGATCTTAGTACTATCCAGATTTGCCCGTTCTCCGTAGCGTGCGACGAGAGGGGGCCATTCATCATCTCTCCATTTTTTCGGTCGGGGGAGAGAATGACAGGTCTTGCAATGGGCGCGAAAGGCCACTTCACCCGGTGAGCGTGGTTCCTTCTTCTTCGCCGCGATACTTAATCCACCTGCGCAGCAGATGATGGCAATCAGGATGATTGTCAGTAAACCGTTTCGTCTCGTTTTCAATTCGATAGAAGGCACAGCCGCTATAATCCAATCCCGACGATAAAGCGAACGCGACTGTCATCAGAGTCATCGGTCAAGCCAGTGAGATAGCCGATATTCGCAAACACTTCGGCATGCGCGAACGAAATTGTCGGGCCAACATAGGCCGCCGTCTCATCTACTCCCCCTTCGTCGACAGGAACAAACTCACGACGCCAGACCCATTCGGCACCGAATGAAAACTGATAGTTCGCTTCGAACGAAAGTCCGGCATCCAGTCCGATCTCATGTACCGGATCGCCGGGGGCGAAGAAAAACTCATAGAGTGGGTTGATAGACAGATTGACACGATCGAAATCACGACTCAGAATCAGCTTCGCTTCAAGTTTGTTCTGTTTGGTCAGGTCAATCTTTCGCTGGTATTCAAGATAGAGAAGGGGATCCAGGGGAAGTTGTCCGGATGGAGCGAGTTTGATTCGACTCCGTAGTTGCCAAGCATCCCAGTTGAAGCTCTTCCCCTCCTGTTGATTGAATATCTCATACAGAGCTATATCCCAATTGTCCGTCAGTCCATGCTCAATCTCGAATCGGAGCTCATTACTGTTCGTGGTCGAAAGACGGGTGGTCTGGTAGATTTCCAGCTCGGTCTTCCCGGCGGGCATTGTCTGGTAGGAATAGGTCCAGACAAACTTTCGTCGGTCGGCCCGTGCCGAGGTTGCCACAAATAGTATGAGGTAAGTTATAGCTAAGACACTCAGAACTCTCAGTCGCACAGTCACTCCATCTTCGTGTTTCAAATGAAAATCATTTTCATTTGAGCTTGTTAGATTATGAGAAGTGGCTAATGGGGGCAAGAGAAATATTTACAATAATGTATAGTAATGGTGACTATCGAGGTCGCAAAGGAGGAGCAAACATGAGGCAGCAAATAGGAGAGATTGATTGTAGAGACTTCGAAGTTGTGGTGGGGAATTGAGGGCAAAAAATTACCCAGGCAGGTTGGTCATCCTACCTGGGCGGACGATAGTAGGTAATCCACAGAAAGAGTAACACTTTCCGATTGCACATCAACGATAATGGGGTGAGCCGGATACGTCAAGAGAATTTTAGCAGATTGATAGGTAAAAACAGCCAAAAGCTCACTTTCAGCTCATAGAAAGATTCGGCTCAATTTCGGGGGGTTCGTGACCACGACCGGACAACTACTTGCGAACAGTCTTCTTGGCTTCTCGTAGCTTCAAGTATCAAAAAAAAAAGCCCTCCGAAATGGAGGGCTTTAATGTCATAAGTCGTTGTTGGTGAAATTCCTAGCTGCACCCGGAGGTTGAGCCACAGGTGTCGCATTTCAGGCAGGTGCCGTTGCGAACCATGGTGAATGAGCCGCACTCACGGCACATATCCCCTTCGTACCCTTTCAGTCGCGCGAGACGGGCTTCACTGGCACGATCGGTTCGTTTGGCGGCCACGACTCGTTCTGCTCGTTCGGTCGCGGTGATAAACTCAACAGTCGTCGCCGCAGGAGCCGAAGCCGCTGCAGACGAGCCCGAAATCGATTGACCATGGCGTCCCTTCCCTTCATGCGTCGTCGTATGAGATAAGAATCCTTCAGTGGCAATTGATGTGACTGATGCGGCGGCATGTCCGTTGCCACCGTTTGCACCCTGCTGACTCAGACGATTGAGACGATTCGTGTGAATGTCTGAATCCGGTCTGCGGGCCTGTGCGACTAGCGGAGAGATCTCGTCAGTGAGATCCTCTTCTGAGTCGAACTCGATCGATTCCTCGTTCGGCGTTCCGATGGTGTCATTGCGAAGATCATCTTCATTGACATGAGCCAGATCGTTCCGACCGAGATAGGTAATCGCAAGTTCACGGAAGATGTAATCGATGATCGATGTCGACATTTTGATCGACTTGTTTCCTTCAACCATCCCGTTTGGCTCAAAACGGCTGAACAAGAACGCCTCGACAAATTCTTCAAGCGGTACGCCATGCTGCAGACCAAGTGAGACCGCGATGGCAAAGCTGTTCATGAGGGAACGAAACGCCGCTCCTTCACGATGCATATCGAGGAAAATTTCGCCGATAGTCCCGTCATTGTATTCGCCGGTACGCAGATAGAGCTTATGTCCGCCGATGACTGATTTCTGCGTATAGCCACCGCGACGATTCGGCAGTTTGCGACGTTTCGCCAGATAGCGATAGACCACCCGCTCGGCCATCTTACCGGCGGCCTGCTCGACGGTCATCTGTCCCTCTTCTTCATCACGATCGAGCAGCGAGCTCGATAATGGCTGGGAGAGTTTCGAACCATCACGATAGAGTGCAACCGCCTTGTTCATCGTCTGCCAAGAGAGGCGATACGCCTTCTTGACTTCATCAATGGTCGCTTCTGAGGGCATATTGATCGTCTTCGAAATTGCACCTGAGATGAATGGCTGTGAGGCCCCCATCATGCGGATATGGGCTTCGACCTGAATGAATCGCGTGCCGCGACGACCGCAGCGATTGGCGCAGTCGAAGATTGGCAGATGGGCTTCCTTCAGGTGTGGCGCACCTTCGAGCGTCATCGTGCCGCAGACAAACTCATTGGCTGCTTCAATCTGTTCTTTGGTGAAGCCAAGCTCACCAAGGAGCGAAAAATCCGGACTGGAGAGTTGATGGTCTTCGATTCCGAGGGTGTCGGTCAGGAATTCTTTGCCGAGCACATACTGATTGAAGGCAAAGCTGATATCGAAGACCGAGCCAAGATTCTCTTCGAGCATCTTGAGTTCACTGTCCCCAAATCCTTTGGCGCGCAGTGATTCATGATTGATAAAGGGGGCACGATGTAAGGTCTTGTGACCGGTCGCATAGTTGATAATCTCGATCACTTCAGTTTCTCTATAGCCGAGGCGTTTCAATGCCACCGGTACTGACTGATTGATGATCTTGAAGTAACCACCACCCGCGAGCTTCTTGAATTTCACGAGGGCGAAATCCGGCTCGATACCAGTTGTATCGCAATCCATGAGAAGACCGATCGTTCCTGTCGGTGCGATGACGGTCACCTGGGCATTACGGAAGCCATAGACTTCACCGAGTTCGAGTGCCTTCTCCCAGCTCATGCGAGCAGTCTGGAGCAGATTTTCCGGGAGATATTGCGGATTGATACCCGTCGGCTTGACCGTCAGTCCTTCATACTCCGCCTTGTCGACATTGAATGCCGCCCGGCGATGATTACGCATCACGCGAAGCATGTGCTCACGGTTGCGATAGTAGCCGGGGAAAGGTCCAAGCTGCTTCGCCATTTCGGCGGATGTCCGGTAAGATTCGCCGGTCAACAATGCCGAAAGTGCACCACACCAGGCATAGCCACGATTGGAATCGTACGGAATGCCAAGAGTCATGAGCATCGCGCCGAGATTGGCAAAACCAAGCCCGAGGGTTCTGAATTCGTAGCTCTTGAGAGCGATGCTGCGGGAGGGGAAGGAGGCCATCAGGACCGATATTTCCAGCACCATCGTCCAGACCCGAACGGCGTGCTGATATCCCTTGATATCAAACTCACCGGAGACCGGATCAAGCAATCTCATCAGATTGATCGAGGCCAGATTGCATGCGGTATCATCCAAGAACATGTATTCCGAGCAGGGATTGGAGGCGTTGATACGACCATCTTCGGGGCAGGTATGCCACTCATTGATAGTGGTATCAAACTGGACACCGGGGTCGGCGCATGCCCATGCGGCGTGGCAGATCTTTTCCCACATCTCGGTCGCCGGAATCGTTCTGATTGGCTTACCAGATGTACGACTGATCAGGTCCCAGTTTTCATTCGCCTGAAGTTTGTCGAAAAACTCATTTGGAATTCGAACGGAGTTGTTGGAGTTCTGACCGGAGACAGTGACATAGGCCTCACTCTCCCAGCCGGTATCCAGCGAGATGAAATCGACCGTGCCGACACCCTGTGCGGCGAGATCGAGGACTTTCTTGATGTAATTTTCCGGCACCGCAAAGCGGCGAGCCAGACGGATCGCATCTTTGAGGTGATCATTCTTTTTCGGATCGCATCGGTCGGTCAGTTCCAGATGATCTGCTTCTGCCTTGGTGGCTTCGAAAATCTCTTTGAGTCGGACGCGGATTATCTTGGAGCCGGCAACCATCGCTGCGACTTTCTGCTCTTCGATCACTTTCCAGTCGACAAAATCGATCACATCCGGGTGATCAAGATCAAGGCAGACCATCTTCGCGGCGCGACGGGTAGTTCCGCCCGATTTGATCGCACCAGCGGCGCGATCGCCGATCTTGAGGAATGACATCAGGCCAGAGGACTGTCCACCGCCGGAGAGGCGTTCACCAAGTCCACGGAGACTAGAGAAATTTGAACCGGTGCCGCTGCCATACTTGAAAAGACGGGCCTCACGCACCCAAAGGTCCATGATTCCGCCTTCATTGACGAGATCATCAGAGACCGACTGAATAAAGCAGGCGTGTGGCTGCGGATGTTCGTAGGCATTTTTTGATTCCGTCAAAGCATGCGTGACGGGATCAACAAAGTAGTGCCCTTGCGGGGAGCCGCTGATGCCGTAGGCATAGTGTAATCCGGTGTTGAACCACTGCGGTGAATTTGGGGCTGCAATCTGATCGGCAAGCATGTAGCAGAGTTCATCATAGAAACTCTGGGCATCCGCCTTGGTATCGAAGTAGCCATGTTTCTCCCCCCAATGACGCCAGCAACCGGCGAGGCGATGGAAGACCTGACGGGCATCTGTCTCGCCACCTAAGAGCTGCTTGCCGTGGTTATCCATGATTGGCTTACCGAGAGAGTCCGATTGAGGGACTCCGGCTTTGCGGAAATATTTCTGGGCCAGAATATCAACCGCAACCTGCGACCAACGCTCAGGAACCATGACCTCTTCATGCTTGAAGATGGTCGTTCCGTCCGGATTTCTGATCTCTGATGTACGAGGGGCAAACTCGATCTTCTGGTAGGGGGATTCCCCTTCTGCCGTGAAATAACGCTCGACCTTCACAAAACCTCTCCTACAATTCTCGGCCCATCACATTTTCCGGTGCCGATAGATAACCCCGCGAGTGAATTCACTCGCGGGGAGACAGCCATGTCGAATCGGGGAATAGGAACCCCGCAGGTCTCCGTACCCGCGTCAACCGATTCGTCCTTTTGGAGTTACTCTCTCTGAGGTCGAGAGCACCGACAAGTAATGCCGCTTTGATTTCTCTTGCGGCCCCACGTGGCGCTGTTCTCGACGCCAGACACAATATCTAGTGGCCAAAACAGAGCCAACCACAAAAAATTGTGTTTTCTGATAATAACTCCTATCTGATTGATAGACATAGGAGTAATATTTTTTCTCTGTATTGAGCCATTTGGAGCGGAGTCTGCTATGTATGAATTTTTGGTGAGGATGGAATTGTAACCACTTGTAGGACAACAAATAGTGATAGTTGAGAAAGTTATCCACCAATTGAGAAAAAGGTGTTATTGCCGATGTGAGTTACTTCCTATTGAAAGACAACATGTTAGGAGTAATAGATATGACGAACTGGGGATAACTTCTCATTCAATGTGGATTTCTAACGAGCTGAGAAGGGGATTGCCGGGTAGTTCTTTTATATGGGAGAGCAAGGGTCAGGATACTCGCTGTTTGCCACTTTCTCAGGCTTTGGCTGAATAGTGATCGTTCCAGTGTGTTCTTTTGGGCAGGGTTTCTTCAATAGATTGAAAGAAAGATGACCATTTCGTTTCGTGAAAAGATTCACAAGGAATACTGTCACGGGAAGCAGAAGTAGTGTGCTCGGCAGTAAAGTTCCCCCCGAATACTCAGAAAGCATTTTTTAGGTTGAAAGAAATCGACTGGTGAGATGGGGATTGTCATACTATGCTTGCCCGCGATGTCAGTCCTTCTTCGCGATCTTCTGCAACTTACCAAGCCGACTATCATGCTACTCGTTCTCTTCACCGGAGCGACTGCGCTGGTTGTCGAGGGGAGTCTTCTGGCACAGCCGGGGCTGTTCTGGCTCTTTATGCTTGGTCTTTTCCTGACTGGCGGAGCGGCCAATGCCCTCAATCAATATTTTGAGCGAGAGATAGATGCCCGAATGTCACGCACGGCGAAACGTCGTCCCCTTCCATTGCAGCGGCTTTCACCGGCAGCGGCACTGGTTTTTTCGGTGAGTATCGGCGTGGCCGGGGTACTCATTCTTGGCTATTTCTTTCATCTCTCGGTCGCGATTTTGTCTGCGGCGACGATTCTCTTTTATAGTCATATATATACTCTCTGGCTTAAACCAACTACTTCGCAGAATATCGTCATCGGTGGCGCGGCTGGCGCGATGGCACCAATTGGTGCCTGGATGGCATCGACTGGTGCGATCTCCTGGTTTTCCTTCCTCATGTTCCTGATCATCTTTCTCTGGACACCGCCACATTTCTGGGCGTTGGCGATTTTTTGTAAAGATGATTATGTGAAAGCAAAGCTCCCGATGTTGCCGGTGGTGAAGGGGGATAAGGAGACTCGTCGTCAGATGTTGATGTACTCTGTACTGATGATCGCGAGTTCACTTGCCTGTCTGTTTGTCGGAGCTGGCTGGATTTTCGGCGTTGCCGCGGTTGGACTGGGGGGATTTTTTCTCAGATCAGTGTGGGCAGACTGGAAAACGCAGACAGATGCAAGTGCGAAGCGAGTGTTTTGGCATTCGATCATCTACCTGTTCGCGCTGTTTACGGCAATGATGCTCGACGCAGTTGTGATTCGTCTCAGTTAGTTTCGTTTGCGCACACGCTTTTGATCAAGGGAGAGCTGCTTGATCGTAACATTCTTGCACCTCTATCAACACGCATTTGAAACCAACTTTCATTCAGTATTGTGGATAACCGACTGATAGTACGAGCTCGTTAATCTTGACGATACTGTCAAAATTTCGGCGAAGCTGAGTTGATAGATTGCTTATTGAGCGAGTGAGTCGACAGAATCTTTTTTCCATAAGTATCAAAAACAGAGAATTGAGGCAGTGCTTGACGTTGACACCCATAGAAGGTGCCGATATATTCGCGCCGCGAATGATAGCTGGAGATCACCTCGTCTTATTTGAAACTTCTGCGCTGACTCGGTTCAACATGATTGAACTGAGGAGCTTTTCTGCTTGTGAATTTCGTAACAAGCAGGTGCAGACTAACATGGATTGGTGCCGCTGATCCATGGCTCAGATTTTTCCAAAATCAGCGAACCGTCTCCCCTTACTCACCGTAGCCCTTGCCGGATTTCTCTTAGTCGGTGCAGTCGGCGGCGTCTGGTATTATGGATCGCCGCAGTACACTGATGTTGGCTATCGCCCACATCAACCAGTTGCCTACAGTCATAAGCTTCATGCCGGTGATCTGGGCATTGATTGTCGTTATTGTCATACCACCGTCGAGACTTCTGCCAAGGCGAATGTCCCGCCGACAAGCACCTGCATGAATTGCCATACGATTATTAAGACTGAGAGTGAAAAGCTCACCATGATTCGCTCCAGCTATAGCGACACCATTCCGATGGAGTGGGTGAAAGTTCACGATCTGCCGGACTACGCTTATTTCAATCATGGTGTTCATGTACGCGCCGGAGTTGGCTGCTATTCCTGTCATGGAAATGTGGCGGAGATGGAAGAGGTCACTCAGGTGTCATCACTCTCGATGGGCTGGTGTCTTGATTGTCATCGGAATCCGGATCAGCATCTTCGACCAGTCAGCGAAGTAACCAATATGTACTATGTTCCGCCGGCCGATCAGGCGGCATTTGCAGCTGCACAAAAAGCAGCACTTAACCTCAATCCACCCGAAAACTGCACGGCGTGTCACCGCTGATGCAACCGAAACGATTGAGGAAATAGGATAGACCGCATGTCACTGCCGAAGAACGAACAAACCCATCCGCTGCCGAAGGATTACTGGCGCTCACTCGATGAGCTTGCCGATACTCAATCCTTCCGTGAGTTCCTTCATCGTGAGTTCCCGAAAGGGACGATGGAGATGGTGGCAGAGAGCTCGCAGGCAGCTGCCGCGGATGCTTCTTCTTCTCCGGCTCATGATCAGGTTACCGCATTTTCCCGTCGAGATTTTCTCACCATCATGGGGGCGTCCTTTGCACTTGCCGGATTGACCTCCTGTCGGCGACCGGTTGAGACAATTGTCCCGCATGTCAATCTCCCTGAGTCGTACGATCCGGGTGTGCCGGAATATTATGCGACCTCCATGCCATATCGTGGCGGTGCGATTCCACTCTTGGTGAAGAGCACCGATGGTCGCCCGACCAAGATCGAAGGAAACCCCGAGCATCCGTCATCGCGCGGGAAATCGAATCTTTTTGCGCAGGCCTCAATCTTAAATCTATATGATCCCGATCGTTCGAAAGTGACTCGTCAGGGGGATCAGGAATCGACACTATCCGCTTTTCAAACTGCGTGGATAGCCGAAGGACTGAAGCTCGATGCCACAAAAGGGGCGGGGCTTGCCATTCTTGCCGAGCCGACCGGATCCCCATCGATGCTTCGCGCGCGGGATGCGATTCTGCAGCGATTCCCGATGGCGAAATGGGTGAGCTTTGCTCCGATTTCGAACGCAAATGCTCGCGCTGGATTCAAGCTCGCGACAGGGAAAGAACTATTTGCTCATTACACACTTTCACAGGCGAAAGTGATTCTTTCGGTCGGTGCAGATTTTCTGATGCATGAGACCGATGATATTCGTCTGGCGCAGGAGTTTGTCGCGGGACGAAAAGTCATGTTACAGTCTGATGACATGAACCGTCTCTATGCCGTTGAATCTGCCTACACCGTAACCGGTGCTCAGGCGGATCATCGTCTTCGATTGAAACCATCTGAATTTCGCGGCTTCCTTGTCGCGCTTGCGCAGCAACTCGCAGCGCGAGGTGTGCAGGTCGACGGTATCGCCGGATTGGCTGCAACGAATATCGATTCTTTTGGCGGGAAATTCCTGACTGCATTGGCAGATGAATTAGTCGCACGACGGTCATCCTCTGCGATTCTCGCCGGATGGACTCTCGGCGTTGCTGAGCATGCCCTCGTAATGTCGATCAATACTGCATTGGGGAATGTCGGGTCAACTGTCACCTATCAGGACGCATCATCAAAGACAGAATCTGAACTCGCTGCACTGACACAGCTTGCCAGCGACATGCAGGCCGGTCAGATCACTCATCTGTTTTGTCTCGGAACGAATCCGGTCTATCATGCACCGGCGAATCTTGATTTTGCGACGAAGCTTGCAAAAGTTCCATTCAGTGTGACAGTAGCAGAGTTAGTGGATGAAACATCCCAGCGCAGCAGTTGGCATATCCCTAAGTCTCATTATCTCGAAAGCTGGGGGGATGTCCGCGGATTTGACGGCACCCTCTCAATCGTGCAGCCGTTGATTGCACCATTATATGCATCACTCTCCCCACTTGAAGTCGCGATGCAGATTGCCGGGGTAGCTGGCACTGCAGTCGATTATGTGAAGCAGAGCTGGCAGGCAGTTTTGCCGACAATCGGATTTGATTCCGGCTGGCGCAAAGTGCTTCATGATGGTCTCCTTGTCGGGACTGCATCACCTGTGGTGCAATATACTCTTGATGCCGCCTCGATTGCTACCTCTTTAGCCACGCCGGCATTGCAAGGTTCTGGATTGGAGCTTTGTTTTGTTGAGTCAAAGACCGGTGACGGAGAGTTCGCAAATAATGGCTGGTTGCAGGAGCTTTCTGATCCGATTACAAAAGTCACGTGGGATAATCCTGCGACTCTCAGCTATCGCACGGCGAAAGAGCTTGGAATCCACAGCGGCGATCTGATGATTCTCGAAGTTGCTGGACAACGACTCGAAATTGCCGCCTGGGTATCGCCGGGGCAGTCGGATGGAGTGATTGTCCTTCCGTTAGGAAATGGTCGCACCATCGGAAAAGTCGCGACCGGGCACGGTTTCAATACCTATGCCGTCCGCACGTCTGATTCATTCACCGGCGTGATCACTGCATCAGTCTCCAAGGGGAGCGGCACTCACAAGATCGCGCAGACTCAAGAGCACGGAACAATGGGTGGGTTTAAGCTAGGTGACGAAAATCAGGATGAAGACAAACGTCCAATCGTTCGTGAAACCACGCTTGCAGCATATAAAAAAGAGGCCCGCTTTTTCCCTGAGCCGATTCCGACACCACCGCTGAAATCTCTCTGGACCGATCATGCCTATGATACTGGCTATCAATGGGGGATGGTGATCGATCTGAACAGCTGCTTCGGATGCAGCGCCTGTTCGGTCGCCTGTCAGAGTGAAAATAATATTCCGGTAGTCGGCAAAGAACAGGTCGATAAAGGGCGCGAGATGCACTGGATTCGGGTTGATCGCTATTACTCGGGCGATCTTGATACACCGGAGATGTCGGTGACTCCTGTCCCCTGTATGCATTGCGAAACTGCCCCTTGCGAATCAGTCTGTCCGGTAAATGCGACGGTGCATGATCCTGAAGGGCTAAACGGGATGGCATACAATCGTTGTATCGGGACCCGCTATTGCTCAAATAATTGTCCTTACAAGGTTCGCCGTTTCAATTTCTTCAATTACACCAGCGAACTGCCAGAGACACTCAAGATGGTACAGAATCCGGATGTGACCGTCCGTTTCCGTGGTGTCATGGAAAAATGTACTTACTGCACGCAGCGTATTTCTCTGGCGCGCATTGCTGCCAAGAAGGACGGCGTCCGTATAAGTGACGACCGCCTGCAGACCGCCTGTCAGCAGGCCTGTCCGGCAGGGGCAATTACATTCGGTGATATTCTGAATCCGGCAAGCAAGGTAAGCGAGCTTCGCAACGTGAATCGTAACTATGCTATGCTCGGCGAGCTTCATACCAAGCCGCGCACGACCTATCTTGCTCGTCTGCGAAATCCGAATCCTGCGCTGGAGGTGGCTTGATGAGTGCGGCTCAGTCATCTTCGCCAACTGTAGCAGCAACGACGCATGACGAAACCCCGTTGATTCTGGGGAATCCGTCATTTAATGACATCACTGAAAAAGTTTCTTCCATTGCCGAGCGACCGATTTCGATCTGGTGGCTTTCGGCTCTTGCCCTCTCCTCTTCGATTCTGTTCATCCTGCTCGGATCAGTTGGCTATCTCGTCTGGGAGGGAACTGGTATCTGGGGGATCAATATCCCGGTCGGCTGGGGTTGGGCGATTGTCAATTTCGTCTTCTGGGTCGGTATCGGTCACGCCGGTACGCTGATTTCAGCGATTCTCTTTCTATTTCGTCAGCAATGGCGAACTTCGATTAATAGATTTGCTGAAGCGATGACACTCTTTGCGGTCATGTGCGCGCTGATATTCCCGAGTATTCACGTCGGTCGTATCTGGCTGGTCTACTACATGTTCCCGGTTCCGAACCAGATGTATATGTGGCCGAATTTCCGCAGCCCGCTGTTGTGGGATGTGTTTGCGGTGTCGATTTATTTTACCGTCTCATTACTGTTCTGGTATGTCGGCCTGATTCCTGATCTTGCGACTTTGCGTGATCGTACCAAAAATAAAGTCCGTCAGTTTGTGCTCGGTATTCTTGCTATGGGCTGGCGCGGCGGAAACCGTCAGTGGAAACATTACGAACTCGCCTATCTGATTCTCGCCGGTGTCTCGACTCCGTTGGTGCTCTCAGTGCACTCTGTAGTCTCGACCGACTTCGCGGTTTCACTCATTCCCGGGTGGCATACGACGATCTTCCCGCCGTACTTCGTTGCTGGTGCAATTTTCTCCGGCTTCGCAATGGTGATGACTCTCGCGATTCCGATGCGGAAGATTTTCCAGATCGAAGATATCATTACGATGCGTCACCTCGAGTACATGAACAAGATCATGCTGCTTACCGGGATGATGGTTGGTTATGCCTATGCCTGCGAAATGTTCATCGCCTGGTATTCCGGGAATCCGTACGAAGCGTTCACCTTCCTCAATCGCGCCTTTGGGCCGTATGCCTGGGCATACTGGACGATGGTCAGCTGTAACGTAATTGTCCCGCAGATATTCTGGTTCAAGAAACTTCGCACCAGTATTCCGGTGATGTTTGTCGCATCGATCTTTATCAATATCGGGATGTGGTTTGAGCGATTCGTGATCGTGATGTCACTCTCGCGTGATTATATGCCTTCGGCGTGGGATTATTACACGCCGACGATCTGGGATATTCTCACCTTCCTGGGTAGCTTTGGATTATTCTTCACACTATTCCTCCTGTTCTCCAAGTGGGTACCGGTGATCGCGATGTCGGAAGTGAAAGGGATTCTGCCGCAGGCGAAGGCGCATCATGGACATGGGGAGAAGCATTAAAATGGCTGCCCACATGACACCAGCTGCAACGCAGAAAAGTGAGATGACCTACGCCGTACTCGGTGAGTTTGCCGACCCAACTTCCCTCATGCAGGCAGCTGAAAAAGTACGAGATGCCGGTTATCGTGATTTCGATTGTCATTCGCCGTTCCCGATTCACGGAATGGATGCGGCCATGGGACTGAAACGTTCGCCGGTAGGCTATATCGCCGGAATCACCGCCTTTCTCTTGGGCTCTGGTGCGATGGCACTGCAGCTCTGGATTAATACCGTCGACTACAAGCTGGTCATTGCCGGGAAGCCATTCTCGTCGGTTCCGGCTTTCATTATCGTGACCTTCGGTGTCACGATTCTCGGAGCAGCACTTGGCGCAGTCTTTGGGATGTTTATCTGCAATCGTCTGCCGCAGCCATTTCATGGATTGTTCTATTCAGAGCGATTCCAAAAGGCGACCAATGACGGTTTCTTTGTTTCGATTGACGCGACTGATCCGAAATTTGATTCGCAGCGAGTGAGTGATTTTCTTCGCTCTATTGGAAGCAGTCATGTCGAAGTGGTGCGTGGAGAATGAAGATGCGTAGTAATCGTCAATTCGTTCTCTTCCTTCTGGCAGCTCTGATCTTGATGATTGCTGGTTGTGCGCGAGAGATGCCATCCGAAAAGAGTGCGATTCATTTGAATCCGAATATGGATGACCAGCCGCGCTATAAGACTCAGGGGAAGAGTGCATTCTTTGCTGACGGCTCCTCCATGCGTGAACCGGTCGCCGGAACGGTTGCTCGTGGACAGTTGAATGCAGATATGCGCCTGCATACCGGGCTTGAAGCGAACGGAGATACAGTCAAAGTGATGCCGGTGCCGGTCACACCTGAGCTGATCGCGCGAGGAAAAGAACGATACAATATTTATTGTCAGCCCTGTCACGGGCAGATGGGCAGTGATGCCCTCAAAGGGATCGTAGTGCAGCGAGGCATGCTTCCGCCGCCTGCTTATACCGAAGAGCGACTTCGACTCGCACCGGACGGGCACTTTTTCAGTGTGATTACCAACGGCAAAGGAAATATGCGACCGTACAAGTATCAGATTCCGGTCGAAGATCGTTGGGCGATCATTGCCTACGTGCGTGTGCTCCAAAAAAGCCAGTTCGCGCCGATGGAAGCGGTCCCGATGCCTGAGCGAACGAAGATGTCCAGCGCAGGAAGCGGAGGAGTGCAGTGAGCACGACGACAGATACTGTCGGTCAGGAACGATACAAAGTCAGTTCCGCCTCATCGTTGGGGACTATTGGGCTGATCGCCGCGGTGATCGGACTTGGTGGTTCAGCAGCTGGCTATTTTATGGATCATGATCGATTCGCGCATGCCTGGCTGCTTGGTGTTGTCTATTCGACATCGCTGGTACTTGCGTCACTCTTTTTCGTCATGGTGCAGCACCTTGCTGCAGCGAAGTGGTCGGTCGCAGTGCGGCGTATTCCTGAGACCATCATGACATTGTTTCCGTATCTGGCTCTGTTTTTCATTCCGGTACTGTTTTCGACTCACGAGCTGTATCACTGGAGCCATCATCGTGAACCCGGTCTGGACAAAATTCTCGATTGGAAAGAACCATTCCTGAATAACGGCTGGTTCATTGCTCGGGCAGCAATCTACTTTACGATCTGGTCAGCGATTGCATGGCTGATCTATAGACGATCCATTGCACAGGACAAAGCCCCAAGTGAAAAGAATCTTGTAGCCACTCGTGCCTACAGTGCGGTCGGTATGATTCTCTTTGGACTTTCACTCACACTGGCATCGTATGACTGGCTGATGTCACTCGATCCACATTGGTATTCGACGATTTTTGGTCTGTACTTTTTTGGTGGGTGCGTTCTAGCCGGCATCGCTCTCATTGCCCTGCTTGCTATGAACTTTGGCAAGCCAGGTGGTCCGTTGCATGGGTCATTTACCATCGAGCATCAGCATGATCTTGGAAAACTCTGTTTCGCCTTTACTGTATTCTGGGCCTACATGGGTTATTCGCAGTTCTTCCTGATCTGGTATGCGAACCTGCCGGAAGAGACGATCTGGTATGCGCATCGATGGGAAGGGGGCTGGAAAGCAATCAGCACCTTCTTGATCTTCGGACATTTTTTCTTCCCATTCCTGGTTCTCATTTTCAGAAATGTGAAACGAAATCGGACGCTGTTCAGCATGATTGCGATCTATCTCATGCTGATCCATTTTATCGATCTCTACTGGCTGATCTATCCGACATTCACCAAGCATGATGTACATTTCTCATGGTTGGATGTGATGCCGACCATTGGGATTGCCGGAGTGATGCTCTGGCTCTTCTGGAACCGGTTCAAGACGCAGTATGCCCTGCCGGTGAATGACCCGAAACTGCAGCAGAGTCTGCACCATGTTACGTGAGGAGATGATGAGCAGCAGCGATCAGCATTCTCATGGAGATTCAGAACATTTGTCGCATCCTTCCGGTTATGACAAGCATGAAGTGAGCGTTCTCGGTATCGCTCTGGTCGCACTGGGAAGTATTATCTTTCTGGTCGTCTCTGGTGCGCTACTGGACACCTACTATGTGATGGAACGTGAGAAAATTGCCTATGAGCAGACACTTAAGCCCCGTGATGAACGTCTGATCACCCTGCGCTCTCAGGAAGACAAGCGGCTGCATGGGTACGGTTATGCCGACACGACCAAAGTGATGGCACATATCCCGATCGACTCAGCTATCCAGCAAGTCGTGCAGGAGTATCAGGCGAAACAATCAGGAGAAACTACTCGGTAACACGAGTATTTATTCAATATGAAGCAGGGAATGAAAAAGATCAGCAGCATAAAGTCGATCACCGCACATATGGTGTGGGGTCTGATGCTTGCTGTCGTCTGCTTGTCTGTTGCTTCGTCGCAGGTGGTGCTTGATAGCGACCCGATGCTTGAGAAGATCGATATCATCGAGCATCTCGGCGATACCCTTCCGCTTGATCTGATCGTCACGAATGAAGAAGGGATCCAGGTCCCGCTTAGTAGTTTCTTCGTCAAAGATCGCCCCGTTGTGCTGATGCTCGGCTATTACGAATGCCCGATGCTCTGCAATCTGGTCTTTAACGGCATGGCAAAGGCAGCGAAACTGCTCCCGCTCGTTTCTGGAAAAGAATATCAGATTCTCTCGGTCTCGATTGATCCGACGGAAACCGCAGAACTTGCTCGCGCCAAGAAACAGACCTATGCGAACGCAGTCTGTAAGCCGGAGGTCAGCACAGGTTGGCAGTTTCTCACCGCCGACAGTCTGGTTTCGTCAAAAATTGCCGCTACTGTTGGATTCAGATATTTCTTTGATGAAGCTCGGAACGAATATGCACACGCCGCGTGTGCCTATGTAATCTCCCCGAGTGGAGTAGTTTCACGATATCATTACGGAATCGAATTTTCAGATCGTGATCTTCGCTGGTCTCTCATCGAGGCCTCGCAGGGGAAGATCGGCTCGACGCTGGATCGTATAATCCTGTATTGCTATCACTATGACCCGGATGCTCGCTCCTATGCGCCACTTGCTTCGAAGATCATGCAGCTTGGTGGCGTAGTAATTATCGCAGTGGTCGGC
This sequence comes from uncultured Ignavibacteriales bacterium, assembly GCA_964518635.1. Lineage (GTDB taxonomy): Bacteria > Zixibacteria > MSB-5A5 > GN15 > FEB-12 > CAZFGK01. Next base: position 46,409 of record CAZFGK010000006.1, read on the forward strand.
TCCACGCTGGTGGTCTTAAGAAGACATGAAAACAAAGGGACGACCGCATCGGTGGCGCAGACGGACATAAAAAATCGAACAGACGAGGCATCCCGTGGATAAAAACGGATCGCTCTGGTTACCGCCGGCGAATTCGACTTTTGCCGAGGATGTCGATGGATTGTTCCACTTCATTCTCGACTGGAGTATCATCATTCAGGTCATCGTGACCCTGTTGATTCTCTGGTTTATCATTGCATATCGACGAAAAGGGAAAGAGGTCACGACCTCCCCCAAAGATCATAATTTACTTTTGGAAATTATCTGGACTGCCGTCCCGACGGTACTCGTGATGATTGTCTTTTTCTGGGGTTTTACCGGCTACATGAAGATGCGCGTCATGCCGGCGAATGCTCTTGAGATCAAAGTCACCGCGCAAAAATGGTTCTGGTCATTTGCTTATCCTGATGGAAACTCATCAGATGTGCTCGTTGTTCCGGTCAATCAGCCAGTACGTCTGCTCATGTCGTCGCAGGATGTGCTGCATAGTTTCTTTGTCCCAAATTTCCGCGCGAAGATGGATGTCCTGCCGAATCGTTATACCTCGATGTGGTTTCAGGCGACCGACACCGGCACGTTTGATATTTACTGCACCGAATATTGCGGACAGAAACATTCCGAGATGCTTGCTAAAGTCATCGTCCTGGAACAGGATCAGTATCTCAAGAAGTTAGATGAAATGAACAAGATTCCAGACGGCATGGCTCCGGCCGATTATGGTCGTTTGCTCTACCAACGGAAGGCCTGTATCACCTGTCATAGTCTGGACGGCTCTATCATCCAGGGACCGAGCTTCAAAGGTACCTTTGGGACGACCATTCCAATTGCCGATGGTGGTACGGTACTCATGGATGAGAATTACATTCGTGAATCGATTTTGAATCCGAAGGCAAAGATCCATACTGGATTCCTGCCGGTGATGCCAACCTATCAGGGGATGCTGAAAGATCCACAGATCGATGCTCTCGTTGCATTTATCAAATCTCTCAACCAGCCAGACGGCGCACCGCAAGGGAACTAAACAATGGCAAGCGCTGCGTTTGAACATTATCTGAACTCACCGAAGGGGTTGAAGTCATGGCTGCTGACGCTTGATCACAAGCGTATCGGGGTCATGTATCTGGTTGCGATCTTCTTTTTCTTCCTCGTCGGTGGTGCACTGGCGGTGATTCTTCGCACCGAACTCATGAATCCGGGACAGGATTTCATGGGGCACGATGCCTACAATCAGTTCTTCACCCTGCACGGCGCGATCATGATCTTCCTGTTTATCATCCCGTCGATTCCGGCGGCGATTGGTAACTTTGTACTGCCACTTATGATCGGGGCGAAAGATGTCGCCTTCCCGCGACTGAATCTTGCAAGCTGGTATATCTACGTGGCCGGTTCAATCTTCTGTCTCTACTCGATCATAGCAGGCGCGGTCGACACCGGCTGGACATTTTATACACCATATAGCACTACCACCGGGACCTCAGTCATCTCGATGACTCTCGGGGTGTTTATTCTTGGCTTCTCTTCGATTCTTACCGGTGTCAATTTCATTGTGACGGTTCATAAACTTCGCGCACCGGGCATGGGTTGGTTCAAGATGCCACTCATGATCTGGGGGGTCTATGCCACTGCGATCATTCAGGTGATGGCGACACCGGTGCTTGCAATTACGCTGCTTCTGCTCGTCATGGAACGTGTTTTTCACATCGGTATCTTTGATCCTGCGTTGGGTGGTGATCCGGTACTCTTCCAGCATTTCTTCTGGTTCTATTCCCATCCGGCGGTCTATATCATGATTCTCCCCGGTATGGCGATTATCTCAGAACTTATCGCGACATTTTCGCACAAGCGAATCTTCGGCTACAAAGCGATTGCCTTCTCATCGCTGGCGATTGCCTTCGTCAGTTTCGTGGTATGGGCGCATCACATGTTCACCAGCGGTCAATCGGAAGTCGCCGCGATGATCTTCTCGTTTATCACCTTTTTTGTCGGGATACCCTCCGGTATCAAGGTCTTCAACTGGGTGATCACGATGTATCAGGGACGAGTGAATCTGAAAACACCGATGTGGTGGGCACTCGCATTTCTCTTTCTCTTCACCATCGGCGGGCTCACCGGAATATTCCTCGGTGCGCTCTCGGTCGATATGCATCTGCACGATACGTATTTCGTCGTCGCGCACTTCCATTATGTCATGATGGGGGGAACGGTGATGGCACTCTTGGGTGGGCTCCACTACTGGTGGCCGAAAATTACTGGCAAGATGTACAGTGAGCTGTGGGGCAAAATCGCCTGCGCGATTGTCTTCATCGGCTTTAACATGACCTTCTTCACGCAGTTTATTATGGGAAGCCAGGGAATGCCGCGTCGCTACTATACGTACGCCGATCAATTCCAGCCACTGCATGCCTTCTCCACACACGGCTCGTGGGTACTTGGTGCCGGTTTCATGGTGATGCTGGTCTATCTGGTTCATTCCATTTTCAAAGGGAAACCGGCTCCGCGTAATCCATGGGGAGCTTTGACAATGGAATGGGAGACGACCTCGCCGCCACATCCGCATAATTTCACCGAAGACAAAGTTCTCCAGCATGGGCCGTATGATTACGACAGCATTCTGGTCGACCGCGATATTGAAGAGCAAAGCCCGACGATGGCAGGGAAATCATGAGCGCACCAACCGGCCATTCGACAACTTCTCACGGTCACGCGCCACATGTGCAGCACCACTTTGCGGACGGAGAGCAACAGGCCGATGCCGCCAAGCTCGGTATGTGGGTCTTCCTGCTTACTGAAATTCTCATGTTCGGCGGACTCTTCTGTGCGTATGCCATTTATCGCGCGTGGAAACCAGAAGTATTCTACAATGCGCACTTAGTCCTCGACATTGGTATGGGGGCATTGAACACCGTCGTGCTTATTGTTTCATCCGTGACGATGGCACTCGCAATTCGTGAAATTCAGCACGGACGCCGCGGAACAACGATCGCTTATCTCTGGGCGACACTCGCCCTCGCCGGGACATTCCTTGTGGTGAAATATTTTGAGTATGCCCATAAGTTTCATGAAGGGCAGCTTCCCGGATCGCTCTATTCCTTTCAGGGGATCGAAGGGACCAACCCGCATCAGTTCTTCTCGATCTATTTCATGATGACTGGTCTGCACGGCTCCCACGTCGTCGCCGGAATGGTCATGATTGGCTGGCTGATTTATCGCACGAGCAAAGGGGCGTACAACGCCAACTACTATACCCCGATTGAAAATACCGGACTCTTCTGGCACCTTGTTGATCTGGTCTGGATTTTCCTCTTCCCATTATTGTATCTGATACCGAAATGACGAATTGTACGATTGGACTGAGGTCATGAGCAGCAACGCTTCACATCACCATATTTTGCCGCTGAAGATTTATATGGCTGTCGGCGGAACACTGCTGTTTCTCACCTTTGTTACTTGGTGGGTGGCGCATTTCGATTTTGGTCCGATGAACATGGTCATCGCCATGCTGATTGCGTTGGTGAAAGCAACACTGGTGGTGATGTACTTCATGCATCTCCGCTACGATAGCAAACTCTACCTTAGTGTATTCCTGCTGGCACTTCTGATGCTCGCCACTTTTATCATCTTCACCATGCTCGACACCGAACGTCGCGGAGAGGTTGATCGCTCAACCGAGTATCCGATTCGACAACAGGCAGAATTTTACGACAGTCTGCCAAAGAAACCGGCGCACGGTGAAGCTGCTCCAGCTCATTCCGGCGATACCGCCGCAGCAAAGCCGGAAACGGCACCAGCCGGCTCTGGACATTAAGAGAGAACCCTGTGCATCAGCGATGGGATGCCATTACTGATGAAGTGATAGAGTAACAATGCCCCCCGACCCTGCTGATTCCTCACTCGATTCGAATTTCGCATCAGACAAAAATTCCCCTGTACCAGACCAGAAGAATCTCAAGCATCTCAGTCAGTTTCGACGCATTGCTTTCGTCACCACCTTGCTGTGCTATGCGCTCGTCTTCATCGGCGGGTTGGTGCGCGTTTCTGGTGCCGGGTTGGGATGCCCGGATTGGCCGAAATGCTATGGACGGTGGATTCCGCCGTTGTCAATCCTCGATCTCCCACCTGAGGTCGACCCCGCGCACTTCAACATCACACTGGCGTGGATAGAATATCTCAATCGCCTCGCCGGCGTAACCGTCGGGCTATTTATCGCCGCGACTGCAATCTTTGCACTTCGTCTTCGCGCCTTTCCCCGCATTCTCTATCCTGCACTTCTGAGTCTGCCACTCGTTGCGTTTCTGGGATGGCAGGGGAAGGATGTTGTGGCATCGTCGCTCATGCCCTTTGTCGTCACGGCGCATCTGTTGATCGCGGTCTTACTGACTGCGTTGCTGACCTATGCAACTCAGGAGGCATGGTATGAGGAATCATCACGACCCGGAGAGTGGCGACGGTATCCACAAAAAGGGAAGTTCTGGATCGGCTTATTGGCTCTTGGAACGCTTTCTCAAATCATATTGGGTACGCTGGTGCGAGGGGAGCTCGATACTCTTGCTACAACATTTCCTTTGCTCACATCACTCGAACGATACTTGCAAGTGTCACTCTGGCGAGATCTGCATTTCTGGTCGGGGATTATCGTAGTCGTGGGGAGTATTGTTTCAGTCGTGATGCTCAGGCGATTACTCCAGTCGCCGTCACTGTTTGTGCGAATTCCGATGATGATGATCACCGTACTAGTAATTGCAGAACTCATTTTCGGTGTGACAATGAGTGTGATCGGTCCGCAACCACTGCTGCAGCTGTATCATCTCTGGGGGGCGGTCCTGCTTGTGGCGGCTCTCGTGGTGCTCTACTCTGCACTTGCTCGTGAAGAGGATGCGGCGCCGAGCGGACGTACGAAAGCATTTCGAATACTGGCCCTGCGTTTCGGATTTGCGGTGCTCGGTATGGGATTCATCGCGAGTGAGGTGATCGATTCGGCAGAGAGATCACGCACCAACCTTCCTGTCATCTGGTCCATCCCCGCATTTCGCGGGCTTGATCAGAACGGAGAGGTCGTGACCGAGCAACTCCTCGATGACAAAATAACCGTGTTGGAGTGCATTTTCACGCAGTGCCGTGGAGTCTGTCCGCCGATGGGGGTACAGATGAAAGCACTCCTGAATGAGATCAACTACAGTGATCGGGTGCAAATTCTTTCCTTCACCGTCGATCCCGTAAATGACTCACCGTCGGTAATGCGAGAATATCTGGAACATCTCGCGCCTGAATATGGAAACATTAAATGGTCATTTGTGAATCTCGGCGTCGATTCGATACGTACGATGTGCCGCGAGGGGCTGCTCGTCAGTGATGATCTCCCCGGGATGCATAGCGCCAAATTCATGCTGGTCGATCAGCGTCGCCGGCTACGCGGCTATTACGATCATGCGAGCGAATCAGACATGTTGAAAATCCGCCGTGATCTGGTCGCGCTGGTTTCGAAACTTGATCATTCATCTCAGACCAATGCCAATAGGAAATGAGCTGACCACATGGATGTTCGCGATCTCCCCACACTGAATGCCATTTTGAATGCCTCTGCGTCGGTCTTTCTACTTCTTGGTTTTTTTGCAATCAAGCGAGGGGATCGGGTCCAGCATAAAAAGTGGATGGTGATCGCGCTTATCTTGTCCGTTCTCTTTCTGACTTCCTATCTTATCTATCATTACGCTGTCGGTTCGGTGCCGTACCCGCATCATGACTGGACTCGACCACTCTACTTTGCCATTCTCATACCGCATGTGATTCTTGCCGCATTGATGACACCGTTTATTCTGATGATTGTGCGCTGGGCATTCAAAGAGAATTTCGCGAAGCATAAGAAACTCGCGCGCATTGTCTGGCCGGTCTGGATGTTTGTCTCGGTGACCGGTGTTATTGTCTACGCCATGCTCTATCTCCGTCCAGCACCTTAAAAATTGTTCTCAAAAAAAAACGGCTTCAAAAGAAGCCGTTCTATCTCTTGTCTGACGAGCCAAACTACTGCCTGCTGATTCGTTCCTTGAATTTCTTGTACAAAGTGGTCTGCTTGTTTTCAAGTTCCACTGAGCGCCCCTCGATATACATCCGCTCGATCGTATTTCCGGTGATATCGAGGATATTTCCGGTGCAGACCACCAGCGAGGCCTTCTTCCCGACTTCAAGTGAGCCCTGGTCTTTTTCGATGCCGAGAATTTCGGCGGTCGAAAGTGTCAGCGCACGCAGTGCCTGATCTTCAGTCAAGCCGAATGCCATTGCCTGTCCCCCTTCGAAGGGAAGATTGCGTACGTCCCAATAACCGGGGCGAGAGAGACAAAACTTCACTCCAGCGGATTGCAATTTTGCCGGAGTTGAGAAGGGGAGATCATATGGATCATCTGTCGAGGTCGGCAATCGCATCGTCTGGGCCAGAATCACCGGGACCTGATTTTCTTTCAGCAATTCGGCAACCATCCAGCTTTCTACGCCTCCGACAATGACGATTTTAATTTTCTGCTCAGCAGCAAATGAGACTGCCTCCGCAATCCCATCCGAGAGATTTGCCATTACATAGACCGGCATCTGCGCATTTACGACTGGGATGAGTGATTGCAGACGAAGATCGACCGGTGCATTCGGATTGCTTGCACGTAGATCACGATAAGCCCGCGCCGCGGCAAAGAGTTCTCGGAGATTTCTGCGCGCTTCGAGCATCTGCTTTTTCTGCTCTTCAATCGGACGAGCATTCGGACCATCCTGCAAACGAGGGGACGGCCAGTTGAGAACTAGCCCATCGATCAATTTCACTGCCGCATCCTCTTTGTTCCACGCATCCAGATTGGCAACGAAAGACCGACCGGGGATGGTACCCCCCTCGGGCATTACCTGTATGGTGGTGATTCCGTTCGTACGTATCGTGGGCCCAATCTGATTGTCCGGATTGTAGCCGATATGGGCGAGGGCCTCCGGAGTCAAATCGCCGACTTCATTGAGATCATTGGTAGCACGAACGGCACCAATTTCAATCAGTCCGATCTGTGTGTTCGGCGCGATGAGACCGGGATAGACTCTTTTTCCGGTGACGGTGATGACCTCGACATTGGATGGCAGCGTAAGATTCTTTCCTATTTGCGTAATTCGCCCCTGATCAAAGAGAATATCAGTCTCGCTCAGGACACCCTGACTCACGGTATAGAGATCCCCCCCTTTGAGAAGGATCGGCTTACTCTGCCGTGCGCCGGGGATTGGCACTTGTGCGACAAGAGTTGAAACGCCACAAAGGACAAATAGAGTAAGCGAGAGAATTCGCTTCGCAATGATGGGCATGATGCTCGTGCTGGTACTCATGTTATTCATGCCCGCCTTCCAGTTCGTTCGAGTTGTCGAGTTCATCATCGTGCCATTCATCATGGGCATCTTCACAGTCGAATTCACGACCGGATTCTTTCAGTTGATCAAAGCTCGGACCATTCCCACCGCTGTCCTCTTCGAGTGCGAGAATTTTCTGAACCAGTTTCTCCCGTTCAAGGCGATTGGCTTCACGAGCGGCGAGGTCTTTTTCAAGACTAAAGTAGCAGCTTCCTTCAATCCAAGTCTGCTCGACTTTACTCATCATCGAAAGGGGATTCCCGTTCCAGATCACAAAGTCGGCATCTTTCCCTTCGACCAGTGAACCGACCCGTGAATCAATTTTCAGTTGAATCGCCGGGTTGATCGTCGCTAGTTTGAGAGCATCAAGCGGATCCATGCCGGTGTACTTGATCGATTTAGCTGCTTCCTGATTGAGTCTGCGCATCATTTCGTTGGAGTCAGAGTTGATTGAGGTGATAACTCCCGCCTGATGCATCAGACCCGGTGCCTGCGGGATTGCTTCATAGACTTCGAACTTGTATGCCCACCAGTCAGAGAATGCCGAAGCAGTCGCGCCATGTTTGGCCATCTCGGTTGCAACTTTGTACCCTTCAAGAATGTGGGTGAAATTCTGAATTTTGAAATTGAAACTTTCCGCTACGCGCATGAGGGCCAGAATTTCTGACTGCACGTAGGAATGGCAGTGAATAAATCGCTGCCCGGCGAGAATTTCTCCGAGACATTCCAATTCGAGATCACGGCGGACGGGCAATTGTCCGGCTCCGGGTTTCGCTCCTTTGCCGGAAGCAGCCGCGCGAGCAGCCATATACTCTTTTGCAGTCTGAAACTTATCGACGTGGAAGCTTTCGACTCCCATGCGTGTCTGCGGATAACGAGTGGTGTTCCGATCCCCCCAGTTTGACTGCTTCACATTCTCGCCGAGCGCAAACTTGATCGATGGCGGCGCGGCAGTGAATTTGAGTGCATCCGGCGGAAGCCCCCATTTCAATTTGATTACCTGCGCCTGCCCACCAATAGGATTCGCCGAGCCGTGCAGCTGCTGAATGGTGGTAACACCACCGGCCAAGGCACGATACATGGCGATGTCATCCGAGTTGACGACATCACCGATCCGTACCATTGCCGAAGATGCCATGCCGGCATCATTGACTCCTTCGGAAATGCAGATGTGAGAGTGCTCATCGATAATGCCGGGAGTGAGATGTTTTTCGGTTCCGTCGATGGTCATCACACCACTCGGCGCGGTGAGATTCTTTCCGATTTTCGAAATCTTTCCGCCCATAACAAGCAGATCAGAATTTTCAAGTTTTCCTGACTTGTCGGCAGTCCAGATGGTCGCATTCTTCACGAGTACATTCTGCGAGGTCGTGAATTTTTCAACGCCAAATGCGACATTTGGATAGGTGAGTCGTGAGAGAATGAGAGAGTCGATCTTGGACGATTTCTTCTCGCCACGTCCGCGCCAGCCACGCCCTCTTTGACCGGGTTTTTCTTTCTCTTCAGTTTCCAGAGAGTCGGACTTCGCTTCTTCTTTTGATTCAGCTTCTGCTTCCGCTGGGATAGTGGCTTCGGCAGTCACCGTCAGCGGCGTGATCTTTCCGGTGCCATCGATCAGACTCGCGATGTAGGAACTACCAACTTTGCGAAGTTCAAGCGAGCCGATACCGCTGCCGCCGAGGGAATCAAGATTGACAATAGCACTTACTCGGTCGGGCATCTTGGTCGACTTATCGACTTTAAATTTTGTGCCACCAGCACTGATCTTCGTCGACATGGGACGATCAGTTTTGATATCCAGCGTGAGTGGCTTCGTCCACCCACTCAAAGTGAATCGACCATGAATCGCGAAGACTTCATCTTCGGTGATGACCTTCTCCTGTCTTCCTTTTACCCAGACCGAGAGAAGGAGTGTCGTATCGACAAAGAGATTCCCATCAGTGACAATGAAGTTCGCTAATTTCCCTTGTTCAAGTGTGCCTACCCACTTGTCTGCGCCGATCAGTTGGGCCGGAGCGATGGTCATGGCGCGAAGTGCCGCACTCGCCGAAAGCCCCATTCCGACAGTTTTACGAACTGCCGAGAGATAGTCCCCTTTCTCTTTAAGACGATAGGAAGTAAAGGCAAAGGGGATTCCCGCACTGTCAACAACCCGTGCATTCCGTGGGGCACGTTCCCAGAATCGCATGTCAGCGAGTGTGGCCGCGGTTCGCTGCTGCGGCGTTGCCATCCCCGGGGCTTTGGGAAAATTCAGCGGCAGAATGAGCGGGCTTTTCAGCCGGGCAAATTCGTCTATTCGCGCGTACTCAAGATTGCTGCCTATATAGAAAATTGGGATCTGAAATTCCTGTGCGACTTTTGCAGCACGAAGAAGAGAGAGATCGTCATCTGAATCAAAGATGAATGGCCCGTTGTAGCGAGCCAGTGCGGCAAGGTCATTATTCACTTCCGGCATACTTGTCGCGGGATTCTTTGCGACCGCAGCTTCACATTCCCGATACCAGTCACGATCAAGAAAGGTCTGACGCAGCAATGCGATGGAGCCCATCAATGACTGAGGGAAATCCTGCTTCGAGGTACCCTTATCAAACGACAGGTATTGTTCGTTGACCGGATCTAAGACCGCCTCTGAAGTTTCGAGATCTTTTGATACAAGCGTAACAAAACCGGTCCCTCTGAATATTCCATCCATCCGTGCCGACTGCACGGTGGTAATTCCCTGTGCGAGCCATTCATCTGCCTTCGCCGGATCATGCTTGAACTCATGCACCCATTCACGGGCGGCATGAACAGCATCATTCCAGGAGGAGACCCCATCGACGGTACCGCGTGGTTGCGGGCCATCATCTCCACCACGGAAGCGTCGAGTCACCGGTCCTTCAGTCGGTTCAAGCCCATAGTTGGTGACCGGATCAACAATCCCCGGATAAAGTGTCTTCCCACTCATATCAATCACCACTGCACCGGATGGGATGGTCAGATTCGGACCAACGGCTCGAATCACGCCGTTCTCGATGATCATCGTTCCCTTGTCGATAGTCTGGCTTGGCGAGATGACGATCTTTGCATTCGTGATGACGGTGACGGCTGGTGGATGAGATCTGATTCCGGCTTGAGGTTCTGTTGGTCTCCCCGGACGATCCGGTGCCGCAACGATTGATGCGGCAACAAGGATTGTCAGGAGGGTAGCATGCTGCGAGAGACGAGTGATTGTGTTGGTACCCATACATCAACATACCAGATGGGATACAATTGTCGCAAGAGGGTGCAGCGAATGGACTTGACAATGAGAAGCAGACTACGACGAAAAAATGCGGCTTGGGGAAATGAGCTGTGTGGCGAAATAATCCGGCTAGTATGTCAAATCGAGGGTGGCGTATTCTTCCAGTGCAGCAGGATTGGCAAGGGCGTCCCGATTATCGATCAGTTTCCCCTGAATAAGCCGTGTGACTGCCAGTTCCACTTTCTTTCCGTTCAGTGTGCGGGGGATCTCTCGGACTTGAATGATACGAGAAGGGAGATGCCGTGGTGTGGTATGACTCCGGATAGTTGCGCGAATGCGATCACGGAGTTCATCAGTCAGCGAGATTCCGTTGGATAGGACTACAAAGAGAATAATTCTGGTATCCCCCTGCCAGGGTTGTCCAACCACGAGTGACTCAATCACCTCCGGCATTGCTTCGACCGGATTATAAATCTCTGACGTCCCAATGCGTACTCCTGCTGGATTCAGCGTCGCGTCTGAGCGGCCATAGACAACGACACCACCACGTTCGGTGATTTTCACATAATCGCCGTGCCGCCAGATCCCCTTGAAGTGATTAAAGTAGGCATCTTTGTATTTGATGTCCCCCGGGTCTTTCCAGAAGCCGATGGGCATCGAAGGGAAGGGCGCAGTGCAGACTAACTCTCCGACGGCATCAATCACCGGATGTGCGGTGTCATCAAATGCTTCCACTCGCATCCCCAACCCACGGCATTGTATTTCTTCTGAATAGACCGGCAGTGTCGGATTCCCGAGCATGAAGCAGGAGATAATATCCGTGCCGCCTGATATCGATGACAGGCAGAGATCATCTTTGATCTCACGATAGACATATGAGAAATTCGCCGAAGTAAGTGGTGCGCCAGTTGAGAGGATTGTTTTCAGATGTCCGAGACGATGACTACTTCGCGGCGAGAGACCGACCTGCTCACAGTACGAGAGATATTTCGGCGAGGTACCGAAGACCGTCACCCGTTCATTCTCCGCCATCGTCCAGAGGGTGTCGGCCTCTGGAGATGCCGGGCTTCCCTCATAGAGCAGAATGGTCGTCCCCAGCTGCAGCGCGCTCACCAGCCAGTTCCACATCATCCAACCGCAGGTCGTGAAATAGAACAGGGTGTCATTGTCGCTCAAGTCTGTATGGAGAGCATGCTCTTTCCAGTGTTGCAGCAGAGTTCCCCCTGCGCTATGCACGATGCACTTCGGCTTTCCGGTGGTGCCACTTGAATACATGATGAAGATCGGATGAGAAAAGGGGAGTTGTTCAAATGTGAGTGGTTCCGGAGTCGGTGAAGTGAGTCCCTCCCATTGCATCCAGCCGGATGGGATTCGCACACTTGTCTGCTCTTCCGATTCGGCCGCGCAGGGGACGATGATCACCGACGGATGAGATGACAAACAGCTGACAATTTCATGAATTTTTCCAAGCAGGTGAAAATCTTTCCCCTGATAGCGATATCCGTCCGCAGCGATGAACACCTTAGGAGCAATCTGCCCAAAACGATCAACCACCCCTGCAACGCCAAAATCTGGAGAACAGGAAGACCAGATCGCTCCAAGCGAAATCGTGGCGAGCATCGCGATGACCGTCTCAGGAATATTCGGCAGAAATCCAGCCACGCGATCACCGGGCACGATGCCAAGTCGACGTAATCCGGCTGCACAGCGACGGACTTCATCACGGAGCGACTCGAAAGTTATCTTTCTCGTCGCTTGTCCCTCTGAGCAAGCGATGATCGCAATTCTCTGATCATTGCGACGCAACAGATTCTCCGCGTAGTTCAATCGGGCACCAACAAACCATTGCGCGCCGGGCATGATCGGGTTGATCAGAACATCAGTGTAAGAAACTGAAGCAATTGGGTTCGCTTCTTCCCAGACCAGTCCCCAAAAATCAGCAAGTCTGGAAACTGACCATTGATGCAAGTCCTGATATTGACTCAGATCCCGTTGCGCACGTGCTGACCCCTTCGTTGCAAAGTCAAAGATGCGGGACTGTCGAATACGATCTTCGGATGGAATCCAGAGAGGGGATTGCTGAGTCACGTAGTGATAATCCCGTTGGGTTAGCAACACTGAAAGATTGAAAGTGTGTGTCTATTGACCCTGATCATCATCCCACATCAGAATCGCGAGAGCGAAATCTATCTGGCCGCCATCAATTGCCGCAGCCGCTGTTTCATGGATCATGCGAGTACGCTCGGCCGCCGATCGAACCCCCTGCATAGTGATTCGAAGCATCTCAAGATATGCACCCAGCCGCCGGGCCCTTCCGTAGGCCGCGACGCTGGTCTCGCCCCGTCCCTCACGGACGGTGCGGATAATTTCGGTAATAGTCACGATATCGGGGAACTGTTCACTATTGCCGAGTTGTCCCAGATGATTGCCGGTTAGAATAAACGAACGACGAACCCGTTCGGAGAGTTTGTCGATTCCTACCCCATGTCGTTCGACCGGCTTCTTGATGGTGAAAATCGAATCCCCGTTGGCATGACAGTAGAAATCTGCCCCCATGCGTGCGACGAGATCAATTTTTCGCGGGTCGATCACTCCGCTCGTCATAATATCTTCACTTACATGAAACTTGAGCACTTCGCAGAGTGCGAGATTGCCGGAGGCATGCGCCCCTCCGAGTTCAATCATCTGCACCAGACGGCATTCCATCTGAAAGGGGGATTCGGCAACTCGTGGGGGCTGCACCAGATCGCTCGGAATCTGGGTGAATCCGGCCTTGATAAATTCATTCACCCCCGGCGCATAGTCGGTTGAGGCAAGACTGACCTGCTGGACCATCGCATGGGTGACGGCATGAATCACACACTCACGTGTGGCGAGGATATTTTCGTAGGTATGTTTGGTGGTGTTGTCACGGAGCCGACGGGCAGGGGAGAACGCCACCGTCGGGGGGTTGGCTCCAAAAGCATTGAAAAATGAAAAGGGGGAGAGATTCACTTCGCCGTCTATGGAAAGTGTCGAAACCAGGGCGATCGGTCGGGGGGCAATCCCGCCCAACAGGAATTCCTGGGCCTGACGAACGGGAATCTCTTTTGGAGTCTTTGAAATCATAGGGGAATTGAACGAAAGAGGAGTGTCAAAGGCAAGCAGGAGATTTTTGAGGGATGGCTTGACAGATTTGCACTTTTCGGCCTTTATGAACCTTCCTCAGTGATGTCCCACTCAGAATCAGGAGCCACGTGATGCCAGTTCAGAATCTCTCCCAGGATTTCATCAATAACAGCCGGAAGCGATTTACGGAGTATCGCATCCTGGCTGAAATGGGGATGGCACAAATCGATGACCGTGCATTTTTCCTGCAGCCAAGCACGGAATCGAATTCGATTGCCCTGATTGTGAAACATATGGCCGGGAATCTCGCCTCCCGATGGACTGATTTTCTGGCCACTGACGGCGAAAAACCAAGTCGAATGCGGGACAATGAATTCCTGATTGAGTTAACAGATTCAAGAGTATCCCTGATGGAAAGATGGACATCTGGCTATCAGATCCTTGACACCACTCTCGCATCACTTCAGCCGGATGATTTGTCATCACTCATAGCCATTCGTGGTGAGAAATTGATGGTAATGGATGCCATTCTTCGGGCACTCTCCCATTCGGCGGGACATTGCGGGCAGATTATTTTTCTGTCGAAGATGTTCGCCGATGAAAAGTGGGTCACCTTGTCGATTCCGAGGAAGAAGTAGAAGAACCAATCCCCATACCCCCTGGTAGTCTATTCGAAAATGAACGTAGAGAACTTGATCAACGTATAGAAAAGGTGTAGTTGTTGCGACAATAGCTGTTGCAGTGATGATGTAAGTTCGACTATATTCTTCTTAACTCACGCGCATGGAAGTTGGTGCGATTGAAAGAACAGGTATGAAGCTCAAAGTTGTACTTACGGTCGGTATCTTGGCGACGATGTTTTTTGCATCGTCATCATTTGGCTGAGCCCTCTGAACTTCTCGTAACTCGCCGGTCGGCGGGACGCAGGATGTCGGTGGTGGAAATCGGCTCACTTTTGGGCTGACTTTCAGTCGCGCCTATAAGCCGACCCTCTGGTCTGGATCGAGCGAGATTGATCTCTCGCAGATCGGTCCGGAAGTCTATACCACAAAGCTCGAAGTCATTGCCTTGACTCCATCTATTGACTACGGGATCACCAACGCACTCGGCATCTCCCTCTCACTTCCGTATGTCTGGCACTCCGGGACACATCGCGTGTTGACGTCTATCTACGAGAGCGAAAAAGAGAAAGGGGTCAGCGATCTGATCGCGAGTCTTCGCTATTCATGGCGTTGGCGTTTCCTGAATCGGAATCTGGCGGTCTCGACCAGCGCAGGAGTGACAATTCCGGTGACTGAAAAGAAGCTCGCGATTCTGACGGATGAAATCGACTTCACAACTGGAACGATTGATCCGGTGATCGGCATCACTGGTTCACTCGGTCTGAACAACAAGACAGTACTGCGTGTCACTGCATTTACCCGTCAGATCTGGGGGATGGCGGAGGATGAACAACAGGTCGGCAGCTACTACGCCTACACATTGGAACTGCGCCGTCTTATCAACAAGGCCAGCCACTCGGTGTATGGTCGCCTGTTCAGTGAGATCCGGGAGCAGTATCAGGTCAATGGTCGGGGCTACCGGAACAGTGGCGGGGAGTGGTTTTTCGGCGTCCTGGGTGGTTCCTACACCCTGATTGCCGGTGATAAAGCCGGTCTGAGGCTCACCGGTGAAATCGAATTTCCTCTGGCGATCAATGTCAATGGTGCCCAGCCGGTGCAGGGGACAAATCTCCGTGTCAATCTGACCAGCGGTATCTCTCTTTAGTTCTCCCTGCGAATTTCACTAGTTCTTCACTTGTCGGCTGGTTGCTCCTTCTGTTTCTTAGGAGTGAACCCCATAGCAAGAAGAAGTCAAAGCCACTATGCCATTTCAGGAACGCGCCGAACTATCTGCCACTCGCACGGTCAAGATGGTCTTCCCGACCGACACCAATCATATCGGAACACTTTTCGGCGGCGCGGCACTCCACTGGATGGATGAAATCGCGGCAATCACGGCGATGCGCTTTTCTCGTCAGCAGTTTGTGACGGTCTCCCTTGATCGAATCGATTTTACGAAAGCAATCGCACAGGGGATGATGGTCGAATTGGTGGGGAAAGTCATCCGGATGGGGCGAACCAGCATACAAGTCAAAGTTGAAGTCTATATCGAATCACTGACTGCTGATTTTCGTGAACTTGCAGTGAGCGGAGTATTCACGATGGTCGCAGTTGATGAAGCCCGTAAGCCGATTCCGGTGAAGATCCCTACCTAGATTCTAGTCCGAAATCCCTGCTATGCGTAATGACTCATCTAGTTTTGCCATTGCTCTAAAGTGATGTTTCTCGTGATATCCGAGGGTGAATGACAGTTGTAAGAAAGACACTTTCCCCTTCGTTGGTGGATAGGGGAGAATCAGATTCCCCGCGATTCGTTCATCGAGTGACAGGAAAAATCGGCGTGACTGATGCATCGTCTTCTCGAAAGATGCGCTGATCTGTTCAAGAGATTGCCTCGCCTGTTTTGGCTCAAGCACTGCTGCGGTTTTCATCGGTTGATACGCTGCACTGTTCATCCAATCCTGCATCGTCGTCTCATACGGCCTCTCACGGTTGAACCACGCGAATGGATAGAGTGCGGGAGTCAGGATTCGCATTGTAGTAGTCATCGTGTTCAGCGTCTTGTTGAGATGAACCAGATGCTCTGCGATTCCCCATTTCTCGTCAGATGGTCGTATCCAGATTCTTTCTTCCGGAAGCTGCGCAACTGCGCGTGTGATCGTCTCTCGATTTGAAATGAGAGTGTTGAGATTTTTCTCGATGATTGCAGAGGGGCGGACGGTTTCGATCATGCCGATCAAATCAGAACCGAATACCCGCGCTCAAACGATAGGTGGCATCGAAATCATCATGATGCAGATAGGCGAGATCAAGATTGACTGTTTTGTAGCTGACACCGGCTCCGGCAGTGAGGCGGCCATTGTCAAATCCCACTCGTCCAGCAACCAGCTGCTGATACCAGATTTCGAGACCGTATTGAGTGTCGAGCGAGAATTTCCCCGCCCAGTACTGGGCGGCATCCTTGAGATTCTCTGCGCGAATCTCTCCTGATGCCAGCAGTGAGCCACTCCAGTCATTCATGGTACGGGAGATGCGAACTCCCGGATGGAGTGCAGGTAAGATCGATTCGGCTCGTGAAGAGGAAGTTGCCGATGTCGAATCACTGGTCGGAACGACTGTCCCACCGTTGTAGCGAATAAAACCGGAGGTCGCATCGCTGAGAACAAGCCCAAAGGTAAGCCAATCATTCGCCGCATAGATTGCACCAAGATCAGTTGTCAGACCGAATCCGGTTTCGGTTCCGAGATCTCGATAGATCACTTTCAAAGTCCCACCAAGGGAGAGTTTCGGCCCGATTCGCTTTGCGAGGGCTCCAGAAAAGAGCATATCGGCGTGCGACTCTTCGCGAACTACTTCCGGTCGCCCGGAGCCACTCAATTCAGTGATCTTGATTCCACCGCCGCCGAGGTAATAGAAATAGCCGCCGAGGGCAAAACCTGAACCGGAATCAGGGGCCGGTTGGGCGTAAGCAATGACATCATGATTGAGAAGTTCACCGAATGTCTCGGCGTGCATGGCGGAGAGTTGTCGCTGGGAAATCGCAGTCAGGGAGGCAGGGTTCCAGTAGGCCGCGAAGCCATCGGATGGCCCCGCGACCATCGCCCGTCCGAGGGCTTGACCACGCGCTCCAGCACCAAGAGTGTATGCATCCCCGGCGAACTTCTCTGCAAATCCAGAGACCGCAGTGAGGGCGAGAAGAGCGAAGGTCAGTATGAAGGGGCGCAGGATGATTTTCACGTCTGCCCTAATATCGTCGGTAGTGAGCATCTTGAACAGTAGAACCGGTCTGGTCGCAGAATCGTTCTGGAGTGACCAAAGTGTTTGTTTTAAGCCAAAGAAAATGGGCGGGACACAAGTCCCGCCCATTGGAAAAATCAGTCTTAGGAAACCGGTCTGCAATTAGTGGGCAGACTTGGTCTCTTCGGTCTTGGTTTCGGCCTTGTTGAGCTTGGCGAGGCAATCTTCAACAGAGCAGCAGGCGGCTTTGGCGTCTGCATTGGCCATGATCAGCTTGGCTTCATAGCTCTTCGCGGTTACGGCGGTCACGAGGTTTTCGTTCTTCACCTTCTCAGCGGAGACGAGAACCTTGGCGGTTCCGGCCTTGTAATCAACGCCAACGACCTTGAGGACGCCATCAACCTTGGCAAGAGTCGCGGAAACACCTTCGGCACAACCGTTGCAGGTCATGCCCTTGATCGACATGTTCACGACGGCCATCTTGCCGTCGTACTTGGTGTCCTTGATGTACTTGGCCATGACCATGCTATCGCAGCAGGCATCAGTACCACAACCGGCCATATTGGCGGCGCAGGCAGCTTTGTCACCGGCCATCTTGGCGTTTGCACCGGCGGCGCAGGCAGCCTTGTCACCGACCATCTTGGCGTCGGTCGTCGGGGCGCTGGTCAAATGGGCGGATTTGGAATCCGAGCAGGATTTGCTGGCGGTCGTGCCAGTTGTCTTTTCTTCGCCGCAGGCGAAGATTGAGGAGGTCAACGCGAAAGCGGCGACCAAGCCAAAAGCGAGAATCTTTTTCATGTGAGGACTCCTAAAAATTTGTCCGTTACTCTGTTGATGTCAGTTCAATATGTCAAATGCTTCGGAGAACATGAGCAAAACCCGCCAAGGCTCCCGTCTCGGTTCTCTTCACATTAAACCAAGAATAAGATCGGAAGTTCCTTCAAAAAATGCAAGGGGTTGGAGAATCCTTAGAAATTTCTAAAGTCTATGCAGGATAGTGGGTTAGCATAATTCACGGAAGTTATTCCTTCTGCTTTTTGGCACTGATCTTGCCTTGACCTAGAGAGAAGAGACAGTAGCTTATCTTGTTCCTATGAAAACCAGCCGTCTAAACGACAATTTACTGCCTATTCAGAAGCCGCCAAGTCGACGACTTCAGTCGACTTTTGGGGCTTTTACTTTTTCTGTCATTCGGTGCAGTCGTTTCGAATCAATCTTGCTCGTTTTCTTGCTCACTGTCATCTCGCCGTTCTCATGGCTTCACGCAGATAATCGGGACGGGGATGTTTCGAGCAGAACAGTTCAGGAACAATCTTCTGCCCAGTTACTTCCCGATTTGTTTGTTCCATCTGGTTATCTGAATGATCGAGATTACAGTACCGGGATTGTGCCGGGACGACGTCATCTTCGCTTTTCAAATGGAACCGCTAACATCGGCGCAGGGAAACTCCATCTCTACGGTGTTCTTCCCGCCACTTCCGACACTACGCAGCAGATCAATCAACGAATTTTTGAAACGGGGGGTGGTTTCACCGATCAACCGTCCGGGCAATTTCTTTTTCATAACGGACATAGTCATATTCATGTCGACAACTGGTGTCAGTATCGCATTCGCACGGTTCTCCCCGGCGATGGTGTCGGGCCGATTATCTCTGGTGGGGCGAAAGTCAGTTTCTGTATTCTCGATCTGTTAGTCTATAATTCATCACTTCCCGGGTTTCCTCCCGGTGGGGAGTTCACCTCCTGTGCGTCCACGACGCAGGGACTCTCAGTCGGCTGGGTGGATGTCTATCACAAAGAACTAGCCGGACAGAACATCGATATCACAGATGTTCCACCGGGAGAATACTGGCTCGAATCAGAGGTCGATCCTGCGAATATTGTGCAAGAGTCGAATGAGTCGAATAATATCACGCGAATCAAAGTGACGATCTCCGAGCCGACCGTCACCACCCCCGATCGCTATGAACCGAATGATTCTCGTGCGGAAGTGCTCGGTCGAGTGGTTGGACAGATCAACAGTCCGAATCTCGGGCCGGTCAATCCGCAGTTGGTGATTGATAGTCTCACCCTGCATACCAGCACGAATCATGATTACTTCAGATTCTATCTGAACAGTACCGGCACGAATACCGATTTTGTGAAAATCAATTTTCTGCATAGTAACGGTGATATCGATATGGCGTTGATGGATTCTGTCGGCACCGTACTCGCCCGATCGGAATCGGTGAGTGACAGTGAATTGATTCTGCTGACAAACAGACCGCGCGGTTATTATTTCATCCAAATCTATGGTTTCAATGGCGCACTCGCGTCATGGTACAAACTTACTTTGAATCCGCCATCGAATGCCCCCCCGACTTTCAGCATTCTCTCCCCACCAGCAGGGAACAGCACTCGCATCTACGCCGTTGAAACCTACCCCATAACCTGGACATCGACCGATCCGACCAATGATGATCGCTGGGTTACATATTATCTGGATACCATTCCCGCAGCAGATGGAGATGAACAACTCCTGAGCACCTCGGTACATATCCCTGCTGCAAACAGCCCCTATCTTATCAATTCGGCAGGTATCAGCCTGGGGAGATATCATGTCTATGGCACTCTCACCGACGGTGGCACGACGGTGAGTGACTGGTCGGATGGGACCGTCACTTTTGTGTTGTCGTCTGATGCCCGCTATCTGCAGGGGATCGTTCGAGGATATGATTCGCTTCCACTTTCCGGAGCAGTTATCACCGTAGCGAATGAGCATCGTGTCGACACCACTGATGCAAACGGAGCATTTTTTCTCGGACCATTCTCGACCGATTCTATTTCAGTCCTGTTCTCTCATGCCACCTCTCGAGATTCAATTGCGACAATTTCAATGACTATCGGCGATACTTCAATGGTCGATATCATCCTTCGGGCTATTCCGGCAGTTTCAAGAATTCATATGAGGGGAAATCAAGGGCTTCCGCTCACAAATGCACAGGTGCAGATCATGCCGAGTGGTGTCACGGCGACTACCGACAGTCTTGGAAATGTACTGTTCGATTCGATCCCGCCGGGGAGTTATTCGATTCTGTTTACACACCCACTCCATAGAGCGGATAGTCTCACAAAAATGTACCTCCCAGCAACTCAGTATGACGATACCGTTTCGCTTCGTCCGGTACCGGCGAAGTTGGGTGTGGAAGCTCTTTCAACCGATAGTCTTCCCTTGATCGGAGCTTCCGTTTCACTCAGCCCCGGTGGCTTCTCTTTCTTGACTGATTCTCTTGGAGTGGTAGTGATCGATTCACTTGATCCACAGCAGTACTCGCTGAGCATCGACGCGGGAACGCAGTATCACTATGCGCTCGATTCGATCAATCCTCTTCCTGCGGACTCTCTACATCTTCAGTATCAACTCTCGTATCGACCGGCATCTCTGGTTGTGCGCGTGATACAGCCCGACAGTCTTCCACTCGCGAATGCAACCATTTCGATACAGCGTGATTCGTTGAGTCTCCTGACGGACTCTGGTGGATATGTTCGAATTGATTCACTTGATCGTGGGTTGGTCAGCATCGTTGCGAGCAGGGCGGGCTATCTCACTGATTCGTTGAACTTGCTTCTTGTGGCAGGTTCTACCGATAGTGTGACTAT
Organism: uncultured Ignavibacteriales bacterium; assembly: GCA_964518635.1. Classification (GTDB taxonomy): domain Bacteria; phylum Zixibacteria; class MSB-5A5; order GN15; family FEB-12; genus CAZFGK01. The sequence continues at coordinate 67,622 of CAZFGK010000006.1, forward strand.
TATTTTGTCGCCGATCCCGGGTAGCTTGAGTGTGACGGTCTATCGTGACAATGCCTCTTACTTGCTGTCATCATCTCAGTCAGGAGCTGGCGAATCTGGAGAAGAGAATTCACTGTCAGTGATTGCCAATGTCTTCGTCTATCTCGGGCATGCGGGGAGTGTCATTGATTCTGCGGCGACCGATCTTTCGGGGATTGCTCTTTTTTCACTCCCCGCTGGTAGCTACGACATATTCAGCAGACCGTATGGATTTGCCCCGTCCGATACGAGCATGATCATTCTCACAAGCGGCGGGACGATTGATACGTCACTGATTCTGATTCCGCTCTGTGCTTATATGCCCGGGGATCTGGACCTTGATCAGAGTGTCGACATAGCTGATCTCACTTTGCTCGTCGATCATCTGTTTATCAGCTTTACTCCATTACCGGATATGGAGCATGCCAATCTGGATGCCTCGTCTGATCAGTCAATCGATGTTGGCGATCTGACTCTATTGGTTTCCCATCTGTTTATCGATTTCGATATCATTCCGTGTCTTGAATATCTCACTCCCTGAACAGCACAGATGTCATCTCATCGATAGTTCGAAAACTGCAGCGGGATACCAAAATCCTGTCCGCGAACCATTGTCATCACATCCTGCAGGTCATCTTTTTTTGCACCACTAACACGAACCTGCTCATCCTGAATTGATGCCTGCACTTTTTTCTTCATCTCTTTGATCGCTTTGACAATCTCTTTCGCCCGTTCTTTGTCGATCCCCTGCGTAACAGTGATCTTCTGCCGGGCTGCACCCCCTGCCGCTTCCTCTACCGGTCCGTAATCAAGGGCCTTGATCGAGATACTCCGCTTGATGCATTTATCCTGCAGAATGTCGACGACAGATTTCAGACGCATTTCATCATCGCCGAGCACCATCAGGGTGTTTTCTTTTTCGTTCCACTCAATGGTGCTCTTCGTCCCTTTGAAATCGTATCGGGTGCTGATCTCCCGCATTGCCTGATTGACTGCATTGGTGACTTCCTGCTTGTCGACCTTCGAGACAATATCGAAGGAAAAATTCTCTGCCATGATCTTCTCCTGTTCGTTTCTAGCTGATTAAAAAGTATGCACACTTTCAATCAATTCGTCCAGTCCCGGCTGAGGGGAGGGGAACTTTCCCTATGGTAAGGTGTCTCAATCAATATGCACTCTCTATGTCCCAATTACCTTCAGAGTCATTCGCGAGAAATTAGAGTTGCACAATTCGCTGAAATTGCCGATTATTGTATGTAATGCAGAGTGCAATTTTCCAGACCAACTCCCGGTTCCTCCTTCTAGCTGCCCTTGCGGTGCAAATTGCCCTTGGAGCAGGAACAACCGCCTATTGCATTAGCACTGAGGAAGATTCCCGAATTCATGTCTGCTCCAGCCCGACCCTCTGCGAAGAGGAGAGCCAGCAGAGTTGTGCAGTCGCGACTGAGGATCTATTGCCCACTTCCTGTTGTTCGGAGTCTTCCGAAGAAGCGAAAGCAGCCACCTGTTCTGAGCAGCAGCAGGAAGCGTGTGCCGAACACTATTGTTCCACAGCTCACAGTTGCAATCTGGTGCCAAATCATCTGACCAGTCACCGTCAGACCGAAATCCAGTTTTCCTCTCACCTTCTTTCGTTTATCTGGCAAGCGGATCAAGTCAACGTGCCATCTGTTTCTCTCCGAGCTATCCGCGGTGATAGCTCCCCGCCAAGGCAGATAGCAGAGCTTGCGACGGTCGTTCCGCGACGCGGTCCACCGATACTCTCCTAGTCTTCGAGGGGGATCCCCCCTGATTTTTCCAATCCCATATTTTTGCTCTCCTGCATTTCTGCGTTGAAATGTTGTGGGGAAGAACCGCCAGTTTCGACTGTATCCCTGTTGTGGTCGAAAGATGAATGATTCTGAATACCGAGAAGGGCATGAATCTGATGCTTCCTGAAATGAAAACGTTGAATCGGATAGCTTCGGCTGTTCTGATCATGATCCTCGCGGCCTGCGCAACTGCTCATGCAGGTCAGCCACGCTCGCTGGTCCCTGCCTGAGTTGGCTGACCGGGCGAGGGCTCGCCACTCCGGGGGAGTGGGCTTGAAAATGTAGTGACTGGTTCTATGCGATGGGTCGATACTGATTTACCGCGACCGGCATGGCGGGTGAATGCGTCTTACAATTACAAAAGTCGACTGTCGATTGGTCTGGAGTACAATCCTACTGCGGGTGAAATAATTCCGACCGGGAATTTGTTCCTGCTGAAAGAACATGATCTTCGCCCCTCAGTGATTGTCGGCTTCAGCTCTGATCGTATCGGCTCGCCTGAGGGTTACTATCAGTTTTATGGGGTCGTTGCGAAGTACGTTCCGTTTCTGAAATCGGCGCTATATGTCGCGCTTCAGTATTCTGAGTGGGATGGTGAGTTTAATTACCCATTCGGGATCACGATCCCCTTCGGAATGAAAGGGAATTTGCAGGCGATCTATGACGGGAATCGTTCTCACTTGATGGGGACGGTCTACTTGAACGAGACCTTTGGTGTGACCGCGCTCTGGGTCTGGTATGAGCGAGCGGGAGTGGCCTTGTTCTTTGGGGTGTAGTAGTAATGAGACTTGAAAAAGGAGATAATCAAATGCGCAGATATGTTTTTGTTCCGGCACTTTTCATCTTGATAGCAATGTCGACCACCCTTGCGGGGAAATCCGATCCAAGTTGGCCGAAGACAGCGCTCTGTCTGGTCTGTGTAACCGGTGATCCGAATGTTGCACCTGAACCGGTGAAAGCCGCTTCGACATTTGAAGGGAAGACCTATTACTTTTGCAATACAACCTGCAAAGAGCTGTTTGATGCCAGCCCCTATACCTATGTCTTGTTGCCGATCCCTCGTCCCGCCGAGCAATTTACCCTGCCTACTTTGACTGGAGCCGATTCTCTTTCCCTTACCAGCAGACGAGGAAGCTGGACACTCGTTGATTTCTGGGCGACCTGGTGTGCTCCGTGCAAAGCGATGACCGATGATCTCATGGCATTGCACGCCGAATTTGCCCCACGAAATTTCAGCGTAGTGAGTATCGCCATCGATGAAGAGGGACCGAAAAAGCCACTCGCCTACGTTCAGAAAAAGAAAGTCAACTATCCGACTCTCTATGATGGGACAGGCACGAAGGTGTGGGAGAAATGGAAAGCGGCGGGGTTGCCGTCACTCTACCTCGTTGATCCAACCGGGACCATCGTCGCACAATGGCGCGGAGCAGTCGATATGAAGAAGATGAAGATCGAAATTGATCGCTGGCTGACAGAGATAAAGACCGCCGAAAACTAGAGCGGTCGCGTGTTCACCATCGTAAGATTTCGCACCATTGTGGTCGGCGGCAGGGAGAGTGCAGTATGCACCCCTTCAGCGATATCATCCGGCGACATCATTTTAGTGACATCCAGTTTCAGACTCATCCCTTCCCAGATATCAGTTCGGGTTGAGGCGGGATAGATCCCGATCACCCGTATCCCACGCTCCTGCGTTTCCAGCCGCAGCACCTGAGTAAATCCTTCCAGCGCAAATTTTGACGCACAGTAGCTGCCGAGAGTAGGGTAGCCATTGAAGGAGGACATCGATGCGATATTCACAATACTGCTGCCAGATTTCATATCAGCGAGAACGGCTTTCGTGAGTATCACCGGCGCAAAGAGATTGACCGTCATTGTCTCCTGCCAGTCAGTGAAGGACTGTTCAGCAATCGGTGAAGTTCGGGCAATACCGGCGTTGTTGATCAGGACATCAACCGGAGAAGAAGTGATCTCCTTCGCAAATTTTTCGACCGCATGCAGGTCATCGAGGGAAACAAGATGTTGAGTCGCAATCGCGCCACGCAACTCACATTCCTTCGCAACGGCTGATAACATTTGAGCATTACGACCCTGCAATACCAGTGAGATCCCTTTAGCCGCAAGGCGAAGGGCGATTGATCGTCCGATTCCACGGCTGGCACCGGTGATGACAATTCGTTGAGGGGTGGTAAGAGTCGCGGTCATAGATGCTATGCTCCTTCGCTCGCATCACGCGAGACAATAAATCTATTGTTGGGGGTTTCATCCAGGACGACACGTTCGAGATGATCACCGATACTCTCTTCCAGTCGCTGCCAGAGAACGCGAGCGATAACCTCGCCAGTGCTGGTTTGATTGCTGAATTCTTCACACTCAAGATCGAGATATCTATGACGAAAACGAGCAAGCACCCGATTGAAATCGGCGCGAAGCGTTTCCAGCATGACGATCGTTCCGTTCTTGTCATGGTACGGCGCACGAATAGTCAGGGCGACATGATAGTCATGTCCATGCCCGTTCGGGTGATTGCATTTCCCGTAGAGAACTGCATTTTCCGAAGCCGAAAGCTCAGGGCGATGCAGCCGATGCAATGCCTGAAATGAATCTCGCAGAGTCATCGTCGTGCCGTCGGAATCGGTGGCCGCGCTGAGCCATCGATTCTCACGCACGGTCAGCCGCGTCAGTGGCAGGGTACTCGCAATCATCTGAAAGAGAATCCGCGAGAAGGACTCTGTCGTAGTCGGTCTGCCGCGGAAAGCACGCAGTTCATTCAGTGACTGATGATCGAATTCATCCTGAATATCGGTGACGACTCGGCGCACATTTGCATGGGAGACCATCTGCCCATAGCGTGAATGCACCTCCCCCTCCATCGTCAAACCAATCTCATAGCCATGTCCATGAAGTCGAGCGGCGACGCCGAAGAGCTGTCTGTTTTCAGTTGCTGACAGATGTGGCGAGCTGGTTTCACGAGCAGCCGAGAGGTCAAACCACTCAGTTCGCTGCAGTCGATTGCGCAGAAGCCGAGCGGTATGTTGACGATTTTCGGCGTAGTCGACACCAACGACATCGTAGGGCTCATCTATTGCAACTGCCTGTGAGTCGGTGAAAATCTGCTGAGTTATGCGCTCGATGGTCGGCGGTTCATTATCAAATGGAGGGGTGTCGGCATTGAGCATCTTGTGATCGTAGCGCGCATTCAACAGATCGCCGAAGCGGCTCTTGATGTCTACCAGGTTTGCAATCATCCCAGTGCGGCTGTCTACATCGCCGCCGATTTCGATTCGTACGCGGGGGTTCACTCCGCTTCCGTGACTGGCAGTTGCGACCGGGCCGTACTGTTCAAGCGCGGTCCGCTCATCCAGATCAGCACCCAGTCGTCGTCCGAAGCAGAGGTCAAACCGTCTCGAAAGCGTGAGGGTGGCAGATTTCCGTACAGAGGCGGGGGTCAGTTGAGTGAAGGGCATACCCCTCAAGAAAAGGGGGGAAGTTCCCACCAGCAAGTGAGAACCGTCAGCGACGGTCAGTGAACTTTGCTGACTAGTTCGAAATCAGATGGAGGAATTCTTTACGGGTGGCTTCATCATCCCGGAAAACACCAAGCACACAGGAGGTTTTCATCGAAGAATTCTGCTTTTCCACTCCGCGCATCATCATACAAAGATGTTTCGCTTCAACCACCACCCCAACACCGGCGGCCCCGGTGACATTCATAAGTGACTCGGCAATCTGCTTCGTGAGACGTTCCTGCACCTGCAGGCGTCTTGCGAAAACCTCGACGATGCGAGCAATCTTCGACAATCCGATGATCTTCTTATTCGGAATATAAGCGACATGGGCGCGACCGATGAACGGAAGCAGGTGGTGCTCACAGAGTGAATAGAGCTCGATATCTTTGACAAGAATAATCTCGTCACTGTCACTTTCAAACAATGCGCCATTGACTACCTGAGCGACATCCTGCTCATAGCCACGGGTCAGAAACTTTATCGCCTTGGCTGCTCGCTCCGGAGTTTTGACCAGCCCCTCGCGAGTGATATCCTCACCAAGTTCGGTCAGGAGCTTTGCGTAGAGTGTTTCCATGCTCATATCAGACGTGTCCCAGCATCTCAGAAGTGAAAAATCCAATGTCAATCGTCAGCAATGTGGTCGAAACGACCTGAAAACGAAAGAAGTTCCTGTGTTGAATCAAATCCTGACTAATTCTGATTACAGGGAGAGAGAGGGGTGAAATTGATAAACAAATGATCAACAAGGGTGATCAGATCTCCCAAATCTACTCCAACTTGCCCATCCAAATTCGCCTCCAGAGGACATCGCAGCGGATTGAAATCGATAAAGAGGTGATCGACCAGAATAACCAGATCGGACAGATCGACAACACCTGAGGCAAGTGCATCGAGGTCTCCTCGATTGTCGCAGCAATTCGGCGTCACCACTCGGAGTGGTGCCTGCGACCAGCTGCCGGTTATTGTTCCACCATCGGTAACTTGCGCATAGACAAAATACTCCCCCGGATTCAGATGGGCAGTGTTGATGGCGTGAAACTCTACTTCACCGGGAGTCAGATGACTCTGCGGCAATTCAAATTCATCTCCGTTCAAAATGGGAAGGGTATCAACAAAGATCGAAACCCAGGTCGGTCCATTTTCAGGATCATTCACCTGCCAGGTTGCATTAAACAGGTCACCATCCGCAATCCATGACTCCAGAACTGGCTTTTCAAGTGTGATAGAAGGGGGAAGATTGGATGGTGGATCAATCGTCAGTGAATACCCGGCATTCCCCTGACCATTGAGACTATACACCTTGGCATAATACCAACCCTTCGGAAATCCGCTGAGGGATACTCTTCGACTTGAGCCGGTGATCGATCCGCGAAGGATCGTATAAGTTGAATCAAGTAGCTGAAGCCCAAGATTCGAGCCCCCGCCAGTGAATTCAACTTCGATGAAGTCAGACGATGTCCCCGTACTGTTCATGAAAAATCGAAAATGATCCCGGTCATTTCCATCATGCAGATTGAGATTTTCAACCACTCGCTGTGGTCCGCAGGGGCCGAGATTCGAACTGTTTTGCGTTCCGAATGGCTTGGAAGAGAGTGTCGAGGCATAGTCATTGGCTTCGTAGCTATCCCAACCCTCCTGCTGCAGTTGATATTTGATACGTGTGACGTTGTTGGTCTCGTCGATCTCTTTCACGAGATTCAAAGGATCGGCTTCTGCTTCCAGCCAATACTCACCAACTGGGACTTCTGTAATATCGATCACCTGATCGGGAAGTGTCTTGTCGTATGTATCGACCCAGCCGACTGAGATCCCCTGAATGATGGTCGTCGAAGAGGTTGTTCCGCACTGATAGAAGCGCCCATCTTGGTCGAAATTCGGCAGTGAAGGATTGAAGATGTCTTCATCGACAATACAAAACGTCACCTTGCTCCCCTGCGCGACAATCGGTCCGACACTATCCCCCGGTAAAATGGTACGCAGTCGAAATTGTGCCCAGTTGGCAAAATGAATATGACCATGTTGGGGATGGTAGATGAATTCTCCGGCCTGACGTTCGGTGTAGCCGCTGATGTTATCGAAAATTCGCTGAAAGACCGGCTGCACCGAATCGACCGCAAGATTCCCGTCTGCGCGCAGAAAGAGTGGGCCATCCCCGTTGTTTGCCACCCCCGTTGAGAGTCGGAGGTGAATCCGCCCCGGACTGATATCCTGAACAATCAGGTTATCTTCGAGACTTGAGGAAGTCACAATAAGATCAGGGAGCAGTTCGGCGGCACGTAGCGTCACTGTGAGTACCAAGGGGAAGATGGAGCAGGAGAGTACAAGAAGGGCATTACGAAGTAATGCACTTTTTGACTGCGCTGGTGTGACGGTGACTTTCATGACTTCAACTGTTTCATCTCAGATACGCTGATGCATCGATACTGAATGTACGTGTATGAGCGTATAATTGTCAAAAAAGAACGGGATCGTGCGTCGCACGATCCCGTAAATATTCTGAGTCGAATTCGAATCAGGGGCAGGTAATCAGCGGCGTAAAGGTGATAAACAGATGGTCAACCAATGCGGTCAGATCAGCGATATCGACGCTTGCATCCAATGCAATATCTGCCTCAGGGATGCAAGCCAGCGGGCTGAAAGTGATGAACAGGTGGTCGACCAGCACTGTCAGATCGGCGATATCAACCGACTGGGCGATATCATTGTCTACGTTGCCAACGAGGCCGATACAGCAGCTTGGCGGGTCGAGGTCGGTCACCTTGAAATTATCGACTGCTGCTTCGACAATCGAGCCAAGGCAATCATCCGAGGCAATGAATCGAATCTTCATGTTCGCCGTCGGCGGCATGAAATCGAGTACCCGGAAAGTCATCGTAGTCCAGGCCGCATTTGAGACCGCGGTATTCTCCAAAATGGTCCAGCTGCTACCGTTATTGTTAGAGAGCTCAACAATCCAGGGGTCCAGATTCGGATTGCCGCCACGATTGTTGGAAAACCAGCGATCATACGAAACCTGCGGATCACCGGTTGCAGAAAGATCAAAAGTTGGGGAGGTCAGTGTCGTCCGTCCATTGTCGATATCACAGGCGCCGACTGCGGCTGATGCAGGGACTGGGTTCCCGGTGAAATAGCAGTAGCGATGATTTCCTGCACCGTTATCGGTTTCCGGCTGCACCTGGAACCCACCGGTAACACTACCAACCGGTTCACCACGTTCCCAGATTCCGGCTGCGATGGTGTCGAGCGAACCACCGACAATCCAGCCAAGATCGAGTTCGAAATTGTCTTCATAGCCATTCTTCAGCGTCATATTGACGGCGACTTCCGAAGATATCGGAACAGCGATAGTCGTATCGACATTCTTCTTCCCCCACTGGCCAGCCAGAACATTGGTATTGCCGAAGGGGATATTTCGAAAACCGAGCGCACCAGTCAGATTATCATCGGTCAGATGTGCGCTGTCGGGGAAGGCATACCCCTTGACTCGCTGAGCGACATCACGATTTGCGAAGTTGACCGTCAAGCGTCCGCCTGTAACGCGATTGAGCGCGACATTGAAGGTGGTTGTCACATTTGCCGTCGGATTGATTGCCTGTACGGAAAGTGCATATCCTCCGCGAGAGACAGTAAGATTCACAGGTGATGCCGGGATCCCAAGAGTGTACTGACCGAGGGCATCGGTGGTATCACTGTTTGAATTTCCTCCAGCAACTTCCGCCCAGGTGACGGTTGCTCCCTGTATCGGTTGGCCGCTGGTTGCATCGGTTACCGTTCCTGCAAAGGTACCGGCTTCTGTGTTATTGAAAGTGATGACATGCATCCCGTTGGTGAGGTCAGACGTGACAATTGTACCGGACGCAAAGTAGGGATAGACATCCCAGCAACCGTTGAAGGTGTTCCCTTCGGATTGCAAATAGGTATCGAAGCTGCCAACAATGGTCGGTTTCAGCGGATCGGAGACATCAAAGACTCGGACGCCGTCGGTGTAGTACGACGCAAACAGGAACGGGTCTTTAACAAACACATTGTGAATGATACGCCCCGGGATGTAGTGCTGAGCGACTTCAGTGACATTATTGATGTCCTGTACATCCCAGACCCGCAGATGACCATCCGCTGTTTCGTCGGTGGTGAACAGATACCGTTCATCGGTGGTGGTGCGCATGCTGTGGCAGAAGGTATTGTTCCAGCCGATCCAGTTCTGAACCACGGGAGCATTCTTGTTGGTGATGTCGAGAATCGACATTCCACCGGCGAGATTCGCTACATAAGCACGATTGCCAACGACGTAGGAATCGTGGGCATCGACGAAGGCACCGCAGATATCTGACGGGTGAGGAGTTCCGCTCAATTCGACCGGTGCGATCGGATTCGCCAGATCGAGAATACGGTAGTCGGCAATTCCGGCTCCGTTCATACCGAGATAGGCATACGAACCATCGATCCAGATGGTATGCTGCCCAGGGACGGTGGCAGATGAAAATGTCCCGACCACCTTGGCACTATCTGGCAGGAACTGAAGATCAACCACCTGAAGGGCGGCATTCTGATTCACGCAGTAGGCGTAATTGAGGTAAGTCTTCACTTCTTTAAGATCAGCAGTCGAGGCGATTGAGGCCCGCAATACCGGCGTGGCAGGGGTTGTCACTTCGTAGATTCGCAGGAAATTTCCGGCGCAGGCGAGGGCATATTCACGCCCACCCGGTGCAGTGTATCCCCAGATCGAGCGCAGGCCCCCCGGGACATTGGCGACCTGAGTCATGTTGAAATGCTGGGCGGAGGCATTCTCGGTCACGACTCCGCAGAGAGTGACGGCTACGGCAATGACCGTAGCGATCCGGCTGACTGCGCGGGTGAGTTGAGTGGAAAGTGTTGTCTGGCAGGCAGAGTTCATCTGTAGTTCCTCTTGGTGTGGACTATCGTCGTCGTACTTTTTGCGTCTGGTATAGGAAACTGACCGTGAATCAGTTGCGGAAACGGTCAATCTTTTCAGTAGTACCGAGGGGAGTTGGCTGGAAAGCCGTCTACCCATTGCTATATAATACGATACCGGAGCATTCTGTCAAGGAAAGAGGGGGGAGGGAGAGGAATCGGAGTGGGAATCGGAGGGATACTCGACTGTGGCCCCTTATTCTTCAGTCCCGCCGTTGGTAGTGTGGAGAATCATCCCGTTGTCACCAACAATCCAGCCATTTTTGTCATCGATGAAGAAGATGCCATTGATGCTGTTGTCGTGGCGGGGATTCACGCGAATCATGTCGGTTAAGCTATTGCCGGTCCGGTACATCATCGGCGGTCGGCTGCCGAGATATTGGTCGCCGACTACCCACGCATGCTTTTCATCTCGTAGCCAGCCGGTAAGATATGCTCCTGCAAGTTGCGTGTACCCTTCTGACCAGGTCTGCCCGCCATCTGTGGTAGAAAAAAGAGTCGCAGGTGGTACTATCACAATTCCGATGGAATCGGAAATGAATTGAACATGCATGAACTCGACAAAAGAAACATTAACGGGTAGTGACGTAATGTCGATCCAATTGCCGAGCGTGTCGCGTCGTTTGATAAAGCCATAGCCGCTCGCCCAGGCACTTTGGTCAGGTGCAACATGCAAGCACCAGACAGTTCCGGGTAATTGCTTGAGCAAGTTCCAATGCGTTCCACCGTCTGTTGTCTCCAGCAATTGTCCACTCGTACTGCCTGCCCAACCAAGTGTGTCATTTGCAATCTCAATACGATACAGCGCAGCAAGGGTATTTGAAACCTGCGGCTGCCATGTCGCACCCCAATCCTCAGTATGCAGAATTGTGCCTGATCCGCCCGAAACCCATGCCTCACCTCGCGCACCTACAGCGACATCAAACAACACCTGATCCGAGCCACTCTCCCGCTCAATCCAGGTCTTGCCTGCATCAACGGTAGTGACTATTGAGCCGCCTTCACCGACTACATAGCCGCGATATCGATTACCAAAGCCAACTCCATACAAGTCTTTGTGTACACCTCTGGTCAGACTCTTCCACGAGATACTGTTCGGTTCCAGCTTGTAGATCAATCCACCATAGCCAGAGAGCCAGAGGGTGGAGTCTCGACCAAGGAAGAAACTGTTGAAGTGTGTGCCGACTATGGGAGGTGCGTAGTTCCAGGTGATGCCACCATCATCAGTGTACCCCAGCAGACCATCTTCACCAGCAATCCAGCCATGATCTTCAGTGAAAAAGTGAATTGCGCGCACCCATTCAGGCGCTCTGTAAACAATTCTCCATGTTCGACCAGCGTCGACAGACTTCAGGATTTGTCCCATCAGATTTCCAATATATCCGACACTGTCGTTCACAAAGCTGGCATCTCGAAAAGTACCCGAGCCATAGTCATACTGTGTCCACGTTACCCCGCCATCGCGCGTCGCGATGACCATGCCATTGAATCCTGTCATCCAGCCGACCGAGTCGTTGATAAAGCAGATACTTTGAAGCTTTTTGAGAGTGGTGAATCCAAGGTTGAGCGTATCCCAGGTTCTGCCACCATTGAATGTCCGATTGATTCCGACCCTTGAACCCGAAATGAACCCGACCGAATCATTGATGAATTCTATATCATAGTATGATTCCGCCTCAAACCCAGGGACTAGATTCCACGATTCTCCGCCATCTGCTGTCTTAAGTACTCCGCCAGCTCCAACAGCCCAACCGGAGAGAGCAGAGACAAATTCTACAGCATACAGTCCATAATTTGTTTCCAACTCTCTACTATTCCAAGACTGCCCTCCATCGAAACTTGATGTAATCTGTGATCCGCCGACAAGCCAGATTGTGTCACGACCGAAAGTGAATACGTCATGAAAACCAACTGCAGCAGGTTCTGGATTTTGCCAGACCCAGCCAGTCGCTTCGTCTACGTCCGTACGAGGATCGGTCGGCTTCGTATTTCTTTGACAACTCAAGGTGAACAAGAGCGATGAAATCAGTGGTACAAGAAATGCGATTGATTTTGATCGTGTTAGGATCGCGTGAAGATTCATTTCTCATTCGCCCGTCTGATTAAGAGATGCAAAAGAAATGTATCACTTTTCAGAAATAGCGCAAGAAATCACTTGCAAAAAAAAAACAGTAACAGTTAGCTTGTATAGTTCACAAGGATATCGTATACACAATTCATCGGTCAGGAGGCTCTCGTATGAATTTCACATCACTTCTCAAATTCCATTTTTGCGCAAAATCGACTCTATCAACCACCTTCGCTTTCCTCTGTTGTGCGGTGTTGCTGGGAGTTACAGTAGAAGCACAGGTAAGTTCCGGCGGAAGACCCATGAGCAGAGTGCATGAACTCAGGGATGTCCAGCACATAAACACTTTGATGAACGTGAACATCGATTCCGTATTGGCTCAGGACAAGCCGGATGCCACAGGATTCAAACCATTTCGAATAGGAGCAGCGATTCCGTTTTCCGTTGATTTCTTTCGAGATGGACAATGGGATTCAATTCCGGGAATCGGAAAAGTGTGCCGAATGGCAATAGAAGTCCCAGAAGCCAAGCTGATATGTGTAAACTATTCTGATTTCCATTTGCCGAAGGGATCGACTTTTTTCGTTTATCACCCTACAGATACCTCAGAAATGAGAGGTGCGTTCACTGACGCTAACAATCAAGAGTCTGGTCGTTTTGGGACGGGGTTTGTTAGAGGTAGCGAAATCGTTCTCGAATACTTCGAACCGTCGAATTCAGAATCGGCAAGAATCAAAATTGGATCTGTTGTTCATGTCTTTCGTGGAGCTGGGGAGAGATACCAGAATGGTAGCCGCAAACCGACTGACAAGCTGCTTGCTTATGGAGATGCATTGCCTTGTAATATCAATATTAAATGCCCTGAAGGATTACCTTTTGAAGCGGTATCTCGATCGGTTGTATTGATCACGACCGATTCACAAACCATTGCAGCTTCCGGCGCACTAGTAAATAATGTAAGGGAGGACAAAGAACCGTATGTCTTGACTGCCGGGCATGTGTATGACGCTGATACTGATGTATCTGGCTGGCTCTTCTACTTCAATTACTTTCAACCGCTGTGCGACAGTCTGTACGATGGTAGCCTTAATCAGTCAGTTCAAGGCATATCAAAACGAGCTTATGGTAGCTTAGCCAGCGGATCAGATTTTGCTTTAATCGAGACAGAAGCTATACCAGCGAGTTACGACGCCTACTTCGCTGGCTGGAACAATGTGGATGCAGCGGCGGATTCAACGCTTACCATCCACCATCCGATGAGTGATGTAAAAAAAATATCCTTTGATGCAGACACGCCGGTTGGAAGCAACTATCAGTACAACACTTTCGGTGGAAGCTCGACACTCTCACATTGGTGGGTTACTTTTCATCCTAATTCTGGAACGGGGATCATTCAGGATGGGAGCTCTGGTGCCCCGCTGTTTGATGACAATGGAAGAATTGTTGGTCAGCATTCAAGAGGGACGTGGAACTCCGGTACTTGTACAACTTCGACGCAAAATTCACTCTTTGGAAAATTTGCGCGAGCATGGAATTATTATTCATCCTCTCCGTCACTACAACTTAAATACTGGCTTGACCCAGACAACACCGGTGCAACTACTCTTAACGGTCTTGATACACGCACCGCCTGTTGCGTGGGTTCAACTGGTAACTACGATGATGATCCGTTCGAGTCAGTCGACATTGGTGACTTGGTCTATCAGATTAACTACCTATTCAATCAGGGACTGGCTCCCGCTTGCTGGGATGAAGGGAATTGTGATGGCGACAGCAACAATAGCATCGACATCGCTGATCTCACATTGCTGGTCGATCATCTGTTCATAAACTTTACTCCGTTGGCAGACTGCCCGTAAGTTCAAACGAACTTTGTTTCCTCTGGTGATATGGATCAAAAAAAAGAGCCGCATTGCTGCGGCTCTTTGTATGTCGATCAGTTGATGTTTCAGTTATATGCGGTACGTTCTTACGCTACTCTATCAACATCAGATCGCGCAGCCAGTAATCGGACGGATAGATGCGATACAAGATCGTCTCCGGCCCTTCTACTTTCTTGAGATAACTCTCGTAATTGTCCAGCTGTGTATCCGGACCAATCACCAAGCTCTTTGCCTTCGCTGCTTTCATCGCATCCACACCGCTCGGACCATAATCGGGGAGCACAAGCCCGTAGACATCATCCATCCGCTCATACAGACGTTCATACAAGCCGGGCTGTGCGCGAAGTTCCAATACCCGCTTGCGAAATTCAGCGACCCGTTCCGGTGTGTTGCCGTCCGCCAGGTCTGCTGCCATGCGTTCACCGCGTGCGGTGTAATCATCCGCTGAACGCATCTGCGCAAATGCCTGTGTGACGGCATAGTCGGCGAGTTTCGGATCATGCGGTGCGGTTTTCAGTGTCTTGACCACAAACTGCATCGTCTGCGCCAGATCAGGACAACGCTCGGCATAGTAGATCATACGTCCGTTGGTTTCGTTACTGCGCAGTCCGTTGGAATAGGCAAGTCCTGCCCCCCAGGTCTGCATGAACATACTGTGCGCCCCACCGCCGCCATACAGACGCGCAGTGAGAAAATCTACCAGTCGTGCGGTGTCATTGTCGATGAAACTCGCACAGTCGGCTGTGTGAAAGTGAATTCCTGAACGGGTACCATTATTCACAAGTCCTGCAAAAACGGGCTCGGTGCCGGGATAGCGATACTGGACATTCTGATTGATGCGTGGGACACGTTTATACGTGTGATGAATCGATGTCTCGTTGTTCATATCAAGGACAATGCCGCGCAATCCGGGAAGGAGAGCTCTCCTGTGACGGATTCAGAATCGCAAAGCCGCGGACATTGTCCCGATGACGAATCAGATCAAGAACCTGACCGAGACGCTTCAGGACATCTGTTGCCGAGACTTCCATATCGGCAGCAAGGGCATTGACTACGTAGATCCAGTCACGGTCATATTGTATCGGCGGCATATCGCCAAGCAGCATTCGCAGATCTTCACGTGTCTGCTTTGCCATCGCGGATTCATTGTCAACATCCCGTGACATCACCGCCATGAGCGTGTCACGCATACGGAACATCGTCGGCAATGCATTGTAGCCGCCGAGTGTGTTCATGAATGAGGTCTTCTCAGTCGGATTCGCTGCTTCCATCAACTGCGATTTCAATCGGAAGAGTGCATAAGAACGAGTGAAAAAAGAACCAGTCACGAGGAGCAGCGGATTCTCCTGTCGCCAGTAACTATTGACCGGGGAATTGACCCAGCTCTCTTCAGAGCCACGCAGACTCCCCCGCTGGTTCACAAACTCCTGCTGGATCACATCCCGTATGCGTGGGAGATTCGCATCACTCAAGTTTGGTGACTTGAGAACAGCTGCCATCCATTCGAGTGCTTTCTTGCTCTCAATCAGATCATTTCCCGCGGCACGAACGACGAGTTCGCAACGTTCGGTCCGATGATTCATGTCGAAATATGCAAACAGACCGAGGACTTCACGGTCGAGGGCAAGGGCGAACTCATCGTAAGAGTAGAGCTTGTTATCTTTGGTGCAGCCGATGGAGTTAATCAGTGAGGGGAGAGCTGCGGCATAGACGAAAAGTGATTCCGGAATCACGCTCAGATCAAAGGCGAGCCCGAAGGTCGCGCTGGTGATATTCCCGAATGACGAAACAACCAATGGTCTTCCGCCGGGGAGTGAATCGACACGATAGGGGAGGAGATCATCAATTCCCAGCGGTGGATTCGAGAGAAACTGCGGTGATTTCTGAGCAGAAAGCTCTTTCTCAATCACCGCTGTACCTGAATCGTAACTCTGTTTAAATGATGCCAGCGCCAGCGTTGCATCTGCAGCCGCATATTTTGATTTCAGATTTTCAGTATAAGCAGCGAGTCGTTGTAGACGTTCTGATTCACTTCGTGCCACCAGTTCGACATCTGGTTTGGCACCAACTGCGATTGGCTCGTAGCTGTCGAACTTCCAGCGTTCGATAACCCCTTTCCAGATATTCTCTTTCTTAGTCAGCGTGGTGCCGAGCTTGTCATACAATTCTGTCAACGTGATATCCCGCCGGGTGCCGCCGAGTTGATGTAACCGTTGCAGCAGATCAGCAACGCCTGAGCCGGTTCCGCGGCTACCCCAGCCGGGGGGTTCATTCAGCACATTCAGACTTCCGCGTCGCTGCTGCAGCAGTCGACTCTGAATTCTTTCATTTAGTTCATTCAGCTCAGTCGAACCGGGTGCGTACGCAGCGATTTTACGAAACTCAGCCATGATCATGCTGCGGAGTGAGTCGATCATCTGCTCGGTGACTGCATTCGCGCGAAGATCACCAAATCCGAGATAGACCGGATAGCCGGGGAGTTCGTCGGAATAGAAAAAGACGGACGATGTCCCGACATCGATCGCACGCTTTGACGAATTCACAAACAGTTCATACAGATTCGACCCTGCGCCGTTGGCGAAGGCATCCAGAAAAAGATCGCGCAGCATCACCTCTTCGAGCGTCATCTCCCCTTGTGGTGGGTAGCCCATGATCAGTGTCCCCGGTTCATCAGTTGTGGATGCCGGGAAACTTTCGACCGCGGTTGAACCAGCAGCTGCAGGAGTGATAGGAGGGAGTTTTTTCCAGTGATCGGAGGGGCTGAGTGATTGACGTTTGCTGTTTGGTTCAAGCTGCTTGAATGATGCCGAAAAACGGGTGAGCAGATCGGTCAGATTGATACTCGAGGGGAGTGCCAGAGCGGCTCCCATGTTGTTGAGCATATGGGTGCTCGCATGAAAATTTCTGATATCCGAGGGCTGCATCGTACGAATCGCCGGCGGATAGCCACCGGAATTCATCGACTGCGGATTCCCTTTGCCGTACATGAGGGCTTCGAGTTTGAAATATTGATTGCCGTACGGTCGTTCAAACGAAGAAACCATCTCATTGTAGACGGTACCTTTTTCTTCGAGACGAAGACTGCCGTCATTGTTGACTGCGTAACCGACATTGGCAACTTCGCGGCGAATTTCCTCATCACTAAAAGTCGGATGGAGCATCGCATCTAGTTTCTCATGGAAGAGCGTAAAGAAAGATTCATTCCCCCCCTTTGCCGAAAAATGATAGCAGGTCTGCAACTGACGAGTGAATGCCGAACTTTCGCTGAGGGACATATCTTCAAGAGTTGCGACATACTGCCCCTTGGTTCCTTTTCCCAACAGGAGATGTTCCAGCGTGTGTGGTTCCCCCTGATCAGAGACCGGCGGAGTATTCACCCAGACAAATGACTGCGGGACCGTCTCGAAGCGAAGGACATCAAGGACAAATCCGCTCGGAGTGTGGTCGAACCGTGCGCCGACAACCTGATCCATGTCGTTGGTGTAGAGTGCCACACACTGGAAATCGGCGATCTGGGATTTCGAAGCGACTTTTTTCCAGTCAGCAGGGAGATTGTTGGCTGACTTGGCTGACTTTCCTTTTTTCTTCGGGGCAGCGTCGATGGTGACGGTTAATAGGGAAAGAAATATGAATGTCAGAAGAGTTGCGATCCAATAGTTGTGTAGCTTTTCCCTTGTGCCAACTCTTGCTCGGGTGTTTCTGATATGCGGGGAGTGATTGGACATGTCTACCTCATCTATGAGTTCATTCGCTCTTATTCTCAATGCAAAAAATGCTCACTGAGAGTGATCCAGATGAGCATTTGAACTGACCGTAACTACTTTTTCTTTAGGGGATTGAGCAGATCACGACCAATCTGATCGACGATTTCCAGTGTCTCTTCGGCAGTCTTTCCGGAAAACTTGTTCGCCTGCAATGATGCCACGACATGACTGCGAAGTCGTGTCCAGAGGTCATCATTCAGTTCAACTACCATCGCCAGCATTTTACTACTGAAAAATGACCAGCAAGGGCCGTCCGCTTCGGAACAAAGATGATTAATCGCGACTTTGCGCGCATAGGCGATGGACTGGGCAGAGGCAGATTTGAAATAGGGGGTCAACGAGGTATCCGCCATGATTCGCTTCATCGTGGTATCGACGAGCCGAGAGATTCCGTTCTCTTCACCGAGTCGAACAAAGAGTGGAAGAGAATCATTGACCGAGTTCGTACTAACAGATGAAGTCTGTGTCGAAGCACCGGTCTGATCAGCAAAGCTGAACAGACCAATGGTCAGTGATAGCGCAAAGAACAGGCCACTGATCGGAGTTTTTCGGGGCATCCGGAACATTACGCAAGCTAATACGCCACGCCGATGAACACAATTGAGAGCTTTCATACCCCTTGTACGACCAACTTGTCGATTGGGTGCATGATCAGCACGAAATCCGGGACCGATATCGAAACCGGCTGAGAGCGTAGGCCGCTAGTTCAGCATTGATGCGGCGGTATCTTCGGGCAGACGGAAGCTGCCGAGAACCACTTTCCCATCTTGATGACTGGAAAGGAAACCTTCCAGTTGACGAAGGAACTTCCCGCCAGTCTCGAGATCGACCGGAGCAAAGAGGAGCAGATGTGGGGGGAGGACATTACATTCCTGTACGGGTTCAGCTTCGATACGACTGCGGCGACGTTTTCTTGCCATGCGACACGCTCCTATTGGGTAGATATTCAAAAGAGAGCGTAGGTGGTTTACATGACGAATCCGCGAAGGAATTGTGAATTCTTCGTTGCCTTGATTGACCCGGCTTTGTGTGAATCAGACGGAGAATTTTGGACGTGAATTATCGAAGCTCTTGGCTTGCACACAGCTAGAGCGGGAAGCGATCCAGAGTCAGGAATTTGATGTCGTACTATTTGGCAGAGGCGCGGTCGGCCAGACGGATTCCGTCCTCAATTAATTTCACCAGATTCGGCTCAGCGGCCATTTTTCCTTCCAGATACGCCCTGATGGTGGCTTCGAATCCGGGAAGTGGAACGCGAGTACGGGAGAGTTCGAGTAACTCGGTGGCAAGAAGCCAGTCTTCGGGGTGGTGTGATGTCAGCTCTTTCCAGATTGATTGCAAGTGAGATTCAGCGTTCGCAGTCTGTTGGTGAGAGTCGAATGCATCGCGAAGATTGCGAACTTCACCATAGAGCTTTTGAAGCTGTCGTGATTTTTCATCGTAGAGGACTTTGATTGTCCTCGTTTTTGAAACCGGCGCAATCTGATCGTGGGCATCCTTATCGGCCGCACCACTGAAGACAGAACTGATCGTCTCCCCGACCGCCATGTCGTAGGGTCCCCATTCTGGTCTGAACAAGATTTCACTTCCGAGTGTCACCGTGCACTGATCAAATGTAATCAGCAGTAACTTTCCGTTTCGTCTCAGAAACGTGCGTGGGGTCCCTTCCACCACAATTCCACTTTCGAATTCGAGTCGTCCCAGCTTTCCGATGCTCACTCCGCACATTGCAAGTGCGGAATCATCAAGCAGCTCCGGTGAACGAGGAACGTTCTTGAACTTTCCGATTGGGGAACTGAATCCATCTTTGTGGTAGTCGAGCCCATGCCCGGGGAGGAGCTTGTCTTCATGGGCGAGGGTTACAGGGCTTGAGAATTTTACAAATGACGGATTTCCTGATCTATCGGTTTTCATTGATGTCAAAATTCCAGAGCATTGCAGACCGGAGGAGTAGACGACCGTTGCGGTTGCGTGGCTTTCGATCGCCTTCTTCAGACCCTCCCGTCCACCACACCGATAGGCCATCCTGTCTGCGAATTGCTCGAGCACCTGCATCAAGTGTGCAAAATCTGGTGTGACAAAAAGCTGCGGTTGCTGGGTGGTGATATCAAACGGGAAGTTCATCGCATCAAGCGTATAGGGGATTTTTTTGACATCCGATTCGAGACAACTGACCGATTCACCAATCGAAGAGAGTAATCCCGCGCCATATATTTTCGGCTTTTCGAGCGTCCCGATCAGTCCATACTCGACCGTCCACCAGTGGAGCCGTGAGATAAGTGCCATCTCGGATGGCTCACCGAGATTTTTCTGCTTTTCGATTACCGCTTGTTCGGCGGAATCGAGTTGTGCTTTAGTAGAGTTCGGATTCTCTTTCAAAATCGAAAGGAGGCGGATCGCCTCGTAGAGTTCATAGTCCTTCTTTGAGGAGATCGCCTTTGCGCCGATTTCACCAAATCGCTGCAGGTAGTTCGAGTATTCAGCATCGACAATAATCGGCGCATGCCCAGCGGCCTCGTGGACGATATCAGGAGCCGGGGTGTACTCAATATGATGCAGCTGACGCATATCGCAGGCGATGACCAGCACCCGATAGGCCTGGTATTCCATAAAGGCGACCGGCGGAATGAAGCCATCCACTGCCACCGCTCCCCAACCGATCTGACCGAGAATTCGATTCATCTCTTCGATACTCGGAATCTTGTCGAGGTCGATGCCGGTTTCAAGGAGCCCCTTGAAATAGACTTTGTGAGCATTCTCACGCAGGAAATGGCAGTTCTGACGCATGATATAGCGCCAGACGGCGTGATCAACCGGATGATAGGCGTTGTAGTTCTGATCGACTGCGAATTGGAGTAAATGATTCGGCAATGATGCGACCTGAGGGTTAGTCGCAAGCGGGGCGAGATTCGGTTTATCAGTCAGCAAAGCCATTGAGTGATCCTTCTCATGACACACATCTCCGAATGATCTGCAGGTATCCAATTCGTACCCACAAAGAGAAGATACAATGGCTTGTAAATTTTACAACAGTCTCGAGTGGAAATTCGGCGTCACCTGGAGGTTAAATGCAGGTGGTCGTGTTTGTTGTTTCTTTGGGTAAAACGTTCACCGACCGATTTTCCGCCGTTGATCTTGGTAATCGATTCAAGAGCTGATCGGATGCTGTCCTCCAGCTGAGGGATCGTATATGGTTTGGTGAGCACTCCGTAAGCACCGAGTCGAAGAGCGTGGTCGAGTCGATGGCCAGGCCCGAAACCGGTAACGATGACACATGGGAGAGGAGAACGGATTGCCAGCAGGGATTCGTACAAGTCCGCTCCGTCGGTCTTCTCTTCCAGGATCATGTCGAGAAGGGCGAGGTCGAATACCTGTTTGCGATAGATATCAATGGCTTCAGCCGTAGAACCGGCGGTGACCACGTGATGTCCTCTACTTTCAAGTAAGGTCTTCAGTAATTCTCGCTGAATGTCGAGATCATCAACGACCAATATTCTGGAACTGGGCTGATCACCCGTGACAATCCGTGTCAGTTGGTGCTGTTCAGCAGCAATCGAAGGAATAATCAGGGAAATAGTTGTCCCTTTGCCAACTTCTGAAGAGACCTCATGGTAGCCACCATGTTCACGAACAATGCTATAGACGAGTGCAAGTCCAAGTCCGGAACCAGAGCGACCCATCTCTTTGGTCGAATAATATGGCTCAAAGATTTTGGTGATCTGCTCCTTGCTTATTCCAACACCGGTATCGGCGACTGAAAGGAGCATGACCTGGCTTTCCTCTTCATGATGCGAGGCGGGATTGATACGCGTTTCGGTTCGGCTTGAAACCTCCACCGTTACTTCACCCGGAGACTCCATTGCTTCAATCGCGTTGATCACCAGATTCTGCACACAGCGTACCAGATGGGATGCGGAAGCCATCACGTACGGTTCCTCTTCGGGAAATCTTGTGACGAGTGTGACACTCGTGTGGTCTTTCAGGCGATCCTGCACTGACGTAGACTGAACTGCGTCCTGAACCATTGCTGAGAGACGACTCGGTTCGAGGACGAGTCTGCCACGGCGGGCAAGAATGAGGAGATCTTTGACAACATCCGCTGCCTGACGGGCAGCCTGTTCCATTGTATTGAGATAACGATATCCTTTACTCTGCGGGTCAAGCTGCTCGCGAAGAAGTGCTGGATAGCTGACCAGTGGACCGAGCGTGTTGTTCAGATCATGAGCGACACCACCGGCAAGAACGACCATCGATTCCATCCGCTTGCTTTTTTCATATGATGCCGAGAGACGATCTCGTTCCATCCGCATTTCATATTCGACGGTGATATCTCGACAGATCCCGACGATTCCGTCGACCTTTTCTCCGTCATAGAAAGGAACTTCGGCGACTTCCATGTGACCCAGACTGCCGTCCTTTCGGCGAATCTGAACGACGTAGGGTTCCTGTGGTTGACCGGTCTCCAGGGCTCGTTCGGTACTGCGCATGGCAGTCAGATTGATCGGATCATCAGTGAGAAGGTATGAATAGTGACGTTTCAATTCAGTCGGTTCATAGCCGGTGATGTTGAAGATGCCGGGGGAGAAGTAATGAAAGTGACCCTCAGTATCATGCCGATAGAGAGCGATTTTGGCCTGTTCCAATACAAAATCACGCTCTGCCATCGCCTCATTAAGTTGTCTGCTGTGAAAGATAGCTTCTGCTTCAGCTGCCTGGCGGTGCTCGATTTCGTGCTCCAGTGCAACCTGATTTGCGATCATCTCCTGTAGAAGTTTGAGACTCGAAACTATTTCCCGAGGATGATTTGATACTTCGTGTGAGAGCATCGGATTCTTCGATTCAAGAGTGAGTTCAAGCAGTTTCATCGGATCAAGGAACCATCGACGGATGAGATATCCACCACCAAAGAGAAGAATCAGGGCAAAGATGATGACCGTGAGCAAAGTAGCCCGCTGTGCAGCAGATACTTTGTCGACCACTGACGACTGATACTCATTTTCGAGCCAACCCTGCCTGACTCCATTCCAGGATTCGAGTGGAACATGCGCAAAAACACTTCCCGTCTTTGAATCGTGATGACAAACGCTATCGAAGATGAAACGGCTTGTTCCTCCAATCGTGGAATCGAAGAATGCGAGTTCTTCTTCGTCCCAGTCACGATACGCAACCATGTAGCCGATGATCGGGCTATCGTTCGTTTCTGTTCGGATCCTCTGCATGGGAGCCATCACATATTCACAAATACCGCAGACATTGTTCAGGTAGAAGCGACACGTATAGTCATGTTCTTTCCATTCCTGTAGATTCCAGATTGGAAGAGAAGGAAGCTGGACTTGTTCGGTATCGTGCAATTTCGACGCGTACACTATCTTCATTGTTGAGTCGAGGATTGCAATAACATCCAGATCCCAGGTCTGGATGGAAAGATCGATATTGGAAGCGGCCCAGACCGAATCTACGTTGTAAGTGAACTCGACAAACTCGGGCCAGAAGGAATAGTCATAGGCAAAAGTAGAGAGTTGTTCTCCTCTCAGTTTTGCGAATTCGAGAATCACTTTTTCGCGGGTTTCGGAGATATTCTTGTCAAATTGAGCTGCCTGTTTGCTTCCTTGCAAGAACAGGTAGCCTAAAGATCCAATCAGGAGCATCGCAAATAGCGTAAAGAAAATTGCTGCACGCTGACGGATGGAACTTGAGCCACATTTTGCATCCTTGTCGCCCATGAAGCGCAGGATCGATGTCAGAATGATGCAGCCACGTTTGCGAGCCCCTCTTATCTCGTTTTGCATAAAGACTTTATCGGCAAGTTTCCACCTCGCTAGAACCAACCTGCAAAGGTATCGCGTGTATTTTACCAGCAAGTACGTTTTCTCTTCTGGAGATTTTTCGGCATCATTTCCCATTAGGGACATTAGAAACGAGAGAAGTCGGGAACGAATACGAACGATCAGGTACAGGACATTCCCCCTCCCCCCTTGCACGAGTCCGGAGGGGGTACTATACTCCTTCGGTATAAGCACTTAGCCGCCGCACAAGTGCCCTTGAACACAATTGCGGTGTTGAGGAGATTGAGATGGCAGATTTCATCGGTATTCGTCAGTACGATTTCGTAGAATTCTATGTCGGCTCCGCCCGAATGACCGCTTACTGGATGGTCAAGGCGCTGGGGCTGGATATTGTCGGTTATCTTGGCCCCGAAACCGGGGTACGTGATCATTGTTCGTACTATCTCAAAGCTGGAAATTTGCAGTTCGTGGTGACTTCACCGCTGCAATCATCCTGCTATGAAGTCTACGGCTGGATCACCAAACATGGGGATGGGGTTCGCCGCTGGTCAGTAGAAGTGGATGATGTCACTGCTGCTTTCAAATACGCGACCTCCCACGGTGCGGTCATGGTTACTCGCCCCCACAAGATCGAAGATCATCATGGCTATGTCGAAGAGGCGGCGATTCGACTCTATGACGACACTGAACTAGTCTATATCAACCGCGATAACTATGGCGGGATATTCAAGCCCCGTTATTGCAAGCCACTTCAAAATCTCAGCTACACGCGCCGTGAAACAGGGATCGTCGGGATCGATCATATCGTCGGGAATGTTCGCGAAAATGAAATGAATCTCTGGGCGGAATATTTCAACAAGACGATGGGATTTGAAACCTTTGTCGATTTCAAAGCGGGGGATATCGGGACGAAATACTCCGCGTTGTTATCCAAAGTCGTTCGTTCTGAAGGGAGCAAGATCCGTAATCCGATCAATGAGCCGTTTGAAGGGCTCAAGAAATCGCAGATTGAAGAGTTTATCGAACAGTACAACGGCTCCGGCGTGCAGCATATCGCGATTCGGACGAACAATATCATTCAGACGATTGATGCTCTCCGAGACAACGGCATGGATTTTCTTCGTGTGCCGGATACCTACTACGACATGCTCGCCAAACGTCCGGGATTGAATATCAATGAATCGATGGATGAACTGAAACGGCTCGGCATTCTCTGCGATCTCGAAGGGAATGGCTACTTGCTGCAGTTGTTTACCAAGCCGATTGGGGATCGCCCGACATTTTTCTTTGAGTTCATCCAGCGTACCGGCGACAGTCATGGATTCGGCAAAGGGAATTTCCAGTCACTCTTTGAGTCTATTGAACTCGATCAGAAACTTCGCGGGAATCTGGAACGTGAAGCCGAAGAGATCATGCCCCCGTGCTGATCAGGATAAAAAAGAAACAAGCAAACGAGGTGCACTATGCCATTTTATCATAAAGTCGGCGAGATGCCGAAAGTCAAACACACGACTTTTTACAAGCCGGATGGAAAATCACTCTATCGGGAAGAGCTTTTTTCAAGTAAAGGATTTTCCGGTGTCTACTCGAACAAATATCATATCAACCTTCCGACGAGTGTGAAAACAGTCCGCCCATTACAGTTATTCAAGAATAACGACTGGCCGGACGCACCGGTCCTCTACTACCATTTTTTCACTGACAAAAAACAGACCCCCGGTGATTTCGTTCGCTCACGAAATGTCTTCCTCAAGAACAAACATTGCATTCTGTCGACTGCCCATGTGACAGCTGACACTGAGGAATTTTATCGCAATGCCTATGGTGCGGAGTATGTGCTCGTGCATCATGGGACTGGAGAATTACTTTCAGACTACGGAAAGATTCGTTTCGAGCCGGGGGATCAGTTTGTGATTCCGCGAGCAGTGACCCATCAGTGGAAATTTGACGATTACAAAGCTGCAAATAAGCTCTTCATTGTTGAATCCAGCACCGCCTACGAAATTCCAAATCATTACAAGAATGATTATGGTCAGATGGAAGAGCACGCCCCGTATTGCGAACGTGATTTTAAGGTTCCGGAATACATGGAGCCGAATGGTTCTGCGGGGGATTTCAAGGTGATCGTCAAGGCCGGCGATCAATATTTCGAGCATGTCGTGCCGCATCATCCGTTCGGTGTTGTTGGCTGGGATGGATTTCTGTACCCCTTTGCGATGAATATCAAATCGTATCATCCAAAAGTCGGACGGATTCATCTTCCGCCGCCGGTACATTTGTGCTTCAAGACAGAGCATTTCATTCTCTGTAATTTTGTGCCGCGCTTGTACGACTTCTACCCGAACGCGATTCCGGCTCCGTATTTCCACTCGAATATCGATTCGGATGAGGTGCTGTACTATTTCGACGGGGATTTCATGTCTCGTACCGGCGTTGCTGCGGGTTCGATCACTTTGCATCCCGGCGGTATGCCGCATGGGCCGCAGCCGGGTCGTACAGAAGCCTCCATCGGCAAGACCGAGACCAAAGAGTTTGCTATCATGGTCGACACCTATGAGCCGCTTCGCCCGACCAGTCATGTACGCGAAACGCTCGACGAGCACTATGCCCAGTCCTGGCTTGAGCATGCTGGTGCCCCGCTTTCGGTGATGGGGACGGTCTGATCAATGAGCGTTCGCATCCCGCGACACATACAGCAGCTGACTCCGTACGCCGCGGGAAAGCCGATTGAAGAACTCGCGCGCGAGAGAAATCTGTCGCGTATTGTGAAACTCGCCTCGAACGAAAATCCACTGGGACCATCTCCATTAGCAGTGCAGGCAGTGATCAAGGCGATGCCGGATATTCACCGCTATGTCGATCCGCGTGCGCATGATCTGATTCAGACCGCAAGCGCGCACTATCAGCTTGATCGTGAGCAAATCATGACCGGTGCCGGTACTGATGCACTGATCTCCTATGTGGTGAAGGCGTTCACCGAAGAAGGGGATGAAGTGCTCACGGCTGACGGTACTTTCATCGGAATCTACGTGAATGTCCGTAAGCACAATCGATTGCTGAAGCGCGTTCCCCTTTTGAATTCCCACTACGATCTGGACGCGATGGCGGATGCGATCACACCGGTAACTCGCATTCTCTATCTGGCGAATGCAAATAACCCGACTGGGACGATATTCTCTCGCGACGAATTCGAGAGCTTCATGGAGCGAGTCCCAGAGGATGTCCTCGTTATTCTGGATGAGGCCTACTATCACTACTCTGCGCATCTGACGAATTATCCAGATGGCCTGAACTACATACGATCCGGGAAGTATCCCAATCTCCTGGTGATGCGGACGATGTCGAAAGATTACGGTCTCGCCGGATTTCGAATCGGTTTTGTCTTCGGCGCGCCCGAGATGATTCGTGAACTTTTCAAAGTGAAACTTCCGTTCGAGCCATCCCTTCCCGGTCAAGTTGCCGGTCGAGCTGCTTTTGACGACACCGAGTTTCTCGATCAGGTGATTTCACTCAATCGCCGCATGCTGCCAATCATGACCAACAAGTTTGCGTCTCTCGGAATCGAGCAAGTGCCTGCATCAGCCAATTTCGTCCTGCTGAATTTTCCAACCGAACAATTCGCTCGTGATCTGGTGGTTGGCTGCATGGAGCGGGGGCTGATTCTTCGTCAGGTCGGGGCATTCGGATTACCAAAATCAGTCCGTATCAATACCGGAACTGAAGAAGAAACCAACTTTGCGCTTTCGATCTTTGCTGAAACCTACGAGCAGGTACGACTTCGGCATGCGATCCCGGAAGCAGTCTAGGATAACAATCTCAGTATGAAATTAGTAACGGCAGGAATGTCGAATGGGGATGCACTCCTCGGTCTCGCCTTAGTCAGCACACAGCATACCCGCATCCTTGATCTGGTGAAAGCCGGTGAGAGTATTGGCGTTCAGATTCCTTCGACGATGAACGCGCTGCTGACCGGTGGTGAGCGTTCGATGAAACTCGCGCGTCTGGTCGAGCGAGCTGCACTTGATGGGAAATTCACATCACGTGAAGAGCTTCGCCCTGTAAAACTTCTTGCGCCGGTGCCTCATCCGCCGAGTTGTCGAGATGGCTACGCTTTTCGCCAGCATGTGGCAACGGCGAGACGAAATCGCGGTGCCGAGATGATTCCTGAATTTGATCAGTATCCGATTTTCTATTTTACCAATCACCACAGCATCATCGGAGAAGGGGAGCTGGTGGTCGAAGATGACCACCTTCAGAAACTCGACTTTGAACTGGAAGCCGCGATTGTCATTGGTAAACAGGGGAGAAATATCTCCTCTAGTGAAGCGGATGACTACATTGCCGGATTCATGATCATGAATGATTTTTCAGCGAGAGTCCTGCAGATGGAAGAGATGCTGCTTTCACTCGGTCCGGCGAAAGGGAAAGATTTCGCGACTGCTGTTGGCCCGTGGCTGGTGACAACGGATGAACTCGAATCTGCGCGCGTCCGCACGCCATTTGGTTCGCATTGGAAACTTGGCATGCGTGCGTTTCACAATGGGAAACAAATCTCCGACGGCAATCTCGGCGACATGAATTGGACCTTTGCTGAGATCATCGAACGAGCCAGCTATGGAGTCGATCTCTTTCCGGGTGATATCATCGGCTCCGGTACCGTCGGAACTGGCTGCTATCTGGAGCTAAACGGGACCCGTGCACTTGAGGCAAAAGGAAAAGGGGAAAGTTATGCCCCGGTCTGGCTCCAGCCGAATGATACAATCTCATTGGAGATCGACGGTCTTGGACGACTGGAGCATACCATCCGTCAAGTGAGTGAACGTCGGTCGATCCTGGCGAAAAAGAAATTGTCGCCGGCATGAAACTGATCGTAGAGTCAAATTCATGATGTCCGGCGATGGAATACTGGAACGATTTGCTACAAGTAAGGTTCAATGCAAGAGAATATGGTCCGTTGGAACAGGCATCTCCTGAATAAACAAGTGACCTCAACTGGACGTACCCTCAATAGTCCTTTCTCGAAAGGTCACGTATACCTATGAATCGAATAATCTGGATCATACTTGCCATCGTCGTCCTCGGCGGCGGTGCCTATTTCTTGCTTGGCAAAAAAGAGAAGCCAACCGCCTATCGTTACGAGTTGGTCGACCGCGGGGATGTCGTTGTCAGCATCTCCGCCACTGGTACTTTGAGTGCCGTGACGACAGTGACTGTCGGCTCGCAGGTATCGGGAACAATTGCGACGCTCCATGCCGATTTCAACTCGAATGTCAAGAAAGGGCAGTTGCTTGCTCAACTTGATCCCACATTTCTGGCTGCAACCGTTCAGGAGCAGAGGGCGAATCTTGATCGAGTCAAAGCGCAGCGAAATGACGCTCTTCGAACCCATGCACGTCTCAAACAGCTCTTTGACCAATCACTGATCTCACAGTCGGAGCTTGATGTCGCCGTCACCGCGCTGGAAAGCTCGGAGGCAAGTCTGCGCCAGGCGGAGGCATCACTGGAGCGGGCAGAAGTCAATCTTCGCTACGCGACGATCAGATCTCCGATAGATGGCGTAGTTATCTCTCGTTCAGTCGATGTCGGACAGACGGTAGCGGCTTCACTCTCTGCGCCTGTTATTTTTACCATCGCGCAGGATCTCACTCGGATGCAGGTACAGGCCTCGGTGACTGAGGCTGACATCGGTCAAGTGACTGTTGGATTGCCGGTGACCTTTCGAGTTGATGCCTACCCCAACGACATCTTCAAAGGGGAAGTCTCTCAAGTACGACTCGCGCCGGTGATCGTGCAAAATGTTGTGACCTATCAGGTGATTGTCGGAGTCGACAATTCTGAATTGAAGCTCATGCCCGGAATGACTGCAACGATCACCATTGAAGTCGCCAAACGAACAGATGTTCTCCGTGTTCCACTTGCGGCAATCAGATTCAATCCTCCCGGCTACAACGCTGCCGGTGGTGGACGTGAGATGAGCTTTGGACAGGGGGAACGCCAGATGGCATCAAGCGACAGTTCCAAAAAAACTGAAACGTCCGATTCGATTCGTGAACAGAAACGAGCCGAGCGTCGGAATCTTCGTGGCGATTCAGCGCGAGGGGATCGTCAGTTTGATTCAGGCAATCGTCAGTCGCAAAAAATGGCTGGAGAAAATTCACGACCACAGCAACAGCAGGGTCGTATCTTTCGAATGGTCGGAGATTCACTCACCTCATTTCGCGTACGAACTGGTCTTGCTGCAACCCGCTACGCAGAGCTGATCAGCGAAGATTTCAAAGAAGGAGATAGTGTGGTGGTCGGTATTGAAGGATCAAGCTCTGGTCCTGCGACTGCCGCGAATCCATTTGCGCCGCAGATGCCGGGTGGCTCTCGCGGTGGCCGCCGACAGGGATTCTAACCATGAGATTTATTGAGATTTTCAATCTCGCTTTTGACGCCATGGTCGCTCACAAGATGCGTTCGCTCCTGACCATGCTGGGTATCATCATAGGTGTCGGTGCAGTCGTGACGATGATTGCAATCGGGAACGGAGCCAACAGTGCGGTGCAATCGCAGATCGCAAGTCTCGGCACCAACTTCATGATGGTCTTCCCGGGTGCAACAGTATCAGGTGGGGTGAGTTCTGGAGCGGGAAACGCTACGACCCTTGATATGGATGACATCAAAGCCATTCGTGAACGTGCCCCGGCGGTCGCACTCGTCTCGCCGTCTATTCGCACCAACGCACAAGTCGTTGCCGGAAATCTCAACTGGTCGACTCTGATTCAGGGGATGGATGTCGACGGTTTTGGCATACGTGACTGGAAGATTGCAAAAGGGGATTTTTTCACTGATCAGGATGCTCGTGGAAAAACCAAAGTCTGTGTAATCGGCAAAACGGTCTCTGAGAAACTCTTTCCGGATCAGGATCCGCTTGGTCAGTCGATTCGAATCAAGAATCTCCCTTTTACCATCGTAGGTGTGCTCGGAACAAAGGGTCAAAATTCGATGGGGCAGGATCAGGATGATGTCATCATAGCGCCATTTGGCACGGTGCAGCGTCAGATCATGGGTGTCGATTTTCTGGGGATCATCATGTTGTCGGCAGTCAGTGTTGATCAGATGGCAGCAGCGCAGCAGCAGGTAACCGATATTCTGCGTGAACAACATCGCCTCGCCGACTGGCAGGACAATGATTTTACCATTCGCACGCAGACTGAGATAGGTGCGGCTGCGTCATCGACGACTGGAATCATGACGATGCTGCTCGGCGGGATCGCTTCTGTCTCACTCATCGTTGGCGGCATTGGCATCATGAATATCATGCTCGTCTCGGTGACCGAGCGGACACGGGAGATCGGAATTCGTCGATCTCTTGGCGCAAGACGCCGCGATATTCTCCAGCAATTTCTTGTCGAAGCGATTTTCTTAAGCATCATGGGAGGGCTGATCGGGATCGGTCTCGGCATCGGTGCTTCAAGGATTGTTGCGGCCATCGCACGATGGCCAGTCTCTGTCTCTCCTGAATCGCTGGTACTCTCATTCTTGTTTTCTGCGACGGTAGGAGTTTTCTTCGGATTCTATCCGGCGCAGAAAGCTGCGAAAATCAGTCCAATGGAAGCGCTACGCTACGAGTAGACCTATGAAGATTCTTGTACTTTGCACTGGCAACTCATGTCGCTCCCAGATCGCACATGGGTATCTTCGAGAGTTGAGTAATGGCATTCTGGAGGTCTACTCCGCAGGGCTCACGCCAAAAGGGGTGCATCCGCGCGCTATAGAGATCATGGCAGAGGACAGGGTCGACATTTCATTCCACACTTCAAACGATTTGCGCGAATATCTTTCACAGCGATTTGATTTCATCATCACCGTCTGTGATAATGCTGCCGAACAATGTCCGGTCTTTCCCGGTGATGCGAATCGACTTCACTGGCCGTTTCATGATCCGGCGCATGCCAGCGGCACGGAGTCTGAAATTCTCGCCGAGTTTCGCACCGTACGCGATCAGATCAAGTCTCAATGCCGAGAATGGGTTGCATCGCTCAATCTCTCAGATACAGTTGCGTAACCTGCAATCTCTCCGTTTCTTTGAGGTGGAGGAATATGAATATGCAAAGATATCTCACTGGCTCTCTCATCTGTCTTGGCATCGTGTTGACTGCCCTATCACCAACTCGTGCAGAGATCGATCTGAATTCGACCGACACCTTTATGGTGGTTATTCCGACTCGATCAATGGTCTTGATCAAAGATGATCTCGCCTCCGCTGAAACAGGCAAGCGAATTGCAGAACGAAGCAGAGATGAAGCGAGGGCACTCCTTGAATGGACAAAGTCTCGCATTGATGTCCGCAAGAAGGAGATTAAATCAATCGATGAAGGATTGAAAACTGCCAAGAAGGAAAAACAGGCAGCGCAGATACTCTCATTGACTACACAGAAAAAAGCAGCCGAACAAGTAGTCACGCTCTTGATTGGACAGAAAGAACTTCGCGAGGCCGAAGTCGAGTTGTCGAATGCAGAGCTTGAAGAGACAGAAAAAGCGAATGCTGCCTATCAATTTGAACTTGAGTTGGCCACCAAACGCACCGAGCGAGATACTCTTGCCGTGACCGGAGGGGATGCCCTCACTCTTTCGACATTGAATCAGGTGGTCTATCAGCTGGAGTCCAAACTTCTTGATGCCCAGCAGAAACTTGCCGCTTCACGCCAGACGATGGCAGCTCGTGAAAAAGCGATGGTCGATCGACGACGTGTGCTCTTTCAGTCGCAGAGCAAGTTGCAGGGGAAATCGAAGTAGCAGGATCTAGAAGTAACAGGATCTACAAGTTGTGAAATTGAAAGGCGGTGTCATGTGGCACCGCCTTTTTTTGTCTTTGTGGCCCGCACCCATTTGGGGTGCGGGATCACGAATTCATGCTTCGACAAGCTCAGCATGACATGCTGTTGGGGCAGACCGGGAGCCCTGCCGCCCACGCCTGTGAGGAAGCCGCCCATGTATGGGTAGCCAGCCCCTTCAGGGGCGGTCGGATGAATATTGACGTTACATCTTCCGCGGATCATTTCCGGTCGCGAGGTAATACTTCACGCCGCAATGAAATTCAGTCCATCCTTCGCACATCATGAACGCGGTCTTGAGATCTTTCGGATCATAGCCAGATTCGTAAATACGGAAAATGGTCTTCCCATCTTTCGTGAGAAATTCAAATCGAATGGTGTTTTTGTATTTGCCGGTCATCGAATTGCCGACAAAGACAATCTCAGAATGCTTCACGAACTTGGTGACGTTAAGTTCGAATCCACCAAATTCATTCCAGACCCAGGAGACCGGTTTGAGGTCAGGGCCGAATTCCCCAATCATGTCGTCGATAAAGTGCTTTTTCAGGTGCGACGAATGGGTGACTGCATCCCAGACCTGCGCCAGTGACTGGCTGAATACATTCGAGGTCACATAGTTGAGTTTCCCTTTTCCAAGCGGCAGAATCGGCTTGCCATCAGGACCAATTTTCAGCTTTGGTTTCGCAGTAGCTTTCTTCGTGACTTTCTTCGTCATCTTCTTCAGTGCGCTTTTTTTCGCGGATTTCTTCGCTGCTTTTCCGGACGACTTTTTCGCAGTCTTCTTGGCCATCTCCTGCCTCCTTACTCTTTCGTGTCTGATTTTGATATTTTCAAAGAAATCCTAACAGAAATCCCTCGCGCTTGTCAATCGCAATGAAGCCGGACGCAGAAATGAACCGGGCATATGACCATGTCCCCTTCCCCAAGAAAAAGCCCGCACATCCACCGGTTGGCAAACATGCGGGCAAGAGGATTGGGAAGAGATTTTCAGTTACTAGTGAGCCGTTGTGTCTTCTCTCGGGAGCATCCGATAGGACGGGTCGCGATAGGATTCCGGCATCATCGCAAACATCATGTGGGTCGAGTCACTCGCGAAATACCAGGGACGGCCATTGTTCGTGTCTCGCGGTGAGCTTTCGGACGGGCGAAAGAGCTGTTTCGTCACGGGGTCGGTCAAG
Organism: uncultured Ignavibacteriales bacterium; assembly: GCA_964518635.1. Lineage (GTDB taxonomy): Bacteria > Zixibacteria > MSB-5A5 > GN15 > FEB-12 > CAZFGK01. The sequence goes on from CAZFGK010000006.1 coordinate 101,390, forward strand.
AAGCCACAGTATCGAAGCGGGTTTTTCTCGAAGCTCTTCTTCGCAGTCTGAGAGCTCACAAAGTAGGTCTCATATCCAATCGAAATGCGATGCGCCGAGTCCAGAATTGCCTGCTGGTCGCGCTGTACCGCACAGTTCAACGCGATATGCATGGCAGTGTCACTTAAGTAAAACTCAGGGTCTTGCACGAAGACCTTCTGGCATGGTGTTCAGCAAAATCCAAGCGGGCGTCCGTTGACCAGAAGTCCCTGAAGACGGCGATTCAGTCCGACTTTGCGCACCGGGCAACGGTCGTTGATTGAGATCGAACTGTCTTCAAACATCAGATGAGGGAAGGGGTTGCGAGATGTGTCCCGCACCATCGAGGGGTTGCTGCCGTCCGCGTCCACAAAGAGGATGGGGATATTGGACGGGGGTTTCGCACTCTCCTGCTTCTGGCTGCAGGCGGCGATAATGATCGCAAGAGCCGCAAAAGAGGCCAGTGATCCGTATAGTGAGCGGTGTGTGGGCATAGAACTCCTTCCAGTGTCTGGGGATTATACTCGGACTACACCCTTCAGTTCAAACTTTCAATCGAGATTCTTGATCGATTCAGGGAATCGACATCACATGTCCGCTCTGGCAATCAAAGAGTCAATCTTGGGTCGCATTTCATAAGGGCTGCTACGGCGCAAGCCTCGTCATAGCCGGATTTCTCCAGCACTTCAATCACCCGCCGAACATTCTCCACCGGATGATTCTGATTCAGCTTCGCTTTCATCTCGACTTTTTCAACAACCAACTTAAACCCGACTATGCCGCGCATTCCACCAGCGACATTGTAAGTCGTTGTATCAATCGACCAGCCGTCTGGTTTTTCATATCGGGCCACCAGTTCGCCGAGCATGCGAGAAAGCTCTTCAGCCGATTCGATCAAATTGATCTTTCCATACAGATGCGCGACTGCATAATTCCAGGTCGGCACTCGCCGCTGACCATCCGCATACCATGTCGGAGAGATATAACTATGCGGACCATGCACAATGGCGAAAACAGACTGCGTTTCAATCCCCTGCCACTGCGGATTTTCACGTGCCCAGTGCCCTTCCAGCGACAATTGCTCCCCCTCCCATTTCGGTACAACCGGAAGATGCGAAGCGAATGGCACTCCATCACGAGTTGACACAAGGGTAACAAATGAATCATGATCCAGTAGCCACCTGAGCAGGGCGGGGTTTGTGATCTGGAAGTGTGTGGGGATGTACATGCCCGTTGATACGTTTGAATAGAGCCGGAAGAAACAAAGTTTTTCGCATGCGAAGCTCCAAGAATTGCTGCAGCCGAAGTTCATTCGGTGTGAAATTCCCCCTTGATGTCTTTTGCTGAACCCCCCTACCTTATCTCTACAAGGTTACCAGGGACGCCTTTGGCATTGCCAAAGGCAAGAAACAATCTGTGGAAGGGAATGAACATGAAGAAGAGTATTCTCACGCTTGCCGCACTGATGGTGATCGCGATTGCCGCGTTGACCACCGCTGAAGAAAAGAAAATGGCCGAGAAGCCGTGGTTTGACATGCAGAATTGTGTGTTCTGCAAAGAACTGACTGCGCAGCCGGGATTAATGGAACATATGAGGCACGACTATCACAATGTCTCGACCGGGACCATTTCGGTCCTGCAAGTCGATGCTTCCCACATGGATTCTTTCAAGAAAGCCATGATCGGCATGCAGACAGCCGCCAGCAAGATGGATCCGGCAAAGATGCCGTTCATGTGTCAGCACTGCGAAAAATTGGGTGGGCTGATGATGAACTCCAAGATCAAGATTGATCAGATCGAGACCAATTTTGGCAGTCTCACCGTCTATGCAACTCAGGACAGTGCGACGATGGCGATGCTTCACGAATTTGCGACCCGCTCGAATGATGAGGGGAAGAAGATGATGGCCGAGATGAAGAAAGCAGAAAAGAAGTAAGGTGAAGAAATACACTACAACTTCTTCACTCTCACTTCTCGTTGTGATTTTTTCGTTGTCATTTGCCGGTGACAAAGCCGAAACCACCCAGAGCTGGTTTGACCTGAAAAACTGTGCTTTCTGCGCGCCAATTGCCGCTCAGCCAGGTCTGCTCGAACATATGAAGCCGGAGTATCATAACATTTCGAACGGTCTGGTTTCTGTTCTTGTAATAGACCAGGGTTATGATGGCGCGTTCAAAAAAGCACTCGATGGCATGACGACTGCTTTTGTCGATATGCAGGCCGGCAAGGCGATGACTATCTGTCCGCATTGTTCGACGATGGGTGATATCGAAAAGAATCCGAAAGTCAAAACTGATTTCATGCAGACTGGCTTCGGATTTATCACCATCTACACCTCAACCGATAGTCTCCTTGTTGCGCAAATTCAGGATTTTGGAAAGAAGACTGATGAAGCGAGCAAGCAGATGGCCGCTGAGATGATGAAAACGGAGAAGAAGTAATTCACTCTCCTGCTAGCTGATTGAATCGAATGAAACAATGACGGGCCGCAGTCACTGATTGCGGCCCGTTTACTATTGTCTTCCAGGCTTGTAGTTACGGTCTGCGAACATCTTCTCGTGTTTCGCGGCGATCTTCCCGGATTTCACGATGATCTTCCCGCAGTTCCCGAATTCCCAGGGCAATCTCCTGGCGAGAGAGTTCGAGATACTGATTGAACAGGTTCAGCATTTTCTCTTCAGCAGGCTTTTCACCAATCTTCTTCGCGTCGATGTCTATCTGAAGCTGACGCAAGTCCTTTGTAAGGGCAGTCTTCTCTTTCAACAGCTGATCCATCATCGCTTCATCCCGGACATCATCCCGTCGGTCGCGCCGATCATCTCGGAGGTCACGGCGGTCATCCCGTTTGTGTCCCGGCTCAAATCTCTTTTCGCGCCATGAGGAACGGACATCACGTCCACTTTGCGCGACTTCACGATCGGCCTGGTCTTCCTTGATAGAGGTCTCGGCCAGATCACGACGAAGCTCTTCAGCGATCATCCGCTCAACATCTTTCTGAGCGGCATCTTTTCCGGCGATGCGATATTCATCCCAGATCATGATTAGATCAGACAAGCGATCGACATCCCGCCGAGCATCGGCAACTCCGACCTTTCCGGTGGCAATCTGGGTTCGGTCGTTTGCACGTTCAACGGTGTTGGTAACGGGATCAGCAAAAGCTATTGATCCCGCAATTCCAGTCAGAAACATCGTTCTCACGATGAATTTCAATTTCGTCTTCATACTCTACTCCTTCAGTCTATACTTTCGTTCGACGGCTTCACTGTTCAGACTGCTCACTAATTCAGTATTCATGAACTGGTGTACTTGCGAACCGAATGCCCACGGTATTATCGGCGTAACTCGTTGAATCTCAATCCCGCGATCAAGTAGCTATTCTTCCAAGTTGAATCGTTCTGTACGCACCGGTACACCCTCCGAACGAAAAGGATGCAAATAGATTAAGGCAGATTGTACGGAGGAATGAAAAAAAAACCGGGAACTGCAAGCGCAGCTCTCGGTCTTGTATGTACTATCCGGTAAAACTCGTACCGACTTGATACTTTCTTACTTCTCCCAGCGAAGAGCCGAAAACTGCTCATCAATCGGAGTTTTCATCAGGTGATTGGCGAGATTGGTAAGAGTCTTGAGCGCAATTCCAATGATCACGCCGATACTCTGTTCCTTGGTGTATCCGGCAGCAATGAACGCGTTGAGATCGGTCTCTTTCACATGCCCCTTCGTACGAATCAACTGGCGCACAAAGGTCGCAAGCGCATTCAACTTCGCATCCGGAATCTCGGTACCGCGACGAATGGCATTGAGCACTGCCGGGTCGATCTTCATGCCGGTGGCAATTGTCGAATGAGCCGACATGCAATAAGCGCAGTCATTTTCGAAACTGGTTGTCAGCAAAATGACCTGCTGTTCGATTCCGGTCAGTCCGATCTGCCCGAGATGTTTCGCGAGGTCAAAGTAGGAGGCGAGTGCCGCAGGGGAATTTGCCAGTCCGGAGAAAAGATTCGGGACAAAGCCGAGTGATTTCTTTGCTCCTTCAAGAAGGGGGCGCGCATCCGGTGCAGCGGAATCGATGGTCGGAAATGCATACGTAGTCACGAGAGACTCCTTTCAGTCGTCGTGTGAGTGTTTGGTAGTCTATTATCAATTGATCCTAATCCTAGTGAAATCAACAGGGATTCAGCAACGTGTTGGAGCATACTTGCCACTGGTCGGAACTTTGCCATTTCTCGCATGGCAAAGACTCCCGCGACGGCAATTTCAGCGAGGTAGTCCGCGCTCTTGTCATTCGCAATATCCCCCTGTTGTATTGCCTCTTCAAAAAGCTGGGCGAAGTGCCGTTCGACTGCGGCTAATTGCCCCTGAGCGGCTTTCGCGCGGGGAGTTTTTTCTCGTCCAAATTCTACACAGCTATTCATGATCAGGCAACCGATCGCCGCAGTCTTTGGATCATTCGCAATATCAGCAAGATGGAGGATATATTGCCGGATTCGATCAGCCGCGCTGCGCTGGACTTTATTTTCATCCTGCCCCGAGGTTGAGTAGTGTTCCAGCACACGAATAAAAAGCGCCTCTTTGTTGCCAAAAGCATTGTAGAGTGAGGCTTTAGTCAGTCCGGTGGCTCGAGTCAGGTGGGTATAGCTGGTCCCGGTAAATCCACGACGCCAAAATTCACGGGTCGCTTTTTCGAGGACATCAACTTCTTCAAATGTACGTGGTCGTGCCATTCTACCTCTCCAGAGGGTTTCGAGACCGCTTCGTCTCTTTTTTTGTACTACTCAGTATATAACAGGGTCGAACTGGCAGGAGTTCCCGATCACTACCCTGTTTTCTGTCGGATGGATTGAGGAATATCAGTTCAAGCTTGACGTTTCAGCCAAACCGAGCACTTCTTCTCAAATGCAGCCAACAAATCTTCTAGCGATCTTTTTCGGAGGAGGAACCGGGGCGGTATTCCGATTCCTGATCAGTACCTTCATAGAGCATAGAAATGGTGCCCGGCCGATTGCAACCCTGATAGTGAACATATCCGGCTGCCTGCTCGCGGGGCTACTCGTCGGTTATTTCGACCTGCGTCCTGATAAGGATCAGAGCCTCCCACTGTTCCTGAGTGTGGGGTTGATGGGCGGATATACTACTTTTTCTGCATTTGGAATCGATACGATCAGAATGATCGAAGCGAACGATATGAAACTGGCGATCCTGTATGTACTTGGTAGCGTAGTTCTGTCACTTGCAGCGACATGGTGCGGGCATACGAGCGCAAAATTCTTCTTTCATTGAGTAGGAACCAGGATATCCTCACGTTTGCTTCTAAATGATACTAGAAAATTAGCGGAGCCGAATGGGGGCATGCAACAAGTTATCATGATCTTTGAAACGGGGACGACATGGACAAGAGATGAAAGAAATTTAGTTAGCAGGAAGAAAGTGAGCACCATCAGTCGCGGTCATTAACTCTCACCCTCAACTACCTTTTCGTATGTACGAGTTTAGACTCTACTCCATCACCTCCCTCGGTCTGCTGGAAATAATCACTATTTATTGTTGAGGTCACAGACGAGTGCGGACTCCGCAGCCGAAGAGAATTCTGACTTGGTTCCGCACCTAGTTGTGTCTCTTAGTCAGAAAAGAGGCGACCATGTGTCTATTTTCAGATACATGAATATGTGTGGACATCTGAAACAAAAATCCTTATCGGGTCTCAGAACAGCGAGCATGTAAGAAAGATCGTGAGAAATGCCATAGAATAACATCTGCTATCTCCCTTCGGCGATGATGCGCAATCCCTCTAACGTCAGGTTCTGATCAACGGAGCGAATAAATTTCGAATGGGCATCGATCCCTTCAGCAAGTCCGCCCGTCGCGACGACGGTCTGATTTACAAATCCGGTTTCAGCGATAATTTTTTCGATCAGAAAATCAATCTGTCCGATCGTTCCGTAGAACATCCCTGATTTGAGGGCGTCCTTGGTGTTTCTTCCGACCACTCTGGATGGCTGTGTAAAAGAGACTTCAAACAGACGTGCCGCCCGTCTGGCAAGATCCCCCATGGCAGTCTCCGGACCGGGAAGGATCACGCCGCCGAGGTAATGTCCGGTTCGGTTGACTACATCCAGAGTAGTTGCAGTTCCAAAATCGACTACGATCACCGGTCCGCCATATCGAATAAATCCGCCGACCGCATTAGCGATACGATCAGGGCCGAGTTGGTTTGGTTCATCGATATCAAGGTTGACCGGGAGTTTACTCTCGTGCGTCACCACCTGTGTGTCACAACTCAAGTACTCATTCACTGCCTGAACGATCCGCTGTGTGAGCACCGGGACTACCGAGGCGAGCACCGCATTCGAGATATCCTGCGGGCGAATCCCCTTTTGCTGTAACAACGAGATCAGCATGAGTCCGATCTCATCAGAAGTCCAGGTGCGATGAGAGGACAAACGAAAGGAGGCAAAAAGATCGCGATCGCGAAAGATCGCGACCGCGACGGTAGTATTGCCAATATCAATGGCGAGAAGCATCGGCTCCATCCTCTGGTCAGTGGAGCCAATTGACTCCGGGTTATTGATTCATGAGTGGCTTCCAGAGCCCAATCACCTGGTCTTCCGGAGTCATGATCCACGCAAAGCTCCCCATGCCGGGGACCTCTGTCGGCGGAATCATCGGCTTGCCACCGAGCTTGACGGCCTTGTCGATCGACATTTGCAAGTCGTCGCAATGGACGTAGGGGACAACATAATGGGGGACCGGCGAGTCCGCCATTGCTGAGACATGCCCCATGATCCCTTCCTTGACGCCGGTATCGATCATCGTCGAATCGCCCCCCATGGGGGAGGTTTTCCAGCCGAAAAGATCGGCGAGGAATGTTGATGTGACATCGAGTTTACGACAGCCGATTTCCAGCCAGACAATGGGGTGTGCAGACATGGTTCTCTCCTTGGTAGAGATTGGTTTGGTTTTTCTTACCTGGTTCCGACCGTACGATACCCGCCCCATAAGAGCAGGACTATCACACGCCGGTCACATTTAGACAGATGTGATACGTACTTTTGAGTGATCAGGTTTAGTCTCGAATGGGGGAAATGACGAATTGTTAGCTTCAACGGGGGATGGGACCGGTTCATTTCCATTTTTCTGTTAAGAATTGGTGAGCGAGATTGACCGGAGGGGATACAGGGGGATAGCTTCTGTCAACTATTCGAGCCACGTTCTGGCTCGAATCCTGAACCATGAACAGTTGTATTCCGAAGGAACCAGTAAAAAAGGCAATGAAGACAGAACGGACGAATCTCCACTCTCCATTCACCGGGGTGCTGGTCACCTCTTTAGTATTGTTCTCACTCCTCGCCTGCAGCCCCGCTCCCGAGCCGGGATCGCAGGCCTATTACAAATCGAAAGTTGAATCACTTATCGATTCGATCATCGCGGTTCCCGATACCGAATGGACCGATTCTCTTGCCAGCTGGCCGGCGGACATCGTCCTGCCGCAGATCATTGCATCCCTCAAAGAGAATCCGAAGCTGAAATCGGAAGTTCCTCGTTCTGAACTTCTGGGTGTGCTGCATCGCCGTCGGGTAGTTAACACTCCGGAAGGGCGAACAGTCTTTCTGGCCAATCTGCATGAGAAACCGAGAGCGGCGTATCAGTCGATTATTGCCCTGCAGGAAGCACCGGATTCTGCCAGAACGGAAGTCATCAGTGCAATCGTACCGATGCTTGCCGATGCCGATATTTTTCCATCGGTACGAGCGGAGATGCTCAAGTTTCTGAATCGTGTCGATCCGAAGAACCCGCAGGTGACTCCGATCGCGGAAAAATTCTTCTCTGATCATTCACAGCCGGAAGATATTCGAACTCTCTCTTTCGTGCATGTTCTGAATGCCAAGGGGGCGGATGCCGCCTTCGCACTCTGTACTGGACTCGATACGGTCGGCACTCGCTGCGCGATCTACGGTTTCGAATCAATCGGCGGTATGACCAGAGGGGAGCTGAACACCACGCCGGAGATTCGCAACCAGATTCGTTCCTGGGTACTTTCGCAGATGCTGAACGATGACAAGAATGTCCGCACCGCCGCTTATCGCTCACTGAGCGGAGTATATGGCGCAGAATATTTCCCGGTGATTGATGGTGTCTATCGCCTGAATCCGGAAATCAAGAAAGCGATTGGTCGAATGGCCGAGATTGAAACCGATACTGCCGCGGCAAAACGCCTGCGACAGGAATTGGTGCTATTAGAACAGCAGGAGAAGAAGCAGGAAGATCAGAAGGCAGGAATCGTCTCGCCGAACTAACAGAGGACCCCTTACACGACTTCCATTGGTTGTCACGATAGAAATAAAAATGCTTCCGACATCCAGGTGATGTCGGAAGCATTTGTTTTTCTAGTACTGAATCGAGTTAGCTAATTGGTGCTGTTGGCCAGCAAGGCAAAGGTCGGGTAGAAGACTTCGTAGCTTCTTGATCCGACCAGCCGACCAAGTTCGGTTCCGTCCGGGGCGAAGAAGATCGTGGTGGGGTATGCACCGCCAAAATTCAGCTGTTCAAGTGCTTCATCGGTGGCCATGGTTTGCTCCCACTCCATCCGAAACTCTGCTGCGAAATTCTTGACCTGTTCTGGTGTGTCACCACTTGAGATCGAGACCAGTTTAAGTCTTGATCCGGCAAAATCCTTGTGCAGCTGGGCAAGGGCAGGGACCTCCGTGCGACAGGGGCGACACCACGTTCCCCAGATATTCACTACCACTGCGCCGCCAGTAAACCAGGACTCCGATGCGACCGGATTTCCGTCAAGATCATGGACGGTGAACTTGAGATTTTCAGGTATTGCGACCGGTGTTGCAGTCTGGTTTTCAGATTGCTGATCAGTCGGGGATGACTGATTACAACCAGCCAGAACAGCAATCATCACCAGTAGAGATACGAACTTAGAAATTAATCTGAGCATCAAATACTCCTATCCATGTCGATCATCCGACAGGAGAGTATATGCTAATTGACAAGCATTGAAAAGGCCCGATGGAAATCATCGTGGCTCCGTCCGCCAACCAGACGCCCCAGTTCTTTTCCTTCTTTGGTATAGAAGATCGTCGTCGGGAATCCTTCGATCCCGAACGCCATCACCTGATCCTGATTGACCAGTACCTGCTCCCAGTTCATGCCATTGGCTTCTACGAACTGCTTCACTTTCATAGGTGGGTCATTGTACGACAAAGAGACCATCTTCACTCCCTTAGGAGCGAATTCATTATTGATCTGCACCAGTGCCGGGACTTCGCGACGGCAGGGCGGACACCAGGTCCCCCAGAAATTCAAAACCACCGGTCCGCCGGTGAACCATGATTGCGACTGGCGAAGATTCCCATCCGGATCACTGACCGTGAATTGCAAATTGGAAGGGATATTGACGAACTTCGACTGCGTACTCTTTGGTTCGGATTGAGTCGCTGCCGGTTCTTGCGTAACTGTCCCTGATTCTGTTCCACCTGCTGTCTGATCTGGAGTCTCTGCTGCCATGGCGGATGTGTCCGTCGATGTAGTAGTACTCGGCGCAGCAGTTTCTGCTTGAGTCGTTGGCGTATTTTGCGACTGCGGCTGCGTATCACTCTGTTTCTGTGAACAGCCAGAGAACAGGAAGGCAGATGAGAGCGTCAGAATGATAGAGAGGGAATAAAGTTTGACTATCTGCTTCACGCGAAGAGAACTCCTGTCAGTTGCATTGATGCTATTCTTTGATAATCTAAAACAATCTGGAATCAACCCTTACCAGTGGTTGCGCCTGATTTAGCTTTTGCTTTCGTGGTATCGTACATTTCATCTTTCACAAATTCAAGTGCCTTGAGCATATCATCCCGCTGACGATAACCGGAGAATCCGCGCACCATTTTTTGATCAGTCGGACGTAGAAAATGGAATGTCGGCAATCCCTGCACTTTGAACATCTCCTGTGAAATCGCTGACTCAGGAACGAGATAGCCGTCAATATCGAGCTTCTGTTCTGAATCGCTCCAGACTTTGACCGGGATGAAATGGGTATTGATCATTTTGATCACGGTCGAATCGGCGAAGGTCTCCGCATCCATCTTCTTGCACCAGCCACACCAGGAGGCAGTGAAATCGAGCAATACGTGCTTCTTCTCGGCTCGCGCATACTTCAGCCCGTCCGAAAAATTCAGCCAGGTGATTTTCTTCGGGTCGATCACCCGTTTGCTCGTGGCGACCGCTTTTTTCCCGGGGGTCGGTTTCTGTTGATCCGTGGTGGCGGTGCCGGTCTGGTTTTTGGATGGAGTATTCTGGGCATGGAGGGGGTGGATGATGATCGCGCAAAGGGCGAGTACCAACACAGGTGATCCTGCCCATCTTGTCAGTCGTTTCATTTGGTGCATTGCGTTGATCATCTCACTTTCAAATATCGGCAGTCGTTCTAAATCTCTTCTCTGTAAAATGCTCTCACGATTGTCGTTGCCATCTTTGCGTCGAAGCCGGGTTCTGGTCTGCTCGGCTGTTAATCGGCCAGATGTAAGCACCAGCATCGCCGAGCGCCCCTTTGAGACGTTCCAGCAGGGCAAAATCGAGATTCACTCGGTATTTCTTCGAACTAATATACACTTCAGAACCGTTTTCGCGAGCCACGAACATGACCGGCGAGTCCCCTTTTTGCTGATCCAGCCAGCCGCAAACCCGATCGAGCTGCTCTTCACTGGCGGAGGTAATCTTGACTACCAACTGGCAGTCATACTTCTGGGTCACCCGTTCCAGCGGGACAATCTCATTGGCGACCACTTTCGGGCTGTCCCCCTCACGAATCGAGAGACGCCCGGTAACCAGGACCAACGAATCGGCATCAAGAAATTCCCGGGCTTTTTCAAAACAACTGGAGAAGACCACCAGTTCCGTCTGGCCGGAGAAATCTTCCAGGGTAACAAACCCCATGGTATTCCCCTTTTTATCCAGCTTCTTTTTGACCGCCAGCACAATCCCTCCGACGGTGACATCCTTCCCATCCTGACGATAGGCAAGCTCGGCAATACTGCAGGTGGTGAACATAGGGAGTTCACTCCGGAATCGATCCAGCGGATGACCAGTCAGATAAAATCCGAGCGCCTCTTTTTCGCGCGCCATTTTATCACCGGTCGGCCATTCATCAAGAGGGGGCAAAGCGGGTTCGACTCTCGCCGGTGCACCTCCCGCGAGTGAGAAAAGATCGGCGACACCACTTTGCGCGAAGACTTTGTGCCCGTACTCCAAAGACGGCTCCACGATCAGAAATTTTTGCGAGCGATGCCCTTTTATTGTATCGGTCGCGCCACTGGCAACAAGCGATTCGAGAGCGCGGCGATTGAGCATCTTCGGTTCGATCCGTCCGCTGAGTTCGGCGACACTGGTGAAAGGACCGTCGTTGCGGGCTTCAGTAATTGCTCGGGCAGTATTCTCACCGACATTTTTCACTGCCTGCAAACCAAAACGAATCGCGCCGCCAATCACGGTAAAATCAAATGCCGATTCATTCACATCCGGTGGTAAAACCTGAATTTTCATGCGACGGCATTCTTCGAGCAAGACATTGACTCGACCCGAGTCCCCCATTTCTGAGGTGAGCATCGCCGCCATAAATTCAGCAGGATGATGCACTTTCATGTGCGCCGTCTGGTATGCTACAAATGCATAGCAGGTTGAATGTGCTTTGTTGAATCCGTAGCGCGCAAAGGTTTCGATCTGATTGAAAACCTCAATCGCGATCTCATCCGCGATATTCATCGACTTGGCACCAGCAAGAAACTCCGCCTTCTGCTGCGCCATCAGCTCGGCGTCTTTCTTTCCCATCGCCTTACGCAACAAGTCTGCGCGACCGAGTGAATATCCGGCGAGCTTATTCGCGATTGAAAGAACCTGCTCCTGAAAAACAATCACGCCGTAGGTTGAGCCGAGAATATTTTCCAAAATCGGATGCAGGAATTTGACTTCTTCGCGACCATTTTTCCGATTGATATAGACATCAATCATTCCAGAATCGAGTGGCCCCGGACGATACAGGGCATTCATCACCGTCAGGTCAGTGAACGATGTCGGCTGCAATCGACGTAGATAGTCGCGCATCCCGGGCGATTCAAACTGGAATATCCCGACGGTCTCACCGCGGGCGAAGAGGGCATAGACTTCGGGGTCTTCAAGATCAAGATTATCAAGATCGACGGTGTAATTCGCATTCGAGCGTTTGAGCAATGCGATGGTGTCATCAAGCACCGTCAACGTGCGCAGACCGAGGAAGTCCATTTTCAACAGACCAATCGACTCGACCATCTTCATGTCATACTGAGTGATCACTTCTTCGCCGCCAGCGCGGCAGAGAGGGACATAATCGGTCAACGCTGTCGGCGCAATCACTACTCCGGCAGCGTGAGTCGAGCAATGCCGTGCCAGCCCTTCGAGAACGCGTGAATGCGCGAGCAATTCCTTGATCTGCACATTCGATTTTTCCATCGCCTGCAGTTCAGGCACCTGTGCTATTGCTTCGTCGAGGGAGATACCTATCGTGGAGGGAATCATCTTCGCGATCTTGTCGACATCGCCGTAGGCCATTCCCATCACCCGACCAACATCGCGCACAACCAATCGCGCCGCCATCGTCCCGAAAGTTACAATCTGGCAGACATTATCGGCGCCGTATTTTTCGATGACATACTTGATAATCTGATCGCGGCCGCGATCAGAAAAATCGATATCGATATCTGGCATCGAGATGCGCTCAGGATTCAGAAATCTCTCAAACAGCAATTCAAACTTAATCGGATCGACATTGGTAATTCGCAGCACATACGCGACCAATGACCCCGCCGCTGATCCACGCCCCGGCCCGACTGAGATCCCCATCTTGCGCGCCTGCTCGCAGAAATCTCGCACGATTAAGAAATATCCGGCGTAGTTCATCTTGTTGATGACGCCGAGCTCGTATTCCAATCGCGCACGAATCTCTTCCGTTATCACCGGATATCGCTCGGCCATCCCCGCTTCACACAGATCAAGCAGATAGTCGGCCTCTGTTTTGTAATTCGACGGCACCTGAAAACGAGGGAGCAGCGGCCGATCCATCTCAAGTTCGAGATTGCATCGCTCGGCAATTTCAACGGTGTTGCTTAGTGCGTCGGGATATTCTCCAAAGAGCGTCTGCATCTCTTCCGGCGTCTTGAAATAGACCTGATCAGTGTCAAATTTCATCCGCTGCGGATCATCCATCGTCTTGCCGGTCTGGATGCAGAGCAGACATTCATGCGCGCGCGAGTGTGTCTTCTTCAGATAGTGGCAATCATTCGAGGCGACGAGAGGAATACCTGTCTCCCGATGCAGCGTGATCACTTTCGGTAGTAACTGCCGCTCAAGAGTGATGCCGTGATCCTGAATTTCGAGATAGAAATTTCCTTTACCGAAAATCTCTTCGAGTTCATTCGCAACAAACACTGCCTGATCAGTTTCGCCGCGAGTCAGACGCCAGTTGACTTCGCCTTTCAGACAAGCCGATGTCGCAATCAGGCCGCCGGAATATCTGCGCAGGAGTTCTTTGTCGATGCGCGGTTTGTGATAGAACCCCTCCAGATAGGCCGCGCTGGCGAGTTTCATCAGGTTCTGATACCCCTCGAGATTTTTGACCAGCAGCACCAGATGGAAGCCGCCATCGGGGTAAGCATTCGACGGGCGACGTTCGAAACGGCTGCCGCCCGCCACGTATGCTTCGCAGCCGAGGATCGGTTTGATCTTGGCGCGACGGGCTGCTTTGTAGAACTCTATCGCGCCGAAGAGGTTGCCGTGATCAGTGAGGGCCACCGCCGGCATGCGATATTCCTGCGCCAGGGCGATGACCTGATCGATGCGGCACGCCCCGTCCAAAAGGGAGTACTGCGAGTGGGTATGCAGATGAACAAAATTGGCGTATGACATAGGGGCTTTCGCCCCAAGCTATGTAGGGGGAGGGGGGAGAGCAAGGACGTGGAGAGGAGGAAGTGATTGACATTTATGAGCAAGAAAATCATCTTTCCTCGACATTCAAGGCGAACCTCTTTAGGGCATATCCAGTTCTTTTGCACATTTGAAACCACTAAACTGGTAACACTTTGTGGTTCGTATCTATTGGAGGATAAGAGAATGGAAATCAATAGATCACTTCTAGAAATTCGCTTTAAACCGCGAGCGCGAGTTCTGGACTATCGCGGAGAACTAACTGAGGGTCTAGCCAACACTTTAAACCTTGCAAACTGGAAAGTCGATTCAAACAGAATCGATTTACAGGACGATTCGCGTTCGAGACACGCTTTTCTGTCTTTTCGCAATGCGGGTTTTACAGCAGTCAATTCTCCAACGGATAACTACTTTTCTGATCAAGCCAAGAAGTTCCTAGACGTATTGAGTAAGATTAAGGTCTTTGAAGAGGATTTGTATGTAGAACGAATCGGCTGCAGAATTCTATACTTGCTTCACGACAGAACGTCTTTTGAAGAATTACTTCAGAGATTCCGTCTCTCTTTTGCGGATGCATCTGATGACGCCAAGAAAATCTTTGACGGTGAAATCGTGGATATTGGGCTACCACTCACCATCAAGCACAAGGGTGGCACCATCAATTTTATGATAGGACCAATTGAATCTCATCAAAGCAAGGAGATATTCAAGCCACAGCAAGAAGACGAAACCGAAGATTGGCCAGAGTCTGCAATCTTTGTCGATATGGATTATTGGACTCGACCAGAATCTTCCCTTAAGGTTAGTGATGTGTCTAGGATGGTTGTTGAATTTTCACGAGACCTTATTGTCATGAAAAATAGAATAAGATCACTCCTTCTGCAAAAGAAGTAATGTGGCGATGTCCAAAAAGAAAAAACGATCAGCTGGTATCTCACAGAAGGATGTATGGTCAGAAGGGTTTATGGTCGGTCCCCACTTTGCTGCACAAGCAAAGGACGCGACCGGACTCGTACAGAGGGATACAGAATCTAGTTTCATCCCCGAACCCGGAGCACCTGTTAGAGAAGACTATACCGGAAGAGATTTTGATTCTTTAAGAGGCAATGATTTGTCATCCGGACTTGCAGGACGAACTGATGGAAGAACATGGGTTGACGGCCTGTTCGAGTTATTGCATAAGACAGAAACCGGCAAAGTAGTTGTCCTCCTATGTTTGGTCATCCTTGCAGTCATGCTTTATCAAGACAACTCCAGAGGTGTACTTGATAAACTTGATGGCATTTTGACTTTTTTGAGGAAATATATCTTCATATGTGTTCTTGCTGTTCTTACATACCTTATAGATCGTTGGTTTAGAAGAAAGCCATAGGACTTGTGACCCTTGGTATCGCCCTGGAGTTCAAAGAATTTTTCAAGCAGACAGAAGCAAAGGTCATTTGCAACCTGAGATGAGAGAGGAAGGCTGTGCAACAACTACCACTACAAAATTGGGCTGAACTTGCCGCAATTGTTAGCGCTATGGTGGACGTCATCAATATTGGCAGAGATTCCTTTGTCAGTTACTTCGGCTCGCGCTCTAGGAATCCCCAAAACGTTCAACACGCTGCAATACTCATGAATTCATTAAGCAGCTATTCTAATGACGAAATTGAGGCAATTGCCAATAGAATCTACGGATGCAGGAAGCGGTTCATTTCGGAAGGAGATGGAGCGCAGAGATCAAGATGCCTGTGTAGCGTACTTTCGGATGTTCGTGCTGGCAATGGTGGCAGAATTCCGATTCCCGCATGGGAAGAAATGTTTAATAAACTCAAATGTTAGTCATGTGGCCTGCGGGCTTGCCCCGGGTTCCCGTGAATTTTTCACAACAGGGGCAGACGAGCCCGCCGCGGCGTCTGCCGTCCACGGAAAATGTCCCCCCGAACATCCCTCCGCCACCGCATCTCCATCATCCCCATCATTCATCCGGGTGGACGCATCCCGCACCGCATAACATCCAACATCTTGTAGGGCGGGTCAGTTTCTGCCCCGCCATCTTTTCTATACATCTTGATATCTTGCCGGTTTGGACCGGTTCAATTGCGGCACAGCAGATTGCATTGTTCGTGTGGACTAATGATGACGTGGGACGGCGGGGCAGAAACTGACCCGCCCTACAAGAGAAGCGTAATTGGAAGAGCGGACGGCGGAGTTGAAACTGACCCGCCCTACAAGAGAAGCGTAATTGGAAGAGCGGACGGCGGAGCAGAAACTGACCCGCCCAACAAGAGAAGAAAAATGGAGGGAAGCATCAGCCGATTCGTCGTCTTCTCATCGATGACCACGGCCATGCTTCCGGCACATTCACCAACCCTCGCCGTACTGGATTCAAGTGCATGTAATCTCGTATCTTTGGTATCTCCGATTCCGCTCGCACAATGTGGTCATAGAATCGGTGTTGCCAGACACGGCCAGTCTGATTTGTCCGTAATTTGTACCAATAGGCGAATGATCGCTTGAAGATCGTCATCGCCATTGAGAAATCCCCATTCGGACAATGGATCAACGCATGAATATGATCGGGCATCACGACCCAACTGATGATTTCAAACTGGCGGGCTTTTCGAGTGGCTCGATACGCCTGTTTCAGAATGTCGATATTCTCAATCAAGATCGGCTGGCGATCATGTGTGACCGTGGTTACGAAACAGATTTGCCCGGATGCAAAAAATCGCCGGAGTTTGGACATGCGGCAAATATTGGGATGCGCACTGTCAGAACCTGTCAGCGAAAATGAATGCAATGGTCACAATTCTCTGTCTTGTAGGGCGGGTTCGCTTTGGTACCCGCCATCATCTCCGTCCCATTTTTTTGCCCGTTTGGCTGTTTGGACGGCGGGGTACCGCCCTACAGGAATTTCACGAATTTCACGCCGACCTTGTGATTGCAAAAACTCAATCGGCATATTTATATTCCGCCCTATGAACATGTTCAAACCAGTCAATGCGAAAACGGTCGAGGGGTATCTAGCATCAGTCCCGAAAGAACGACAAGAGGCGTTTCTTTTTCTGCACAACTTCATTCAGAAGGCTGCGCCGAAATTCAAACCGCATTTCTCGTACAACATGCTCGGCTACGGATCCTTCAAGTACAAGAACTACAAGAAAGAATTGATTGACTGGCCGGTGATCGCGATGGCGAGTCAGAAACAATACATGAGCATCTATGTCTGCGCTCTTGATAAAGGGGTCTATATCGCTGAGAAGCACAAAGATGCACTTGGTAAAGTGAGCGTGGGGAAAAGCTGCATACGATTCAAAAAGCTCGAAGACCTGCATCTGCCGACACTCAAGAAAGTCTTGCTGGCAGCAGCGAAAAGCCCGGGGCTGGTAATGCCGGAAAAGGAATAGTCTTTGCGCAAGAAGACCCTTCGACAGGCTCAGGGTGAGGATGTTGGAGGGATCGATAAGACTCGATCAATTTGACTGATCAATACGATTGAATTGAATGCCCATTTATTCTTCATGCTGAGCATGTCGAAGCAACTTCCAGAGATCATTGCCCAATCTATAAGTTCCTTGAAAAGAAATAGCCTCATCCCGCCGATACTTGTCGGTAGATGTCAGGCACGATCCTCAATGTAGCTTCTAAGAAATCAGAGTTGGCCCGATCTTCGAAGTATAGACTCGAAGAACGCGGCGATTTCGGTGTCATTCATTTTCAGGCGATGGCATCGCCGTGTGAAGTGCATCTGGCGGTGCCAATGAATAATTCAGTAGAGGGGCAGACCGGGAGGTCTGCCGCCCACGAGTTATTCATGCAAGCAGCCGAGATTGCCACTCAAGAAGCATTTCGTATCGAATCAAAATTCAGCCGCTATCGCAATGATGGCATCGTGCATCAGATCAATCACGCCAAAGGAAAACGTGTGTCGATTGATGAAGAGACCTACAAATTGCTACACTTCGCAGCGAAATGTTTTGAGGTCAGCGATGGGATGTTCGATATCACCTCAGGTATTCTCAGGCGAGCGTGGAAATTTGAGGGAGCAGAATTCACTCCTGATACGAATCAGATTTCGAGTTTGCTGCGCATGATTGGCTGGGAGAAAGTCTCACTCGATTCGAATTCGTTTCGAATGCCCGCGGGAATGGAAATTGATCTTGGCGGAATCGGAAAAGAGTATGCGGTCGATCGTGTCGCGCAGATGCTTGCCGAAGCATTCCGGATTCCATTGCTGGTCAATTTCGGCGGGGATGTGCGCGTGATCTCGCCACTCGGAAAAATTCGGGAATGGAATGTGGGAATCGAATCGCCTGAAACAATAGTTCAACATTCCCCTGACGGAATCCTCGGTGAAGTCCGTATCTCAAACGGCGGTGTCGCGACAAGTGGGGATGCTCGTCGCTATTGTCTCATGGATGGCCGCCGACTGAGCCATATCCTGAATCCGAAGACCGGCTGGCCGGTCGAAAACTCCCCTCGAAGTGTAACGGTCATTGGCTCGAATTGTCTCGAAGCCGGTCTGTTCTCGACTTTGGCGATGCTGCAAGGCCCAGACGCAGAGTCATTCCTGACCTCCGAAGGGATTCGCCACCACATCGTTCGGTAGCTCGGTGGGAAGTCATAGCTACTCCGCTCTTGTCGTCGGGATATGCCATTCTGGCATAGATTGGCAGATATTGATAATCACATAAGTCTATTTGTGGTAATATCTTAGAGTCTCTGCCACCACTTGTGCGGCAGACTTCCTTGTGCTCTTTTTCACAATCTTTTCCCTCAAAAGCTGAAACTCCTTGACAGTTTGGACGTTAAAAGTGTAGTATTTCGTTAGCACTCATGATTAGCGAGTGCTAACAGGATGGCTCAGTCTGATTTCAACTGACATTTGAGATAGAATCGCTGCCCGGTTGGCAGCAAGAACAAGATAGAAAACTGAAAACCAATAGAAGTACTACGGAGGTACACACAATGAATGTAAAGCCACTCCACGATCGCGTCGTGGTCAAGCCCTTCCTCGAAGGGGAAACGAAAAAGGGTGGAATCATCATCCCGGACACGGCCAAGGAAAAGCCGATGGAAGGTGAAATCATGGAAGTCGGCACCGGTCGCGTGACCGAAGATGGGAAGAAGATCCCGCTTGAAGTCAAGAAGGGTGACCGCGTGCTCTATGGCAAGTATTCCGGCACGGAAGTCTCCATTGGTGGGACTGAAGTCCTGATCATGCGTGAGTCGGATATCTTCGCGGTGATCGCGAAGGGCTAACCCGCAGCGCGGGCGGCATTGTCCGCTCTGAGTTTGCAGAATGTCCGGGATTTTTGGTTGCGCTTCTTCTGGAAATGCGCCAATGCCCTGAAAAGTTTGAACACGACAAGAAAACTGGAGAAAAACAGAAATGTCAAAGCTGATTGAATTTGACTCGACTGCTCGCACCAAGCTCAAGGCCGGTGTCGACAAGCTCGCCGATGCAGTCAAGGTGACTCTCGGACCACGTGGCCGTAATGTCGCCATCGACAAAAAGTTCGGTTCGCCGACCGTCACCAAAGATGGTGTCACTGTCGCCAAGGAAATTGAACTGGAAGATCATTTTGAAAACATCGGCGCGCAGATGGTCAAGGAAGTTGCTTCCAAGACTTCTGACGTTGCTGGTGACGGTACTACCACCGCCACGATCATCGCTCAGGCGATTTTCCGTGAAGGTCTCAAGAACGTGACTGCTGGTCACAATCCGATGGCGATCAAGCGAGGTATCGACAAGGCCGTTGCGGTCATTACTGAAGAGATCAAGAAGATGTCCAAGCCGGTTTCGGGTAAGCTCGAAATCGCGCAGGTTGGCACCATTTCCGCCAACAACGATAAAGAAATCGGCGATCTGATTGCCGAAGCGATGGAAAAAGTCGGCAAGGATGGCGTCATCACTGTCGAAGAATCCAAGACGGCATCAACCACTCTTGATGTCGTCGAAGGTATGCAGTTCGACCGCGGCTATGTTTCGCCGTATTTCGTGACTGATGCCGATGGCATGGAAGCGGTTCTTGATGATCCGTATATTCTCATCCACGACAAGAAGATTTCGAACATGAAGGATCTCCTTCCGGTTCTCGAAAAGGTGGCTCAGGCCGGTCGCTCCCTCGTGATTATCTCCGAAGATATCGAAGGGGAAGCCCTCGCGACTCTCGTCGTGAACAAGCTCCGCGGCACATTGAAAGTCGCTGCCGTCAAGGCGCCGGGTTTTGGTGATCGTCGTAAGGCGATGCTCGAAGATATCAGCGTCCTTACCAAGGGGCGTGTGATCTCCGAAGAACTCGGCTTCAAGCTTGATAATGCCGTGCTCGCCGATCTTGGCCGCGCCAAGAAGGTGACCATCGACAAGGATAACACTACCATCGTTGAAGGTGCTGGCGACAAGAAGGAAATTCAGGGTCGTATTGCGCAGATCCGTAAGCAGATCGAAGATACCACTTCTGATTATGATCGCGAAAAGCTGCAGGAACGTCTTGCCAAGTTGGCTGGCGGTGTGGCCGTGATCAATGTCGGTGCTGCAACCGAAACCGAAATGAAAGAAAAGAAAGCCCGCGTGGAAGACGCGCTGCATGCAACTCGTGCGGCAGTCGAAGAGGGTATCGTTCCGGGTGGTGGCGTCGCGCTCCTTCGTACGCAGAAGGTGCTTGATCTTCTCAAGGCCGACGAAGAAGAGATGGTCGGTATCAAGATCGTCCGTCGCGCTCTCGAAGAGCCGATGCGTCAGATTGCGTTCAACTCAGGTGTTGAAGGCAGCATCGTGATCGATAAGGTCCTTCAGGAGAAGGGTGCTTCGTTCGGTTACAATGCGCTGACCAATGTCTATGAAGACCTGATGAAGTCGGGTGTGATCGATCCAACCAAGGTAACTCGCACTGCGCTTGAAAACGCGGCGTCGATTGCCGGTCTTCTTCTTACTACCGAGTGTGTCATCGTTGACAAACCGGAAGAGAAGAGAGCCCCGCAGATGCCGGGTGGCCCGGGCGGCATGGGAGACATGTACTAGGCCATTGGCTTAGTTCTTCCTCACCAATTTGTTTGCATATCAAGCGGCTCGGTCGAAAGACCGGGCCGCTTTTTATTGATTATTTGTGAGATGAAGTGGCTGAATCCGAAGCGGAGTTCAACTTGAGTCCGACAATTGGTGCGTAGTAGTTCAGAACGTCCTCATACTCCGTGAAGTAACGACCGTGCTGTTCAAAGAGGGCGAGATATTCTCGCGCATCGGTGGTATCTCCGCGTCGAAGTGAATAATCAACAAAGGCGAGATTCACCATTGGAGAGTTCGGATGTTTTTCACGAATCAGTCGGGCGGTGGCGATCAGAGAATCAGGAATGCGTAACTGATACCAGCTATATGCGAGGGCTTCAAGAGCATTCGCTCTGAACGATTGGTCCTTCGCTACCTCCCGCAGAAGTACCATCGCAGTGTCATAACGGCCTTCTCCAAGAAATAATTCTGCTCGATGTAGAATTGCTTCAGTCAATGTCTTGTTCATCTGCAAGGCAGAATCGATATCTGCTGACGCTTGACGATAGAGTCCTTGCCCACTCAGGGATAGTCCACGCAGGAGGTAGGCATCGGCATTTCTCTCTTCGATCATGAGCCGCTGCGATAAACGAAATGCTTCCTGAAAATCCTCCTCGGCAATTTTCTGTCTGATCTGCGCACGAAGCGCATCTCCGGGGAAATAGTGCATCGCCTCACGAGCGATTTCTCCCGCACGGTCAGTGTCGCCGTTTGCATCGTAGTACTTCTCCAGCGTCCGCCAACCCATTCCGGTTTTCGAATGGTTATTGACAAGGAGGGAGTGATGTCGAGCGACGGCGGCTGATTCGTTGAGCTGTACAGCTACAAAGCTAAGTGTAAGTGCCATCGCAAAGATTATCGCCGCAAGTGTGCGCTTTGAATCCAACACCGCAGTATCTAGTTCAGTCAGAGTGAGTAAGTATATCGGAACAAGAAAAACTGACAGCAGATCCCAATCGTGCGCCACACCCAGCACTGCATTAAGTGAGAAAAATCCGACCAAACAGAATAGAGCGGCAATAGGTAGTTGCATTGAAAACAGCTTACTCTCTTTTCGTTGCCAGAATGCAGCTACCATGAGCAGGGGAAAACAGAGAAGCAGTAAGTTGAGACGATCCTCCCAAAACGACAGACTGAATAGCGCATCGCGTGAACCGGAAAGTGCGCTCACTAGTGAATACCCACGAGTAGCCAGATTCATGGAACTCACCGCAGCAATGAGTAGAGTCGCCACTGTTGCGGCTGCGACTGCAATGAGGAAAGTGTTCGGGTTGAACAAGGGTGAAGTAACGCTGCGATTTCGTTTTTTCTCCAGCCATGCTGCGATAAACGGTAGCAGGAGAATCGGTGCAAGCGGAGTAAAGAGTGTGGCTACGACTGCCGTCATTGAGATTGTTTGCCATGAAAGCGCCTGGAATTTGATCAGACAATATCCCCACCAGATCAATGCGCTGGCAACGAGTGGATAATGCTCCGCATAACCGAACCAGAAGATCGCCAGCGGCGTGAGCAATAGAGCAAAGGAAATCACAACGCGATGCGCGGCGGTTGCTCCTGCATGTTTCCCTACACTAAACGCACTAATCACAAAGAGAACAGCCGACACCGCAGAAAGAGTGCGCAAAGCAAACATACTCGTGTCCGCAGACATTCCACCACCGAGGAACTGCACCGCTCTGAGCAGGAGAACTACCCCCGGCGCACTATACGACCAGATGAATGGTGCTGGCGTACTCAATGAATTGATCACAGTGTAGCCGTCGCCGAGAAAATGGGTCGGAACAGGGAGGAGTAATCCAATCGCCGCTATCAACGCTGCAAATATCAGATGCACATACCAGTGTGTGTTGACGAAGTTCCGATCGAGAGTGACGACTATTGTATCAGCAGTTTTTGGAGTCAACCAGACCAGTAGCATCAGTGCAAAACCTATGACTGGGAGATATCGCAATACATCCGGCAGGAATGCGGCATGTTGAAAACCCCAGAGTGAGATTGCAGGAACGAACGGAACACAGGCAAGTAGTCCAGAGAGGACGAACAACAGAAGATCGCCAACCATGATTTGCCAACGTGGGGGTGCCATACGGGAATATCGTCTCAGTTTGCACGGCTGTAAACCGACCGCAACAAGCTCCCTTGACCAGAACGCGTCAGCATATAGCTTATCTGCATGTACGACCGTAAACGACTCGCTCAGTTTCTCAACGTCATCGAATCGGAATTCCCGTCCGACCGTCTCACCTGGCAAAAAGGGATCGCGACCTTTCATCCCGAAACAGCCGCCGAAGCGGCAAAGCTTTTCAAACTGGCAAACCGGGAACGCTCGCAGATTTACATCACCGGCTACGGAAACAACATCGACCCGCTTGGGGAGCCGTTCGAATCGATGATTGTTGTCCGGACAGATCGGCTGAATAAGCTGATCGAAGTCGCGCCGGAGGATTACTTCGTGACCGTCGGCTCCGGCTATCCGCTACGCGAACTCAATCTTGATCTTGCTGCCAGCAATCTCTTTCTGCCGGTTTCACTTTTTCCGTATGTCGGTTCTATTGGAGGTGCGATTGCGATCAATATCTCCGGCTCGATGCGCAAGCTGACGATCCCCATCAAGAAATATCTGATTCGCGCTGAGATAGTTACTCCTACCGGAGAAATAATCACTCCCGGTTCGATCTGTTTCAAATCGGTAGCAGGGTATGATATAGTAAAATTTTACGCACCGTCATGGGGACTGCTTGGATTTGTTGTCAGTGCAAGTTTCAGAGTAGTGCCGACGACCGCACTCGATGAATATGCCGATCTGCGGATGAATGCCATTGAGCGGGAGAAATTTTTTGAAGTCTTCGATGAGCGAGACACCGCCACCGATGCAGTCTATGCCCGCAAAGCGAAAGTGAAATTCGATCCGAATAATATCCTGCCGATTCTGCCGGGGTTGATTCCTGCGAAACGACGCACGGAGAAAGTCGCATAGGGAATGTCTGCAAATACCAAAGCTGCACCCGGCGCGAATGTCGCAGTGCTGGGGGCATCACAGAAGCCGGAGCGCTATAGTAATCGCGCCGTGAAAATGCTTGCTTCACATGGCTTTCATCCGATTCCGGTGAATCCGGCGGGGTTAGTGATCGAAGGGATCGAATCGAAACGTACCCTTGCTGAAATATCTGAAAGAGTTGACACTCTGACGATGTATGTGGGGCCGGAGATTTCTGCGAATGAGTATGAACGAATCATCGCCCTTGCACCCCGTCGAGTGATTTTCAATCCCGGCTCAGAGAATCCGGAGCTTATGCAAAAACTGCGCGCTGCAGGGATAGAAGTGGTGGAGGGGTGTACGTTGGTGATGTTGGGAGTGGGTGCGTTTTAGAGGGTATGAATATATCTGAGCATAAGTCGAAATTTCGAATGTACATTGATGAGTCAGGGAATTCTGACTTAGCGAGTTCAACTAATCCGAATCATAGATTTCTGAGCTTAACAGGCGTCATTATCGAGCTTGATCATGTGAGAGACTCGATCCATCCTAATCTAGAGGCACTCAAGGCTCGCTTCTTTCGCACTCATCCAGACGATCCGGTAGTCTTGCACCGAAAGGAGATGATAAATGCGGACCCTCCATTCGAGTCACTCCTTGACATTCAGACGAGGCAGCTTTTTGACCAAGAGATCCTCAATCTCCTGGATAAATGGAATTATACAGTTGTGACTGTTTGCATTGACAAGAAAAGGCATAGTGAGTCCTACAAAACTTGGCAATACGATCCGTATCATTACTGTCTGGAAGTAATCATCGAGCGCTATGTGTTCTTTCTTGAGAGAAAAATGCAACGGGGGGATATATTGGCTGAATCCAGGGGTGGACGTGAAGACATGAGACTCAAATTGTCATTCGAGAGATTGTGGAACGGCGGGACTCACTATCTTCAAAGTAATCGAATTCAATCAGTATTGACCAGTCGTCAACTCAAAATAAAACCAAAGTCCAACAATATTGCTGGCTTGCAACTCGCGGATTTGATTGCCCATCCAAGCAAGTCTGAGATTCTAAATGACAACCAATTGGTTTCTAAACTTGCTCCGTTTGCAGCTAGTATTGTAGGAATTCTTGCTCGGAAATATGATCAATCAGGAGGGAGAATATTCGGAAAGAAATTGCTCTAATAATAAAAAAGGCCCTTGCGGGCCCGATGGCTTACGCCATCCACCTCCAGATAACTGGATTAGTCTAATTGTCGGTAGATAGGTAACAAAAGTCAAGGGAGATTTGATTCCCGTGCATGGCAGACGCCCTCGTCTGTCCGTCTTGGTAAGTGATTCTAAGAACACAGGAACCCGACCCGCGGGGGTCTGTTGAATAACCCCTTCTTTCCGGATCAGGCGAATGAGGGTTCATCTTC
>CAZFGK010000007.1:0-110704 GCA_964518635.1 uncultured Ignavibacteriales bacterium
GGCTCAGGCACAGGAGCGACTAAATCAGAATGTCGCAGCCGTTCGTGATCGGGCTGATCTTGATGAACAGACCAAACAGATCATGGTGCAAAATCTTCAGGAAGTTGAGAACCGGCGCTTTGAAGTGACCCGATCGACTATCGAAGAGCAGCGTGATGCCCGCGTTTCGAAAGCGAAGGAGGATGCCTCAGCGGCCGTGGTTGCGATTCAGAATCGAATCAAGGCTTTTGCGGTGCTCATTCCGCCGATTCCCGTTCTCATTCTTGGAATCATGACTTTTGTCAAACGCAGAAAACGTGAACTTGAAGGTGCCGCTGCATCCCGGCGGCTGAGGAGTAAGTAGAATGTCCTCGTTGGCACTCTCATTGGCACAACAGAATAAGAAGACCCTCACCCTTGCGGCAATAGCAGTTGCCCTCGTTGCCCTTGCCTGGCTAACCGCGCCGCGTCAGATGAAACCGGAACAGTTTGCCGACAAAGGGGAGGCGTTCTATCCGAATTTTACCGACCCGAACAGCGCGGCCTCGATTGAGATAACGGAATTCGATCCGACCGCCGGAGCTCCGTCGAAGTTCGAAGTCACCTTCAAAAACGGCATGTGGACGCTCCCGTCCCACAACGACTATCCCGCTGACGCAAAGGATCGACTTGCCAAAACCGCGGCTGGGGTCATTGATGTAATCAAGGATGACATCCGATCCGATTCCCCTGCTGAGCACGCTGGTTGTGGTGTTCTTGATCCTGCCGATGCGACCGCAGCCGGTGCAGATGGGAAAGGGCGGCGTGTCATCTTTCGTGATCAGGCCGGACAGCTTCTTAGTGATTTGATTATTGGAAACGAAGTCCCCGGCAAGTCTGGATTTCGATTTGTTCGACTCCCTGATCAGAAGCGCATCTATCTTGCAAAGATGGATGTCGAGATTTCCAGTAAATTTGAGGACTGGATTGAACGGGATCTGCTGCGTGTCGAAAAGAACAGCATCACCAAGATCATGCTTCGTGATTATTCTATCAATGAACGTACCGGTCAGGTCGATGAACGTGGCTCAGTTGAATTAGAAAAGAATGGGGACAAATGGAGATTCGCCAAAGGGAGTGGAAGTCCTGATTCTGCCCGCATGGATGATATTCTTAAGACCCTCGACGAACTCGTCATTGTCGGAGTGCGTCCGAAACCGAAAGGACTGACCGACTTGCTTAGTGGCGTCGGACTGGGGCAGATTTCTCAGTCAGATGTGCTCTCTCTTCAGAGTAAGGGGTACTACCTGACACCTCAGGGGATCCTCCTCTCCAACGAAGGGGAATTGCAGTTCAGCACCACCGACGGAGCGATGTATATCCTTCGTTTTGGCGAAATTGCTCCGGGTAGTGGGTTGGAACTGACGGCAGGAGCAGACGCGACAGCAACTCCGGCGAGTGGTGACAATCGCTATCTTTTCCTCTCGGCTCAGTTCAATCCGAGTTCATTGCAGGAGCCGCCGAAGCCATCAGACCTTTCGTATCAGGGGAAACCGGACAGTCTTCTGACTGATATCGATCGCGAAAATCGAACGAAGCAGACAGTCTGGGAGCAGTGGAAAGAGACAGTTGAAAAGAATCGGAAAGCTGCGAATTTCCTCGGTAGCCGATTTGCCGCCTGGTACTATGTGATCTCGAACGAGAGCTTCACAAAGCTTCACGCCGATAAGAAATCATTGACTAAGAGTTGATCCAAAAACGACTCGGATAGAATTGAAAAGGCCGACAAGAGTTCTTGTCGGCCTTACTTTTTTCTGCAAATTCATCTCTTTGCTATATCAGCAACTGACCGTTCCCTGATTGAAGAGGAAATTAACAAGAACTGTCAGGTCACCTATGTCGACTGAGCCATCCGGAGAGCCATCTACATTTGCAGCACCTATGCCGGGAGGTGTTGCAAATGAGATAAAGAGGAAGTCAACCAACTGCGTCAGATCGCCGATATCGACACTGGCGTCGGGGGAGGCATCAACATTTCCGCAGACAAGTGTTCCAGCTGGGCTGACCGTAATGGTCCTTCCGGTAAATCCGGGGAAGTAGAAATCGGTGTTGAAATCGCCGATCTTCTCGATCATGGCAAAGTCCCCACCGGGAGGCAGAAATCCATTGGTAATTTGCATGAGACCCGGGCGAAGTCCAGTCAGGTAGACCGCGTAGAGATCACCAGAACCGGGCCCCAAGGGGAGCTTTTCGGAACCGGCAAGAAAGGCACTGGTCACAATCGTATCGGGAGAAACACCGTCTACATTCACGCCGCCACCGAGTCGAAGATTCAAAATATTCGGGCTCCCCATCCGGCCGATAAAGACAACCGAATCATACTTTGCAAATCCAGAATCGACGGAATTGAAAACCAATCCGAAATTGAAGGCGACGGTAATCCGGTCATTGGTGAGGGCAATCCGAACAGGACGTGACACACCAACTTCGAGGGTTGCTTCCTGTACAGAGACGACATCCGGAATCGCAGCGTCGGTCGCTCCTTGCGATGGAGCTGCGGCAAGAGTGAGAAGAAAGACTGCTGAGACGATACGCACGCATTTGAGCATCTGAGCACCTCCGTGTGGGGCGTCAACGTGATGAGTACCTAATACCTATCGGTATGAATTAGATACTCATCGAATGATGTGAGGTCAAGATGAAAGCCGGAAAGGGGATACCTTTCCGGCTCGTGTGTGTGATCTATTTCTGACTCAGGCGGACTTGAAACGGCGGTTTACTTCATCCCAGTTGATCACATTGAAAAAGGCGGAAATGTAGTCTGGACGCCGATTTTGGTACTTCAGGTAGTAGGCATGCTCCCAGACATCAATCCCCAAAAGTGGGAACTTCCCGGCCGTGAGCGGTGAGTCCTGATTCGGCGTGCCGACAATTTCCAATCCAGCTGAGGATGTAACCAACCATGCCCATCCCGACCCAAACACGCCGGCACTCGCCTTCGAGAATGCCTCCTTGAATTGATCCTGACCTCCGAATTTCGCAACGATTGCATCGGCAACTGCCCCCTGAAACGGACTGTTTGTTTTCAGGATGCTCCAGAACAGTGAATGGTTGGCATGTCCACCCCCATGATTGCGAACAATTCCGCGGATCGTTTCTGGGATGTTGGAGAGATCTTTAACAAGCTCGTCGACTGACTTTCCCTGCAGAGTTGGGTGGCTTTCCAGCGCAGTGTTGAGATTATTTATGTAAGTCTGATGATGCTTGGTATGGTGGATGGTCATCGTTTCTTTGTCGATGAACGGCTCAAGGGCGTCATAGGCATAGGGAAGAGTCGGAAGTGTGTGTGGCATAGGAATATCCTTCGCGGTAGTACTTTCTTTGTTTTTTACTTCAAAGCGGCAAGCAGATCACTGTTTTCGAGCCGTTGCCCGAGAGCTTCCATGACGTGCTTGAAAATGATCTTTCCCTGTTCATCAACGACAAAATAGGCACGCTCAGAGGCTCCATCAGAGCGAAGAACGCCATATGCCCTCGAGGCGGCTTTGCTAAAATCACTGAGCATCGGATGTTCGATTTTCATCGCTTCACTGAATGCTCGCATGGCGTGGTGACTGTCGACTGAGACGCCGACAACTTCTACATTCTTGCTCTTGAACTGCGAAAGGTCATCACGAAAACAGCCGAATTCGACTGAACACGTTCCCGAGAATGCGTAGGGGAAGAAGGCCAGGAGCACTTTCTTTCCTCGCATCGAGCTCAGTGTGACCATCTGGGCCTGCTGATTCTTCATTTCAAATTCTGGGGCAATATCGCCAACCGACGGCATACATCTCTCCGTTTGAATTCTAGTTTTGATCTACTGCTGTGAAATGGTATCCGCAGAATCAACGAGAATCAAGCGGGAAGTCAGTAGTCAGGGATAAGTGGAAAGTGGGAAGAGATTCGGTACTCAGCCGCGTGTACGCCAGGCAGAAAGCATCGGCTCGTCAGCTGGATCAGTCTCCATGATGAGAAAGACGACGAAATAGAATGCGGTAATACTTACTTTCAGGTCAAGCGGCCACCCTTCGCCGATGAAGTAGAGATATCCGGCGAGTGTAACTCCCCAGAAAATACGGATCAGCCCATTCGGATTTGTAGAGATGATTAAATTCCAGAGTCCTCGACTGGACAACAGGATAATCATAGTCGGAACAAGATAATCGACCGACCAGTCCAGTAAGTTCACGGTTGAAATACCATAACCGGATTCTTCGGGAAGGTTTAACAGGTACATCAGATGCCCGGCTCCAAGAAAGAAGGCGAATGCCAGTGACAGCACTCCCTGCATGATTCCGTTTTTCAGATCACGAACGGCAATAGTGAAGAAGAATAGGGATCCGCTCAGCAAAATCACTAAGTGCAGAGGGATACTGCTCAGAAAAATATCGAAGAGTTGTAGATCGACCGATTCCATTACATTTGCAAACAGTGTAAAAATCGTGCCAAAATGAAACGACGGCCTCATTTTCGCTTTCTTGTCGCCAACTCAGGACTTACGACCAGATCAAATTCGGTACAGCCTGATCCCCACTGTGCACCGTGATGCAATCTGGGTCCCGCTCGGATCTCTTTGCTCATTGTGGTCGAGAGCGTGTTCAGACTGTCGATACATTGTAGTGAAGTCAGTAGAACTATCCATTTCTGATCCAGAAGCAGGTAATGTCTGAATGTCTTCTCTCGATAAGGAAAATCTCCCGACCATTCTTGTCATAGATGATGACCCGTCGGTGATCAAACAACTTGAGGTTGAGTTGTCGGCGGGACACTACCAGGTTATGACCGCGCCGGATGCGAAATCAGCAATCAACCTGCTTGAGAAAGACCGCGTTTGTAATCTGATCATAACGGACATCATCATGCCCGGCGGTGACGGTATCTCTCTGATCAAGACCCTCAAGGCAAAAACCCGAACCAAAAGAATTCCAATCATGGTCTACAGCTCTGCGCACGACCAGACAACGGTAGCCAAAGCACTTGAGGCCGGGGCCATTGATTTTATTGCAAAACCCCTCCAGCCATCAGGCGTCTGCAATCGCGTTCAGCGTGCACTGGATCGAGGCGCGGTGACAGTTCTTATCATCGATGATAACCTGGTCATACTTGATCTGATTGCTCGGGTCGTCTCTCGGGAAGGTTTCCAGATCATGGTCGCCACCAATGCAGAAGACGGACTACGACTCTTTCATGATAAGAGAGTCGACGCAGTCATCTCCGATATAGGACTACCGGGGATGAATGGTCTAGAGTTTCTCGTCTGTGTCAAAGAGAAGAATTCAAGGACGCCAGTCTTGCTCATCACCGGCAATGGTGGTCAATTTACAAAAGATGACGCCGTTGCGGCCGGTGCCGATGGCTACATTA
The DNA here is from genome assembly GCA_964518635.1 of uncultured Ignavibacteriales bacterium. Lineage (GTDB taxonomy): Bacteria > Zixibacteria > MSB-5A5 > GN15 > FEB-12 > CAZFGK01. The sequence goes on from CAZFGK010000007.1 coordinate 5,365, forward strand.
CCAAGCCGTTCAAGAATACGGAAATTGCCTCAAAGCTGAATTCACTTATCTAGCTTCCTGAAAGCATCACCTTTTCAGAAAAGGCGAAGTTCCAAGCCCACTAGGTGAAAGCCGAGCATCCTCAGTATGGGATACACTGCTCTTGTTGTTTCTCTCTAAGTAAAAAACTAGAGGCAAGCCGCTGTCGCCCCGAATGAGACAAATAAATGGTCGACCAGTTTTGTGAGATCAGCAATGTCAATGGAAGTACCACCAACCCCGTCTACGTTTGCTTCTTTCGTGCAACACAACGGATCGAAAGATAAGAAGAGATGATCGACCAGAACAGTCAGGTCACCAATGTCAACGTTGTCCCCGGGGTCGCAGTCAATGTTTCCGGTCACTCCCTGACAACAACTCGTCGTTGCAATGGCAATGATACTGAGACTAGGCACCACACCTGTAATCACGTTAGTCGAAGTATTCAGATTTGTCGTGACATTTGTCCATGCCCCAGTGTGTCTGCTTCGCATCGATAGATTGGCTTCACTCCCCGTGACATCCGCCTGGTCGTAGGTAATCGTGACCGTCAAGGAACCGGTATACAAAGCGGTCGTTGAGAAATAGTAGTACTCAGAATTTGATATGGGAATAATACCGAACGTCGGATCGGCTGCTGGACCAGAATTTGAAATGTTTACTTCAGTTAATCCGGCCTGAGTCACCGTAGGAAATGTCACAGTAATGCCAACTGGTAGGTTCACTACAACCGATGATCCCACGGCGGTGTTGCTGCAAGAATCCCCAATCCCGTCAAAATTACTGTCTTCCTGAAGCGGGTTGAACCGGGTAGGACAATTATCGATGTTCGCGCAGATGCCGTCCCCGTCCGCATCATTCAGGGGGTCGAGAGGGCAAAGATCACAGGCATCCCCAAGTGCGTCCCCGTCTGCGTTTGCCTGAGATGCATTCGCAGTAGTCGGGCAATTATCAGTAGGACAGGTGTTAGCAGCAAAACCCGGGTTACCAAATCCATCCCCGTCGGTGTCTGTACACAGATCGCAGGCATCCCCAAATGCGTCCAAATCAGCGTTCGCCTGCGAAGGATTCGCTATCGATATACAATTGTCGGAGGCATCAGACACTCCGTCCCCGTCAGTATCAAAGAAGGGCGCGATTTGCGTGGCGAAGACATCGTATCCAGTTCCACGCGCACTCGGAATCTGGAAAAGATCGGGATAATTTATCGAATTGGTCGTACCGGTCAGATATAGAGTCTGTTCTGACGCGAGAAAATCGACGCTGTATGCGTAGTCAATTGCGGTACCACCCAGATAGGTACTGAATTGGAGTGCATTGCCGGTCGGAGAGAGTCGTGTGATGATAACATCAGTCGAGTCTGGCGACCCATCAATTGCGTTCATCGTGGGGTAGTCATTTGACTGAGTGTAACCAACGAGGTTGATGCGCAGAGTGTCGTCGAGAATCATCGCTGTCGGTCGATCAAAACCAGTTCCACCGATGAAAGTTGAAAATTGAAGTGCCAGTCCGCTGGCGGAGAGTCTGCTCGCAAAGCAATCCCCGCCACCACCGTTGTAACTATTATCGTAGGCACCTACGATGGGGAAATTGGTTGAACTTGCTACTCCGCAAAGATAGACTTTGTTAAGAGGGTCAAGCTGGAGTGCCTCAATCCAATCTCCCTGATTCCCTCCGAAATAGCTGGAAAAGACCAGACTTGAACCGCTAGCGGCGAGTTTCGTAAAGAAACCGTCAACACTACCTCCGGTAGCAGCTTGGTATGCACTCGCAGTTGGAAAGTCGGTTGAAGAGGTCTGTCCCGCTACAAAACAATTTCCGGCGGTATCGACCGCCAGAGCATAACCGAAATCATCGACGCTGCCTCCAAGATAGGTTGCATATGTTATCGAGCTGCCTGCTGCATTGATTTTTAGCGCGAACGCGTCCCAGCTTCCATTCGCACTGGTATCGTAAGCTGACGCAGTGACCGGGAAGTTTGTTGATCGAGTAAAGCCGGTGAGGTAAAGATTTCCAAGATTATCCAGAATGATCTCATCCCCGCGATCCTTGTTACTCCCTCCAATATAGGTCGAGAAGTTTAACGCGGAGCCAGTAGCATTGAGTTTGAGCACGAAGATATCCCAGTCGGTATTATGGCTGCCGTCGATGGGGGAGACCGTCGGAAAATTCGTCGAGGTAGTGTAGCCAGTGATATAGATATTGCCGCTGCCGTCAGAGGTGACTGAGGTAGCGACATCATCCAGACTTCCACCGATGTAACTGCTATAGACAAAGCTGTTTCCTGTGGCTGAAATTTTTGATACAAAAATGTCGTTCGGAGCGCCGTTATAGGAAGTATCCAGTCCAAGTAATTTCGGAAAGTTGTTTGATGCAGTATATCCGACCAGAATCGCTGTCTGGTCTGCTAGGGCTTCGATATCGAGTCCGCCGTCATCACTTGATCCGCCGATATACGAACTATAAGAAACAATCGGATCGATCAGAAGCGGCTGCTCAAAGTCATACCCATCGAGAAGGGTGAAGCCGAAAGAAGATTCCCCGAGCTGTTGGTAGTGAGTCTTGATCTCAACTTTTTCACCACTTTCAGGATTGGTCTGATAGCTCACAGGGGGCTGCTCGATGATCTCCCCCCACGGGGTTGAGAGAAGTAGCTCACCGGACGAACCTACTCGCAAGTTTTCAGCACCGTCATACTGCACCTTGATTTTGGAGAAATCTGCACCCGGTGCTACGACGAAATCATACTGGAGATGTCCGTTGGCACTTGAAAGAAGCAGATCAATACCAGCGTAGAGCCCGGGAATGACGACCTGAGCGTAACTTGGAAGGTTGGATTTCCAGAGTGACGGATCCGAACCGAGAATAAAATTGACCCTCTTTTCAAGCATTTGCTGACCCGAGGCAATGGAGAGACCTGTTGATCCGGAAAAAGTCACGTCAACGGTGTAATGTTCTACTGGCCTCGCTGACCGAGGGCTGAGGTGATCGATTGGAACATCATTTTCTTCTGCGGACCCAACTGGACGGGAGAATTGATATCGCAGACCATCCCTGGTGACCCATACCGCGAATCCCGGCGTCTCAGCCCGGTACAAGACTGAACTTGGCCATTGCCCTTCGTTTGGAACAAATCCCAATACCTGCTCGGTCTGAATTTCCTGTAGGTTTGCGGGAATATTTTGTTCGGGCTTCCGCTTACGAGCTTCCGCCGAAGTCGTGAAAAAAGTTGCTGTCAGAAAACCTGTCAGAATGAAACAGGTAAGTAATGAGCCAATATGTCTGGCGGGGGAGGACGTACGCAGACTCCTTCTCTTTCCCTGAATCCGGCATTCAGCAGCCGGGAGATCATTGGTATGGTCTCGAGGGGGGGGCGTACCGTTCCCTTCGACGTTCCCTGTCGGATAGAGTATCGGCAAATTGGACATTTTTCTGTTCCTCAACGTACGGGTTCCCAAGTCAACCCTGACCAGACTTTCTTCAGAATCTGGACCGTCTAGGTCTGTCATCTGATATCTCTGCAGTCGGGGCGGCTAAGCATACTCCTGAACTATGAGCGAGAAATGAGCATTCTCCTCGTTCTCTATCATGTTCAGCGTTCCGTGAGCGTTCTGTCTATGATCATTCCGTCGTATGAAGTACTGCGCATGGTCGACCGTTAGGGGCGGTCAGATGATCTTGGCTGGTAAGCCAACTCATGCGCTTCGAATTCATGGTACACAAATTTTCTAAAATTGCCAAGAGATACTAGCTATTTTTGCGTTAACCTCATGGCTGATTCAAGACGTTTCGATACCGCATCCCAATTCACCAGATTCCACCACGCTGTGACATAGTCTGCGCGTCGGTTCTGATATTTCAGGTAATAGGCATGCTCCCAGACATCAATGCCAAGTAGAGGGATTCCACCCCAGAGCGCGAGATCGTGCTGTTTTTCCGCCTGGAGTATGACCAGACGATTGTCTGAGGGTCGAAAATGAAGAAGCCCCCAGCCACTTCCTTCAACTCTGATCGCGGACTGTGTGAACTGTGCGGTGAAGGCATCGTAGGTCCCAAAGTTACGAGTGAACAGCTCTGCGATCTTCCCCGTTGGGGAATTACCGCCAGATTTGGCTGGTTGCAGTGTCTCCCAGAACATGCTGTGCAGATAATGCCCACCATAGTTGAATGCGACTTGACGTTCCCAATGCTGAACCAACGCATAGTCATTCTTCGCGCGAGCAACGGCTAATGCCTCTTCGGCGGCATTCAGATTCGTTACGTAAGAGGCGTGATGCTTCCCATGATGAATCTGCATCGTCTCTTTGTCGATGTGTGGTTCTAAGGCGTCGAAGGCATAGGGAAGCGATGGCAGAGCATGTACGGTTAACTCCCCAAGTTTCGCAGGAGACTGCCCGGCTCCCTTGTCCGCTTGTGCCTGTAGCGAAGAAGGAAGAAGGGCAACTCCGGCACTCAACGCGGTAGTTGCTGCGGCTGCAAGAAATGCACGGCGGTCATCATTCATCGGAGACTCCTTTGAGCATGAGAATCTTACTGATTCCTGGTTCGGCGACCACCTTGAGGGTAGTTTTGTCCTGTGAGTAAGGAAAGGTTTTTTCGCTTTGATTCAATTTATGGATGGAACAAGAGTTCAGCCTTGCGGTTAGATCATCTATCTGCAAGTTTTGTGGTACAATTGTCTAACCGATGGAGCGTTGTTTGCATTTTCAGACCCTGTTACGATCCAGTTTCTATTTCTTCGCATTGCTGATCATTTCCATTTCCTCCGTTCGCGGAGAGGGAGTACGAGTCGGACATGTTGAAACGGAGCTGGTTTCAGAAGTCACCTCCATCAAACCAGGGATGCCGGCGACCATCGCCCTTCGTATCCTCACCGACGAAGAATGGCATGTCTACTGGGAGAATCCGGGAGATGCCGGTCTTCCGCCAAAGATCAAATGGAACCTCCCCGAAGGGGTGACGGTCGGACCACTTCAGTTTCCATACCCAGAAAAAATAGTCTACGGTCCACTGGCCTCTTTTGGTTACGAAGGGGAAGTGCTCTACCTCATGACGGTAACCGTCGCCGAAGGAAGCAGCGTCGGCGACTCGTTGGTACTTTCTGGTGAAGTAAGTTGGCTAGTCTGCCGCGAAGAGTGCATCCCGGGGAAGACTGTTCTTTCTCTTACCCTCCCTGTCTCAGCAAATTCTCCTGCATTCCACGAACACTGGTCAAAACAGATCAATGCGACCAGATTCAAACTCCCTGTGATTCTTCCCGACTGGAAGATTGAGTCGTTCGCGACCGAGAAGGAACTCTCCGTACTAATCACTCCTCCAACCGGGTTCGAGCTTGATACCACTGGAATAATATTCTTCCCAAAATCTGAAGACCTGATGCAAGCTGCTCCCCCTCAGAAGCTGGTGAAAAAAGGGAGATCACTTTTCATTACCAGTCAGAGAAACCTCATTACAAAAGAGCTCCCTGACTCAATTGGCGGGATCATTGTGAATGATCGTGGCTGGAGAGGGGAAGGATCTGAGCATGCTCTGGTCTTTCAGACGACTCTTTCGAGAGGTGCACCTATTGTAGCAGGCGAAAGTGCCTCAGCAGGCACTATTGCCCTAAACGTGCTGTTCGCGATAATCGGTGGGTTGATCTTGAATCTCATGCCATGTGTTCTTCCTGTACTGTCGTTGAAGATTTTTGGTTTCGTTGCGCAGGCAGGGGAGGATAAACGAAAAGTCTTTCAACATGGTCTCGCCTTCACCGTCGGAGTGCTTATCTCATTCTGGATTCTCGCCGGGATTTTAATCGCGCTTCGTGCTGGAGGGGAACAGATTGGCTGGGGATTCCAGTTGCAGTCACCGATTTTCGTCGCACTCACTGCTTGCTTCATGTTTTTGTTCGGGCTCAACCTGCTGGGCGTCTTTGAAGTTGGTACCTCGCTGACAACTATCGCCGGAGCCAGCAGCGGACATCAAGGTCTTTCCGGATCATTTGTGAATGGTGTGACTGCGACTATCGTTGCCACCCCCTGCACAGCCCCCTTTATGGGCTCTGCGCTTGGCTTTGCCCTTTCGCAACCGGCGTATGTCTCAGTGCTCATTTTTACCGGTATTGGGCTTGGAATGGCTCTCCCGTATCTGATTCTCAGTGCCTGGCCCGGACTTCTGAAATTTGTACCGAAACCGGGGAGATGGATGGAATCTCTGAAGCAGTTCATGGGATTCCTCCTTTTTGCGACCGTGATTTATCTGGCATTCGTGCTCGGTGCCCAAACCGGCGCGGATGGACTCCTTTGGCTGATGGGAGTCATGTTGATTCTCGGGATTGCGGGATGGGTGTATGGGCGCTGGGGTCATTTTAGTGCCAGTGGTCGATCGAAAGTGACCTCGAGTGGAATTGCGATTCTCCTGATCGCAGCTTCTGTCTGGTTGGTGTCGACAAAGATTGAATCGGCACCACCCGTTACAGGTTCAAGTGTTACTTCAACTGAGGGGCTACAGTGGGAAAACTATTCGGCATCTTCCCTCCAGAATTATCTTTCCAGCGGCACACCTGTTTTTCTCGACTTTACCGCTGCCTGGTGCCTAAGCTGCAAGGTGAACGAAAAGACCTCACTGAGCTCTCAGTCAATACGAGAGGCCTTCGAACAGCTCGGAATCGTTGCCATGAAGGCCGACTGGACCAACCGGGATGACGAAATTACTGCTGCCCTTGCCACATTTGGACGGAACAGTGTCCCCCTTTATGTGTTCTATGATGGTACGTCTGCGAACCCTACCCTTCTGCCCGAGATTCTGACCGAATCTATCGTGCTAAACGCGGTCGGCAGGATCGACGTCAAGAACTAGATCAGCTTTACAGAGAGAAAACAGAAAAACGAACGTAGCGGCCCGAACTACGTTCGTTTTGTAACCCGGGCAAGGAGATTTTCGATGCGTAAACTTACTCTTGGATTCTGTGCGGTGGTACTTACCGTCGCTACCCTGGTCACTGCCCACGATCATGGTAAAGAAGTAAAGGCAGCAGCAGTCGCCGAAAAGAACGCAGAAGCGACCACAACCGCCGCCGTTGCAACCACTGAACAGACCGTCATGGCTGAAGTCGACAAGGCCGCCCCGAATTTCACCCTGACCTCCTCCCTCGGCAACAAGCACTCCTTGTCTGATTTCAAAGGGAAGACCGTCGTTCTTGAATGGACCAATTATGATTGCCCGTTCGTGAAGAAATTCTACGGCGCCAACGCCATGCAGAAGTGGCAAGATGCCTACGCCAAGAAGGGTGTTGTCTGGCTTTCAATCTGCTCTTCTGCGGAAGGCAAGGAAGGGTTCTTTGATACCAAGACGGTCGCAACCCGTATGAAAGATGCCAAAGCAGCTCCGACTGCTTACTTGATGGACGGTGACGGTACCGTCGGTCGTATGTACGGTGCGAAGACCACCCCTCATATGTTTGTAATCAATCCTGAAGGTGTGCTGGTCTATGCCGGAGCGATCGACAGCAAGCGTTCTACCGACGCCGCTGATATCGCGGGTGCGACCAACTATGTTGCCGCCGCCCTAGACGCAATCATGGCTGGCAAGCCAGTCGAAACGAAGACCAGCACCCCGTATGGCTGCTCGGTCAAGTATGCGACCCCGGCAGCTGCGCCGACCGCGAACTAATACCACGAGTTTATTGAAAATGAAAAACGGGATCGTATGATCCCGTTTTTTTTTGAGATATGCCGAAGGTCGGACTCGAACCGACATGGTCTTGCGACCGGGGGATTTTGAGTCCCCTGCGTCTACCAGTTTCACCACTCCGGCGGGATTGGGACTCTATTTGGAAAACGACCGACTGTCAAGTTGCAGTTGAGAAAATTAGTCCTTAGAAATGATCCCGTTCTGTCTTTGAAGAATCGACCGGTTTGTCATCCTCACCGGGGACATACCGACGATTCGATTCATGGATCGGGCAGAGATTTGAGGGCTGGTTTTCAAGCAGAAACAGCTCATTGAAAACTCGCTGGCAGCGATCGGTCGCCAGATCACCACTTTCACTACAGATGTAATTTCTGATTAAGCCCCCCGGATCAGGAAAGTCGTCGAGTGCGAGGGTGTCGTGCGCCGCGATCATCACATCCGTCCAGGTCGGAACGGCATTGCGAGCCCCATCCTCGGCGGAACCGAGTGACGTCTTGTCATCAAATCCGATCCACGTCCCGCCGGTGATATAGGGGGTAAACCCGACAAACCAATTGTCGCAGAAATTATCCGATGTTCCGGTCTTTCCACCCGCTGGCCACTGAAATCCCATCGTACGAGCACGACGTGCCGTCCCATTCTCTACGACGCTGCGCATCATGTCTGTCATGATCGCCGCAGTCTGTGGGGAGAGCACTTCCTCTTTCCGAATGGTCCCGCTCTGTTCTAGTACTCGACCATATCGGTCTGTGACTTTTGTCACGATGCGTGGCGGAATCTTCACTCCTCCATTTGGAAAGACCGAATAGGCCCCAACTAGTTCAATGAGTTTCACTTCACTCACTCCGATGGCAAGAGAGGGAACCGCAGCCAATGGCGTACTGATACCCATTCTCTTCGCATAGTAGATGGTCTCATCGGCTGAAACGCGCAGCATGAGACGAATTGCAACGAGATTTCGTGACTGGCGGATTGCATCGCGGAGTGTCTGTGATCCAAGAAACTTGTCGTCGAAGTTTGCTGGACGCCATTCTTTGGAGCCGGGGATTTCGAGCACAATCGGAGAGTCATCGAGCATGTCAGATGCTTTCATCCCGTTGTCTATCGCTGCGGTGTAGACAAAGGGTTTGAAACTTGAACCCGGCTGCCTGAGTGCCTGAATCGCGCGATTGAACTCTGATTCTCGAAAATCACGTCCACCAACCATAGCGAGGACATCACCGGTGGCATTATCCATTGCCAGAAACGCCCCCTGGACTTTCTTGTAGACACGAATGGAATCGTCTGGTTTCTCTGTCGTGGTATCGGGGACCATGATCGTATACCGAGGGTCTTTGGATGATCGCTCCCGACGAATTTCAGCCCGCAGGGAATCAATCTTTTTTGAAAGGCTCTTTTCGGCTACAGACTGAAGTTTGCTATCAAGTGAGGTCTGGACAGTAAGCCCACCTGAGTAGACGGTCTGCTCTCCATATTTGTCGACCAGATATTGACGTACTGCCTCGACGAAATACGCGGCAGGACGAGTCTCCTGCAGAGTCGCAACAAATTCAAGTGGGAGAGTTCGCAGTGAATCATATTGAGCGCGTGTTATTCCGCCTATGTCATAGAATGAATAGAGTACCCGATTGCGAGCGACAAGTGCTTTGTCCGGATTGCTGAACGGGGAATTGATATTCGGCCCTTTCAGCATGCCGATCAGCAGGGCGCAGTCATTGTGAGAAAGCTCGGGGACCGTTTTGTTAAAGAATATACGTGCCGCTGCGGAGACTCCATAGGCACCACGGCTAAAGTAATGCTGATTCAGATAGAATTCGAGAATCTCTTCTTTGGAATAGCTTCGCTCCAGCTTGACAGCGGTGAGTGCTTCTTTGACTTTTCGGGAGACCGTCTGCTCCTGACTGAGAAAGAGCATTCTCGCGACCTGCTGAGTAATCGTTGAGGCACCGCCGGTGATCTCAAGTTTGGCAACATTTGTCAGCGCGACGATCATGGTACGTCGAAGATTGATCCCCCAATGGTCATGGAAATCCCGGTCTTCGCTCGCCATCAGCATACCGGTCAGATGAGGTGGAAAGTCCTTGTAGGGAGTGAGGACACGGTTTTCGGCATACAGTTGGGCTATCAACTCGCCATGACGGTCATAGAGCTTGGTATTGATCTCCTGCTCAATGTTGTGGAGGGCCTCAAAAGAAGGGAGATCTCGCTGGTAGATCTGGACTGTTCGCCACACCAGAACCCCGAGGAAGACAAGGATCAGCAAGCCCAGAATCGCAAGCGACATCCGTACCCGGCGTTGTTGGTACAAATTTAACCAGCGAGACATTTGGCTTGTCCTTTCAAAGTGCGAAAATGGTTCATATGCGCCAAGTACCCGTATACCGAGCGATGGGTCAACGAAAAACCAGCGGTTCGGTTACGAAAAGAGGCGTCCATCTCTTTCAGATTCATCACGTTGCAGACAGTAGCTTGCCTTTTGAGCCACCAAACTCTATTCTCGATTTTCACTTGATCGAAACGTAAGAGAAGCATTGGTGACATTGTACCCATGAGTGGCGAAACAGTTACGAAAAACATATTGCCATCCCCGGCAGAAAACATCGAGATCGATCGTCAGATCGAATTGATCCGTCGCGGGGTGGTCGATCTGCTTCCGTTGGATGAGTTTCGCGCAATGCTGTTGCAGTCTTTGCGCACTGGGGTACCGCTGAGAATTAAGCAGGGATTTGATCCAACTTCTCCCGATATCCATATCGGTCACGCCGTCGGGATCAGAAAGCTTCGTCAATTGCAGCTTCTGGGGCATACCATTGTCCTGATCGTGGGAGACTACACAAGTCTCATTGGTGATCCTTCCGGCCGATCGAGCACTCGTCCGACACTCTCCTATGATGAAATCATGTCGAATGCGAAGACCTATCAGGAGCAGTTCTTCCGGATTCTGGATAAAGACCGCGTGGAAGTTCGTTTCAACGGGGAATGGTTCAAGACCATGCCGTTTGATGAAGTCGTGAAGCTCGCAGCAAAATTCACGTTGTCTCAAATTCTCGAACGGGATGATTTTACCAAGCGGTACAAGGCCGGCGTTCCGATTTCATTGCATGAGTTTCTCTACCCGCTCATGCAAGGATATGACTCCTATGCAATTCGCGCTGATCTTGAACTTGGTGCCACTGAGCAGACCTTTAATCTTCTCGCCGGACGGGTGATTCAGGAGTCGTACGGCCAACGCCCGCAGTGCATTCTCACCATGCCGATCCTTGTTGGTCTGGACGGGGAGAAAAAGATGTCCAAGTCACTTGGCAACTACATCGGCGTGACCGATGACCCGACTAACATGTTCGGCAAGGTGATGTCGATCCCCGATTCGTTGATCGAACAATACTATGAACTCTGTACAGATGTTTCCCTCGAACAACTCGCCGACATAAAGGTTCGACTGAAAGATGCCTCGCTGAACCCCATGCTGCTAAAAAAAGAACTTGGCGAAGCAATTGTCGATTTGTATCACCCGACCGGATCAGGAAGAAGCGCGAGAGAGGAGTTCGAGCGAGTGTTCGCGAAAGGGGAGCTCCCCGAGGATATCCCGGAACTTTCGCGAGAAAAAATCATCGAACTCGGACTTGATCCCTCGAAACTCTACCTCGCTGGCCTGATCGCCAAATCTGGTCTAGCCAAGTCTTCTACTGAAGCAAGAAAACTGATCGCGTCCGGTGCGGTGACACTGGGTGATCAGCGAATTGACGATCAGGCGATTGAAATCAGTTTGCAAAATGATGTGATCCTGAAAGTTGGAAAACGTCGCTACTTGAAGTTGACCGTATAATGAATATGCAATTGAAAAGACTGCCTTTTGCTAAAATTCAACGGATATCTCTGGCTACGATCTTAGCTCTGATCCTGTTGCCACTCTTGAATCTTCATGCACAGGAGAAGATTGATCGGGAGACGGTCTATCTCTACACGACCGGAAAGACGCTTCAGCTAACCGGCAATCGTCAACAGGCGGTTGGCTATCTCCAGCAGGCGTGGGCGAAAGCACCTCAATCTGTTGAGATTGGTCTTACCTACGCCCAGTCACTCTTTGAACTCCGTCAGTACCAGACCGCCCTTGATGTGCTGGATTCACTTTCGGCAAACAAATCTGACGTCCAGTATTTTCGGGCGATCTTGTTCCGTGCGCTGGGACGGGAAGCGGATGCAATCGTCGCCTTTCAGAAAACAGTCATGCTCGACTCGACCTCGTCGAATGCACATTCATTTCTCGCCAACTACTACCTCTCAACGAAACAGAATGATTCCGCACTGGTCACCTTTTTGCGATTGGGTAAACTGTTCCCCGAGAATCCCGGATTCTGGAATGAAGCGGCAAAGTTACAGATAGAAAAGAACGATATCGACGGAGCAAAAGACTCGTACCGTCGTTCTGTGCGTGCCGACAAATCTTCTCGGAATTTCGAAGGGGTTTTCGGAATTACGCGCACTCAGTGGGCGACGGGATTTCCTGATTCTGCGTTGCCATACGCCCGCCTGATTGTACAGCATCGTCCCCAGGAGGCAAACAACTACCGAGTACTTGCATCACTTTATGGTGACCTCGATTCACTCCCACAGGCAATCCTGACCGCAACGCAGGGGCTTGGTGTAAAACCACGCGATCCTGATCTTCGAAGGCAGCTTGGTGTTCTTTACTTTGACGCAGACTCACTACTTGAATCTGAACAGGTTTTACATGGATTGGTCAAGGATAGTATTGCTGATCACATCACATTCCTAGTACTGAGCCAGGTGAAGCTGCGACAGGGGGATACATCGGCGGCCCTCGTTGCTGCGGATCAGGCGACGATTCACTTCCCACATCTTTCGCAGACATGGGCAGGGCTTGCCGATCTGGAAAGAAGACGGGGGAGAGTCGATCTCGCTCTGTCCGCATTGGACGAGGGGCTGAAAAGTTCACCAACGCTGGCTGATTCAACCACCCTCCATGCAATTCAGGCAGACTTTCTTGCACAGGATCGACAGTTTCAACTTGCGTACGATGCCTATGAGCGAGCACTCAAAGGGCGACCGGATGATGCGACGATTTTGAACAACTATGGTTTTCTTCTGGCCGATCAAAATGTGCGTGTAAACGATGCCTATCGGATGATCAAGAAAGCCCTTGAATTACGTCCCGATGCCGGCTTTATCCTCGATTCCTATGGCTGGGTGCTGCATCGTCAGGGGAAACATAAAGAGGCACTCACCTATCTGTTGAAGGCGGATTCGTTAAATCCAAATGCGGAGACAAGTGAACATGTCGGGGATGTCTACAAGGCGATGAAGCAGAATGACAAAGCAATTGAATGGTGGAAGAAGTCAGTCGATCAGAATCCGAATCGCCCTGCGGTGAAAGCGAAACTTCAGCTTCAATAAATGTCGAATATCCGTTTCAGTCATCTAGCGCGACCTGGTCTTTATCTCATTTTACTGCATCTTATTTTCGGTTGCGCGGAGATCGAAGCCCCTTCCGGCGGACCGATCGACAAGACCGGACCAAAGGGGCTTGCTGCATTCCCCTCAGATGGTACGCTCGAGTACTCCGGTACTCCCGAATTTACCTTTCAATTCGACGAACACATTGATGAACGGACCGTTGCATCATCGTTGATTATTACTCCGCGACCACTCACTCCCCCTGAAATTCGCACCCGCGGAAAACAGGTGATCATTCGCTTGAATGACTCGCTCAGAGATGAAACGACGTATTTAGTCGCACTTTCGCCGTCCGTGAAGGATCTCAGAGGGAATCAGTTGAGTGAACAGGTCGCCATTCGTTTCTCGACCGGCCGCTCAATCGACACCGGACGGATCGTTGGTCGTGTTTTGCAGGAAGGGAAGACACTCGCAGGTGTGGTTGTGGTGGCCTATCCTATGACTGATGGAAAGATCACTGGAGATACGCTCAAGCCCATTTATCGAACAGTCACTGCCGGGGATGGATTGTTTCATCTCGATGTCCTACCGAGCGGAGAGTATGTCATCGTTGCCTTTGTTGATGCCGACCGAGACGAACTACCAAATCAAACTACCGAACAGATCGGTGTCGCAGATCGCGTCGTCAAAGTCGCCGCCGATCTCCCAGCGCCAAATCTGACCATCTGGATTCCTCCGAAGAATACCACGCTTATTCCGAGTGTCAGGCAAGTAGGGAATGGACTTCTTCGACTGAGCGGCATCTATGACTCCATTAGCTCTGATCAGATTGAGCTGAAGCTTGCTCGCAGCTCTGCTCCTACGCCTCACTCACTGCGCAAAGATAAGTTTGTCGGTGCCTATCTCATCGAATTTCCGGCAAGTGATACAGGGGATGCAGAGATTTTTATTATTCGGCCCACGGACACGGTTAAGTTGCCGGTCAGAATATTTGTGAGTAAGGATACAAAATCTCCCGAATTCTGGATTTCTCGTCCATCCGAATCCTGGGGACGATCGATGCCTAACTCGATAGTTCTGACTTTCTCCGAGCAGATGGACACAACGATGAGTGTTTCATTGAGAGGCATGGGAAGGGATTCTCTCACATCCCTTTCATTTGTCTGGCAGAGCACATTTGCTGCTGCCGCACGTCCGAGAGATTCGATTCTCTTGCAACGGTGGAGAGTATCGCGCCCCTTCCCAAGGGACAAAGCTGGAAATGAACTGCTCGACACGCTGTTAAGTATTCCGTTTCGCGTGGTTGCAGAAGATTCTCTTGGGAGCATTTCCGGGATACTGACCAACATCAATGACGATAGTACCTGGATTCGGGTCTATCGTCTCAATCAACCAGAGACAACCAGTTTCTTTCTGGCGAGTAACAGATTTGATTTTCAACTTCCCTCCGGGCGATATGGACTTGAGGCGTTTACCGAACGTGCGCCGACAATGAACGGCACATGGACACACGGCGCATTGAATCCGCTTCGCTTGGCGGAACCCAGATATCAGTTTATCGATACGTTGACAGTGAGAGCACGTTTTGAAGTGACGGGACTTTCCCTACGCCCATTTGTGCCGGTCATGAGTGGGTCGAAGTCGATTTCAGCTACACGAGGTAGTCAGTGAATCTTCTGCTTGAGCAATTCGTCCCCAATCCGGTATTCCGTCCGTTGGTTGGCAGTCTCATCATTATCGCTCTCACGTTGCTCGGCTCATTCATTGTCAAGAATCTGATACTAGGCATCGTCACCCGACTTACTTCAGCGACAAAATCCGACCTCGATGATCGTCTGGTCAAAGCATCCGGAAAATATATCTACTGGCTCTCATTTGTTTTCGGCGGAGCCATTTTGTCCAACTTTGTCGAGAGTTACACCGCGCTCTGGCTTGGAGAGCAATTCTTCGTAGTCATAGACGGCATTATATATAGTGCCGGAGTTCTGGTCGTTGCAGGACTTCTTACCAGTGCGTTGGTCGCGACATTGCAATGGTATGGGGAACATATTGCTGATCGCACTGCCACACGTCTTGATGAACAATTCGTACCGTTGGTCAGTAGGATTGGTCGCATAGTCATTGGCATGATCGCGCTGCTGACCATTCTTGATCACTTCGCCGTTGATGTGAAGGGTCTGATTGCAGTTCTCGGAGTTGGCTCTCTCGGTATTGCCCTCGCGGCTCAGGACACGATTGCGAACATGATCGGTGGTTTTGTGATCATGATCGATCGCCCCTTTCGCATCGGAGATCGACTGCTCATGCCAAATGGCTCCGTCTGTATCGTCCGGCAGATCGGCCTTCGTTCAACTCGATTGCTGACATTCGATAATACTCTGATTATCACCCCGAACGCTGAATTGGTAAAATCGACTATTCACAATCTCAGCTATCCGGAACCCGAAATTCGTGTGGTAGTTTCTATTGGTGTTGCGTATGACTCAGATATAGACAGGGTGCGCAGATGTATGCTGGATATCGCAGCATCACATCCAAAAGTGCTCGAATCAACGAAACCGGAAGTGCATCTGGTGAAATTGTCTGACAGTGCGATGGAGGTTACGCTCTATTGCCGGGTTGGAAACTTTACTGAACAATTTGACACCGGGAATGAGCTTCGAGAGACTCTTGTGAAGCGGTTTCGAACTGAAGGAATTGTCATTCCATACCCACAACGAGTGGTGCATCTACCTGCAGCGAAGCCAACACATAACTAACTATTGCTTCACCGCACCAGCGGTGAGTCCGGCGATAATCTGTCTTTGAAGAATCGCGTAAACAATCAAGACCGGAAGCATAGAAAGAAATGCCCCGGCCATGACCTGCGGCCAGTCGATATTCTGCTGCCCCTGAAGCATTGCCAATGCGACTGGTAATGTGCGAAGAGAATCAGAGGATGTCAGGATGAAAGGGAACAGAAACGAATTCCAGTTGGTGAAAAAGACCTGAATTGCCAGCACCGCCAGCACCGGACGACAGACCGGCATCACCACTCGAAACAAAATCGTCCATTCACTTGCCCCGTCGACTCGGGCTGCCTCTTCCATTGCGGTAGGAAGTGACAGGACATACTGACGAACCAGAAAAATTCCGATTGGCGTGACGAGCCACGGAAGAATGAGTGCCGCATAGGTATTGTATGCGCCTGATTTTATCGCCATCAGATAGAGTGGGATCATGACAATGTGAGTCGGCAGTATGGTCACTGCCAGAACGGAGTAGAGAAGGAATCTATTGAAGCGATTTCTTCGGCGGGCGATGGAATAACCGACCATAAAGCAAAAGAGAATATTCCCTACGGTTACCAGCGAGCCAACCAGTACAGAATTGAGCAGCGGTCTCCACAGGAGAGAACTCTTGAGAAGATACAGTATATTCTCAAAACTCCATGCCATCTTCCAGACCGAATCAAGATCAATCACACTGTTTGGTGAGAGCATCGCCACCCGGATCATCCATACAAGCGGAAATGCCATAAGCAAAGTCAGAGGAACGAGCAGAAACCATCTGACGCTCGGCTGCATTCCTCGTCTAAATGTCGATCTCATACTGCCTCTCTCGAAATGACACGCAACTGCAGGAGACTGATCACCAGGACAATGCCAAAAAGGACAAATGCCGCAGCTGAGGCATACCCGAGCCGATAATCAGTGGTGAGAGCGGTTTCGTAAATGAAATAGACCGAAGTGGTCGTCTCGAATTTCCCTTTCGTCATCACGTAGACCTCAGTGAAAATCTGAAATGACTTGATGGTGTTAATCACAATCACATAGGCGGCAACCGGCCTGAGCATCGGAAGAGTGATCGACCAATGACGTCGCAGTCGTCCTGCTCCGGAGAGTTCAGCATCTTCGTACAATTCAGTCGGAATAGACTGCAATCCCGCCAGAAAGATCATCATGTAATAGCCGACGGATAACCAGATATCCATCGCCATGATACTCGGCAGGGCAGTCGACTGATCAGTCAGAAATCCATGCGGCGGCACCGGCAATCCGACGGCACTGACCAAAAGATAGAGGTACCCTCCCGGTTGCATAAGATGCGTAAAAATCAATGCGACGACGACAATTGAAGTCACCCACGGCAGAAAGAAGATCGCTCGAAAGAAATCCCGTCCCGCAAAGGCACGATTCAAAAGGAGAGCAAAGAAAAGTGCGATGGCCGTTGTAATGGGAATAGTGACGACCACAAAGATGGCGGTTGTTTTCAGTGAAGTGAGGAAGGCAGGATCATGAAAAAGTGCAGTGTAATTAGAGAGTCCGAACGTATCTGACGGTAGGAAGAGAGTCGAATTAGTGAAGCTCAGATACAACGAAAAAAGAAGCGGAAACAACCAGAATCCGAGAAGAGAAAGTAACCAGGGGAGGGAGAAAAGAAAACTGGTGGCAGGACGAAGTGCCATCAGTCTACTTCGGTTTCGGCAGGGCTTCGATCTTGTTTCTCAGTTGATACAATGCATCCGCTGGCTTCACTCCGTTGAACAAGACCTGCTCGATTGCGGTTTCAAATTCACGTTCAATCGCGGGCCATCTTGGATCGACGGGAGGACTTTTGACGAGCATGAGCTGTTTGACTATTGTCTGACGGTTCACATCGGACTCAAAATATGGATCGCGGTGGATAGCGCGTGCTGATGGTCCCGATGTCCCACTCACTTTACTGAACCTGAGTTGATTTTCTGGGGATGAGATGAATCGTATGAACTGCCACGCTGCGTCTTTGTTGGATGATTTCTCCGGAATCGCGAGATACTCCCCACCAAGAAAAGAGAAACTCGGATAGGCAATTCCCGGCATGATGAGAGTAAAGTACTCGAAGTTGTTTTCCGTCTTTGAGAGTCGTTTCAAAAGCCAGTCGCCGGAGATGAGCATGGCGAGTTTCCCCTGCACAAAAGCATCCTCCAAGGTTCGCTGATCACCGACCAGCGCGCCTGAGTCGTGGAACTGCTTGTAGAGATCAAGAGCCGCAATAGCACGATCACTCGCGACAGTCGAGAATTGCCCTGTCTTGTCAAAGAAATCGGCCCCGAATGACCAGAAAAAGGGGAGGACTTTTTTATACAACCGGTGTTTTTCTGGTGTATTCGATCCCCATGGATAGAAAGGCTTACCGTCATATCGCACTTTCACATTCGCGTATTGGGCGTAATTCCAGTTATACGGAAGAAAATTGCTGTCCAGCTTTGAGGCGTTGAGGATCGAGCGATTTACGAAGAGCACCCGGGTTCCAAGTATCCAGGGCATCGCATAGACTTTCTCTTTCCAGGTCGACAACCCCCAGCCGACATATCCAGCACTATCAGGACGGATTCGTTCACTGATATCAGACAACTGACCGGGCATTGCAAATTGAGCGATCCAGTCGGAACCCAACTCCACTACATCCGGCCCCTGACCGGAAGCCAGAGCCAAGGCGATCTTCTCCTGTCCATTTGCCCAGGTTAAATCAGTGATTTCAACATTGATTTCCGGATTGGCAGTTTCAAATTCTGTCACCAATGTATCGATGAATGGGCGAATCTCCGGATCGGTCCAGAAATGCCAGAACTGTAGTGTCGACTTCGCATGCGAGGATCCCGACAGCACGAACAACCCGGCAAGAGCAACAAGAATGAAAAACAGCGTACGTTTAGCAGCGTCAGTAAAGGATATCGATTTCATCATGACCGAAAGATGCATACATGCATCCCACATCGACAACTACAAAGTTATTGTAGTTCTCCCCTGTAGAAATGCTACGATATCCGGTGATGTTATCCAATCTCGTTGTCCAGCCGAATCTGTTTGCCACTGCCTTGCTTGATCCGGCGAGACTCCCCCTTTTTTTTCTGACCATCGCTGCCATTCTGATCACCCTCGCCGCCGCATGGCTGGTGCGCCGTAAGAATCAACTCCCCCCGACTCGCGTGCGCATGATCCCCGGTCTTGCCGCCCTTGAGGACGCGGTCGGACGGGCGACTGAAATGGGCTCTCCTGTATTGTTCACTACCGGCTGGGGAGGGGATATTCAACGCCCCACCACCATAGCAGCCCTTTCCATTTTTGGCGAAGTCGCCGAACGCACAGCTCGCTACCACACCCGACTCCTTTTTCCCACTCATGATCCGGTGATCATGGCGGTCGCGGAGGAGATTGCACGGGAACGATCCGCCAGAGTGGACGGTCTCCCGCCGGGTCACGGAGACATCTCATATGTTTCATCTTCACAGTTCGGATATGCCGCGGCGGTCGATGGGATTCTTGTTCGTGAACGCCCTGCTGCGGTCTTTCTCATCGGGACATTTGAAGCCGAGTCTCTTATTCTGGCAGAAACAGGGAATAGTATCGGGGCGATTCAGATCGCAGGTACCGACTCAACTATTCAGCTCGCCTTTTTTGTTGTCGCCTGCGACTACACTCTGATCGGGGAAGAGGTCTTTGCAGCTTCCGGATATCTGACACAGGAACCGGATATTGTCGGAACGATTCTGGCTCAGGACTGGATGAAGATCCTGATCGCACTTCTTCTCGTGATTGCAACGATAAGTGCGACGATCTGGCCGACCATGATCTGGTGGAAATGATGTCACCAAACCGGGTCGCACTATTTCTTGGTGGTCTTGTTGGCGGACTTTTGTTGTTGCTGTCGTTTTCTCGCCACGAAACCGCCGTCGCGATTTCGCAAACGATCCTGATAGACTATGTCCAGATTCTCACCGCCGCTATGTTGCTGGTCGGTGTGATCGGCTATCTTCGCTCACAACTCAAGAAGGCCCAGCGACCGTCCGAGCGAATCTATTCCCTGATCGGTATGTTCGGCTTTTTTGTCATGGTTATTTCGGCGATGATCTTCGGGACTGGCGGAGAAACACCGTTCGCGTGGAGTTTTGAGAATCTTTTAGTCCCGCTGCAGTCCACGGTCTTCGCCCTGCTCGCATTTTTTGTCGCTTCGGCATCACTACGTGGCTTTCGAGCCAGAAGTGCCGCCGCAACTATTCTCCTCGTCGCTGCAGCGATCACATTGCTGAGTCGATCTGATCTCGGATGGGGAATACAGGAACAAATTGTCGCGACAGCCGACTGGCTGCGAAATAATCCATCCCTTGCCGCACGGCGTGGAATTCTCATCGGTATCGGACTGGGATCGCTGACCACCTCTCTTCGCGTCCTTGTCGGCGTGGAGCGAACCTGGTTGGGGAGGTCGGCATGAAAAAACTGACTCAACGACAATATGCCTTCATCGGCCTGGCGGTAGTGCTTGTCGGTGTCATGCTCGCCCGAATCACCCCGAAGGTGTCAGTCTCCGAATCGACTCGAAATGTCTATCAACTTATTGACACTCTCCCCACAGGCTCGACTGTTCTCATTTCGTTCGATCATGAGGCGTCCGCCCTTCCAGAGATTCGTCCCCTTGCTCAATCTATCGTTCGTCAGGCATTTACGAACGATATCAAAATAGTCGGACTTTCGCTCTTGGCAGAGGGGACACTCTTCGGCTATCAACTTCTTCGAGATGAAGCGAAACGAGCAGGGAAGTCATACGATCAGGATTATATCTATCTCGGTTATAAGCCGCAGCCGATTGCCGCGATCCTGAGCATGACCGAGTCTATGAAGCAGAGTTTCCCTCAAGATTATGCCGGTCGGTCAAGTGACTCTCTCACCATGCTCACTCAATTTCAAAAACTTGGCGACTTTCAGGCCGTGATCTCTGTCGCTGATGGGAACACCACCACTCACTGGGTTGAGTATGGACAAGCGAGAAGTAATGTCCGCGTCATTGGGGCTGTTACCGCGGCGATGGCAACCAGCTATGATCCGTATGTGCAATCCGGTCAACTCAGTGGACTGCTGGTCGGACTTCGTGGAGCCGCGGAATATGAATCTCTTCTTGGAGAATATGGCCCGGGGATGCGCGGGATGGTCGCGCAAACTTCCGCGCATCTCTATATCATCTTGCTCATTCTCGTTGGTAATCTGATCTTTTGGTGGCAGCGACGAACTATCTCTTCCGTCAGTGCAGGAGGGAAGAGCTGATGGAGATCGGCACACTTATAGCCGGAGTACTCACTGTAGCAGTTTTTTCTTTCTTGTACGGTGACAATCCGATCTATCGCGCAGCAGAATCACTTTTAATTGGACTTTCGATTGGGTACGCGGTTGTAATCGCCTGGAACGCCGCGGTAATCGGTCAACTCTGGGGACCGCTTACCTCTGGTGAACGATTCGATCTTCTCATACCTGCCGCACTCGCGCTGTTGCTTCTTGCGCGTGTGAATCCGAAATGGGGAAGATGGAGCCGCGTGCCGCTGGCTATTCTGATCGGTGCCGGAGCCGGTGTTGCGATACCGGCGATGCTCGAGGCGAGAACGGTCTCTCAGGTACTCGCTACTATCGGACCACTCTGGGGGGATGCTGGAATCGACTTTGGTCGGATTGTTCTCGTGGTTGGGGTGCTGTGTACTCTCGCCTATTTCTATTTCACGAAACCGCAGACTGGGGCATTGGGGCAGGTATCAAAAATCGGCGTGCTTTTCCTGATGCTCTTTTTCGGCACCACTTTCGGATACACGGTGATGTCACGCATGTCACTCTTGATCGGTCGACTGGATTTTCTTCTGGTGGAGTTTTTGAAAGTGCTGTAATTGCGACCTTACTTTCTGATATAATCGAGGCTTAGGTGGCGCACCCGTTTTGGGGTGCGAAGTCAGTGATGTAATTGACGAGCACTGCGATTCACTGGTATTTTCAAATCGATGAACAGACTCATCCATTTCGACGATGAACACTCTGTCCGCTTTGTCACCTTTTCCTGCTACCGAAAAATCTCCTATCTCGCTGACACTCCAGCTTGCGAAGTTTTTGTCTCAATGCCCGGAGACTGCATTGGGTCCGATGATCGCAAAACTAAAAGGGACAGCTTCGCTCTGTTGCCGCGACATCCCCGCACTGATGTGGAACAGGCGATGCTACGATCATGACTGCAGATCAATTTCATCTGTGCGGGAAAAGATAGTATATTGTCACAACAACCCGATTCGTCGTGAATTGGTTGCGAACGCGAGTGACTGGCGCTGGTCGAGTGCAGCATGGTACGAAGGAAAACGAGATGTTTCGCTGGTGATCGATGAATTTGAACTATGGAAACGTGACGAGTGCGTCACTGACTTCGCACCCTAAAACGGGTGCGCCACCCAGTCAGGAAATTAGCAGAGTAGAAAGTCTGTACTGATATGATTATGAAAACAACATTGGTTCTTGCCCTTTCATTCGTCTGTGCTCTCTCATTTTCTGGCATATCAGCGATTAAACAAATCCCAACTGGAGAGTCAACAAATCGCATGCGGCACATATTTAAGACTTGGATTAGCAGCGACGGCGAAGGTTCAATTGTATCTGCCAACGAAATGCTTGACTCACTGATATCAGATCCGATTGCAGTTTATGAAGTTGCTATTGATGAGCCCCTTGCATACGTTGATTTCTTGGAGAGCTTGGAAGGCATTGTATTCTACGGATTTGAGGACGAGCCAATTGAACTGCAGGTCAAGCGCCAAGAAATTGCGATTTCTAGATTAGAAGAACTGGTACCACCAGATTATCTAGCGTTGGTCCACTTTGCAACCCTGAAGGCAATTAAATGTGTTAACTTGGTACACTCAGAAATTAACGACTCAAATAAGTGAATTGTCTAATCAACGGCAGTGATACATGCGCCCTGAGCACGAAGCCAATGATTCTGCTCTGCGTGAGTATCATAGTCGGCAGGGCAGTGCCGACAACCTAGAAGAGTTCTTGACTCGTTGTTCCGAGCGAATCAGAGTAGCACTTGTCAAAACGCATTTCGAACTCCTAATTGGTATGCAGTTGCCACGGACCGAGGTTTTGTCTGGCTGGGTGGTGCACCCGTTTTAGGGTGCGAAGTCAGTGATGTAATTGACGAGCACAGCGATTTTCTTGTATTTTCAAATCGATGAACAGACTCATCCATTTCGACGATGAACACTCCGTCCGATTTGTCACCTTTTCCTGCTACCGAAAAATCTCCTATCTCGCTGACACTCCAGCTTGCGAAGTTTTTGTCTCAATGCCCGGAGACTGCATTGGGTCCGATGATCGCAAAACTAAAAGGGACAGCTTCGCTCTGTTGCCGCGACATCCCCGCACTGATGTGGAACAGGCGATGCTACGATCATGACTGCAGATCAGTTTCATCTGTGCGAGAAAAAATTGTATATTGTCACAACAACCCGATTCGTCGTGGACTGGTTGAGTCTGCGAGTGATTTGCGATGGTCTAGTGCAGCGTGGTATGAAGGAAAACGAGATGTTCCTCTGGTGATCGATGAATGTGAACTATAGTAGTACGAAACGCGCGTCACTGACTTCACACCCGTCAGAACGGGTGCGCCAGACTGCCTCTGCTTGTGAGAGATGAATGTGAATTTCCGAAACGTGTAAAATGCGTCACCGACTTCACACCCGTCAGAACGGGTGTTCCACACTGCCTAGAGAGTGCGCTACCCAACCCACACACTCCGCCAACAACAGCTACCACGGCAAGATTAGCTACTCCCCACTCTCCACCGGCTGTCTACCGAATGACTCAGCCGGTATGAACAGATCCCCCATCTCCTTCTCCCAATTTGGATCCTCAATAATATGAGTCAGACTCATCGAATGAGTCGCCGCACGGAGCAGTTTCTCCGAACAGACCACCGGTCGGTGCGAATACCCCTGCGAGTCAGTCCAGTAGGGATTATTGAAGTGGACGATAAAGACCAGCTTCCCATAACTGATCACTCGTCTTACCAGCGGCACAAAATCAGAATCCCCGGTCACCAGCACCGCAACATCAAGGCGGTTGTTGCTGGCGTAGTCGAAGACATCAAGAGCGAGTAAAATATCGACCCCCTTCTGCTGAGCGGCATTCTGACCAAACTGATCTTCCTGCATATCCAGAAAATGGGGGGTGATGCCTTCTTTGACAAGACGTAGTTCGAATCCGCGTTCACCGCGAAGCTGACGTTCATCCAGTGATCCTGCCGAAAGGCGGCCGTCATACCAATGGGCATCGACTGTTTTGACCGAGTCCCGGGAAATTTTCAGAAGCTCCGCCATGTAGGTTTCGATAATGGCGTGCAGACGTTCAAATCGCATGTAGCCACGCTGGAGGTGATATCTGGTGTATTGAGTCCCTTTGCGATAATAGGCACCATCATAGAAAATCATGAGTCGCTGAAGTCTATCCATTTCATACTCCTTTTGTAGGACAACTAAAAAGTGCTGACGTGAGAAATCGACCACGTCTTCAAAACAATAAACGATCAAACTGTGCAGGCAAGAAACGGGAGCTTCCAGCTCGGTTCGCTTCTGGTACCCCCGTCAAGAATCGAACTTGAATTTCCGGCTTCGGAGGCCAGCGCGTTATCCATTACACTACGGGGGCAAGGTCGCGATTCAATTCGCTGTCATGTATAGTGCGCTGATCGCCGAAACGCAATTCCTTCGTGGGCTTGCTTCGAGACTAAACAGACGTATCTTCGCCCTTTCATACCCTTTGCCAAACCGGAGAAAGTTGAACGATAGCATGCGCTGGACAAAAAGTTATATCCCGACTCTTCGAGAACGACAGGCCGAAGCCGAACTGATCTCGCATCAGCTTTTGCTGCGTGGCGGTTATATCAGAAAGCTTGCCTCCGGGGTTTATCTCTATTTGCCACTCATGCAACGGGTCATTGAAAAGTTCTCGAATATTGTCCGGGAAGAGATGAATGCCTCGGGTGGGCTTGAAATAACGATGTCAGTCCTCTGTCCGGCGGAGGTCTGGCAGAAATCGGGGCGCTACGACACTATCGGTAAAGAGCAGATGCGCCTCAAAGACCGTCATCAGCATGATCTGGTGCTGTGCGGAACGCATGAAGAGACCTGCACCACCCTTGTTGCCGGAGAGATTCGCAGCTACAAACAACTCCCGCTGAATCTGTACCAGATTCAGGTGAAGTTCCGTGATGAGATTAGACCGCGATTTGGTCTCATGCGTGGTCGGGAATTTATCATGAAGGATGCGTACACCTTTGATGCCGACGCGGAGTCATTTGCGAAAAGCTATCAGGGGATGGTTGACGCATACTTCCGGATTTTCACCCGAGCCGGAATCGAAGTCGTAAAAGTCGAATCTGATACCGGCGCGATGGGAGGCTCGCAGGCGCATGAGTTTATGCTTCTTGTTGAAACCAGTGCGGGGGAAGAGGTGATTATCTCCTGCCCAAAATGTAACTACGCCGCAAATGTCGAGAAGGCAGTATTCACGCCGAAAACTCTTTCGACCAATGAACCGATGCAGGAGCGCGCTACTGTGCCGACTCCGGGTGCTTCGACGATTGAACAAGTCAGCAGTTTCATGAAGGTTTCCTCTGATCGCCTGATCAAGACACTCATCTACATGGCGGACGGGAAGCCGGTCGCGGCACTCGTACGTGGTGATCGCGAACTGAATGAGGTGAAGCTCCGTAAAGTCCTCGGTGCGAATGAACTTGAGATTGCCACCGCCGAACAGGTTGTTCGTGCGACCAAAGCTCCAGTCGGATTTGCCGGACCGATTGGGCTGAGCGGAATGCGTGTGATCGCCGATCGTCTGATCGAAGGAATGCGCAACGCAATCACCGGTGCAAATGCCGACCAGACCCATTTCACTGGGGTTAATCCGGAAAGAGATTTTACGCCGGAGTTATATACCGACATCTCAAAAGCAGCCGCAGGGGATATTTGCACCAACTGTGGAACAGAACTGATTGCTCGTCGAGGAATCGAAGTCGGGAACACGTTCATGCTCGGCACCAAGTATTCGACAACGCTCAATGCGACATTTCTGGATGCCCAGGGGAAAGAGCAGCCGATGCTCATGGGTTCCTACGGGATCGGTATTACCCGCTCCCCACAGGCGGCGCTGGAGCGTTACCATGACGCCAAGGGGATCATCTGGCCGAAGTCGCTTGCTCCGTATCTTGTCGAGCTGATTCCGTTGAATTATGAAAAAGAGACCCAAAAAGCCGCAGCTGACAGAATCTACGCCGAGCTAACCGCTGCCGGAATTGATGTCCTGATGGATGACCGACCGGAACGAGCGGGGGTGAAGCTCAACGACGCCGACTTGATCGGTATCCCAATCCGTGTTGTCATAGGGGATAAGTCTTTGGCGGATGGGAAGGTAGAAGTGAAAGCTCGCTCACTGGATCAAGTCGATTTGGTGGCGGTCAACGATCTCATCGCCGCGATTCATCAGTTATCTGAAAAAATCAGATAGTCGATTTGAATTCTTGGCCAAGGGATCGCAGGGGCATAAGCCCTCGGAATCCCCTTAAGTCCCTCTTGCGGGGGGAGTTGGATTGAGTTATTATCAACATTCCCAAAAGTGGGCGAGAGCCCACTTTTTTGTTCTCTGAGAGGCGGATGGCAGATTCTCGACGAGCCAAAGTGATCGAATTAATCGAAGCACCGTTGGCCCAGCATGGCTATGAACTCGCAGATCTGATTGTTGCGCCGTTTCGGAACCGCGCAACAGTCCGCGTGTTCGTGTATCGAGAAGGGGGAGTCTCACTTGGAGATTGCTCGCTCGTCTCACGAACTGTCGGAGAGTTGCTCGAAACGACCGAGCTTTTCCAGGCCGGGTATACGCTTGAAGTATCCTCACCCGGCCTTGACCGCCCCTTGACCACGCCGAGAGATTTTCGCTTTCGCACCGGCGAGGTGGTAGAGATACGATTTGTTGATCAGAGCCGAAAGCCGACCATCGGAAAGATCATGCCGCATGGTGATCTTGCTGGCGAGGCCGTTCGGTTCAGACAGAATGACCAGGATTTTATCGTGCCGTTGGCTGAAATCAGTCAGGCAAGGATTCAGTTGGAAGGGTAGGAGTAATTCGCATGGCTTTCGACATGCTCGAAGCAATTGGACAGATTTCGCGGGAGAAGAATATCGATCTGGAAACCGTGGTCTCCACTCTCGAGGCCTCACTCATGCAGGCCGCCAAGCGGAAGTATCCAACAGCAGACAATATCTCGTTCCGCTTTGATAAGCGGAATAACGAGCTTTTCATGATTTCCACTCGCAAGGTGGTCGAAGAGGTCACGGATCCTATTTTGGAAATACGCCTGAAAGAAGCTCGCGAGATCGACAAGGCAGCTGAACTCGGTGATGATCTTGATGTCTACCTTGACTATGAAGCTGAATTTGGTCGGAATGCCATTGCATCAGCCAAGCAGATTCTCGTCCAGCGCATTCGTGAAGTCGAGCATGAACGAATCTACAATGAATACGTCGACAAAGTCGGCACCCTGATCTCAGGTGTCGTCCAGCATATGGACAAAGGGAATGTCTATGTCAACCTCGGTCGCGGAGAAGGGGTTCTCTTTTCTCGCGAGCAGATTCCTCGTGAACGGTTTCGTCAGGGGGATCGTGTCCGTGCGTTGATTCAGGACGTGCAAAAAGGACCACGTGGTCCGCAGATAACTCTCTCCCGCGTGAACAATGATTTCCTTCGCGCTTTGTTTGCAATGGAAGTACCGGAGATTTACGAGCGAGTGATTGAAATCAAAGCGATCTCCCGCGAACCCGGTGAACGAGCCAAGATTGCAGTCTGGTCGTCAGATGAGCGAATCGATCCGGTTGGTGCCTGCGTCGGTATCAAAGGGGTTCGTGTACAGGCAATTGTTCGCGAATTGAATAACGAACGAATTGATATTGTGCCATACTCAGCAAATCCTGAGGTCTTTGTCACTCGTGCACTCGCTCCTGCGAAGGTGACACATATCGATGTCATGGATATCGAGCAGAAGATGACCGTAGTTGTCGAGGATGAAAAACTCTCTTTGGCAATTGGTCGTAATGGACAGAATGCTCGTCTTGCATCCAAGCTGACCGGCTGGAAGATCAATATCATGTCTGACACCGAGTACGAAGAACAGCGCAAACGTGACGCTGAGATGCTTCTGCCGGTCGGGCAACTCGAAGGGGTCGGCGATAAGATCCGCGACCGTCTTATTGCCTCAGATATTTCAAGCGTTCAACGTCTTGCTTCCTCGACGGTTGACACCCTCGTAAAAATCGAAGGAATCGGACAGAAAACCGCTGAGACCTTGATCGAACGTGCCAAAGAGATGGTCGAGCAGCTCGAAAAAGAGCAGCGCAAACGTGAACGTACCCGTAAGAAAGATCCTGCGACGAAATCTGATAAACTCACCGAATCTGATATTTTCGAAGATGATGATGAACTGGTGACCGAAGCAGATACGCAGATGGAAGTTCAAGCTCCGACATTTGATGACGAGTTCGGAGACAGCGATGTGAAGAAGGATCTTCAGGAGTAAACATTGTCGACAGCCGCCCCTAAGCAGCAAAAACGCATTCACGAGTTTTCAAAGGACTTCAAGATTTCCTCACAGGCCCTGGTGGCGGTGTTGAAAGAGTTGGGCTTTGATATCAAGTCGCACATGTCGGTTGCAACACCGGAGATGATTGCGGCGCTGAACATGCGTCTTGCGCAGGAACGGCAATCAGCACGTAAAGAGATGCACTCCAAGGATGCTGCCGCCAAGCAGGCCGCACAAGGTCCACGCCCGCAACAACAAGGGCAAGGACAGCAACAGCAGAGACCGATCACAGCCGCGAAGCCGACAGATGTCGCCGCTGGGCAACCGGTCGTACCGAAACCTGCCTATGTTCCGCCGCCAAAGCCCGCGACGCTGATTCTCCCAAGCCAGCTTCGTGCCAATGCGAGCCGTTCTAATACTCCGGTTGCCCCGGGTGCGCCACCCGCTCCGGGAGCTCCGCCAGATCCGAATGCTGCGAGTAATACCAATCGTCGCAAGGATAAGAAAAAGGGCGGCAAGAAAGATCGCTTCGAGACTGATCAGGAAGAGATCGCACGTACCTTTCGGGCGACGATCAACACTCTAGATGTCACCAAGGTAAAGCCGAAAGTTCGCCGTCGGGAAGATGGTCAGCTTGAACTCCCGGATGAAGATTTCAAGACGCTTGAAGTTAATGAATATATCTCCGTAGCCGAACTTGCCGCCCTGATGGATGCCCGTCCGGTTGATGTTGTCGGGAAATTGTTTGCCATGGGTGCGATGGCGACGATCAATCATCGTCTCGACATGGATACGATCACAATGATCGCCGCTGAGTACGGTTATGAAGTAAAGCGGAAGGCGGACGTCGCCGAAGAAATCCGTCAGGAAGAGAATGTCGCCGCGATGATCGAGCGCGCCCCGGTGGTGACGGTCATGGGGCATGTCGATCATGGAAAGACTTCGCTACTAGATTACATCAGAAAGACCAACGTGGTCAGCGGAGAATCCGGCGCGATCACGCAGCATATTGGTGCCTATGAAGTCACCCATAACAAAAAGAGAATTATCTTCTTGGATACTCCCGGTCACGAGGCATTTACCGCCATGCGTGCTCGTGGTGCGCAACTGACCGACGTCGTTATCGTCGTTGTTGCCGCTGATGAGGGCACTCGTCCGCAGTCGATCGAAGCGATCGATCACGCACGTGCTGCCAATTGCCCGATCATTGTCGCTATTACCAAGATCGATAAGCCAAACGCAGCAATTGATAATGTAAAGCGTCAACTCGCTGAGCTGAATCTTCTTCCCGAAGACTGGGGAGGGAAGACTATTACCGTTCCTCTCTCATCCAAATCCGGAGAAGGGATCGACAAGCTTCTCGATATGATTCTCCTGCAGTCGGAAGTGATGGAGTTGAAAGCCGACCCGAGCATTCGCGGACAGGGAACAATCATCGATGCCCGCCTTGAAAAAGGGCGTGGTCCGGTGGTGACCGTGTTGATTCAACGCGGTATTTGTAAGATCGGTGATATCATTGTCGCCGGTGTGCATAGTGGTCGCATCCGAACGATGCAGGATGACAGGAATCAGCCCCGTCCACTTGGAAAACCATCGATGGCGGTGCAGATCACAGGTCTGTCTGGCGTCCCTCAGGCAGGGGACAGCTTCATGGTCGCCAAGGATGAAGAAGAAGCTCGCGAGATTACTCTCAAGCGTGATCAGTTGAAACGTGAATATGAAGCCCGCCGTCCGATGGCACCGACTTCCCTTGATAAGGTCTACTCGAAAATTCGAGAAGGACATATCAAAGAGGTGCGCTTACTTATCAAAGGGGACGTCGATGGCTCAGTCGAAGTGCTGGCCGATCAGCTTGGAAAAATTCAGAATGCCGAAGTCAAGACGACGATCATTCGTCGCGGCGTCGGTGCGGTCACTGAGACCGACGTCCTTCTCGCGCAGGCATCGGATGCGATTATCATTGCCTTCCATGTGACCGTCGATCCGCGCGCCCGTGAAACTGCACGCCGTGAAAAAGTCGACGTTCGGGAATATTCAATTATTTACGAAGCTGAAAATGATGTCCGCAAGGCACTCGAAGGACTTCTCTCACCGGAGGTCAACGAAGAATTCGTTGGACTCGCCGAAGTGCGCGAGGTCTTCAAGGTGCCGAAAATCGGCTCAATTGCCGGTTGTATCGTGAAGCAGGGACGAATCAACCGCAAAGATCAGGTCCGCCTGCAGCGCGACGGGAAAATTATTTACACCGGCTCCCTTGCTTCTCTCAGGCGCTTTAAAGATGACGCCAAAGAGGTCAAGGAAGGGTTCGAGTGCGGTATTGGGATCGAGAATTTTAACGACATCAAGGTCGGTGACGTGATAGAGGCCTTTGAAATGGTCGAAACCGCGCGCGCACTTGAGGCCTAGCTAAATGGAAATAACGAAAGCACACCAAGTATCATGAGTCACGCCGCACGCGGGTATGACCGCGCTGATCGTCTGGGTCAACAGATTCGACGCGAACTCGGGGTGCTTGTTGAACAGGAAGCACGTGACGTGTTCTCGGGATTGGTGACGATTACCCGCGTGCAGGTGACTCGTGATCTCCATGAGGCAAAAGTCTATTATTCCTATCTCGGTGCGACCGGTGAGAAAGAGAAAGTCGCCGAATGGATCACCCGACAGCTCGGTCATTTCCGTCATGCTGTTGGCAAAGTGATCAGTATTCGACATGTCCCTGAACTATTCTTTGTCTATGATGAATCGATTGAGGCCGGTATCCGGCTCGAGCAACTCTTTAATGATATCCGCAACGACAGCGCAGAATCCTAAGTCACTTCAGGAACTCGAAGTGAAAGAGCAGCGAGTGATAATGATCTCTCGTATTGCTGAGGCGTTGTCGGAATGCTCGACTATACTCATCGTCAGTCACATTGACCCGGATGGTGACGCCCTTGGCAGTATGCTGGCGATGGATCAGTATCTGCGCGACGCTGGAAAACAGGTGATTTCCGTCTGCGATTCAGAAATTCCTGATAAGTACCGATTCCTTCCCGGTGCAAACCGAATCCTCGACACACGTTCATTGGACGCATCTAAAGTATTCGATGCTATTGTCGTTCTTGAATGTCCGGAACAATCACGAGTCGGTGCATCACTTCGCTTTTTTGAATCGGCATCACATGTTCTAGTTATCGACCATCATCATGGAAATCGAATGTTCGGAACCGTGAACTGGGTAGAACCCGCGGCATCGTCAGTCGCAGAAATGCTCTTCCAATATTTTCAGGCGACCGGTTACGAGATTTCTCCCTCTGTCGCAGATTGTCTCTATACCGGATTACTTACTGATACTGGTCGATTCCGATACGGCTCGACCAGCGCCACAAGTTTCCAGATGGCGGCACTTCTACGAGAAGCAGGAGCAGATATCCGCGGAATCGTCGATCGGGTCTACTATCAGATGCCGCAGTCATCGCTTCGGATGCTTGGTCAAGTACTCTCTAGTATGGAGTATCACGCTGACAATAGAATCTGTGTGCTTATGCTTACGAACGCCATCAGAGAGGCCACCGGCGCGACCGACAGTGACTCTGACGGACTCGCGGAATACAGTTTGTACACAACCGGAGTTGAAGTCGGCCTGATATTCAAGGAAACAACGGATGGAGCGGTAAAAGTCTCTATTCGCACCTATGACCATGTGGATGCCCAGGAGATTGCCTCGCAGTTCAATGGTGGTGGACACAAAAACGCTGCCGGTTGCAAAATTTCTGGCGCATTGCCTGACGTGAAGTCAAGAGTACTCGCCGCTACGATGCAGGCCGTTGGGAAGTTAGATCATGCGAAATAGAGAACGCTTGAATTGCATTCTTCTCCTCGATAAACCGGCAGGTATGACCAGTCATGATGCGGTGCAAAAAGTTCGCAAGATTCTCTGTCAGCCGACCGTCGGACATACCGGAACCCTTGATCCACTTGCCGAAGGACTCTTGCCAGTCTGCGTTGGACGATTCACCAAGCTCACCGGCTATCTTCAGGATGAAGACAAGTGCTATCTGGCGGAGTTACATCTCGGGCTAACCTCACCATCTTGCGACGCAGAGACCCTTGATCCCAAACAAGTCTCGAAATCAATTCCGGAACTGACCGTTACAGAACGAGAACAGATTCTCGGTAATTTTCGTGGTGAGATTGAGCAAGAGGTACCGAGACACTCGGCGGTCCGAATTGACGGCAAACGTCTGTATCAACTCGCCCGGCAGGAAGAACGACAGCCGGATTTTGACAATGACTCTTCAACTCTCGAACTCCCTACGCGCGTGGTGACCATTCATCGTCTCGAAGTGCTCTCCTATAGAGCCCCCCTGTTGCGACTGGAAGTCCATTGCTCCAAAGGTACCTATATTCGGTCTCTAGCTCGCGATATTGGTGAAGCGTTGGGATGTGGCGCATACCTGAGCGCACTTCGCCGAACAGCGATTGGCTCGCTGCGGATTGAATCTGCCGTGAGTTTTGAAGCACTCCGCCACGCCGCATTGACAGACACAATCCCGAAACTTTTTGTCAGCCCTACAAGTGTGCTGCCTTTTCCGTCACTGGTCGTCCGCCATTCCTTTGTTCCGCAAGTTAGTAACGGAATGATGCCCTCTCGCGGAGATATTGATCGAGCTGACCGGGAAATTTTCTCCGGTGAAATCGTGATGCTGCGTGACCCTGCCGGAAATCTTCTGGCTCTGGCTCGTTGCGGACAACATTGGTCAGAACGTGGGATTGATGGTCCGCTACCCATGTCCTTTGAAAGAGTACTGGTCTAATGGCCACTTTGTACGAACAAGGGATGGATCTCCCATTTGGTCCCAGTCGTCGCACGGTGATTACCGTCGGGACCTTTGACGGTCTCCATCTTGGTCACCGAGAAATTCTCAAGCAGGTTGAGCAAACGGCGAAAAAGATGAATGCGGAACCTGTCTTAGTCACCTTTGATCCGCATCCGCGCCATGTTGTCTCCGGGAAATCGGAACCAAAACTTCTCACGACCCGTGAAGAGAAGATCGAAATCCTCAAATCATTTTTCAGTGGTTCAATCGTGATTCTCCCGTTTGACAGTACGCTTCAGGGATTGTCGGCACGGGATTTTGTGAAGGATATTCTCATTGCAAGATTTGCACCCGTCCATATGGTGATCGGATATGACCACGCCTTCGGGCGGAACCGCGGTGGAACTACTGGCGACTTGCAATTGCTCGGAGAGGAGCTTGACTTCACCGTCGATGTCGTCGAGCCCATCCTGCTGAATGGCAAACCGAACTCTTCCTCTCGCATACGCGCCGCATTGGCTGAGGGGAACCTCCCTTATGCCAATGAGTTGCTCGGATCAAGCTTCGGCATACTTGGAATTGTCGAAAAGGGAATAGGAAAAGGGCATGAGCTGGGCTTTCCCACCGCCAATTTGGGTGTCCCTCGCGAAAAGCTTATCCCACGAGAAGGGGTCTATGCCTGTACTGCCGTATTGCACGGCGAGGGCTACCCTGGAGTCCTCTTTATGGGTACCAATTACCTCAATCCTGAAGAAAAACAGACGATTGAAGTCCATCTGTTCAATTTCAATCGGGATATTTATACTTCCCGGCTCTGGTTGTATCCTTCCGCCTACCTCCGCGAGAATCGCCGTTTCGAATCGGTCGATGCACTCATCGCGCAGATCAGGAAAGATACCGACCAGGCCATGACAATGATGACAAATACACAATACATGATAAAGGAGTAAGAACCCATGCCAGTCTCAAAAGCGCGGGTTGTCGAGGTCATCACCGGCCACCGTCTGCATGAAACCGACACCGGATCACCGGAAGTCCAGATTGCAGTGCTGACCGAAAAGATCGTGCATCTCACAGGACACATGCAAACACACCCGAAGGACTTTCATAGCCGTCAGGGATTACTGAAGATGGTCGGAAAGCGTCGCCGCCTGCTGGACTATCTCAAGTCGCGTGATATCGAGAGCTACCGCGACATGCTCAACCAGCTCAACCTCCGACGCTAGGGGTGGGAATGATTCATTCTGTCTCATTAGAACTTGGTGGTCGTACACTGACCATCGAAACAGGTCGTCTTGCACGCCAGTCCAATGGTGCGGTCACCGTTCGCTACGGCGATTCGATGATCATCGCGACGGTCTGCGCCAATCCGGAACCGAAACTGGGCTTTGATTTCTTTCCACTCACCGTGGAATACAAAGAGAAATCATATGCCGCCGGCAAAATTCCGGGTGGCTTTTTCAAGCGAGAAGGGCGACCGACCGAGAAAGAGATTCTCTCTTCTCGTATTATTGATCGTCCGATACGGCCATTGTTTCCCGAGGATTTCCGTGGCGAAACACAGTGTATCTCCTATGTCATCTCGCATGACCAGGAGAATGAAACTGATGTGATGGCATTAGTCGGCACGGCGGCTGCCATTGCAGTTTCCGATGTACCGATGGCAAAAGTCATCGCCGGAGTCCGTGTTGGTCGCATAGATGGTGAGTTTGTCACCAATCCTACGATCAGTCAGCTGGAAGGCAGCGATCTCAATCTCACCATCGCGGGAAGCGCGGGGGAGATTACCATGGTCGAAGGTGGCTGTTACGAAGTTAGTGAAGAGGATATTATCGCCGGACTTACCTACGGTCACGAACAGATCAAGTTGATCATAGCCAAGATTCAGGAACTGGTCGCAAAGGCTGGAAAACCGAAATTTGTCTATACTCCGGTGAGCGTCGATCAGACTCTCAAAGGTCGTGTTGCCGCTGCAGTCGGTTCGAAGTACGGCGAATTCAACCGTATCGCCGACAAGGAAACTCGTCGCACGAGCAAGAAAGAATTCGAAAAAGGGATCATCACTACACTTGCCGTCGAATTTCCAGGAATGGAAAAAGACATTGCCACCGTATTGCATGACCTTGATTCTGCGGCAATGCGTTCGATGATCCTTGACGAAGGTATTCGTATCGATGGTCGTAAGACTGATGATATTCGTGAGATCAACTGTGAAGTGAACTTTCTGCCCCGAGCACACGGCTCAGCAGTTTTCACCCGCGGTCAAACTCAGTCACTGGTTGCAGTGACACTCGGTACAAAGATGGACGAGCAGCGCATGGACGAACTCGAAGGTGAGTCGACCAAGAGCTACATGCTCCATTACAATTTCCCGCCATTCTCAACCGGTGAAACCAAGCCACTCCGTGGTACCAGCCGTCGAGAAATCGGGCATGGTGCTCTCGCTGAGCGCGCTTTGTTGCCGGTGATTCCGAATGAGTCGAGCTTCCCGTACACTGTGCGGGTAGTTTCGGAAATCATGGAATCAAACGGATCGTCGTCGATGGCCTCAGTCTGTGGTGGCTCACTTGCCATGATGGATGCAGGAATGCCGATCAAGACCGCAGTTGCCGGTATCGCGATGGGTTTGATCACCGAAGGAAAGAAAGTTGCCGTCCTGACCGACATCCTCGGGGATGAAGATCATTTCGGCGATATGGATTTCAAAGTTGCCGGTACGATGACCGGAATCACTGCCATTCAGATGGATATCAAGATCGATGGTCTGGATATCCCGACGATGCGCCTCGCGCTTGAAAAAGCACTCGTTGCCCGGAAATTCATTCTTGGCAAAATGAACGAGACTATTTCAAAACATCGTGATGACCTTTCGACCTACGCCCCTAGAATTATCACCATAAAGATTAACCCGTCAAAGATCGGCGAGGTAATTGGACCTGGTGGCAAGATGATTCGCTCGATTGTTGAAGAGACTGGCGCAAAGATCGACATCAGTGATGATGGTACGGTTTTGATTGCATCGGTGGATGCCGAAGCCGGGCTCGCCGCCAAGGCGCGTGTCGAAGCGATTGCCGCCGAAGCTGAAATGGGTCGTACCTATAACGGTGTCGTGCGTCGCGTTGCAGACTTCGGTGCCTTTGTTGAGATATTCCCCGGAACGGATGGACTCGTCCATATTTCTGAACTCGACACCAAGCGAGTCGGAAAAGTAGAGGATGTCGTTCGTGTCGGTGATCGTATCGAAGTGAAGGTCATCAACATCGACAATGATGGGAAAATTCGTCTGTCACGGAGGGCACTGCTTCTCGAAAAAGCAGAGTCATGATCGTCGACAAGAACTTTCAGAAAACAGTTCTGCCAAATGGTCTCCGAGTAATATCGGAGACCATTCCGTCTGTGCGTTCGATCTCACTGGGCGTCTGGGTAGAAGTCGGTTCCCGCTTTGAGCCAGTAGAGTTCAACGGGATGAGTCATTTTGTTGAGCATATGGTGTTCAAGGGAACGAAAAATCGCAATGCGGCGGAGATTGCCTCTTCGCTGGAAGAGCTCGGCGGAAACCTGAACGCTTTTACATCGCGTGAGCATACCTGCTATACCGCGCGTGTACTCGATGAGTTCTTGCCGGACGCACTTGATATTCTCGCTGATCTGACCTGTCACGCGACAATCACACCGTCGAATATGAACAAAGAGCGACAAGTGATCGGAGAAGAGATCAAGGAATCACTTGATAATCCTTCTGATCATGTCCATGACCTCTTTGCAAAGGCCTATTGGGGGGATCATCCG
Source organism: uncultured Ignavibacteriales bacterium (assembly GCA_964518635.1). GTDB lineage: Bacteria > Zixibacteria > MSB-5A5 > GN15 > FEB-12 > CAZFGK01. The sequence continues at coordinate 42,450 of CAZFGK010000007.1, forward strand.
CTCGGAAGACCCATACTCGGTCCGAAGGAGAATGTTGATCGAATCACGAGATCGGAAATGGTCTCCTATATCCGCAATCACTACCGAGCCGAATCAGTGGTAGTCGCCGCGAGTGGCTCCCTGAATCACAAGAAACTGGTTTCGCTTGTGAAAGAGAAATTCAGCTTCCCAGGTGGACGCGCACCTATGGCAGCCGCGCCACAACGGATGAAGCCACGCTCAATCGAAGTAACCACCAATGACCAAAGTCAGGTCCATTTAACCCTCGGCTATCCCGGATTGCAGTACAAGAGCACCGACAGGATTCCTGCATTGTTGCTCAATGCGTATCTGGGTGGTGGGATGTCTTCTGTTCTTTTTCAGAAGATCCGAGAGGACAAGGGGCTGGCGTACAGCGTCTATACCTATCATGATTTCCTGAAAGACACCGGCGTTTTCGGCGCGTATGTCGGGACTGACAAAGAGCATGTGGTGCAGGCCCTTGATATCCTGCGCAAAGAGACCGCCCGCATGAAGAAAAAACCGCTTACTCCGGCGCAGCTCTCGAAAATCAAGGCGCAGATCAAAGGGAATCTCACCCTCGGTCTAGAATCAACCTCAAGCCGCATGAATCGAATCGCGCGACTTGAGTTGATGTTGGGAAGTTTCCAGACCATCGCGCAGACACTTCGTGAAATTGATCGGGTGACCTCGAATCAGATCATGGCGCTTGCTAATCGGATGTTTGACGACAGGCAATTGGCGGTAGCGGTGTTAGGTCCGGTGCAACCGTCGACCTTTGCACATGTCTGATGCCTGACGCAGCTGACACTCGTCCGGTCATCTACCTCGCCTTTCATCAAATCCAAGAAAAGTTCACTCCGGGGATTACATCATTATCCCCGCGACAGTTTGAACGTCTGATTCCTCAGCTTCCGCTTCTGTTCTTACATGATGAAGACGCAGCAACGAGACTTCCCTTTGAACTGGGGCTCTCCTTTGATGACGGTTACAGCGAACTGTTCACATTATTGCCTCCTCTGATCGAACGATTAAGAACTCCACCTCTTGTCTTTGTCCCAACCGACTGGATCGGAAATGAAAACAGATGGGATTATCTTCATCGATTTGGGTCTTCGCGTCATTTAGATCAGGATGAGATTCGCGGCCTTTCACGTGCTGGAGTCCAGTTCGGTTCGCACGGTGCCAGCCACCGCACTCTGACCACTCTCTCCCGATCGCAAAGAAGGGAAGAGCTTCTTCGGTCAAAGGGGATACTCGAAGACTTGACGGGGAAGGGAATATCGAGTCTGGCATACCCGTACGGACAGTTCAATGAGGAAGTTATTGAGGATGCCCAAAATCTTGGATACGAAAATGGCTTTACAATGAATCTCCCCGATAGATTTCATGACTCCTTTCGGCAGGGTCGAGTCCCTTTCTATAGCTGCGATACCCCAAGCCTTGTCAGGGGGAAACTTCCAGGACATCCGCTTCAGCCCTTGTTCCGTTTCGGAAACTCACTGATTCGTGCTGGGGGATGGCTCAGCAGCAAAATTTCCCGCTAAGATATCCTGTCTGACACAGTCTTGCCGAGAGAATCTCCGATTCGTACTATCCTCATATGGAAGAGATGACCGACAAGCAGCCGACCAGACGACGTTACGATTTCAAATCAATCGAATCAAAGTGGCAGGCCCGCTGGGATGAACAGCAGCTCTACAAAGCTCCTGACCATCCAGACCCGGCGAAGAAATTCTACATGCTCGTCATGTTCGCCTATCCCTCCGGCGACATTCATATGGGGCATTTTCGAAATTATATCATTGGGGATGCTGTTGCGCGCCGTCAGATGATGCTCGGCAAGGCGGTCTTGCATCCATTCGGTTGGGATGCATTCGGACTTCCTGCCGAACGTGCCGCGATTCAGCGAGGGATTCATCCCGATCTCTGGACCCATCAGAATATCAAAGTCTCTCGCGAAACATTGCAAAAAGTCGGCATCTCATTCGATTGGACGCGTGAAATCGCCTCCTGTGATGCTGACTACTACCGCTGGACGCAATGGCTCTTTCTCCGCTTTTTTGAAAAGGGGCTGGCTTATCGTAAGAGAGGGTATGTCAATTGGTGTCCCGAAGACAAGACCGTCCTCGCCAATGAGCAGGTCAAGAATGGACACTGTGATCGCTGCGGGACTCTTGTTGAGAAAAAAGAGCAGATTCAGTGGTACATGAAAATCACTGACTATGCCGACCGTCTGACTGATGATCTTGATCGTCTTCCGCAGTGGCCAGAGAATGTCAAGACGATGCAACGGGAATGGATCGGGCGTTCGTATGGGGTCGATGTAGATTTTCAGATCGACGGCAGCGCCGAGAAGATCACCGTTTTCACCACTCGTCCTGATACCATTTTCGGAGTCTCATTTGTGGCGATCTCGCCTGAGTCAGAAATTGTGGGTCGTCTTGATTTGACTGGTGATGCGAAAACACGGGTCGAGGAATACAAACAGAAAGCTCTTCTGAAAGATGAGATCGAGCGAACATCTGCGACCACCCCAAAGGATGGAGTCCCGACCGGGAAATTTGCAATCAATCCTTTTTCAGGCGAAAGAGTCGAAATCTGGGTGGCTGATTATGTCCTCGCGGGGTACGGAACCGGCGCAGTGATGGGTGTACCGGCGCACGACGATCGTGATTTTGCTTTTGCTACGCGATATTCACTCCCGATTCGTCCGGTGATTCATGCATCGGAAGCCTCCTGGAATTCATCGAGGATTGAAAAGGCATGGACCGAGTATGGCCCAATGGTCAACTCGGGTGAATTCAACGGCCTCTCTGGGGAGATCGCTCTTGAGAAACTGGCCTCACACGCTCAATCGAAGGGATTCGGACGAGCGACGAAGCATTTCAAACTCAAAGACTGGTCGATCTCCCGACAGCGGTATTGGGGCTGTCCCATTCCGATCGTTCACTGCCCGAAATGCGGGGAAGTGCCGGTTCCCGATGACCAGTTGCCGGTTCTACTTCCAAACGTGGACTCTTATATACCGAAGGGAAGATCCCCCCTTGCAGATGTCCCCTCCTATATGAATGTCGACTGTCCGAAATGCGGTGGCAAAGCCGAGCGTGACCCGGACACCATGGACACCTTCATCTGTTCATCTTGGTACATGCTCAGATACTGCGATCCGTTGAATGCTGCCAAAGCATTTGAGCCATCCATGACCAACGCATGGATGCCGATTGATCTGTATGTGGGTGGGATCACCCATGCGACCGGACATCTGATCTATTTCCGGTTTTTCCAGAAAGTCCTGCACGACATGGGGCTGTTAAAAGATGAAGAGCCAGCCACCAGACTATTCAATCATGGGATGGTGATGGACTCTCATGGGGAAGTAATGTCAAAATCGAAGGGGAATGTGGTCTCACCGATTGGGCTTATGGATGAGCGTGGCGTTGATGTCACCCGTTTGGCGATGTTCTTTACGGCACCCTCAGAACTACCGGTGTTATGGTCAGGAGACTCAATTACCGGGGTAGAAAAGTTCGTCATGTCCCGTTTGTATCCATTGGCTGAAGGGGTTGATGCCAGCACTGTAAAGCTCACCCATCACTTTCAAAAAAGTGAGCTAAGCGCATACGAACACGGTATCTATGTGAAGCTCAACCAGACCATCAAGAAAATCTCAGATGATGCTGAGCGGCTTCAATTTAACACCAATGTCTCAGCACTCATGGAATTGTTGCGTGATTTCGACAAGGGAAAATGCTCCTCGAAGAGATTCTCAGATTTTGTCGTGCTCAAAGTGATCCAGTTGATCGCGCCGTTGGCTCCGCATATTGCCGAAGAGATGTGGGAGACTGCCGGAAATCGGAGTTCAGTTTTCAAATCCGCATGGCCGGAAGCAGATCCGAACGCATTGGTGGCAGATTCCATCGAGATCGCCATTCAGGTCAATGGGAAGCTACGCGACTCGATTGAAGTATCTTCAAGCGCAGTAGAAGAGGAGATCGTCAGTAAGGCGAAGGGGAGTGCAAAGGTGCAGGTATCGATCGAGGGGAAGACAATCAGGAAGGTGATCTACGTTCCGGGACGGCTTGTAAACATTGTCGTGGGCTAGTTCGAAACTGTCTCGACGATACTATCCGAGATGCTAAATAGCTCAGCTAGTTAACATAATATATCTTATAGGACACCGTGTCGTCCGGCGAGCTACCTCCGAGCACCTAGACTCTGGCGAATCCCCACTCGGCCAACTTGCGGGCGTCTCTGAATCGAGTCTTATCTCCGGGGGCTCCCAACACAACTAAAGTCAATCGCTCCCCTTTTCCATTCTGGACTATGGTAGCGAGACAGTAGCTCGCCGAGGAGATATACCCTGTCTTCCCGGTAAGAACTCTCATTGGTGAGTGAATCAGATCATTCGTATTGCCGATTTGCATAGCGGTCGGTCGTTTGGTATTCAAAATCTTCACCTGCGCCAATCTTGTAGCGGTTATCCGGCTGATGGTCTGGTATTTTGCTGCATTGACGACGATTCGTGCGACATCTTCGGCGGTTGACATGTTCAAAGGGCTGAGTCCTGTTGGCTCAACAAATTGTGTCTCAGTAAGTCCAAGGCTCGCAACTTTCTGATTCATCAAGACGGCGAAGCTGTCAATCGTCCCGGCAACTGCCCGGGCAAGGGCCCGTGTGGCCCGATTATCGGAAATCATGAGAGAGACTCGGAGGAGATCAGCTAGTGTCATCCGTGTGCCGGCGCGAAGTCGGGAACGTGAGGACTGAAATGCATCTTCACGGGAGATCGTCTGGATATTGGTGAGCGGAACACCGGCATCCAGTACGACCATAGCGGTGACTAACTTACTCAGAGATGCGATCGGACGACGTTCTTTAGAGCGCTTTGAATAGAGGACGTCTCCAGAGGAAGCGTTGACCAGTATCGCGGATGCAGTCGTAAGACCGGGCCCTTTCGCTGCGACTTTATCGAAATGAAGATCACAGGTCAGAGCTGAGAGATCTGGCAGAACGGGAGTCACATATTGGCGTTGAATGTTTGACGAAGATGGTTTCTTCCGGGTCGTGCTTTTTTTGCTGCTGGTACTACTCGTCTTCGTGGCTGAAGACTTTGTACCACTCGTCGTTTTCTTCTTGGTCTGATTCGTAGTAGTGGTCATCAAGTCTGGTGATAGACCAAGCACAAGTGTCACACACAGTCCAAGAAGCACTGCAATTCTTACTGAAAATGAGGAGATTTTGTGCATCATTTGTAGCGTACCCACTTAAGAATTTCCGGCAGCGTTGGCCGTTTGCCATACATGAGAATACCAACCCGAAAGACACGTGACGCAATCCAGATAATCCCTATCATTCCTATTATCGTCACAATCAGAGAAAGCATTGCTTCCCCACCGATCCCACTCACGAAGCTGACCGTCTCCTCCGTTGGGGCGACAAAGACCACCCGCATAACCATCATCGTTGGGGCAAAAAACGGAATAAAGCTCAGAAGCCGGGCAGTAAACGAGTTTGGCTCCTGAATGATTGAAAGTGCCAGTAAGACCGGCAGCATGACCGACATCGTGATCGGAAAGATGAAACTCTGCGCCTCTTTGTCCGAGTTCACCATCGAACCGATCAGAGCAAAGAGTGACGAATAGAGCAGATACCCCACCAGCAAGAATGAGACGAAGAAAAAGACAACCAGGGGGTTAAACACGACCTTTGCGACAGAGGAGTTGATATCAATGGCCATTGCGCCGCCGAACAGATACAAGGCACCGCCAAGAAGAACCCAGACCGCGACTTGTGTCATCGCCGCGGCACCCAACCCCAGGACTTTCCCCATCATAAGCTCCATCGGACGGATTGAAGAGATCAGCACTTCAATGATTCGCGAACCTTTTTCCTCAATAATCGAACGCATCATGATCTGACCATAGCCGATAATCATGCTGAACATGATCATGACGAAGATAAATGCCCCGAAGTATTTGACTTGAAACGGAACCGCTTCACCGGTCGTGTCACGGATTTGTAACTCAAGAGGTCTCGTAAGATTGAGCACTGAATCGACAGGAATCGAAACACTGGACTGCAAGAGCCGCTCCGTAGAGAGAATCGCACTCAGAGATCGCTCAAATCGATTAATCGAACGAAACTTCTCGGTATTGCTCACCAGATAGAGAGCACTATCTCTCTGCTCCGGGTTTTCTCCGATCACAAGATAGAACAAGAGGTCTTTGTTCTTAATCTCTTCGTCAAGGGAGTCAGTCAGACTTGCAAATCTTGTCGTATCCGAAGGAGCTACCCGAAAAATCTGTTCGACCGAATAAGCAGGAGTCTCTTTCTTTGGTATCTTAAACGTGTCAAGTGAATTGGCAAATGCTTCGCCAATGCTTCGACCCGATTGGTCGAGAACGGCCAGCTTCTCGGTCTTGTCTGACATCCGACTCGCCAGCATTGCGGGAAGCATGGTGATTCCGATCATGAACAGTGGCGTCAGAATAATACCAATAAGAAATGACTTCTTCTGAACAACCTGCAGGAATTCAGTCTTGATCACGACCCACATCTTATGCATTGGTCACCTCGGCAGGATTGGTGAAACCAGACGTGTCGATTGATGCCCCCTTGGCAGTTTCAATGAAAATGTCGTAGAGCGACGGCTCGACCACTTCGAAATGAGTCAACGCCCCCTTCTCTATCAGTTTCCCCAGAATTATCTGCGGGTTGGCATCACTGTTCAGTCGTAGCTCCTGATAATTCGGAAAAGAGATGACTGATTTGACTCCAGGAAGCCCACTCAGATCTCCAACAGGAGAACCCATCCGAACATGGATCGAGTTCTTGCCAAAAGTCCCCTTGACCGTCGCCATACTTCCGTCGAGCATTTTCTTGCCTGATGCGATCATACAAATGTGATCACACAGCTTCTCCGCCTGCTCCATTACGTGGGTGGAAAAAAGGATGGTGCAGCCACGCCTTTTGAGATCGAGCACGACATCTTTGATCAGTTCGATATTGATAGGATCAAGCCCGGAGAATAGCTCATCAAGAATGACCAGTCGCGGCTCATGAATCAGGGTTGTGATGAACTGGAGTTTCTGCTGCATCCCCTTGGAAAGCTCTTCGACTTTTTTGGAGCGGTACTCCTGCAGCCCCATCCGCTCGAGCCAGGGTCCAACTCTTGGTTTACATACGACAGGTGGACAGCTCTTGAGCTCCGCCATGTACAAGATAACTTCTTCACAGGTCATTTTTTTGTACAGGCCACGCTCTTCGGGGAGATAGCCGACCTTATCCCGAAAATCGGGACTTATCGGCTGACCATGATATTCTATCGTCCCGCTATCCGGTGCGGTGATATTCATGATCATGCGAATGGTAGTGGTCTTCCCCGCCCCGTTCGGACCAATGATTCCGTAGATCACACCATGGGGCACCTGTAGTGATAGCTCCTGCACGGCGACCTTTGTGTCGTACTCTTTGCGGATTCTATCCAGTTTCAGGGCGATTGAAGAACTGCTCATTCATGTTTTGTACGAATGACTCAGAAAAAGTTCAACCAAAACTAAGGATCATCTGTCGCGGCTGACTCTTTTCAGAGACCGCATGATTCGTCGAAAATCTCTCGCATTCAGAACGGCGTGCCCCTGATGGCAGTTATTGAAGAAGACATAGGTCGTGTCGGCCTTTTGCGAAAGACGATCAACTTTTGTGCTCCATTCTTGCAGCTCATTCTCAGAATACCGGTAGTCATAGCGAAGCGCACCCCCATGCCACCACTGATCGGCATTCCTGCCGTGCAGCCGGACATAGGCAATATTGGTGGTAGCGAAGGCATGAGGAGGGACTAATCCGGGGAGTGACGGCTCATCGACTGAGACATATCCGATTCCCCACTCTTTCAAACGATCATACATCGGACGGTTCATCCAGCTTTCGTGCCGAAACTCTGCAAATAGAGGCAGAGGTGCGACTGCGTCACGGATGATCTGAAGATACCCCAGCTGGTTCTCACTAAACCGAAAGCCAAAAGGGAATTGCGCCAGTAGACCGCTTAACTTACCCGAGGCAACCAACGGTTCAATACAGCGCAGGAATTGATCTCTCTCTGCAATCAACTCATCTCGTCGATGCGTAAAGGATGCCGGTACTTTGACCATGAAATCAAAACCGGCCGGTGCTTTTCTCGCCATTCCGGCCATCACGGATGGCTGCGGAATCCCGTAGTAAGTCGCGTTGATTTCGACAGTGCGAAAGTGGAGCATGTACAGATCAAGCATGCGGGCATTGGGTAAGTCAGTCGGATAAAACACCCCCCGCCAATCCTGAAAGCTGTAGCCCGATGTCCCGATCCGAATTCCCGGTTCGTCCTGCAATGGTGCATCGTTCTGCGGTTGAAACAGATCCATATGAGAATATCGAAGGTGGGGACGAACTATTCCAGTAGCCGGACAGAGAATGTGATCTAGGGCTTTTCGCGAACCTGCTTTACCTGCTGAAACTTGATCTTGCCGCAGTTCGGGCAAGTCCATTTTCTCTGTTTATGGAACGAGCGCTTTTCTTCCTTCATGGGAGATTTACAACGGGGGCAGGTCATCTGATCATCATACGGAAAATCTGACCCGAGTGGACTAACGAACTCAATCAATGATTCATCATAGGTGATTCGCTGTCGAGGAATCTTTTCCTTGTTTTCTGAACGTTTTCCAGTAGGATTAATGGTGGAAGTGAATGTCAAATGCTCATCGGACTGACCGGACAAATTGGGGCGGGTAAGTCGACCGTCGCCGATATTCTGACACGGCTCGGAGCCGTAGTCATTGATGCAGATAGTATCGGAAAAGCCGTAGTCAATTTATACCCCCCGCTTCAGGCCAAACTCGCCGTTGAATTTGGGGAGGACATCCTTGAGCGTGGAGGGATGAATCGTCGACGACTCGCCGCACGTGCGTTTCGGGATGAGGAATCAAAGGCACGACTTGACAAACTTGTCCACCCCTATCTCCTCCGTGAACTGCGGGGTCGGGTTGCCAGAGCCAAACGATTCGGCGTTCCGGTCGTGATTGATGCTGCCCTTCTCCTGCAATGGAAGCTTGATCGGGAGTGCCAGATTGTCATCGGACTCTTTGCGCGGGAATCTGTTCGAGTGAAGCGTCTCCTGGACCGCGGACTTGTTCGTCAGGATATCGCCGCAAGAATGAAATTGCAAAGTTCGGCTGCTGAGATTCGGGCTGTAGCAGACTATCTGATCACCAATAATGGCAGTACCAAGGCCCTTGAATCCCGCGTTCGGAAAGTCTGGGAGGATATTTTCGCTCGGATAGACGCGACGGTTCAAAATCGAGTTGAGAAACCGAAGAAAAAGAAGCAAATTCGTCGCAAGTAAGTTTGGCTGTCAGTGAATTGACTTCCGCCTCATTCCTTCTTTCTTTTGCCCCATGCGCTACTCCCACCGAATCGATCAGCTTGAATCTGAAGGGGCGTTTGTTCTTCTTGCTCGTGCCAAGCTCCTTGAGGCACAGGGGAAGAATATCATTCATTTGCAAATTGGTGAACCTGACTTTGATACCCCGTCGAATATCTCACTCGCTGCAATAGATGCACTCAAATCGGGTGAAACCCACTATGCCCCATCGGGTGGTATTCCGGAAGCCCGCGCGGCAGTAGCCAAGTACATGTCTCTCACTCGCGGGATAACTATCTCGCCCGACGAAGTTGTTGTCTATCCGGGCTGTAAACCGGTGATTTTTGCCACGATGATGGCCCTGGTTGAACCGGGTGACGAAATTATCATTCCGGATCCCGGCTACCCGACGTATCGATCAGTCGCAAAATTCCTGGACGCGGTACCGGTACCGGTCCGCTATCATGAACATCTCAATTTTCGCTTTCAGCTTGGTGATGTCGAGAAGGCGATCACGCCCAAAACCAAGGCGATTGTAATTAATTCTCCCGCCAATCCGACTGGTGGGGTGCTGACGGTAGATGATCTTGCGGGTGTACTCGCGTTGGCAGAAAAACATGACCTCTGGGTCATCGCCGACGAAATCTATTCACGGATAGTCTATGACGAGCCATTCCATTCGATTGGATCTCTCCCCGGTGCCCTTGATCGTTGTGTGTTGATTGATGGGGCTTCCAAGACCTTTGCCATGACGGGTTGGCGGCTCGGATTCGGGGCGATGCCCAAGAAACTTGCAGATTATCTCTTCACTTTTGCGATCAATAATTTCTCTTCGACCTGCACCTTCGCACAGTATGGACTTATTGAGGCACTCCAGGGGACGCAGGAGCCGGTTGAGGCGATGCTGCGGGAGTTTCGTCAGCGACGAGATGTCATGGTTGCCGAAGTGAATAAAATTCCCGGGATGCACTGCCTTACACCGGAGGGGGCATTTTATGTCTTCGCAAACATTCAGAAGACTGGCTTGACTGGCAAACAGTTCAGCGATCTAATGCTCAATGAAGCCGGTGTTGCCTGCCTGCATGGTTCCGCTTTTGGCGCAGGAGGAGAGGGGTATGTTCGCTTCTCATACGCCAATTCAATTGAGAATATTCAGGAGGCGATGAGTCGAATTCGGGGAGTCCTTTCCCGCCGACTGGTGAAAACACCGGCCTGATCAGAACTTCCCACTTTTTCTTAAGTCCCCGGAATCACAAGTTGATTTCAGGCCTTCACCAGCCGATGCTCTAAGAATGGCAGACGATTCCGAGCTTCAGGTTTCCCGGACGCTGGTAGATATCCTCGCTGAGCCCCGATTCCATGCCGAGCGAATCTCGCAGGCGTTCTGGGGGGAGCTTCTTTCTCCTCTGGAGGAGAAAAATGAATTCGTTAAAGTGCGTCGACTTCGTGATCAGTACGAGGGCTGGATCGACAGACGGTATCTCAACGGGAAGTTTTCAACCAAGGGGAAACTTCATAGAGTTGTCGTCGCTGATACAGAGGTGAAAACGCAACTCACGAAGCAGCTACTTCCCCCCTATCAACTACTGTTTGGGACTGAGATTTCCGTGTCAAAACTTATGGGACAGGCGGTTGAGTTTTCAGTTGATGCAAAATATCGTGGATCGATAAAGCAACGCGCTCTTGTTCCGGTAGGAAAACCAGACGCGTCGACCGCATGGAAATCGATTTTGAAGCATTCCCGATTTTTTCTTGGTGCCCCCTATCTCTGGGGTGGAATCTCCCATCTCGGTTGTGATTGTTCTGGGCTTGTTCAAACGCTTTACGGGCAGGTTGGGATCTCACTGCCGCGTGACACGAAAGATCAGCGAAAAACTGGCATGAGTGTAAAAAGAGCTGACATGCAGCCCGGCGACCTGATCTTTTCCCCCGGACATGTGGTTATTCTCTTGGAGAAAGGGAAAATACTGCACAGTTCCCGATCCTACGGCGGAGTGGCGATCCAGAGTCTTGACCCGAAGGACGATAGTTACAGGAAAGATCTTGACGAACAGTTCGAAGAAGCCAGGCGTGTACTACCTCAGAGGAATAGAAAAGCGAAATGACTTACCAGCCAACCTTTGATCTGATCGAAGTTTGCATTCCACTCAAAGAGAAATTCTCAATCTCGGGTGGATCTGCCGAGACAAAGTCGAACGTCCTGGCGGTCATGGATAATCGATACGTCGGTGAAGCAGCTGCGTCGGTCAAGTATGGGCCGGGCGTAGAGGTATTGCTCAGCGAACTGCAACGTGGGATTGAAATGTTGCAGGCATCTCTACCGATTTCAAAAGAGACTCTCACTACAATTCGCGGCTTCCAGATTCATCCTATCGCACGGGCGGCTCTGACCGGGATGGTACTCAACTATCTCTCGGGTTCGAGCAATCGCTACCCATGGGAAGTGCTCGGACTGCCTACTCCAGTCGGTATCAGAAGCTCCATGACCGCCGCAATCAATGATGCCAGCTCTGTCATCGAAGCAATTCGCAATAGTCCCCATTCAATCGTAAAGGTCAAGCTCGGCTCGCCGGATGATCTCCCCGTCATTGAGCAACTTCGACAGCTCAGCGGTCGAGATATTAGGATCGACGCCAACGGTGGCTGGTCGCTCGAACAGGCCGAAGAGATGATCTACTACCTCATCAAAGCGGGGATTAAAGTCATCGAGCAACCCACAACTCCAGAGAATGTCAAAGAGTGGCCGCATCTGAAACAAAAGGACGCGACCCTTGAGCTGGTCATGGATGAGGGTCTTGGGACACTGGAAGACTATGAGGCGGTCAAAGATCAGGTCGACGGCGTCAATATCAAGATGGCAAAATCAGGTGGGGTGATGGAGGCGATTGCCATTGCACAGGCAGCGAAACGGGACGGGAAAAAAATCATGCTCGGTTGCATGGTCGAATCATCCTTCGGAATCGCTCCGGCGGTCTATGTCTCTTCCCTGGCTGACTATTGGGATCTAGATGGTCCGATGCTTCTGGAAGAAGACCTCGCAACTGGTTTGACCTTTGATCATGAACAGATTCGAGTCGACCGCGAAATAATTGGCGGACCTCGCCTACGTCGCGCTATCATCGAGCGCTATGCATCCTGATCGCCGCCAAGCTACTGCTCTATCTTCGTCTCAGGTACGACTACTTTTCTGGCTTGCCGTTATTCTGGCGGCCTCGCTGATCTTCTTTCCACAAACAACTCAGGCGCAACCTGCGAAGATTACGATCATCTACCCTAAACCCGATCATCAGATGATCGCGCTTGATTCGACTTTCATCCTCGGCAATGTCCAATCAAGTGCTCGTCGCATTGCAGACCTTCGCCTGACCATCAATGACGCCGAGACAGAGATTCATCAGGATGGTGGCTGGCTCGGCTGGGTTGCGGTCGAAAGTGGAAGATTCCCTTTCGTAGTCAAAATCTATGAACGAAAGAGCAGAAGATTACTTGCTGTCGATAGTGTTGTTGTCACTGTCGCTCAAAGCCTCAGGGCAATTCCGAATGACTCATTCGTCATTGTTGGTGATTATCTCCCTCCTCGCGGAGATCTCGTGCTCTTGACCGGAGATCAACAGCGCATTGCAATGCGAGGTACACCGGGGGGAATTGCCTGGGCGAAAATCGCAGGAGTCAGCGATAGTCTGCCGCTGTATGAACGTGCCTCTCCGGGGCAGGCATACTGGGGGTCGAGTGTGTTTGGGAGTACGACGGACACATCCTCCATGGCACTCAGCGAAGGTGTGTATACCAATATTCTCACTATCCAGAGCCAGATGCGCGCTGATAGTATTCCGATTGAATATTTCCTGAAGTTAAAATCACAAGCCCAGGCAGATTCTTCTTCTGATCGCAGGCGATCTTCGCAGCCAAGTCGTTTGCCTGTCGATTCTGTTGTAACGCTCACTTCTAAGTCGAACTACAGGATCACAATCAATCCTCCACACTATCCGATGACCGTCATCTTCGCCGACACCACACAGACCATTCGCCATCTTCCCCAGTCCGGGTATTTTTCCATCTATCAGCCGATGGGAGTCGTGGCGACTTCTGTCGGTGCCGAAGGAATCTGGCAGAAGTTGAAACTTTCGCCCACTCAATATGCGTGGGCATCGGGTGCATCACTTGATACCCTCCCCTTTCGCACCCCCATTCCGCTCTCACAGCCGACGACACTGAGAACATTCAATCATCAGGATAGTGTAAGTATCGAATGTATATTATCGGCAAGACATCCGTTCCGTGTGACCGAATCAGAAGAGAATGAACTGGTCATTGATCTTTTTGGCGTGACGAGCAATGTCGATTGGACCCGTTATGATTTTTCAGATGCAACTATCGAAGCAATTCAATGGACACAAAAAGAACCAGAGCATTTTTCCTTTCGAGTTCGCACCAAAAAGCCAATCTGGGGATATGATGCCTATTACCGAGGAACAACTTTTGTGTTGGTCCTTCATGCCCCTCCTAAAGATCTGGCGCACCTGAAAGGGAAACGTATTGTCGTCGATCCCGGACACAGTGCAGATCCGGGTTCGATCGGACCAACAGGACTGACTGAAAAAGAGGCGAATCTTCTGATTGCACTCGAATTCGCGAAAGAGCTTCGAGCCGCCGGTGCCGAAGTGATCATGACCCGCGATGATACCAGCAACGTCCCACTCAATAGTCGACCGTTGATTGCAAAAAAGGCGGATGCAGACCTGTTTGTCTCGATTCACAATAATGCTCTTCCCGATGGAGTAAATCCGAGAGAACATAATGGTGTGGCGACATTTTTCTACCAGCCACACTCAATGAATCTGGCGCGCGCAATTCAATCTGAACTGCTCAGCGCTACCGGATCAAGAGATTACGGCCTGTACAATGGGAATTTTGCGGTAGTACGGCCAACCAGTTATCCTGCAGTATTGGTTGAATGCGCGTTCATGATCTTGCCTGAGGATGAAGCAAAGCTCAAAACTCCTGAGTTTCGAGTCGCGGTATCGAAAGCAATAACCAACGGTATCCGGAGATTCCTGAAAGATGCCGCGAAAAGGTACAGCTCAGAGTCTGATTAGACTCATTCTACTTTGCCTCGAGCCAATTCTCCCCTACTCCGATATCAGCTACCAGCGGCACCGCAAGTCGGGTAGCCCCTTCCATTTCGGCACGGACAATCTCACGCACTTTCTCAAGCTCTGATTTGTGGACATCGAAGACAAGTTCGTCATGCACCTGTAAGACCATTTTCGATTCAAATCCTGTCAGACGCTTCTGAATACTGATCATCGCAAGTTTGATTATATCCGCCGCCGTCCCCTGTATCGGAGTATTGATGGCTGTTCGCTCGGCAAACTGACGGACGGCTGGAATCTTTGCGTGCATCTCAGGAAGAGCGCGCCGACGATTGAACAACGTGGTTACAAATCCTTTATCCCGCGCAAACTGACGAGTCTCTTCCATATAGTTTCTGATTCCCGGATAGCGAGAGAAATAGGTCTCAATGAACTGCTTTGATTGCTCGACCGTCATCTCGGTCTGCTGAGAGAGCCCAAACGCAGTGACGCCGTAGATAATCGCAAAATTGGCGGTCTTAGCGACGCGTCGTTGATCTTTCGTAACCGTGGTGACATCGACGCCAAATACTTCTGCCGCGGTACGAGCATGAATATCCTGTCCCTGATGAAAGGCCTCGATCAAAGCGGCATCCTTGGCATAATGCGCAAGTATGCGTAACTCGATCTGGGAGTAATCAGCCGCCAGGATGAGATAGTCTTCGCGTCGCGGAATGAACGCCTTGCGAATTTCTCGACCCTCTTCAGTTCGAATCGGAATATTCTGAAGATTCGGATCTGACGAAGCAAGCCGCCCCGTCGCCGCAACCGCCTGATTGAATGTCGTATGTACACGACCGGTATTCGGATTGATCAGAAGCGGAATAGCATCGACATACGTACTGCGCAGCTTCGTATACTGACGATACTCAAGAATCAGTTTTGGAAACGGATGCAACAGAGCCAGTTCTTCCAGAACTCCCACATCGGTCGAAAAACCGGTCTTCTTTGCGGTCTTTCCTTTTGTCGGCAGGGCCATTTTCTCAAACAGGATGTGCGACAACTGCTGCGTCGAATTGATATTGAACTTCATCCCGGCCATCTCGTAAATACGCTCTTCGAGAGAGGTTATCTTAATACCCATCTGTTCTGACAACTGCTTTAAGAAGGGGATATCAATCCGAACCCCAGCCTCCTCCATTTCGAAGAGAACTTTTACCAATGGCAATTCGATATTGTAGTAGAGATGTTGCATATCCCCATCATGCACCAGCGGCGCAAGCGCGCCGCGTAGGCGATAGGTGTAGTCGGCGTCTTCCGCCGCGTAGAAGGTGGCTTGTTCAACCGGTACGTCGGCGAAACTCTTCTGCGAACGACCGCTTCCAATCAGGTCATTGATGGGTTGCATCTTGTAGTCGAAATGTTTGAGAGCAAGATTATCAAGAGAGTGCTGCCTGCTGGAAGGATCGATTACATAGCTCGCAAGCATGCTATCAAAGCCGACCGGATCGACCTCAAGTCCGACATGACGGAAAATATGCAGGTCGTACTTGATATTCTGACCGAACTTCTGCACCGAAGGACTGGAAAGAAGCCGCGCAAGCTCGCGAAGACCCTCGTCTCGCGGAATATTTGGAGTGGCTGCATCTGTATGACCGAATGGGATGTACCAACTCTCCCCCGACTTACCACAGAGAGAAACACCGACGAGTCCCGCCTGCAATGAATCGAGCCCCGTCGTTTCGGTGTCGATGGCGACTTCACTCAGAGTGAGGAGTGAATCAATCAGCACGCGAAGATCTTCGATTGTCGAAATGAGGCGATAATTGACCTTTGCTGATGGGGCGACAGATGCTGTTAGATCAAATGGCCCCTGCGCAGAGGCCGAGACAGATGCAACAGTTGCGGAGGCGGAATCTGGAGGGACCAGTTCTTTTATGAGTGACTTGAATTCCATTTCGAAGAAAAGCCGTTTCGCCTCTTCGTAATGAATCGGTTTTGCGCGCAGTTCTTCATCTGAAATCTCAATAGGAACATCAAGGTGAATAGTCACCAGCTCTTTTGACAAATAGGCCGACTCTTTATTCGCGGCTAGTTTCTCTCGTGTCCCCTTTGCAGAAATCTTCTCGATATTCTCATAAACCGCATCGAGTGTTCCGAATTGCTCAATGAGTGCGTCCGCAGTTTTAGGTCCGATACCGGGGACACCGGGGACATTATCTGAACTATCCCCCATGAGGGCGAGTTTGTCGATCACCTGCTCCGGGTAGACACCGAATCTGGTTTTGACTTCATTGCGACCGCATCGCTCCGGCTCTTCTGCGACTTTCTTCGGGATGTAGATAAAAACCCGATCGGTCACGAGCTGGAAGTAGTCTTTGTCGCCGGTCACACACCAGACCGTATACCCAGCCGCCGCTTTCTTACGCGCGATTGTTCCGATAATATCATCCGCTTCGAATCCCGGAAGCTCAAGAGTGGGAACATTCAATGCTTTTGCTGCTTCACGAATCCGTGGGAGTTGATCGACTAGTTCTTGAGGCATTTTTGCGCGGGTCGATTTGTATTCACTATATCGTTCGTGACGAAAAGTCGGGAATTTGGTGTCGAATACCACCACGATCTCATCCGGCTTTTCTTCACGAATGACTTTCAGGAGAGAATTTATGAATCCAAACGAGGCAGAAGTGTTCTCCCCCTTTGAGTTGATCAGAGGATTTCTGGCAAAGGCAAAGTAGGCCCGGTAGATCATCGCCGAGCCATCGATCAGATAGATACGTCTTGATTCTGATGTCATCTGCGCGGGATACTTGGAGCCGGTTTTGGGGTCTTAACGATAGAGGCCATGGGCGAATATATACTGCGCTACAGAATTCGGAACAAGCGATGCCAGTTCACTTTCCAAGACCCCTTGTTTGACCATCGCACGGATACGAGATGCCGAAATATCAAGGAGCGAGGTGTCGTAGATTTCGACTGTCGCTTCAAATGGGAGCTCCACCTCTTCTGCACTCTCTCCCGGCCGTTGACCAACACAGAATGTTACTTCCCTGGCGAGTTGAGCTGGTTCATGCCACTGCGGAAGATCACGGTACTGATCGGCACCAAGACAGAGGCAGTATTCATCTGCAGAAAAGTTCTTTTTGATCATCGTAACCAGATCAAGAGAGTAGCCGATTCCGGGGAGAGATTGCTCAATGTTAGTCACCGTGCAGCAGACAAAGTCTTCGAATGCTAGTTCTGCCATTTGAAATCGGTCATCGAATGATGCGACAAATCCTGATGGCTTGTGTGGTGGACGTACGGTGGGAATGACGAGGAGATGATCGAGATGGGCAAGTTGCTGAAGTTCACTCGCAATGAGAAGATGCCCCCGATGTACTGGATCGAATCCCCCGCCAAAAATGCCGAGACGGCGAGAGTGTTTGGGGTTACTCTCCGCCACGAATCACTGATGAGTCGGCAGCTAAGTTCGCCTGAGTCTTTGTACTGTCGCTGGCCACGGGAGCTTTTGCGAGTCGTTTCTGCGCCTGTATTTTTCTCGACGCAGTTCGTGTCATAAGTTCGTGCTCTGGAAAGGCGGTTGCGAAGTTGCCGTATTGTTCAATCGCTTTCTCATACTTCCCCCGTGCATACGACACCTCTGCCAATTGAAAGAGTGCCTTCGGTGCGTAGCTGGTACTAGTGAAGTCATCAATCACCTGCTGTAAATATTGCTGAGAAGCATCATATGCGTGTATGCGGTAATAGACCATACCACTTGAGAAAACACGTGCAGCAAGTCGCTCCTGTCCACGATTCAGATAGGCCTTTGCTTCCGGTAAATAGGGGGATTCAGGATTGTCAGTAATGAATTCCCCGAGCTGCTTTACAGAAGTCTTCAAGTCGGTCTGATCGAGACTCGGACTCTTGGGGGAGCCCTCAAACAGTGACGCCGCCCGCATGAATTGACAGACCTCCGCAAGAGGGGAGCTTGGATAGCTTACCAGCAAGCGATCGAATTCTACCTGTGCGAGTGCGTGATTTTTGTCATTAAAATAGGAAAGTGCCAGATAGTACTGGGCTGAATCGACACGTGCATCCCCCGGATAGTTGTAGACAACTCCCTGAAATTCAGTAACTGCGTTGAGGTATTTTTTACGATTGAAAAAGTCTACACCCTGTTGGTAGTACTCGTCCGAGGATTTAATCGTGATAATCTTTTTCGCGCCGCCGCATCCGGTAAGCACAATGCTCGAAAGGATGAAACAGGAAAAAACCGATAAACTGACTCGAAGTGGTGTCTTCACGATGCGTAATTCTCTTTCAGTTCATGGTAATTGGCGAGCACCCGTTCAAAGTATTGACGTGGCACTCGATTTTCGTTCGCCTGCATGAAATTGCGAAGCCGCGTCGTTCCCATATTGTACGCCGCCAGTGCCTTCTTGACGTCTTTAAACTCCATGATCTTTTCGAACAGATATCGCGTTCCTAGCTTGATATTCGATTCATGATCATGCAGTGTCGGCGGGCCGTACCATTCGATTCCGACGCGTTCTGCGACCGACTCACCAGTTGATGGGATCACCTGCATCAACCCCATCGCCCCCTTTTCAGAAACCTGTCCTTTGCGAAAAGTCGATTCAGTCATAATCACTGCCAGCACGAATAACGGATCAAGTCCGTATCGCTTCCCTTCGGTATAGACGACGTTGGCAAGAGTGCCGACTTCCTGATCAGAGAATCCGATCTGAATCCCTTCTATGGCATTGAGGATTTTCAAACGCTCTTCCTGATCATTGACAATCCCCTGCAGATGTTCGATCTGCCTGTGAAGCTGGTATTTGTCATTGAGTAAGAATGCAACGACTCCCGACTGAAGTAGGTAGATCGCGACCAGAATCAGTGCGACCGGTTTTGAGATAAAAATGCCGAGCTTTTCAAACTGAATCATGCGGCTATGACCTTTCCGATCAGATCATATCCTTCGACTTGTTCAATGGTAACCATCGTAAAATCTCCCGGCTTGAGTCCATTCGCAGGTAAGATAACTTCCTGATCGATATCGGGACAATCCCCTCGTGTTCGACCGTAGGCACTCTCTCCTTCGATTCGATCAATCAATATCTCCATCCGAGCACCACGGAGCGATTCATTCTTCTCAATCGCGATCTCCTGCTGGAGGACCATCAGTTGATCCTGACGGTCGAGCATGACCTCCATCGGGATCTGATCGGGCATCGTCGCTGCGGGAGTTCCTTCTTCCGCTGAATAGGTGAATACACCCATACGATCAAAACGATGACGTTCGACATACCGTTTGAGTTCGTCAAATTCAGCTTCGGTCTCTCCCGGGAAACCTACGATAAAGGTCGTGCGCAGCGTCGCATCCGGTGCATTTGCACGAATGTCATGAATGAGCTGGTCAATTTTGTCCTGATCGACTCTTCGACGCATTCGCTCCAAAACGGAGGTACTCGCATGCTGGAAAGGAAGATCAAAATATGGAAGAGTCTTCGTCCCAGAACCGAGGTATCTGATCACCGGAGCTTCGAGCATCGCGGGGTAGAGATAGAGGAGACGAATCCAGCGAACTTCCTCGATAGTTCCAAGTTCTTTCAAAAGCGTAACAATATCCGGTTTTCCCGGAATGTCATAGCCGTACAGCGTCGCTTCCTGCGAGACAAGAATCAGTTCCTTCTTTCCACTTTCTGCAAGAAATCTGGCTTCGGTCATAATCGAGTCGATGGTTCGGCTTCTAAAACGCCCGCGCATTCCCGGAATGGCGCAATACGTACAAGGGCGGTCGCATCCGTCGGAAATCTTCAGGTAGGCATAGGGATAGCCGTCCGATATGAATCGATCCTTCCACGATAGATAGGCAAGCTTTCGGGGCTCCATTCGAATCGCTTTCCGATCAGTCCCCTTCCCTCCAACCGCGGCTGCAATCGACTCCAGAGCTCCGTGGCCAAAGGCCCCGTCAAGCTCAGGCATGTCGGTAAGCATTTCAGTTCCGTAACGCTGGGAGAGGCAGCCGGTGGCGTAAATAGACTGAAGTCTTCCCTCTTTTTTCAATTCTGAGAGGCGAAGAATCTCACCTATGGATTCCTCTTTTGCAGCTTCAATAAAGCCGCAGGTGTTTACGAGGACGGTGTCCGCCTCTTCGGGAGTCTTGACCGGAATATGCCCATCAGCGACTAGTCGACCGGCGATATAGTCACCGTCGACATCATTTTTGGGGCAGCCGAGTTTGTGGATATAGAAACGCATCTCAGACAACCTTACGGAAGTCGAATGACCTCAGTTTCGGCAGGGTGGCTGGGCCGAAAGCTCTCTTCCGAACAGGTAGCTATGCTTCGCATTGATTGAAACAGAATGGTGATCATATCTCCATTTTCAGAGCTAAATTGCAGCCATTTCAGACGGGCATCTCTCCCCGAACAGGAAAGACGCAACTGTGACGGGAAGAAACTATCCCCGCCCTCTCGTCTGGTCAGCAGATACAGGCTGTCCCCTGAAAGTAGCTTCGAAGTATAGAGGTCGTCAAGCTGACGCAGCAGAATCAATTCGGTCGGAATTGCGGCTGTTTTGGCGTTTTCGATGGTCATTTGCTTCTCTTCATGGACGTAGATATAGACCGAATCCCCGTCTGAAATGAACCAATCCGCTCCAATCTGCACGCGATATTTCTTTTTTGTGTCCAAAACTGCTGATCCGGCGACCGTATCGACTGTTGAGAAGACATCCGACGCGGTCAGTGCTGTGAAATCGAATCGTAGGCACTCAGATTGATTGATTTTTTTGACTACGGCCTGAAATACATCCCCCTTTTTTTTCTTCTTCCCCTTTACTGTTTCTGCAAATGGGGATAAAGAAAGAAAGCTCATGCAAAGCAACGCTACGATGCATCGGATCGGTAGAATACTACGAGTATTTTGATTTCTCATGAGGGGCATGAATTCTTGTACAAATGAATCAGAAAAAGGGCTCAGGAGTTTCCTGCACCTATTCTTTGCCAGCTGGCAGAACGGTCGTCTTGCCGAGCTTGTCGAGATAGCTCTTGTCAACGAGGACCTCACGTGGGCGAGCACCATCATGCCCTGACACAATACCCGCCTGTTCAAGATAGTCGATCAATCGGGCGGCGCGTTGATAACCGATGCGAAGCCGACGTTGCAGGAGAGAGGCAGAACCCTGCTTGTGACGAATGACTATCTCAGCCGCTTCCTTGAAGAGCGGATCCCCTGCGCCCCCTTCAGATTCAGACTCAGCTGATGCAGCATCTGGAATCACTGCCGCTTCCGGAATGACAACATTTTGCTCCTTGATAAAATTCACAACCGCTTCGATATCATCGCTGGTCACATATGCACCGTGAACACGAGTCGGCTCTGCTGCACCGGCATTCATGAAGAGCATGTCGCCGTTGCCGAGAAGTTTTTCCGCCCCACCAGTGTCGAGAATCGTCCGAGAATCGATACGTGAGGAGACCTGAAATGCAATTCGTGTCGGAATGTTTGACTTGATCAGACCGGTGATTACATCGACCGTCGGACGCTGCGTTGCAAGAATCAGATGAATACCTGCTGCGCGTGCCATCTGCGCGAGTCGGGTGATCAGCTCTTCAGTGCGGGTTGATTGAGATGACATCATCAAATCAGCAAGCTCATCGATGCAGACGACAATATACGGGAGTTTTTCTTCGTCAGTTTGTTGCTTCTTGTTGTAGTCATCAAGATGACGCGCCGAGACCGCGGCCATCTTCTGGTAACGATTCTGCATTTCGATAACCAGTTCAGAGAGAACTTTTTCCGCTCCTTTTGGCTTGGTGACGACTGGGCGTGCCATATGTGGCAGCGAATCGTATATCGACAACTCAAGCATCTTTGGATCAATAAAGACGAATTTAATCTGAATCGGGTGGAAACGATACAGGAGTGAGAGAATCAACACATTCATGCAGACCGACTTCCCAGCCCCTGTGGCACCAGCAACGAGTAGATGCGGCATGCGGGTGAGATCGGCGATAAATGGCTTCCCTGCAGTTGTTTTGCCTAGAGCGAGCGGAAGCTTGATTCTCGGATCACGGAATTCGTCTGATTCGAGGATTTCGCGGAAGAAGACCATCTGCGGCTGACGATTCGGAATCTCAACTCCGACCGCGGCCTTTCCCGGAATCGGCGCGATAATACGAACCTGCCTCGCCTTAAGAGCTAGTGCGAGGTCATCGGCAAGATTCACAATCTGATTGACTTTGACTCCGGCGGCGGGCTTGAATTCGTAGCGCGTTATGACTGGTCCGGGGAACCTCTCAATATTCCCCTCGATAGCAATATGAAAGGTCTCAAGTGTATCTTTGAGTGCTTTCGAAGTTACCTGCAACTCTTCGTTGGTAACTGGTGAGTCCTGCGTAGGGACAACGGTCAGGAGATCGGTTCGGGGAAAGAGATAGTCGAAGAGCTGAATCTGCTCAGCAACCGGAACCGATTTTCTTCCTGCGCTTTTCCCATCTTCCGGAGGACGTTTGACCGTCATTCGTCGCGCTTTTGATCTTGGCTCTTCTGAATGCATTTCGAGAGTCGGGCGATTGACTGGGTCTGCGGAAGAGGCTTCTTCGAGATATTCTTCGAACTCTCCGCTTTCCTTTTCGTCAGTCTCAACACGCTCGAACGGCGTTAGCATAAATCCAAAGGCAGATTGCAGCCAACCGAGCACTTTTCTGACCATCCCCTCCCACGGCCAATGAATCCAACTGGTAAGGAACGGGACAATTGAAGTATAGACCACCAGCAGGGCAGCGATAATCAGTCCAAGAGCGAGATAGGAGCCCCCAGTCCCCAACAGGCGAACCAGCAGCCCCGTGAGCGTCGTGGTAACAAAGCCACCGGCAAGATTGCTTACCAATGGCAAGCCGGGCGTCACCGAGCCCACGTTGGCGATCATCGTCGCTGCAAGGCAGATCGAGCCAAGGAGAATCGAATGAATCTTGAGGTAATTCGCCCAGGAGGGGGTTAGAAGTCGTGTGCCAAGAAAGAGGCCGGTCAATGGGAGTAAGAAAGAGAGCCAACCAAAGAGATTACGTAAAGCGTAGGAGACATATGCGCCAAGGAGCCCTGCTGCATTGTCCCATTGCAATTCAAATGGGCTTAGTCGGAAATCTACTTCACCAAGAATGCGGGAAACATCAGCAGTTGTCCCGCTCGCCAGTGAGATCAGAAGAAAGATCGAAACGGCCAGAAAAAAGAGACCGAATATCGTCCCAGCGGCGCGAGACATCCCCTTTGAGCGGGATTTCTTCTTCTTTTTCGGTTTGCTGCTCTTTTTTGGCTTTGCCACGAGATCGGTGCTTTTCACTTTCCTGTTTGTTTGCGGAACGGTCAATCAGACTTCCGCAGAAAAAAAATGGCAGGGAGAGCCCTGCCATCAGACACTCAAGCTCTTTCCTACTTTCGCACTGCTTCCTTCAGTCGTTTTCCTGCGCGGAAAACAGGCACTTTGGTTGCAGGGATCGAAATCTCTTCTCCCGTTCGAGGGTTGCGACCAGCCCTTGCCTTCCGTTTCGAGACAGTGAATGTCCCAAATCCGGCAAAGCTGACCTTTTTCCCCCGTTTCAACTGGGAGGTGACCTCATCCATGAGTGTCTCCAGCATCTTCCCCGCCTGCCGTTTTGTGATCCCTGCCTGTTCGGCTACGAGTGCGACCATTTCATCTTTCGTCATCGATGTCCCTCCATGGACAAATCGGTTCCGAGGTTTTCTGACTGACTAAACTGAAGTGTGCGAATTACAGGGGAATGACGTCAAACAAAAAGAGAGATCAGGAAAAATCTATCACTTCCCCGCTTACCGTTGATTAAAGAAGGTCCCGGTCGAAAGTGGAGTCTGCGAATTGTCGAGTTTCAGGAAGGGCAAGGCATTGGCATAGATCCGAAATCCATATCCGGCATTTGAGCCAGTCGGGATCCAGTAGATGTTCCCTGTCCAGCAATCGGTCAGCCCTTTGGTTATCTGCACCTGATTGTTGATCGTCTTCTCACGGCTGACATCAAAGTAATGGTCATAGGTCACAGAGGTCGTTGGGGTGAGCAGAAAGTCCAGCCCGACGCGCAGGAAACTACTGATTGTGCGAATACTCTGGCGACCGTTCTCACGATAGCTGTAACTCAGTGACAATCCCCATCGAGACTGTTTCGCGCCAGCGTGACTTGATCCAGTGCTGTCGGCATCATCCTGACGAGCGACAGGGATGTCATCGAAGAGAAATCGTGTGCCATTCAATCGAGTAGTCAGATCGAGTGAGTAGTCAGTAAGATACGGCGAAAAGAATTTCGGTTCGTTGCTCCCCGGTCGATAGAAGGAATGGGTAAAATTCCCTGAAAATGTCAACCCTCGAATCAGACTTGAAGTTGCAGTGGTGGTAAGATTTGAAAGACGGCGAGCTGCCCCTTCCAGATTGTAGCTGAAACCTGAATTGAGGGTCAGGAGATCAAGTACTCGATAACTCGTATCGACTTTTTGCGCTGAATCTACTGAAGATCCCAGACCCTGCTCTTTTGTTGATTGCACACGTGCCTGAAAATCCTGCCGCAGTGAAAATGAAAGTGATTGGGAGCGACTCGACGAACCGGGGGCACTTCCGATGTAGGCTCGTACCGAGTTGAATCGTTCAATCTTCGGGGAATAGCCGTATCCAACGGTTGGAGTCAGCACATGACGAAACCCGGCGATACCGAGTGAATTCTTCGGCGGCGTAATGGTACCGTAGAGTTTGGAGCTTAGAGTCGCCCCCATGGAATAGTTATAGAATCTATACCAGCGATTGGGCTCGAGTTTCGCGCTATCGGAACCATTGGTTTTCAGGAGCATTACTTCGACATCGGTGTAATTCACTGAGGGATTGAACGTCAGATATTTTAGTAATTTAGTAGAGCGACTCATGGTGAATCCATGATCAG
Organism: uncultured Ignavibacteriales bacterium; assembly: GCA_964518635.1. Taxonomy (GTDB): domain Bacteria; phylum Zixibacteria; class MSB-5A5; order GN15; family FEB-12; genus CAZFGK01. The sequence goes on from CAZFGK010000007.1 coordinate 67,852, forward strand.
TACGAAGATATTGCTTACGTTGCAAGTAGGTGCTAGTGTCGTCAAAGACGGTATCAACAAAGTTCACCTTCCCCTCTGTAAATGAATGCAGAAATGAGGGTGACCACCTAAACGTCGTCCCAGCGAGAGGGCTTTTCGATTGTACACCTCCCGTACCAAAGGGATAAAAAGTAGGTATCGACATACTCACGCTGGGGAGTCGAGCTGATTTGAATTCAGTATCCAGATTGTTGTCGAGTCCGACTTCCCCACTCAGCGAGACCTTTCTACTGATCTGCCATTGGACATTCGCTTTCGAGTTCAATGTGCGATTGAGGCGTTCAGCTAAATTGGTTGAAAAATCATTGTAAAAAGTCCGATCTGACTGTGCTCTCCCCGAAGCAGTCAGGCGAAACGTCGGTGAAATCTGGTGTGAGTGATTCCCGCTCAGCGTCCATCGTGTTGTTTTCCGCTCTTCGCCGACTGCACGGTCGTAGCTTGTCTCAAAAGAGAGATTGGCGTCGACAGTACCGCTCAGTTCATATCGTTTCGCATAATTGAACTTGGAGTAAAAATTGATCGTCCGCCTGAGTTCATAATAGTCCAGGGCTCCGAGCAGATCCATATAGTCGGATGCCGCCCAGTAGTATCCCACATTCCGAATAAAGCGATTACCGCTTTCGATGTTACCGATGGTAAACGGCAGAATCCCTGATCGTCTCCCCTTTTCAAGAGGAAACACCCAGTAAGGAATCGCTAGCAATGGCAGTCTCCCCAGATAGAGCACCACGGGACGAGCAACGAGTCGCTTTTGATCCTTGAGTTTGAGATGCTCAGAGTAAAAGTGAAAATGTGGTTCAGCTGCACTGCAGGTCGTGTAGCGCCCACCGTCGAGATAGAACACATCTTCACTCTCTCGATACAATCGCTCTCCGTAAAAGTAACCAGTCTCGTAACTCGACTTGGAGGTCACCATTCGGCCACGTCTGCTTTCAAGCGAATATTCGAGATAATCTCCAGCAAGCTGCTGATCTTTGTCGATCAGCCGAACCGGAATCGCCTCCGGCTGCAATTCAGCCGTCAGTAGTGAGTCGGGCGAGAGAGATGCGGAATCTATGATTGAGGCCGCATATGCCCGCAATCGCTGCTGGCTCGTTTCATATTCGATCTGATGCGCGCTCAACATCACCCCATCCGACTCAACTTCCGCATCGTGAATCAACGTGATCACTGAATCGGCGACAACATAATCGATGCGATCCCCTTTGTACCGTACGGTATCGGTCACGAGTACGGCGACAGTGTCATTCGTACGAATTTCGGCTCCGCTTGAGTCTTTTCCGAGAGTGTCAACAAACTGCTGTATGCGACTTGTTCGATATTCACCAATCGCCTCGCTGAAGACCGTGACTTTTTCGAGCATCCCACCTTTGGTGAAAGACATCTGGAGTGAATCGCCGGAGGTTTCAATGATCTCGGATTTATTCTCACCGGATGGCCGGGGATGTAACCAGACAAAGGACTGATTGATCGCTCGCACCTGGGATGGCTTTCCGTTCTGGAATGAGACGAACATCTGATTCGACTGTAATCGTGAGCTATCTGCTACAAGGCTATCAAGCGCATCTCGCTGGACCAATATCGCGGTGGCCGAGTCGTAGACATTAATTCCCTGCAATGCTCCACCAACTGATTTGAGAACGATCTTCTCACCTGACAATTTTGAATCAGTCTGCTCAAGAACCGGTGAACCGGTGAGTTCGACCAGTTCATCACGGGTGAACATTTGCGCTCGATCAGAATGACTGATGGCATCGGCGCGCTCGATGATCACATCTCCATAGGCATCCGCTTCTTTGCGCTCCCGATCATAAACCACTTTGTTCGCGGTAATGCGAACCTCGCGTGAAGTATCAGGGTAGTTCAGCCGAACAAAGGGTCGCTGAGTGAGGGTTACTTTTCGCTGATTATTTTCGAGCTGAACTTCCGGTCCAACGGCATAGATCGAGTCGGTCTTCGCCCAAAGCGTCACCTGACGCCCTCTTGCCGTAGCTCGGTCTCCTTGAAGGTCATAGAAGATCGTATCGGCTTCGATCCGATAGCGTTCATTATCGATTGAAGCCCGTCCGATCAGCCGAACCGCACTCCCACGAACCCAGATAGCCGAATCACACTCGATGATTCCCCCCTGGGTGCGAAAACGAACATTGCCGATAGCAATTGTCGTATCGGCTCCTGCCCCCATAATCACTTCGAGAATGTCGGCCTGATCAAGGTCGAGTCGTTGCTGTGCGATTAGATCAGAACTGATACAGAGACTCAGCAAAAAGAGCAGTGCTATGAACGAGGAGTTACGCATTCTCAGTGCCGAGCAATCCTCTCAGGCGTTCCGCGCAACGTACGAATATCTCTTCTGAAAGAGCCGAGGTCTGCGAAATCTGATCCGATCCCCCGCCACGCAGTGAGAACTCGGTGAGGAGTGGGGCAATGAGTTTTTTCGCGGAGTGTGAAGTCGAATTCGACATGAGAAGTGTCACCTCGCTACAGCCAATCAAGACCGCTCCTGTGTGACGAGCCAGCAGGAGATTCCCGTACACAATCCCCTGTTCCTTTGTGAGCATCGGTCGGTAGGAAGAGATGAGTATGGCTGATCTGTCCTGCTCGACGGCTTTGAGTTCTTCGTCCGCCCAGAAGTTGAATAGCAGATTGTATGCAGCATTGAGTCTCGTGCGACAGTCACGGACCTCTTGCTCAACTGCTTCTACGCGTTGCACTATCTGACCGGGCTGGCAATTGAATTTTCGGGACAAGATATCGCTGACGGAGGAAAGAGTCTGAAACCGTTCGAGATATTGATCTCCTGCGATAAAGGTCACGGATAATTTCCCATGTCGTCGCTCGACGCCGGTAATCTGTACTGCAATCAACTCTGCCGTTGTTCGGCAATGGGTGCCACCACAGGCGGAATAATCCAGTTCGCCAATTGCAACGATACGTATGCGACCTGACTTTTTAGGTGGACGCCTGAGCGGAAATCGATCAATCTCATCCCCTTCGGCAAAGTGAATCGTCGTGACATGCGCCGCTTCAATTTCTGACTGGATCGCTTTGGTCGCGTCAAGAATCCGTTCTGAGGAAAATGAACCATGCTCAATATCAATCGCACCGTAATCCGCCCCAAGATGAACCGAAGTTGTCTCGGCTCCATATTCACGCAGTAACACCGCACTCACCACATGCTGGGCGGTATGAATCTGGCGGTGACGTCTCCTGCGGGTCGGATCGACCTGACATCGAATCGAATCACCTACTGTGCCGGGGCTTTGTGCGGTCTGATGCCAGACCTCCCCGTCACGATCCTCTACATTGATGATCTCTGCCATTTCAAGCTGACCCTGATCGAATTGTTGTCCGCCGGAAGTTGGGTAGAAGACGGTACGATCCAATCGGGTCCAATACCCCTCTGTCGCAGCGTTCGATTCAAGAATCTGCGCGTCACATTCAAGGAGATAGCTGTCGATATAGTAGAGCCGTTCGGTGGGCATGACTCTTTTACGCCCGAGTTCGATTCACGACGCCGCAACAGGATTGCTGAGAATCCCCACGCCCTCGATCCGGACATGGAGTGTATCACCCGATTTCATCGGTCCGATGTTACTTGGTGTGCCAGTGACCACCAGATCACCGGGGAAAAGTGTCATGATGCTGCTGATATATTCAAGGAGGGTCGGTATCGGGAAGATCATCTGACTGGTTCGTCCAGATTGGGTGATTTCGTCGTTGAGTATCCCCTCGACGAGCAGATTTGACGGATTCAATTTGTTGGCCGGTACGATCCATGGCCCAACCGGGCAAAAGGTATCGAACCCCTTTGCGCGAGACCATTGTCCGTCCTTTTTTTGCAGATCACGGGCGGTGACATCATTGACGCAGGTGTAGCCAAAGAGATGCTCCATCACCTTCTCTTTGCTGACCGATTTCATTCTCTTCCCGATGACCACTCCCAGCTCCGCCTCATAGTCAACTCGTTCTGCTTGTTTCGGCAGGATGATCGCTTCTCCGGGATTCGCAATGGAAGAAGGGGGTTTCAAGAAAATCAGCGGCTGCTCAGGGGCAGAATCAGCGCTATACGAAGCCGCGACATGGGCATGATAATTAAGCCCGACGCAGACGATTTTGGAGGGCTGTACTGGTGCAAGGAGGCGAGATGCACCTATTGGGGCAGTCGTGCCAGTCACTTTCCCCTCATCCCATGGAGCGGCACTCAGGAGGGTAATCAGCTCCCCGTCACAAATACCGTAGTGAGTCGAATTCCCTGTTTGAACACGGACATAGGTTTCCATAGGGGAAGGAAGCTCACGGGGAGCGTCACGGTCAACTTGAAAGCGGGCGGTATTTTGACTGCCAACGATTTCTTGAAAACCAGATGGCGAGGAGCATTCCTTTGACGGTGGTCGTGATTGTCAGACTCCACCAGACCCCATCAATCCCCAATCGGGAGGGGTCGCTCAGCCAGATCGCCAGTGGGATGCGGATGACTGCGCCGGGAAGCATGACGATCATCGGCGGCAGGGTATCCCCGGCACCAGTAAACGCCCCTTCGAGAATGATCTCAAGAGACATCGTCACTTGTGAAAGACCAAGAATGATCAGGTAGCGTCGGGCCATGTCGATGACCTCGGGGTCGCTACTGAAGATCGACGCGATCTCACGTGGAAAGAGAAGAAAGAGCAATGTCATCATCGACGTTACTAGTAGTCCTAATCCAACTGCTGCCCAAGCCCCTTTTGAGGCACGCTCTTTCTGATTTGCACCGAGATTCTGCCCAACAATAGTCGAAGCGGCAATCGCAAACGCAGTGCAGGTGGTGTAGGAGATTGACTCCATTCGATTTCCGATCCCCATCGCAGCACCGGCATCACTGCCGAACTTGTGGACGACTCCAATCAAAAACCAATAGACTCCGGTGAAGGTCAACCATTGTGACATAATCGGGAGTCCGATACGCATGATTTCGAGTTGGGCACGACGGTCTAGTTGTTTCAGGTCAGCCATAAATCGGACTGCGGCATTAGATTTTCGGACATGAACGATTGTCACGAGTAATGCCCCTGCGAATGAAATTCCAGTCGCAATCGCTGCCCCGGCAGTTCCCATGGCTGGGATCGGTCCAAATCCAAATATGAAGAGAGGATCAAGTACGGCATTCAACACCACCATGCCGATGCCAAGCATCGCCGGAAATCGAGTATTCCCTGCAGCTCGCAAACCAGAATATCCGGTTTCGAGCACCGTCAGGAGGGGAATGATGAAAGCGTGGATCAACAGATATGGACGGGCATGAACGATTGACTCCGCCGAAGCTCCGACCACTAGAAGTATCTCATCAACGAGGAAGAATATCGCTCCGCCAGCGATGAGACCAATAATCAGCGACAGGATGAGTGCGTTGAAAAAGACCTGTTCGGCACGCTTCTTCTCTCCTGCTCCGATTGCCTGGGCAAGTGGAGATGCAAGACCGAAAGTGATGAGTGAAAGAGTCGCCATCACGGTCCAGATGACAATCATCGAGGTCGTGATCGCATCCTGCGCATGGGAGCCAAGCTTGCCAACCCAGAAGAAATTGACTACCTGCAGCATGACCTCGGAGAACATCCCGATGGCGACCGGAATCGCTAAATGAAATACCGAACGGATCAGTGAACCACTGATCACTTTGTCGCGAAAATCAGTCATTGATTGTAAAAAAGGGATTTCAGATCAGATCAGCAAGGATGGTCTGATTGCAGCAGATTAGAGAGGTTGAGCGGCTACTTGCCAATTCTCTTGGCGAGGGCCTGTAATGCGAGCAGATACCCCTGTGAACCGAGACCCGTAATCAGCCCGACACAAACCGGTGCCGTGACTGATTTCTGCCGAAATTCTTCACGTGCATAGACATTTGAAATATGAACTTCTATCGCAGGGAGTCCGAGCGAACGGATGGCATCACGAAGCACAATACTTGTATGCGACAAGCCAGCAGGATTGATGATCAGTCCTGATGCTGATTCATACTGACTCTGAAGCCAGTTGATCATCTCCCCTTCAGAATTCGATTGAAAAGAAGCAATCGCAAACCCGAGTTTTGCTGCGTCGGTTTCAACAAGTCGAACAATATCAGCCAAAGTCTCGTGTCCGTAAATTTCCGGCTCACGCCTCCCAAGCAAATTCAAGTTCGGACCATTGAGAAGAAGGATAGTTTTCATGATGACAGCGGTACCTTCTGTCGTAAATCATCCTGTGCCTGCTGTAAACTCTCCCTGACAAGTTTCATTGGCACATCCCCTCTGATTATCGGCTTTCCCGGGCGTTCCAACAATACAAATCGCAAACCTGCTTTCCCCTGCTTCTTATCAGAACGCATCTGATCAACAACTCGTGGAATAGTCAGCTTCGGCAGCTGGATGCCAACTGCCTGCGACATAACGAGCGAATCAAATTCACTCAAGCGTGAAGCAGCGGTCACCTGCAAACGAACGGCGAGTCGATTGGCAGCAAGAAGCCCGATGAGGACCGCTTCCCCGTGGGAAAGCGTCTTGTAGTGAAGCGCGGCTTCAATCGCATGACCAAAAGTGTGTCCGAGATTTAGATACATTCGGACATCTCCTTCCCGTTCATCCTTGCGGACGACAGTCCCCTTATATCGAATGCATGCTTCGATGACATTCCTGTCTAGCGATAGACTCTGAGCAGATCGAACCTTGCGCAAGAACGAACCTCCGATCAATCCTGCGTACTTGACAACCTCCCCCATCCCTGATCGCCACTCAGTTTTCGGAAGAGTCTCTAGAAAACCGGGGTCAATGAAGATATGGCTCGGCTGCCAAATAGAACCTACGAGATTCTTTCCTGCTTTCAGATTGACGCCGGTCTTGCCGCCGATACTCGCATCGACCATCGACAAAAGGGTAGTCGGCACCACGATCCACGGTACCCCACGCATCCAGGTAGCCGCAAGAAATCCCCCTAGGTCTGACAATGCTCCGCCACCTATGACACCGATGGCATCATGTCGAGTCAACCCACGTCCTGCTGCCAACTCACCGAGTGATTCGAGTTTCATTAGACTCTTGATCGATTCAGACACAGGCACAAGAAGCGGAGCTCCAAGGGAATTGCTTTCCCCGATGATCTTTCTCACTCGTTTCGGATGAAGTTTTGCAACACGAGCATCCACGAGCCACAGTATTCTTCGAACCGGCAATCTGAATTTCTGCGTTGTACGGGACAAATCTACGAACTTAAATTCCGTAGACTGATACTGAAACCGTATGGTCCATGATTTCATGCACTCTCCCGTTTCCTGAGTTCCTGCATGATGCGAGCAACGGTCTGGTCAATGGTTCTCTTGCTGGTCGAGACTTTCAGAGTTGCCATCTGATAACCGGATTTCCGTTTTTGTAAAAGCTCTGCAATTCGTGCCTCGAGTGGAAGGGATGTTCTTGTCAACAGGGGGCGATCTTGCTGATTGCGAAGTCTCCCTGCCAGCTCTCGCTTCGAACAGGAAAGATAGATGAGGAATGATTTCTCAGCAATCTCCGTGGCCACTCTCTTGTCGAGCAGCGATCCCCCACCCAACGCAATTACAAGTGAGGATTGACGCAATGCCTTGTGAATCGTTTCGGCCTCTAACCTGCGAAACTCTCTCTCCCCAAGATTGCGAAAGATATCAGGGATAGAAGATTTGTTTCGTTTCATGATGATCAAATCTGAGTCAAGGCATTTGTATCCGAGTCGTCTTGCAAGTTTTGGGGCGATTGAGCTCTTCCCTGATCCTGCAAAGCCACAAAGTGCAATTCGAAGCGGGTAGATTTGCACGCTCATGAACGTCCAAAGACTTTCTGATAGATGACTTGAAATTCTACTTTACTGCCTGTCCAGATTTCGAATGATCGTATCGCCTGCCAGATGAGCATCCGGCTTCCGGCGTATGTCTCCCATCCTGCAAGTCGAGCTGCTGCGAGCCATCTGTTATCTGCATTGTAATTGAGATCAAAATAGTGTCCGCGTGTTTTGGTAATATGCAAAGGGCAAGGTGCAGCTGGGCTGTTTGCACCGCCGAGCGGAGTCGTATTGACTACAACATGAAAACCGTCGCTATCTATATTATCAGACCATCGATGATACGTAAATCTGCTCCTCTTCTCATGAAAAAGTGCCACACTCTCCGCGTATTGAGTTTCGTTTCGACAACAGATCGTGACCTGAATACCTGCATCTAGCAATGAAGCAATCACGGCTCTACTCGCTCCCCCTGCCCCAAGGATCAAAGCGCGAGTTCCGGGGTTGATCTTCGCAGATGCTAACATTTCGCCAAAGCCTAAGTGATCGGTATTGTGCCCGGTGAGAGAACCCTGCGAAATCTCAATCGAATTGACTGATTGGAGCGAAGCCGCTGTGGGGTCAAGTCGGTCGAGCAAATGGATAATATCAGTCTTGTACGGGATCGTCACTGAACAGCCAACGAGCTCCGACGTTCGAAGAAAATCGAGAGTTGCTTCGAGTGAGTCCTTCTCTCTGTCGAAGACCGCGCACTGAACCGAGTGTCCAATTGAGTCACCAATCGCCCGAAAAATGTCAGGGGAGCGACTGTACGTGATATTCCGTCCTATCAGACCAACCTGAATGGTCACCGACTTACCTGGCTTAAGAGCTCAAAGAAAGACGGACAAGAGACCGCTACACAGGAGGCATCATCGAGCGAACTCGGTCCGGCTGCGATTTGCGCTGCAATTGCAAAAGCCATGGCGATTCGATGATCGCCGAAGGTTGCAATATCTGCGCCGTGTAATTGCTTCCCACCTTCTATGGCGAGACCGTCTTCCAATTCTCCCGCCTTCACCCCCATCGCGCGTAAGTTCGTTGCAATAGCCGCCAGTCGGTCGGTCTCTTTTACGCGTAGTTCGGAGGCATCCCGAATGACCGTCGTTCCTTCTGCACAGGCAGCAACAACCGAGAGAATTGGAATTTCATCAATCAGGTCGACAATCTGCTCCCCTTGAATTTTCCTCCCCTTCAAAACGCCACCAGTGACTGTCACTGTTCCGCGTACTTCTCCGGAGAAGGTCTTTTTGTCAGAAATATCTACCGTCGCTCCGAATTGCCTGAGAATATCCAGAAATCCGGTTCGGGTCGGGTTAAGTCCGACATTTGTGACGGTGATACTTTTTTTTGATATCGCTGCCAAACCGAAAAAGAATGCGGCAGTAGAAATATCCCCCGGGATGTCTATCTCACCACCAGAGATTCTTGTTCCACTGCCTAGCTCAATCGATCGCTGATAGTCAGCCGTTCGAGTGAGCCGTTTCTTTCTTGGATCGTTCGGGTCTTCTAACAGCACCGCTTTATGATCGGTAAGAGCAAGGTCACCTTTCAGATGCCGAATCATCAGCTCCGTGTGGTCACGACTGACAATCATCTCTTCGAGCCGCATTTGCACACCTGCCGCCAGTGCAGCAAGAATGAGGGATGATTTCACCTGTGCCGATGGCAGCTGCAATCTCTGCATGCCCGGCATGAGTGGAGAATCAGGAAGAATAGTCACGGGCAAACATCCGTCGGTATGGACAAATGCTCCCCCCAACTCGATCAGCGGATTGATCACCCGCTTCATCGGCCGTCTCGATAGAGATGCATCCCCGATCAGTTCGGCTCGAATACGCAGTCCGGCAAGGATACCGATTAGTAATCGCGCCGTCGTTCCGGAGTTTCCGCAATCTATCGGTGATTCTGAATCAAGTGATGGCCTAGTTGGTGGTGTAAGATGAAGTGTATCATTTGCCGACTCAACGGTCACACCCAGACGTTTTGCAACATCGAGCGAACGAGCACAATCTTCATTATCAGGAAAGTTCCGAACTACAAGTTCAGATGTCGCAAGGATAGAAAGAAGTGCACCCCGATGCGCAATCGACTTGTCGCCGGGGACGGTGATCGTACCGCCGATTTTCTTGGATGGCTTCAACTCAAGACGTTTCGATTCATTCAGCGCAACAGTCACGAAAGTACTCTCCCGACGACCGGCGCCATAGCGCGAAGCTCTTTCATAAGTCGCTTGAAATCATCCAACGTGATTGCCTGAGCGCCGTCCGATAATGCAGTCTCCGGTTTATGATGCACCTCGACCATCAAACCATCCGCCCCAACCGCAAGGGATGCTCTCGAAAGTGGAATGACTTTGTTCCGTCTGCCGGAGGCATGACTTGGATCGCAGATAATCGGTAGATGGCTAACTCTCTTGATATACGGAATCGCGCTCAGATCGAGTGTGTTGCGAGTATGATCAGCAAAGGTGCGTACGCCGCGTTCGCAGAGAATGACCTGACGATTCCCCTCGGCAAGAATATATTCTGCGGACAACAGAAGCTCTTCAAGCGTCGCTGCCATTCCACGTTTGAGCAAAATCGGTTTGGGTTGCTTCCCTGCCTTTTTCAGGAGTGAGAAATTCTGCATGTTCCGGGCCCCGATCTGAATGATATCGGCAGCAGCAGCCACAGCATCAAATGTTTCCGTATCCATTGCTTCGGTTACAATCATGAGACCGAACTGAGCACGGACTTCCCTAAGTATCTGAAGCCCCGGCTCACCCAGTCCCTGAAAACTGTAGGGAGAAGTTCTGGGTTTGTAGGCACCTCCACGAAAAATCTTTGCTCCACCGGCTGCCAATGCCTCGGCAATGACAAAGCACTGATCTTTGCTTTCAACAGAGCAGGGTCCAGCCATCATTGCGAATTCATCTCCACCGATGACGGCTTCCCCTACACGGATAACTGAATTGGCAGGTGTAAACTCTCTGCTCACCAGCTTAAACGGTTGGCTGACATGAATGATATCACGAACACCGGGGAGATTGATAATACGGTCAGCATCGACCTGCGCTTTATTTCCGGTGATTCCGATCGCGGTTCGCTGCGCTCCCGGCAACGGATGCGCAATCAGACCCATTTTCTCGATCATTGTACAGACTGCTTCGACCTGCTCTTTCGTCGCAGCCATTTCCATCACAATAAGCATTGCGTTCCTTACATCTCTTCTGGTGCGGCAAGACCGAGCACTTCAAGCCCGTCTGCAAGTACTGCCCTTGTTGCGGCGACCAAGGCCATGCGGGCATTGGTCGCACTGACATCGTCACTGAGTAGTTTTTCTATTCGTCCGTTTGCATCTTTTCGTTGATAGACTTTGTTGAATGCACTGGTCAATCCTAACAGATAACTGGAAACGTGATACGGATCATATTGCCGCGCTGCATCGGCCAATGCCTCCGGGTATTCTGCAAGCTGACAAAGGACCGCTCGCTCTTCCGGCCGGTTGAGCACCTGATAGTCATTGGATGATGAAGGGGTACCCTTCCAATTTCTCAACAATGAAGACAAACGGGCGTGTGTGTACTGCAGGTACGGACCAGTCTCCCCTTCAAAACTCAGTACATCCTCCCAGCGAAAGTTGACATCAGTCATCCGTTTCACCGACAGTTGCGAGAAAATTACCGCTCCGACTCCAACCTGCTGGGCAATCGTATCTAGGTCTTTGAGATTCGGATTCTTCTCGGTCATCCGTTCACGAACAAGCTGAACCGCCTGATCAAGAACTTCTTCTAGCAGAACGATGTTCCCCTTTCGGGTCGACATCATCTGTGTTCCAAATTTTACCCAACCGAATTCGACATGCTTGACTCGCCCGGTCATGCGTTCACTCGGTGCTCGCTTTTCAGCCTGCTCAAGAAAATCGATCCCTTTGAGACACTGTCTAAAATGATCGGCCTGCGCAGTACCGACGACATACAAGGACTGAAAGAAATGATAAGTATCCCATCGATACATAAGCCCGGCAAGATCACGCGTGGCATAGAGTGTTGCCCCATCACGCTTGCGCAGAAGGAGTGGAGGAAGCTGTTCATCCTGCAGGTCAACGATCAGGGCACCATCTGAAATTGATGTCAATCCGGCTTCTTCGAATCGTTGAATTGCTGCATCCATCTTGTCGTTGAAAAATGACTCGCCGATGACGAGGTCGAATTTCACACCCAAACGTTGATAGATTCTCGCAAATTCAGCGTAGGAGATATCTGAAAATGTCTTCCAGAGCTTCGTGGCCTCCTCTTCCCCTTGCTCGAGAGAGAGAAATGCGAGTCGTGCCTGTTCATTGAGCGTCGCGTCCGACGCGGCTTCGACATGGTAGCGAACATAGAGATCGAGAAGATTCTTGACGACATTCCCCTGAAGGGTCTGCTCGTTCCCCCACTTTCGGAAGGCAACGATCATTTTCCCGAACTGCGTTCCCCAATCTCCGGGATAATTGATCCCTGTGACCGGATGTCCGAGCCGCCGAAATATCCGCGTCAACGCACTGCCTATCACCGTTGACCGGAGATGTCCGACTCCGAATGGTTTGGCAATGTTCGGGGAGGAGTATTCGCAGAGTACGAGCTGATCGTTCTTTTCTGAGAACCATGCCGCAATTCCATCACTTCTGATCGGTTCAAGCACCTGACGAGCAAGCCATTCCCCGTCAACACTGAGATTCACATAGCCGCTAACCGCAGAAAATGTCTGCTCCGCCGATCTATTGGGCATTGCATTGAGGATTTTAGCTACATCTGCAGCTATGACCGGTGGGGCTTTGCGAAGGACTTTCGAAAGAGCGAAAACGGGAAATGCCAGTATCCCGTGCGAAAGATCCTTCGGACGCTCTATCGCACGCAGGATTCCTTCAGAATCGGGAAGCTCTCCCCCCCCAGCTGGAACAAGCGTTTGCATGGCTGATGCTACTGCATCTGCGAACTCAGAACGAAGTCGATCAAGAACAGTCATCATGACGGCAGAACTTTTTGTAGATTCATAGATTGGCGGCGAATATCAGATATTGAACTCTCGGCGGCAAATACTAACTCCGAGAGATTTCAGAGGCGTTTTTGTCAAGCGCGGCACGAATCCCTCCCAGGAAACCACCGACCTGAACGAGTGCGGACTCAAAATTGCTCGTACCGCGAATGATCTCTACAAGAGCGGAACCGACCACGACCCCATCCACCGGAGCGGCGAGTTTGACCGCAAGTTCTGGACTCGAAACACCGAAACCAGCAACGACCAGCCCTTTAGCCATTTCTTTGACCATAGCCAGATAAGCAAGAGTCTCAGACGCAACCGACTGACGAGAGCCGGTCACGCCGGCGATGGTGACTGCATACAATAACTCGGGAGAAGCTGCGGCGAGCTGCTTGATTCTTGCCGGTGAACTGGTTGGTGCAACCAGTTGAATCTGGCTCATACCCGCTTGTTGGCAGGCTTGAGTCAACGGCGCAGATTCTTCGAGAGGAAGATCAGGTATGATGAATCCATCTGCTCCAGCTCTTTTTCCATCCGATACGAACGGTTCAATCCCATACGCAATGAGTGGATTGTAATACCCCATGTACAGAATAGGAATCTGTGTGCGAGCTCGGATTGACTTTGTCAGATCAAAAAGTTTCGAGATAGTTATACCGCTCTCAAGCGCGGCATGGGACGAAAACTGTATCACCGGTCCATCTGCGAGTGGATCGGAGAATGGTATACCAAGTTCAATAGCATCTGCGCCATTCTTGATAGCTGCTTGAGCGAGTCGCAACGTCCCCTCAACCGATGGAAACCCGGCAGTAAAAAACGGAATGAGCAGTTTTCGACTGCGAGCAACTTTTGCAATCTCCGTCAGCCGATTGCTCTTCATGAGTGCTCCCCTAAAATGATCGGCATATCCTTGTCCCCTCGCCCCGACAAGCAGACCACAATCTGCCGGGATTTTGGCATCTTTGCCGCCTCTTTCTCAACCCACGCCAGTGCATGCGATGATTCAAGAGCTGGAATAATCCCTTCGAGTTTGGAGACTCGCCTGAGTGATGCAACCGCTTCATCATCAGTCACCGACACGTAGGTCACTCGACCGGAATCTTTCAATGCAGCATGCTGCGGGCCGACTCCGGGATAATCGAGTCCGGCTGAGATTGAATGCGGAAGAGATATTTGTCCGTCGTCGCTCATCAGCACATAGCTGCGCGAACCATGTAACACCCCCGGGCGTCCGGCAGTAAGCGTTGCAGAATGTTCTCCGGATTCAATTCCATGTCCGGCCGCTTCGACCCCAACCAGCTTTACTTTTTTCTCTTTCAAAAAGGGGGCAAAGATACCAATCGCATTCGACCCTCCGCCGACACAGGCGACGACCAGATCAGGAAGTCGTCCAATCTGCTTACGGCTTTGCACCAGAGCCTCTTTTCCGATCACCGCTTGAAAATCTCGCACCATTGAAGGATATGGATGAGGACCGACCGCTGAGCCGATAATGTAAAACGTCGACGAAATATTGGTCACCCAGTCACGCATCGCTTCAGTGGTGGCATCTTTCAGCGTCTTTGTCCCCGAACTCACCGCAACAACTTCCGCACCAAGCAGACGCATTTTCTCGACATTCGGTCTTTGACGAATGATGTCGACTTCTCCCATGTAGATCACGCATTGACATCCGAATCGGGCCGCAACTGTTGCGGTGGCGAGTCCATGCTGACCGGCACCGGTTTCTGCGATAATTCTCTTCTTCCCCATCCGACGAGCGAGCAGAATCTGACCGACGGTATTATTAATCTTGTGTGCGCCGGTATGATTGAGGTCCTCCCGCTTGAACCATATCTTTGCACCCCCAACAGCAGCGGTCAATCGCTCTGCGAAATAGAGGGGGCTTGGTCGACCAACAAAATCTCTCAGATATCCGGCAAACTCCCGCTGGAATGCCGCGGTCGGAACGATCTTGAGATATGCCCTTTCCAATTCAACGAGCGCAGCGATGATGGTCTCAGGAACAAAGCGACCGCCATACTCACCGAATCTCCCTGGTGAATTGGATTCCCTCGCAGATCGAGTCTTCTTGCGAACTACACTCAAGCTATCTGTTCCTTATCAGTCGCACAATTTGAGCAATTTTGGCAGCGGACTTGATCCCCGGTGCTGTTTCCACACCCGAATTTAAGTCGACGAGAATCGGCTTGAATTTTCGAATGGCAGTTTCAATGTTTGATCGTTGTAACCCGCCGGCGAGCATCAGGTTCTTCGGATATGGAGATTTTACTGCGCTCCAGTCGAACGGGCTTCCTGTCCCCCCATGTTCTGACTTTGTGCTATTGTCGAATACAACGAAATCTGCAGTTGAATCTCTCCAGCTCGTATCAACGACCGGGTTGTAGACCATCGCCACCCGATACCCCTCGTTTTGTAATCGCGATATTTCATTCTTTTTCAATGCTCCGTGTATCTGAAGAACATCGACTCGAACGCTGCTTGCAATCCTCAAAAGCCGATCCACTTTGTCAGCTTGAACAACTGCAAAGACTAACATGGTAGGAGAGACCAATCGCCGAAGTGCCTTTCCTCGTGAAATTGGCACTTTCCGCCGAGAGGCCGGATGAAATATGAACCCCGCCGCATCAATAGAGTATCGCGACAGAAGTTCGACGTCCTGTTCTCGGGTAAGTCCGCACACTTTGATTCGCGGGATGCTCATGCGCGCATCATCGATTGCAGAAGTTTGGTCGGATTATCTGTATTCATGAGTGATTCACCGATAAGAAAGTGACGATACCCCTGCTGCGAAAGGATTGAAATATCACCGGCATCCCGTACCCCCGATTCCGCGACAGCAATGATATGATCGGGAATCATGGCTCGGAGTTTGGCGGGAAGGTCTCTATCGATCGCAAACGTATCGAGATCACGTGCATTGACACCAATGATCTTCGCCCCAGCATCAAGTGCACGTCGACACTCTGCTTCAGAATGAGTCTCGAACAGCACATCCATTCCCAACGCCTGTGCAAGCTCAATCCAGTCTTTCAGCTGGGCGTCAGTAAGGATGCGGCATATGAGAAGAATCGCATCTGCCTGCATGGATCGTGCGTAATATATCTGATAGGGATCAATGATAAAGTCTTTGCACAGAACGGGAAGAGCACTCCCCTCACGTGCAAGTCCAAGAAACTCGAATCTTCCAAGAAAACAACTGGGTTCGGTGAGGACGGAAAGTGCCGCTGCACCACCGAGTTTGTAAGACAAAGCGATTTCCGAAACATTGAAGTTTTCCCGGAGAATCCCTTTTGAAGGGGAGGCCCTCTTCAATTCTGCAATGATGCGAATACCATCTTTCTCAAGCGAATCCCTAAAGATATGCGGATCATTGACTGATATGTCTCTCTTCAAAATCTCAAGCGGTCGAATCGCTTTGAGCTCTTCGATCTGAAGTTTACGACTGAGGCGGATCGTCTCCAGAAAGTTCTTAATCTCAGGCATGCTTTACATCCCCGGAAATGTTCGCATCTTCCCCACCGCTCTTCCCGCGATGAAACCAGGAGAAGAACAGAACAGAAGAGATGCTGTACAAAATAGCAGAGGCAATAATCGGTGTGGTATATCCGAAATGTTCGATCATGAGTCCGCCAAGCTGGGAGGCAATTGCCCATGCACTGGTCAGGGCCAGAATGAGCACCGCATTCATGAACTGACGATCCTCTTCGCGGCTCGATTCCATCGCAAACTGATGTTGCCCGGGCACTCCCATGTTCATGAAGGTCCCTCGCATCAGAAAGGCCGGAATTGCCAGCCACGGAATCACCGTGATTGCAAGAGTCAACATGAACGGAATAGAGGTCGACTGCACGATAGTTATCCCACCAACAAGTCCGAATCGTCTGGTAAAAAGTGGCATTGTGAGGGTGCCGACAACCATTGAAAATGAGAGGATGCTATACAACACGCCGATCATTGAGGTGGACAGGTGCAACTGATCTCGCAGATAGAGATTTAGAAATGGAATAATTAGCCCTGCTCCAAGTCCGACGAGCATGTTAGAGAAGAGAACCCGACCATATTGAGCTCGTCTTTCCCAAAATCTCTTGGCCGAGGCAAAGAGCTCTCGTCTCTCGGTCTGAAGTGAGTCTTTTCGTGGAAGCATTGAAGCCGGAATCAGTCCGCACATGCCGGTGACAATTGCCAATCCGAGTACCAGACGATACGCAAGCAGACTGTCGCCAATCTGAGAAGTCAGGAGTTGCACCAGCTTTCCTGCGACAAGTGACCCCAACGCTCCTGCGAATATGATCGACGCAAACCCGGACGAAAAGAGATGGCCGCGTTCTCCTTCACTTGAATGTCTCATGAAGAATGGAGACTGACTCACGCGAAACAAACCGTAACTCATCCCTGCGCAGAGTGAAGTCAAGGCGAGAATCAGAAAGGGTGCGTTAGTGAGGAGTCCCCCACTGAAAAGCCCGAATCCAAGGCAGCCAGCCATTACTATTGGTTTAGTCGAGTGCCGCTGGATGAGTAGTGCTCCAGGTATCGCAATGAGTGCCATCCCTACAGCGCGGGCTGCATGGATTGTCCCGATTTGCCCTTCCAGCAATCCACGTTCCTTCAGATAAAGATTTAACAAGAGTTGCATGACCTCAAAGTTAATGCCAATGAGAAAGACGATAACCAGAAAGAGACGCGCTTCGGGAGTGAAGAGCTTGAATGACGCGACATACTCCTGCCATCGAGGAAGAGACTTTTCGCTCTGAACATCCTGAACATTTTTCGAAGACTCCGAAACTTCCTGCTCGGAACGTGAATCAGTCTGACTCACTTCTTTTCTCCACGAATGATCCGTTCAGACCGATCAGATACCGTACCAGTAGCGAACAACTCTTTCAGCGACTGCACGCCTTCTTCAGTGGAATGCACTTTTCCACCGACGTAAAGTAATGCGGCGGCATTCAATACCGCGACATCTCTAGCACCACCCGGTCGCCCGGTAAGAACATCACGCACAAGTGACGCGCTTGCTTCGACCGAATCAGCAGTGAGTTCTGCCCGATTCGCACTTCTGAGTCCCACAGATTCAGGTGTCACCGAGTATTCGCGCCACTCGTTCCCTGTCCACTCTCGAACTGCTGTCGGAGCGGAGATAGAGAATTCATCCATCCCGTCCTGACTGTGTACCATCACCAATCGTTTTGAACCGGTCGCCACCGCGACATCCCCGAGCAATGTCATCAAATGTGGTGCATAGACACCAATCACCTGACGCGTGACTCCTGCCGGGTTGCAAAGTGGACCAAGCAAATTGAAAATCGTACGCACACCAAGTTCGCGACGGATTTCCTTCACCCGTGCCATCGCTGGATGAAAATAGGGGGCAAACAAGAACACGAATCCAGATTCCGTAAATCGCTCGACAGCGTCAGCTGCACTGGTCGGCATCTGGTACTCCAGATGCTCAAGAAGATCCGCCGATCCGGAGCGGGAGCTCACCGCACGATTCCCATGCTTAACAACCGGGACTCCTGCGGCAGCCGCTAAGAGTGACGCGGTAGTCGAAATATTGAAGGTACCCGAACTATCGCCGCCTGTTCCGCATCCATCGACAGGGTCGGCAGTTATAGGAACTGCCGTCATCCGTGAACGCATTGTATCAACAAATCCAGAAACTTCATCGACAGTCTCACCACGCGACGCCATCACACTCAGGATTGCAGCGATTTGTACGTCAGAGAGTGTGCCATCGAGCATCTGCGAGAGAAGATGGGCGGCATCCTCTCGCCTGAGTGATTCCCTGCTGAGAATTCGTGAGAGTGCGGAATTCATTTCAGCGTACTCAGAAAATTCTCAAGAATCTGTTTCCCATACGTTGTCAGAATCGACTCAGGGTGATACTGCACTCCAAATATCTTTCGCTTTTTGTGTTCGATCCCCATGATGACTTGGTTATCGGTAGTGGCGGTAACGGTGAACTCTTTTGAAAGCGTCGCCGGATCGATGACCAGAGAATGATATCTTGTTGCCGTAAACGGACTCGGCACTTTCTTGTACAGTACCGAATTGTTGTGTGAGATTTCGGAGGTCTTCCCATGCATCAGCGTGGGGGCATGAATAATCTTTCCGCCAAATACCTGACCGATCGCCTGATGTCCCAGACAGACTCCCAGTAGCGGAAGGTCTTCACGCACCACCCGTACAATCAGATCATTCATGATACCGGCATTCTCCGGACGTCCCGGCCCGGGTGAAAGCACGAGCCCTTTCGGCTTTAGCTTCATGATTTCGTCAACGGACTTTTCATCATTGCGAATGACCCTTGGCTCATCACCAAGCTCAGCCAGATATTGAACAAGGTTGTAAGTAAACGAGTCATAGTTATCGAGTAGGATCAGCACAATTCTTCCTCGGTGATAGCACGTATCATACTCGCGGCTTTGTGAGAAGTCTCGTCGAACTCTCGTGATGCAATCGAATCGGCAACGATTCCGGCTCCGGCACGAACGAAATAGTTCCCGTTTTCATAGCAGGCCATTCTGATGCCGATACAGGTGTCCATGTTTCCGTGATAATCTAGATAGCCAATGGACCCGGCATAGACACCGCGTCCGTTTTGCTCAAGCTCTGCGATCAGTTGCATTGCTCTGATTTTCGGCGCACCAGAGACTGTACCGGCGGGAAAGACCGCTTGATGCGCGTCCATGCATGTTTTCCCTTTTCTCAACTTCCCAGTCACAGACGAAACGAGATGCATGACTCGCGCGTATTTTTCGACAATCAGCTGATCCGGGATGCGAATGCTCCCCGGCTCCGCAACTCGACCGAGATCATTCCGACCGAGATCGACCAGCATGGTGTGCTCGGCAAGCTCTTTTGGATCAACTATCAGTGACGCTTCGAACGCAGCATCCTGTGCTGGCGTCTTTCCACGAGGTCTCGTTCCTGCGATTGGACGTGTTTCCAAATGACGGTCGGTTGAGCGAAGCAGCATCTCGGGAGAGGAGCCGACGATTGATCGCGAGCGCATATTCAAAAGGAAGAGATAAGGGCTCGGATTCTGACGTCGCAGTGATCGATAGACATCGACTGGTGAGCGGCTCGAACAAATACTCCAACTTCGCGAGAGTACAACTTGAAAAATATCTCCATCTCGTATATGCCGCTTCGCCTTATAGATTCTCTTAGAAAACGTCGCTTTATCACAGTCTTCAATTATATCGGCTTTCGATTTGTGAATTGACGCCGAGATCCCCGGTTGCATGGCAACTGCCTTCGCAGATGCAGGAAGCGGCCTGATAAGTGACTTCGCCATCAATGAGAGTTCGCTACTTCCTCTCTCATAGGCAGCATCAAATCCAGTGTTCCGTTTCCCGTTTTTCATTCGTGGGTGAACGATTAATGATACAAGAGTCATAAGTTGATGGCGATGGTCAAAAATAATCAATTTCCCGAATCGTCCAAGCCACGCGTCTGGCCATCCGAGTGGATTTTCGAATCTGGGGAGTTGCTCAGTCCAGCCAGCCGTTTCATATCCAAAGTAGCCGACCAATCCACCCAGAAAACTTGGAAGCCCATCTGGCTGATAGACTCGTCCGATATCTAAAGTCTTTTCGATGACATGTTGGGGAGTTTCCTGAAATTTTGACTCACTCATCGTGGATGTATGTATAATCTCGTCCGGCAAGAACGACCACTCTTCGCGCGGATCCGCACCGATAAATGAATAGCGAGCAATCGATTCCCCACCTTCAACAGACTCAAAGAGGAAGTTGATCGGATAGTTCGCTCCCCACTTGAGATAACAACTCAACGGTGTCTCAAGATCTGAAGGAAGGGTGATAGTGAGTGGAATGGCATCGTACTCTTTGTGGAGACGCTTGGCTTCGTTCAGAGTGAGCATCAGCGAGGCACCTCAATGACACCCACAAACTCAACGGGTGCCGTCGTGGAAATTTCAGAACTATCGCTCGGCCACGACGCCTGCATCTTGCCCGCCGGGAAGTTGATCGTAACGGAACGTGATGATTTCCCTGCGACTACCATTGCTGAAAGAGAGGCGGCGGCTCCGGTTCCCGATGAGCCAGTCTCACCTGCTCCACGTTCCCACACAAGTACGTCTAGAATGTTTCGTGATACTAATCGAACAAATTCAACATTTGTCCGTTTCTGAAATCTCTTGTCCAGCTCTATCAACTGCCCAATAGCTTTCCAGTTCTCCATGAATCTCTTCACGTGAACTACCACATGCGGATTGCCGACAGAGAGACAGGTGACTTTCAATCTCTCCTGACCGAAAGTCATGCCTTGACCGACAATCTTCTCCTTCGTAGATATCATTGGAAGTGAGCTCGTTTGAAAGTCGGGCGGTGCCATATATGCGGTCGACATCTTGCTCCCCTTTCGGATTGCAACATCCACTCGCGCAGGACCAACACTCGTTTCGATGGTAAACTCTCTCTTCTTTGTTTTCCGGCGCATCATCAGGTGAACACCAACTATCCGTTGCCCATTCCCTGACCGTTCAGCCCAGGAGCCGTCCGCATTGAAAATGTCAACACGTATGTCAGTCGCCGATCTTTCGATCTTGCGTAACCAGAGAAGCCCATCGGCTCCAATTCCAGTGTGACGATGACACCATGTTGCTGCAAGTCTACTTATGCGAGCTTTCGGAAGTCCGGAATCATCCGATTCATACAGCAGGAAATCATTCCCGAGTGAATGATATTTGTAGAGACGAATACTCCGTTTCACCATCTAGTGTGCAGCGGTCCCAACCGACGTGGATGCCAGTGTCGAGACTTCAGAACTAATCAACTTCGCCAGACGACCAATTCCGATAGTGATTCCATCAACCGTTGTATTCGAAAAATTGAGTCGCAGCACATTTTTCGGCGCACGGTGCGTCCCCTCTGTCGATCTAACTGAATCTGCAAAGAAGGGCTCTCCCGGCACAAAAGCGACTTTCTCTTCGATCGCTTTTTGAAGGAGTTTCGTTGCGTCAATTCCTTCTGGGAGCGATACCCAGAGAAAAAGACCACCTTCCGGCTCCGTCCAGCTGACACCTTTTGGCATGTGAGATTTCAACTCAGCAAGCATGTGCTGACGTTTCTTGAAATAATCAGCACGAATGGTCGCGATATGACTTTCATACCAGCCATGCCCGAGAAATTTGGCGATAACATACTGACCAAAAGTCGAAGCGTGCAGATCGAGTGCCTGCTTTAGAATTTCCAGGCGTGAGACCAGTTTCGCATCTGCAGTCAGCCACGCTACACGGAACCCTGGAGCGATGGTCTTTGAAAAAGTACGCAATCCGATGGTGATAGCGGGATTGATACTGGTCAGGGACGGCAGATGCTTACCGGTGAATCTGATTTCGGTATACGGGGCATCATCAATGACGGGCACCCGAAATTTCTCGGCAATTTCTAGCACGCAGTGACGTCGAGATTCTGTAAGTGAGATTCCGGTCGGATTCTGGAAATCTGCAATCAGATAGATCAGCTTCGGTTTGTGACGAGTAATCAGTTCGGGGAGTGCTTCAGGAATGATCCCCTCAGCATCAGTCGGCACCGGAACAATACTCACTCCGTGTAGCTGAAAAATCTGAATCGCCCCGATATAAGTCGGATTTTCAGTAAGTATCGTATCCCCCGGTACAGTCAGCGCTTGAACTATCATGTCTAGCCCCTGCTGGGCACCGGCAGTGACTATCATCTCATTGGGGGAAACCGTCACATCAAAGTGACGTTCGATTTCAACGAGCTGCTCCCGCAAGGGCATCACACCACGCGTTATGCTATACTGCAACGCCTCACGTGCGTGATTCGAGATCACTTCATCGCTGCATTGCCTGATCTTCTCAAGGGGAAAGAGCTCAGGAGCGGGCAAACCGCCAGCGAATGAAATGATACCCGGTCCAGTCGAATGCTTGAGTATCTCGCGAATCGCAGACGGTTTCAGTTGATCGACAAGAGGTGGGAAATTCCAAAATGACTGAGAATCTGTGCTTGTATTCATGGCAAATCTCTTCAGGAAATCGGTTCTGTTCGCAATATAGTGTGCTCACGCCGACCGTCGAGTATTTAAGGAGGACTTTCGTCCCAAATTGTTAGGATAGCTCCAAAATTCAACAGCTTGACCTCTGACCCCGAACTTCTGATACTGTGGCATGCCATGCTCAGATGTCACCGAAGTCGTCGAGATGCGTCTCGACGCCAATGATCGTATTGTCTCCTACCGGCTTCAAAAACGGACCTGCGGGGGATCTCTTGGGATGCCCTCCCTGATTAAGAGCTGGTTAGCCGGTCAGTCCGTAACTGATGTGATCAAGTCTGATCCGGCCGAGTTCCTTGCATCCCATGAAACTCGAACCATTACCGGTGAACTTGTCCATCTGAAACATTACGTCGCCGTACGCAAGACCTGTCAGGCGATTCTCGGTCAGGCTGCTGATGATGATATCGCGGGGTTGATCGATTCGGTCATCTACGATGCAGATGGCATGGACGTGGTGGCGATTATACCAAGTGAAGTGATGTCAGAAGAGATTAAGGGGTGCGCCGGATGCGGCACCTGCGGCTCGAAGCATACGACTCACTCTCACTGACCGCATTCCCGGCTTATTCGATCCTCAACATCTTCTTCACCTGCGAATACGTTTGCCCTGAGACCGTTTCCGTTACCTGAATCACAGCGAAGTAGACCCCAGAGGCGACTTTTCCTTCCCACTCAGTCGAGTAGCTACCAGCCGCTTGTTCACTCTGCACCAGTTGATCAACTTCCTGTCCAAGAAGATTCAGAATCTTCAGCGAAACATTCGAACGATGTGGTAAATCATAGGAAACAGTCGTCCTCGGATTGAACGGGTTCGGATAGTTCTGGTGGAGTGCAAACGATTTGGGGAGTGTATGAAGCTCTTCCTCCGTCCCCGTTGCTACGGTCACCATTCCACGAACGACAACGCTGACAACAGAAGGGATCCCATTCGTTTGAATTGTCAGCGTATCAAGATATTCCCCCGGATACTGCGGGACAAAAGTCACTGGTATCAACGCCATATTCGAATCAAGAATATCAACGGGGACCACTTCGGAATTCACGACAAATGGTTCGTCGAGCCCCTCAACCGAGATAACACGAAGTGAATTCAGACCGTTTTTCTGAATCTCTATCGATTTCATCTGAACCGAGTCTGGGAATTGTGAACCAAAGTCGATAAGATTCGAAGCTACCACCGGAGCGGCATGCGGAGAATTGCCGCTCGCTATCAGCGTGACCACTCCACCCCGTGTCCAGATTTTCACTGAATCTGCAGCATATCCCAGTGACTGCGGTCTGAATCCGCAGGATACCTGAGTAATTTGATCTACGGGAATAACAGTGGGATTATCGATCATCCAGTCAAAGGCAGGATGAACCGGCCCAAATCGGGTGACGCTGTCGATTGCGAATTCTTCCGAGCCAGCATTGCTTAAATCAAAGTGAAGAAAGCGGGCAGACCCGCGAGAAGCATCCCCGAAGCTGAGCTGGCTCGTCGTGGCCTGCACTGCTTGCTGGATAATCGGCGAAACTGTTACACGAATTGTATCGACTATTGCATGGCAAGAAACGGGGCTATACCGATTGATCCAGAGAGCGGCTTCTCCTCCGGGAACCAGGGATGACATCAATGGTATCCCAATCAATGTGTCACTCAAAGGAAACTCTTGCACCAGCCCGTTGACTGCTACCCCGAGTGAGAAAGAGTCAAGGGGTGATGACAAGCCCGGTGACCATCCGATGAGGTGCGAGTAGATTGGCATCGCGACTTGCAGGATATCTCCGTCGGCAAGAGATCGAAGAACTGGAGATGGGAGCGGCGCAATTTCAATCTCCTGAGTAACGGTGTCAACTCCTCCCTTATTATCACTGAGCAGAAGCCGAACCGAATCACGACAATTCGCCTCAAACGGAATTTTTCCAAACAGCCGTCCAGCGGTAAGATCAGCTGTCATCCAGGAGGGAGCACTGATGACGGCGACAGAAACCACATCCCCAAACTCGCTGGCGTCCTGATCAATCGCAGCCAACGAAAACTCAATCGAATCAGAAAATTGCCAGGAGGGATTCCAGGAGTTGACCAAAGTTGGCGTGTGGTTCGGCGGAGTCGTAAAGTATTCTACTCGACCAGTGTCGGTACCGTTCGTTGATTCAAATATTGAACGATAAGCAATCGACTCTCCTGAAGGCAGTGAATCGAGATTGAACCAGTGGTGTGAAGCGAACTGGTTCGGGTGGGCTGCAACTATGATTTGTGAAGTTGATCGCCAGAGCGAGTCCCCTGATTCTCTGAATTGCACCCATACATTTCCAGACTTACCTCTCCCCTGCGCGGTAACTCTGACCCGTGCCGATACCTGATCGATTACCTCAAAGCCTTCGGTAATTGTCATCGGAGCAGAATCAGCGGGAATCATACAACTCTGAATCGAACCGTAATATCTTCCTAGCGCATTTTCAGCTACAAGACGATACGTGATCATTTCACCAGCAGCGAATCCTGAAATATCTGCATTCACATAACAGCTATCTGAGCCGGGATTGAGAGCCGCTCCAGAACCATAGACTTCGATCTCACCCAAACCGAATACTTCTTGATACCCGTTCAACAGCTCTATACGAATGAATCGAGCCGGTTCCCGATTCAGGATCACTCGCTCGAAGTTCAGGTGTGCGCTGGCATTTTTCGTTGAATCCATCATCCCCGACCAGACATCTTGATAGGTGATTCCGTCAACAGAGAGAGCGCAACGGAATGAGTGTGTTGGGAGACTTGGATGTTGTGCGAATAAGATTTTATCGATAGCGATCAGTGAGTCAAATTGATAGAGAAAGATATGTCCATTGGTGTCGACGGACGAAGAGCTCCAGCAATGTGACTCCCCCACTCGTCTACCATCTGTGAGCGTTGATGGGTCATGAAGAGAAATCGGCCCAGAAATGAGCGTTGCACCGTTCATCGGCGTCAGTAGGTTCGAATTGCGATAAGTGATTGAGAGATCGTCGAAGTAAATTTCACCAGTAGGTGGATTTGACGGATCAATCGCGGATAGAGTCAGCAGAAAGTCGGTATCCATTCGGCCAAGAGTAGAATCAAGTGGCCAGTAGGCATACCGATTGTAACGTGGTTGAGTCAAATCAGTCCCTGCATAAATCCAGTCCTGAGCATTGTTGCGGAGCGTCGTCCGAACTGTCTGCCAGGTTCCGTTCGAGTCAGGGAGCAAAGATGAGGACTCCGCGTACCAATTCGCTCTCACCCAGGTGCCATCACCAAAGTCTCCATCTGCGAGACT
Source organism: uncultured Ignavibacteriales bacterium (assembly GCA_964518635.1). GTDB lineage: Bacteria > Zixibacteria > MSB-5A5 > GN15 > FEB-12 > CAZFGK01. Next base: position 94,022 of record CAZFGK010000007.1, read on the forward strand.
CTGCACCCAGAACCTCATCTTTGAACCATTTGCATGAAAATGTTCTAATTTGGTCTTGACACTTACTATCGCATCGCGAAAGTCCGTCGTTCCCCCGCCAAGCGCCAGGTCTCCAAATCCCCGAAGCGTATCGGAAGTGTAGCCGAACATGGTTAAGAAAATCGTACCGATGCCGGAGCGATGGTTAAAATCCTGAAAAGTCGGATAGGTGCTGGGTACGGCTACCTTTCCCTGAGATGGGTCAAGTCCGGTCTCAAGCTCAAACCCCGGAGGCATCATCAGCCCGGAGAATGCACTCTCAAAATTCTCCTCGTAGACCGCATGTAACGCTCCTCCGAGCGGAAGTATCTCTGTTGTTCTGTCGAGTACTCCCTGAGTGCCATACTCGAAGTAGTAGCGTGTCGGAAGATTTTCTGGTGCAATTACGCCGTTGAGTGTCACACCGGGGCCGCGATCTTGAGGCATCGCCTGGGTGACCGATGCAGGCAATGTGAAAGACGACGGTTGATCTGGATTTAACAGATCATACTGGAGCGTGTCCGCATGAACGAGTTGTCCATTTACAGTCATCTCCAGCGAGATGACACAACTATCGCTCGTTGGGCTTTGTGCGTTTGCGGCTAGATAACGATACTCACCAACGGTCGTGTCAACTGCAACTGGAATCAACTCGGAGACAGTCTCCGTCCGAATACGGAACTGCATCGTAGATTGGGCAGGAGTTTCAGAAAGTACTCCTTGAAGAAACAACCCTGAGTCCGTTGCAATCGGTTTCCATACGACAAGCGGTTTGGCACTGACGAAACCACCCGATAGGCAGAGCACGAGGAGAGCGAATATCGGCCCAATCTGTAGAATCAGAGCAGAGAGTTGAGAATATTGCCGAAACAGTTTCACGCTATCCATATAGAGCAAGCTTGAAGCCGATAGTTTGCGCACCGGATGCACAGGAGGCAAGTGGCTGGGCAGATTTCAGTTAGTTGTTTTTGAGTCCCGGCAAGAAACTAGGGGGAGGAGAGTTGACAGGTGGGACGAACTGTATACATTCGGCAATCCCCAGAAGCAAACTGGCTGTCCGTCAGATGGTCAATTTTGTCCAATGTGGACCGAAAAAGAAATCTCGACGGCACCCTAGCTCAGTTGGTAGAGCAACGGACTGAAAATCCGTGTGTCCCCGGTTCGATTCCGGGGGGTGCCATATCTCTTCCCTCTTCTTCCGTTTCTAGATTGAACTGACGGAATTTGCTCGATCTCCCGACTTCGTAGATGTCATTGACCTACTTCAGGTTCGATTCGAATGGAACAATCGTTGCGTCGACGGGAGTAACAATGCAATCATCGCAAGCGCAGATATTCCCAGCAGAATCTGATTGTATTGCTGCGCAACCGGAGTTTGAGAATCAGAACTCCCAATGCCGAATAGCTGGACAATTGTTGCGATCACTATTGCTGCATTCACGAAGAGAAGCGTTGCCCAGCTCCATTTTTTCCCCTGACTGAATTCATAGACAATCATGAAAAGCAGAATACCGATTCCGACGATCAATAACGGCTCCAGTATATTGGTCGATTGGCCAGCATGCACTTGTGCCTCACGGTCAAGCACGGAAAAGAGAACCCGAAAACCACCATAGAGAAGAAACATGATCGAAAGCGCATACCCCCACCATTTCGAAAGTCGAAAACTGAGCGGCGCTCCAAATGAGATCGTGTTCGTTTCCATCTACTTCATGTCTCCTAAGAGTGATGCGCCGATAAAGCCGGCATCGTTTCCAAGACTTGCCTTCACAATGCGTACGACTTCTCCGGCAGGTCGTAAAGCACGTTTACGGATCACCGTACTCACTTCGTCAATGATTCCGCCACCGTCTGCAATCCCGCCACCGATGACCACAATTTCAGGATTCAGCAGTGTGACGACATTCGCCAATCCCATCCCCAGATACTCGGCGGTCTCCGTCACAACCTGGCGGGCAATAGGGTCCTCTGCCTTATACGCAACAAAGAGCTTTCTGATATTGAGATTCTCGAGTTTCCCCTCAAGTACCTCTTGAAATACCGGAGTCAACTCGTTCTTAAGCAGTTGGTTCGCACGGGATATAATCGCTGCAGACGAGCAGTAGGCTTCAAGACACCCTCTGGCACCACATCGGCAGGAGGGGCCATTTGGATCGATGACCATGTGACCGATCTCTCCAGCCCCGCCGCTGGCCCCCTGGAGGACCTTCCCGTCGATGACAATCCCGCCACCGACCCCGGTCCCCATTGCAATACAGACTGCAGTCCGAAAGCTCATCGCCGCCCCAAAACGGGCCTCAGCGAGGGCCATGACATTGACATCGTTATCAACGAATACAGGCAAGTTGATCCGCTTCTTGAGCGTCCCCCCAAGTTCGGTACCTTCCCAGCCGGTGATATTTGGGGATGGCCCGATGATCTTTCCTGTCTTTGGCTCGACCGCCCCGGGGGTGCCCACGCCCAGCCATCTGACTTCCAATTCCTCTTCGGCCGCATGATACAAGAGTGACTCTGCGATGTTACTGATGAGATGCAGCAGTGGCTCTGCCCCACGACCGACGACCGTAGGTTTTTGATCTTTGAAGAGAATTTTCCCCCGCGGATCAACCAGACCAAATTTGATGGTCGTTCCGCCGATGTCTATCCCTGCGAGTGCCTGTTTATCCGACACGAATTCTCCATGAAGTAGTCGTTATGTTCACAACGTTAAACTCACTGATTGCCGCCCTGAGAAAAATGCTCCGCAAGGCAGTTAGATGATTCTACCCCTCTGCCATCCGGCAGTCAATTTCAACCTTTGCGCTTGGACTTACCGACTGAGATTGACGGAAATGCTCGAATAATAAAGAGAATCCCACCCCAGAGGGCTATAGAGACCAGATACAGTGCCGCAATCGCTCCGGGGTTCACACCATTTGAGAGCATCATCGCGGGAACCATTCGCCAACTGACCAAAGTGACAAAGGCAAAGAGAGACCATCCAAACAGTGAGGTGTGCGATCTCCCCCATCGAGCAAAGACTCCACCGATCATACCCATCAGGAGCGTCATAAGAATTTGTTCAAGGGTTCCGGAAGAAAACAAGCGAAGATTCCCCTGACCGAGTGTGGTCAGAGCAGAAATTCCACCCGCCACGAGAGCGCAGAAAAGCCCGACTCCCCAGACATGAGCTCCGGCAGCTTTTCCTTTTTCCGAGCGCGATTGAATAAACCAGATCGCCGCGAGCAGAATGAGCAACGAAACCAGTGCGAAAAGAGCGGAGGAGATGAATCCCGTCACGACTGCGCCACTGGAACGCAATGAAGGCACCAGAAGAGCGATGAGCACCGGCTGAGCAACCGAGATGAGGAGACCTGCCAATATTCCGAGTATCCCAGCGAGCTTCAGGTCGCCGAGCGAATCAGCTCCTCGTTTTGCATAAAAATAGCCGATGAGTAGCAATGGGAAAAAGAAGATGAGTGCCATGCCGACTGAAATCAGACTGATCCGGCTGAATTTCTCCCAGAGGGCATGCGCAACACTTGGCGTTGCTGCATTCTGATTCCGAATAATCCCATCCTGATAGACGCGGATATCTTCATCAAGAAAATCTGCACGAACGAGCCGACGATCCGCAGTGTAATAGAGCTGCGCACGAACTGGTTCCGAAAGGCGTATAATAAAGACCGAGTCAATTCTCCCCTTCCAGATTTCCTGCCACATGAAGTACGGGACATCCCCCCGAACGCTGACCACACTTCTTCCCTGCGGCTGAAAGACCGAATCAATAAGGGAGTCACCAACATGAATGGAACGCATGGCAAGAAACATTTCCAACTGATCTACAAAATGTGGCTCCCAACAAAAGACACTCTCAGAAACTTGATAACTCTCTCGCACCCGTTGATCATTTGCTTTGCTCGTGAGCTGCAATGAACTCCCCTCACGCGACCAGACGATCTCCCCTTCATTCCCGTCTGCATTCAGCGTGATCTCATCCTTCAGATAGATTCCGGTCGGAGAAAAGGTCGTAAGTGAAGTTGTCTGTAATCGTCGCTCTTGTCCGATAAGCTCGTAATTAAGATCGAGTTTTGAATCGAGTCGCAGACGACTCCCTATCACATGACTTTCGACACGAGAGAAAAGCTTACCGAATCCCTTCGCATTGGATGAAAAGCTCCACGTTCTCGTCTCCCCTGCACGGCGAAGCTCATGGACCGTTTTCAGCGCAGGAATCCCTCGATCCGGACTCAGATTCGGCTTACTCACACCAGATTGAGCGACCAAAGAGTGTGTGGCAAATGAAACAACCACAATGAGAAGCAGAACGAATCGCGCGATGAGAATGCTCAGACTATTCAGATTTTTCAGATTCCTCACGCTTTCCTTCCCGATGTATGTGTCGCCTGCTGAAATTGACGCAGATGTTCGACTAACTTCCCACGAGGAATTGTAACTTGCACCTCACCGGCAGATTTCAACCAAGCATCACGATCAGAGACCCCTTCAGCAGCGGAGCGACCGGCGACGAGATTTTTGACTGTCACCGTATTATTCGCCCATTCATCGGATCCGATAATCACTGCAAAGGGAATCCCAACTTTGTCGGCATATTTCATCTGCTTGCCGACCCCTTTTTGATCCCCTTGATACAGTTCGACCGCAATCCCCTTATTGCGAAGCTCGTTCGAGAGCTCGATATAATCGGCGAGGCGATCCTGATCCATAATTGTGATTACAGCAATGGCGGTCGCTTCCTGTTTTGAAATCGTGCTGAGCTGTTCTAATGCCGCGAGAAGGCGATCCACGCCAATAGAAGCCCCGACTGCAGGTGCTTGCACCGATGAGAATCGTTCAAGCAAATTATCATATCGCCCACCTGAAAACACCGAGCCAAATTCCGGTAGGCGATTCAGTGTACATTCAAAGACCGGTCCGGTGTAATACCCCAGTCCTCGTACAATAGTAAGATCGATCTTCCGTGATGCTTCCTCCACTCCAAGCAGATCGAGAAGCCCAAACAATTCACGCAACTCTTTCGCACCTGCTACAGCAGATTCGTGCATCTCCAGAAGTGATCCCACCGCCGCAAGCGGATCAGACTGCTCCTTTTCTGCCAGATCAAGGAACAGATCGAGCCGATGAATAAGAGAGTCCTCGAGTTTGAGCCCTGCGATCTTGTCTCCGGAGGAATCGACTCGTCCGGGACCGAGTTCGAGCCGCACTGCTTCCCGCCCCTGCTTTGAGAGCTTGTCAATCACCCGCATCACTTCAGCAGATTTTTCAGGCGGTATCCCAGCCCATTCATTGAGTCCGTTCAGAATTTTCCGATTGGAAACATGCACCGTGATCTTCTCTCTGGCTGATTTCAAGATCGAAACCATCGTGCTGATTACTTCCGCATCAGCGAGCAAATTGCTCGTCCCGATGCAATCGAGATCGAATTGGGTGAACTCACGAAATCTCCCCGGCCCCGGCTTATCATATCGCCAAACCGGACCATATTGATATCGACGAAACGGCATTGCCAGATTCGGCTGCATCGAGACATACCGAGCGAGGGAGACGGTAAACTCATAGCGGAGCGCCATGTCGGTCTCATCCGGCCCCTGAAAACCAAAAAGTTCACTGAGCGACTCGGCAGAATAGTGACTCCCGAGCAGGGTCTCGGCGTGCTCTATTGCGGGAGTCTGCAGGGGGAGAAAGCCTCGGCTTTCCGCTGCAAGACGTGCGGTTGCCTGAAGCCGTTCTTTGGCAAGCTGAAGCCCGGGATCGTAGTCACGAAATCCTCGCAGGATACGCGGCTGCACTCGTTTTTGGCTTTTTTTCGTTTCGGTATTCATGGAGGATCGGAATCTACGGACGAACTGATTTCGAATCAAACAGCATTCCGTCCAAATCCGATCCGATTGTCTTCTTTACTCAGGGTACAAAAATCGTACTTTCCCTTCTTCTCTGCCAGCCCTGCCAGTTGCTTCCCTACTGGCAAGGGTTGTAAAGCCCGTCACGAAGTGATTGGCTCCTGAACTATTGACGATCTGGAGATACCTGTGAAGAATTTTGCCCTGACCGGGGTAGGCGGCTATATCGCCCCACGACATCTGAAGGCGATCAAAGAGACTAACAATAGACTGATTGCGGCGGTCGACCCGAATGATTCCGTCGGCATCCTTGACCGATATTTTTTCGATGTGAAATTTTTCACTGAATTCGAGCGATTCGACCGTCACTGCGAAAAACTCCGCCGAGCCGGTGACGACCAGCGGATTCACTACCTCTCAATATGCTCTCCAAACTACCTCCATGATGCCCACTGTCGTTTCGCACTGAGAATCGGTGCTGATGCCATCTGCGAAAAACCGCTCGTCCTCAATCCCTGGAATGTGGATGCCCTCGAAGAACTCGAACAGGAGAGCGGACAGCGAATCTATACGATCCTCCAGCTTCGCGTTCATTCAGTCCTGAAAGCGTTGCAACAAAAGATGGCCGTTGAAAAACGGTCGACGAAGTATGAAGTCGATCTGACCTATATGACCTCCCGAGGAATCTGGTATCAGATTTCATGGAAAGGGCAACCGGAGCGTTCCGGCGGGCTCGCTACAAACATCGGGATTCACTTTTTTGATCTTCTGATCTGGCTCTTCGGACCCGTGCAATCGAACGAACTACACTATGCCGATGCCAAGAAAACCGCTGGCTACCTCGAACTACAGAATGCACGCGTCCGATGGTATCTCTCGGTCGACAGAAATGATATCCCCGCTGAGCTTCAAACTGGGGAACAGACCACCTACCGTTCGATCACCGTCGATGGGAAAGAGCTGGAATTCTCTGAAGGGTTCACCGACCTGCATACTGAAGTCTATCGTCAGACTCTCGATGGGAATGGCTTTGGACTCGCCGATGCTCGTCCCTCGATTGAAGTCGCTCATGATATCCGCGTCGCCAAGCCGATTGGACTTAATGATCGGTCGCATCCACAACTGCGAAAACTGCTCGGCTCCTGAGACTCGACCTCAACAATAACTGAATAAAAAAAGAGCCGGTTTCCCGGCTCTTTTCATTCCTACCAATTTTTTGACAATTTCTGCGAACTGATCAAGGAAAGATTCCGAGCTGTTCGTAGGAGACTGCAATCTTGTCGATCACTGACACGAATGCCGCGGTGCGAAGATCCGGAATTTTCTTCTTTGCCTTCTTCACTTCCCGAATCTTGTCATACGATGAATACATCGTCTCTTCAAGACCGGAACGAACGAGATCAACTTCATCGGCACCACGTACCAGCATCGCACGATCGGCTGCACCGAGTTTACGATCAGTCATATTCTCGACCATGTTAATGAGCTGATGATTCGCGTTTTCATCGAATCTCTTGCTCATACGTCCAAAACGAACATGTGAGAGATTCTTGAGCCATTCAAAGTAGGAGACGGTCACCCCACCAGCGTTGGCATACATATCCGGCAGGACCATGATCCCCTTCTTCGAGAAAATCTCATCGGCATCAGAAGTGGTCGGACCATTCGCTCCTTCGGCTATGATCTTGGCCTTCACTTTGTCGGCGTTGGCCGCGGTGAGCACGGTCTCCAGAGCAGCTGGAATCAGAATATCGCACTCTACTTCGAGCACGTCTGACGATTTCTTCAGATTCTTCGCGCCGGGGAAATTGAGGATCGAGCCGGTTTCGCGGCGATGTTGCATCACCTCGTCGACATTCATCCCCTTCGGATTGTAGATCGCCCCTTCCATTTCGGAGAGTGCAACGAGAATCCCGCCCCCTTCCATATGGAACTTGGCGGCATAATAGCCAACGTTTCCAAGCCCCTGAACGGCGACACGCTTGCCGCTCACACCAGTGGTCAGGCCAAGCTCTTTCATATCGTCAGCGTAGCTCATGGCACGGGTGACTGCGTAGTACACACCCAATCCCGTCGCCTCAGTACGTCCGTTGATTCCCCCCTGTGGAATCGGCTTCCCCGTGACACAGGCGGCGGCATCCAAGCTTCCCGGATTCATCGTCGCATAGGTGTCAACAATCCAGGCCATCTCACGTGGGCCAGTACCATAATCAGGAGCCGGGACATCAATGCCGGGGCCGATGAAGTTCTTCTTCATCAGTTCGACGGTATATCTGCGAGTAATTCGTTCAAGCTGTGCGGCAGAATAGTTCTTCGGATTGATCTTGATTCCACCTTTGGCACCACCATGTGGGACATCGACTACGGCGCATTTGTAGGTCATCAGCGCCGCGAGGGCTTTGACCTCATCCTCATTCACCATATCGCTGTAGCGAATGCCACCTTTGGTCGGCAGCTTGTGGTGGGAGTGCTCTACACGAAATGCTTCGATCGTCTCAATACGCCCATCATCATGGCGCAGCGGAAAATTGAACGCATAGACACTATTGCATTCGCGGATCTGCTCAAGCAGACCTTTCGGATACTTGGTGTGGGCAGCAGCTTTTTCAAAGAAGCTGTTGACCGTTTCATAAAACGACAAATTATGTGACATGGAGCCAAACTCCTCCTTCGAGCAGTGGTGTAGTTTCTCTCTATCCGAGGCGCGAAATGCTCGACTTAGTCATTCTGACTTTTCGTGCTGATCGGGCTGGGGAAATTAGACGGGGGGCTATCCTGACGCAAGTCTTAAGCGGTTTTTCTCCACACAGATTTCGCAATTCTTCCTCCGAATCCTTACTTGAAGAGAGAGCCCCTCTTTCGTACACTTTCCGGTAGCTGAAAACATCAACCGGGAGTGTCTATGACCATCTGTCGACCACTTTTTCGTCTCTCTGTGATCACTTTCTTTCTTGCTTTTCCACTCGGAACGATTGCCGAAGGGGTCAAGGATGGGACTCTCGGGCAGTCCCAATTGGTCAAACTCCGCACCTATGCCCCCAAACAGGGGACCGAAGTCGCAGTCCAAAATGCCCTCGCCAATGTTGATATCAAGTCGGCTGTGTTGAATCGTTCGAAATTTGTCGGGCTGGATCGTCAGATGAGTTTCAAACTCAAACAGGACGGGATCGCCGACCAGCGTTCGAGTGGTCGATGCTGGCTTTTTTCGGGTTTGAGCATCTACTCGCAGAACGCCGCGACAAAACTACAGCTAGATGACTTTGAATATTCCCATGCCTTCCTATCATTTTATGACAAGCTGGAGAAATCGAATCTTTATCTCGAGCAGATGATCGAACTGCGTTCGGCATCAATGACCGACCGTCGCTTCATGCAATTGTCCAAAGACCCGATTGGTGATGGGGGCTGGTTCATCCAGGTGCTCGGACTGATCCGTAAGTACGGGTTGGTTCCGCGCGAGGCGATGCCTGAAACGAAGCAATCTTCCTCTACTGGTCAGTCAAATGCCCTGCTTAATAAATTGCTCATCAAGCAGACCGAAGAACTCCGCGCAATGGCCGCAAAAGGAAACTCCGTCAAACAACTGAGAGCACGCAATGAAGAAATGCTCGCTGATGTCTATCGCTTCCTCTGTCTTGTTTACGGTACTCCTCCGGAAACTTTCGTCTATCGTGCCAACACCAAGGACGACAAGAAGAAAAAATCTGATTCAACACAAACCGATAGTCTCGCTCTCCCAGAAGACATTTCCCTCCCAACCGGCCCCACCAGCTACACCCCACAGACATTCGCCGCCTCCTATCTCGGCGACACGATACCAGAGTATCTGATCCTCACCAATGAACCGAATCGCCCCTACAACAAGACCTATCGGTATCAGGATAGCCGTCAGATGGCAGAGAATGACGAAATGGTCTGTTTGAATCTGCCGGTCAATCGACTCAAGGACTATGTCCAGAAGCAACTGCGTGATTCGCAGGCGGTCTGGTTTGCTTGTGATGTCTCAAGCGAGAATATAAGTGACTCTGCTCTCTTCCGCACCGGACTCTGGGATCATCAGTCATTACTCGGAATCGATTTCACCCTCACCAAAGGGCAACAGCTCTCCTACCAACAATCGAGCACTGATCACGCCATGCTCTTCGCTGGCTATGATTCTGTCGCGGCTGGCTACCCGAACAAATGGCTGATTGAGAATAGCTGGGGGAAAAAAGGGGATGGCGGCTATTGGTACATGTACGACGACTGGTTCGACAAGTATGTCTACCTGATTGTCGTCGAAGCCCGCTTCCTCGATCCGGATGATGCCGCCAAATTCAAAGAGAAGCCGGTCGAACTCCCCAGCCACGATGTCTTCGCGCAGGCACTGAAACGAATCGAGTAGTTGCAGCCGCGATGAGTTCATCAGCGTTCGAAAGAATCCGCGCAATTGTCGGGAGTGAAAATCTTTCGACTCAAGCCGACCAATTGCTTGTTGCCTCGCGGGATGAGTCCTCCCATCCCGCCTGCACACCAATCGCAGTCGTCTGGGCAAACACAGCCGGACAGATCGAAGCGGTTGTGCGCGCTTGTTATGAGTCTCGTACTCCGATCACCACCCGTGGTGCCGGAAGCTCTCTTGAGGGCTCGGCAATCCCCTCGCAAGGGGCAATTGTCCTCGACCTGAGCCACATGAACAGAGTCATCGAGCTGTGGGAGGATGATCTTCAGGTCAAAGTCGAACCAGGGATTATTTACGATCATCTCAATGAACAACTGAAACGTCACGGTCTTTTCTTCCCCCCCTCCCCCGGTGGTAGCGGCGATCTGGCAACGATAGGCGGGATGGTCTCGACCAATGCCTCCGGTATCTACTCTGTCCGCTATGGCGGGACACGAGACTATGTGCTGGGGATCGATTTTATCACGGGCGATGGTCGCGCAATGAAACTGGGGGGGCGCGCGATCAAACGCTCGAGCGGCTATAACCTCGTCGAACTAGTTGCTGGTTCGGAGGGAACACTCGGAGTCATTTCTTCGATCACGCTTCGACTTGCCGGTCTGCCGGAAAGCCGGAAACGAACGGCATTTCTCTTCCCTGACGAACTCTCCGCCGCGCAGACCGTCAGCGAGATTCGTAAGTATGGTCTCGATATCGCCGCGGTTGAATTTCTTGATCGACGAATCATGCACGCCCTGAACAAACTGAAATCGTATGGGCTTCCTGAACAACCCGCACTCTTTCTGGAATTTCACGGGAGCGACATCTCAACTGCCGCATCAGCAGAAACTGTCGCCGAATTGTGCGAATCGCACGGCGGGAAAGCCCTCACTCTCGGTGAAGGGCAAAATCCATGGGAGATTCGTCATTGGGCGACAGAATCAGTCCGTCAGTTCCAGAGCGGGCTGCATATCATGCGTAATGACATCGCCTTCCCGATTTCGAGACTCCCTGAGATGGTCGCCTACTGTTATGAAGCCGCCGCAAGAGAGAGTATCCAGATATTTGCGTTCGGACATGTCGGGATGGGACTCTTACATGCACTCATGCTCGCGAATAAAGAGAACGCCGCCGAATGGCACCGCGCCGAGCAAGTGAATCATCGCATTGTTGAAAAAGCGGTCGATCTCGGCGGGACGGTATCAGGAGAGCATGGGATAGGACTCGGGATGCGTGAGCAGTTTATCCGTGAGCATGGTGCAGCGGTCGATCTGATGCGCCAGATCAAATCGCAATTCGATCCGCACGGGATTATGAACCCGGGGAAGATTTTTTCATACTCCTGAAATTGTTAAAATATTTGAATGAAGATTGAATCAGTGATGGATGTACCTAAATCGACCACCGACATTTCTACCGAATCTCAAAAACCGACAACCATACGAGCTCTCTTTCGCCAAGCGATTGATGAGGATCGTTTTCGTCAAGCCGTTGTAGTATCTATGCTCTTTGGTGGTTTTCAGTGCATTGATTTACTTTCTGTACTTGGATGGCTAAATTTCGACAAAGGTATGTCTTACTTGATGGTTCTTGTAGGCTTGCTTTCGGGAATGACTATCGGACTCGGAGCCCTTCTGACTAACGCATTTGTGCTGGATCACTTTTCTCGTATGTTGTACAAAAAGCGCGCTTCAACTCGTTCAATAATGATTGCCTCTGGTATGGCAGTTTTTCCGGCGTGCATTGGTACTGGTGTCTTCACTTTGGCAGGACTATTTTTCTTTTCAGACACTTTCTTGTACTGGCCGCAGCATTACTCCGAACAAGAATTGATTAAGAACGGGTGGACGAGCCTAATTGATCCAGTATCAAAATCTATTGGCGCTAGCTTGCTCTTGGGAAACATACTAGCACTGTCCGAACTCTTTGAGATTCGAAAAAGAAATGCACTTGTTCTCACTCTAATCTCAGGGTCAATACTCGCTATTCCGTTTTTGCCCGTTCTTTTTCTACTTGTATTTGCAGACTTCATGCATAAGTAGGACATTGTCTATGCTTGCAATGCTGAATTGATTCTATGATTTACCGTTGATTTCTCGCCAGCGTGGTGGAATGGTAGACACCAGGGACTTAAAATCCCTTGCTCCGAAAGGGGCGTGACGGTTCGAGTCCGTCCGCTGGTATTTTTTCTGATCTTCGGTGCCCCACTGCGTAATCCCGCGAAGCGGGAAAAGCGGTGGGTTCCCGGTCTGAGTTATCTTCGAAACAAATATAGACCTGGAACCCACCCCTTGCTCACGCACAGCGTGATCTGCGGGATGGGGCACCAAGTCAAAACTGCCAAGTTCTCTCATGCTGAGCCTGTCGAAGCATCTTCTTGATTTCTAGAAAGACCCTTCGACAAGCTCAGGGTGACAAGAGAATGTCTTCGGTGCCCCACTGCGTAGTCCCGCAAAGCGGGAGAAGCGGTGGGTTCCCGGTCTGAGTTATCTTCGAAACAAATATAGACCTGGAACCCACCCCTTGCTCACGCAAAGCGTGATCTGCGGGATGGGGCACCTTTACGAATCGTTAGTTCAAAGAACCCGACTGGAACAGTCGGGCTACACGCTTGCTAACAACTCCAATTGAATCCAATCGAAACCAGCTACTCCTCGTGATGCACCACTGGATTCAATTTCCGCTCTTCCTCAATAATCTTCGCAGCATACTCACGAGGCACCTCCTCATAATGCGAGAATGTCAGCGAATATGCCCCCTGCCCTTGAGTCATCGAGCGAAGATCAACTGAGTAGCGGAATAACTCTGCCTGCGGGACCGACGCCTTGATAATCTGTCCGCGCCCGTTTGGCTCCATACCAGCGATCTTCCCACGACGAGATGAAAGATCACCCATAACATCACCGGTGTAATCATCCGGCACCAGAATTTCGACATTGTAAATCGGCTCCAGGAGAACTGGCTTCGCCTCCATGAATGCCTCACGAAATGCCATCAATCCGGCGATCTTGAAAGCCATGTCGCTGGAGTCGACGTCGTGATACGAGCCGTAGAAGACTGTCGCTTTCACATCCACCACTTTTGCGCCCGCAAGAGAACCGGCGTGCAGTGCCTCGGCGACTCCCTTTTCGATTGCAGGAATATACTTGTTCGGAATCACGCCGCCGGTGATCGCATCTTCAAACTGGAATCCATCACCGCGACTCAGCGGCTCGATGCGCAGGTGGACATCCCCATACTGCCCTCTTCCTCCAGATTGCTTCTTGTGCTTGTACTGTTTTTCGGCTTTGCTGCGAATGGTCTCACGATACGGGACCCGCGGCTTCCCAATTTCCACATCAATACCAAATCGCTTCTTGAGTTTCTCCACGAGGATTTCGATATGTGTGGCTCCCTGACCGTAGAGAACCATCTGATGAAGCTCACCGTCATGAACAAGTCGGAAAGTCGGGTCTTCTTCGTGCAGCTTATGAAATGCCGTCGCGAGTTTGTCTTCATCCCCTTTGGTCTTCGGTTTGATACTGACATCCATCACCGGATTCGGGAATGGAATCGGCGGAAGCTGAACTGACAGTTCTTTATCCGTCAGGGTATTTCCGGTATGGGTGCTTTTCAACTTGACCATTACCCCCAGATCTCCGGCGGCGACGCTATTCAGATCGATTCGATTCTTCGACTGGAAGGTGTAGAGATGCCCGATTCTCTCGACGGTGCCATTGGCCTGATTGATCAGGTCCATGCCGGGTTTGATCGTCCCGTTCATCGCCTTGAAATAAGACATTTCTCCCTGATGCCCTTCCGAGACGGTCTTGAACACAAAGGCGACAGGTTTTCCATTCGGATCAGGTATCAGGTCGATATCGTTTTGAGTTCCAACTTTTCGAGCCTTGCGAGCCGGGAGTTCGTTCGCACTCGGCAGATATTCGAGCATGAAATCAAGCATCGAGCGAATCCCGACGCCGTGCACTGCCGAACCAAACAGAACCGGATACAATGTCCCTCGTCGAATGCCAATGGCGAGACCATCATGGACTTCCTGCTCCGAGAGTGTCCCCTCTGCGAAATACTTCTCCATGAATTCGTCGGATGCTTCCGCCGCTACCTCGACCAACAGTGCTCGCTCACGGTCGACTTCATCTTTCATATCAGCGGGAATCGGAATCTCGGTGCTGTTTCCCTTGTCGTCGAAAGAGAACGCTTTCAAGTGCAAAAGATCGACGACCCCTTTGAATGCAGCCGCTTCACCAATCGGAATAACCACTGCGACGGCCTGTTTGCCGAAAGCATCTTTGAGTGACTGGAGATTTTTCTCCCAGCTCACATTCTCCTTCGTCATTTTATTTACGAAAAAGAAATGCGCGACATTCTCCTGCTCCAAGAGTCTCCACTGCAATTGGGTACTAACCTGTGCCCCAGCGGTAGCATCGATCACTATTCCGACTGCTTCGCTGACCCGCGCTGCTTCAAGCAACTCACCACAAAAATCGGGATGCCCCGGAGTATCGATGATGTTCAGCTTGTAGTCGCGGTAGGTCATCGCGCAGAGTTTTGAAGAGAGTGTTGTGCGATGTGAGATTTCCGCTTCCTGATAATCGAAGAGTGATGTCCCCTCATCTACTTTCCCGATGCGCGTGTTCAGCCCCGCGTAGTATGCGATCGCATCGGCCAGGGAAGTTTTACCGGCTCCCCGGGAGCCGGTCAAACAGATGGTGTGTATTTTCTCGGTCGTAAACTCTTTCACCGTTCCACCTCCGGAGTAAAGCGTGTGTCAGTCTGCTCCGTCACGATCTTCATGAACAGAGCATGATCTGTTTGTTAAGATAGTGTGCAGAGGGGGAGTCCGTAAAGGGGGGGGATTGGACTTCCGTGATCTTTCAAAAAAAAGGCCGCCCGAAGGCGGCCTGAAGTCTGTCCAAAAGGAAAGAACTTACTTCTTCGGTCCCATCGTGACTTCGACATCGACCGCAATCTCGACTTTCTTGTCAACTATCAGCCCACCGGCTTCTGTCGCGTTGTTCCAGTGAAGCCCGAAATCAAATCGATCAATGAAGGTCGTAGCACTAAATCCAGCACGCTTTCCGCCCGGGGTCCACGGATCGTCAACAACACCGTTGAGGACAGCATCAAATGTGACTGGCTTGGTTACTCCACGTATAGTGAGATTTCCATCGATCTTAAAATTGTTGGCATCAACACCACTCACCTTTGTTGAAACAAATGTCATAGTGGGAAATGAATCAGCGGCAAAGAAATCAGATGACTTCAGGTGAGCATCCCGCTTTTCATTTTCAGTATTAATGGATGCGACATCCGCAGTGAATTCGACTTTGCCGGACGTGAAATCCTTTCCGTCGAACCAGACCTTTCCATCAAACTTGTCAAATTTCCCAGAAGTCTTGGCGATTACCAGGTGCTTGACCTTGAAGCCAACTTGTGAATGGGTCTTATCGAGTGACCACTCGTTGGCGTTTGCAGATACTGCCAGTGCAAGCACGGCAATCAGAAAAGACAATTTGCGCATGAACATTCCTCCGCGTTCTGTCGCGATTGGGGGGGTTAGTGTACACTTTTTGAGAACTCGTTACTTGCCATTAAACTCCCGCTTTGTCCAGTTTGTTCCCGTTCGAGAAAGTCGATTTCGCTGCGAGACAACACTTTAACGTGCCGCGAGGCGTTGACGGACTATTTCATACAGACTGATACCACAGGATACAGAGACATTCAGACTCTCAGAACGTCCCGAAAGCGGAATTTTTACCACCTGATCACACCGCTCAGCAGTAAGGCGACGAATCCCATCCCCTTCAGAGCCGACGACCAGAGCAGTGGGAAGGGAGAAATCGACGGTGTAGACGGTTTTCTCGGCATGTTCACTCGTCCCAATCACCCAGACGCCATTTTCTTTTAGGATTTCGATGGTACGGGCCAAATTAGTTGCCTGAATCAAACGTAACCGTTCGGCTGCACCGCAAGCCACGGCACGAACTGTCGGAGAGATAGGAGCGGTATACTCTCTTGTGAAGATCACCGCATCGACTCCCGCCCCCTCGGCAGTTCGCAGACAGGCACCGAAATTGTGCGGATCCTGAATCTGGTCGAGCAGCAGAAAAAAGGCAGGTTTCGTCAGTTTCGGGAGAAGGAGCTTCAGATCGGTCTCGTCCCCGATTTGCAGTTTCGCGTCAAAACGGGCGTGACGATTCTGCCGGGGGATGTAAATCTCCGGATCAAGCTCTCGCTTAAACGGACGCGGAGCTCGAGGTGTCTCTACCCTTCCTACGGTCTTACGAGGACCATCAGGTTTCCTCTTCCCCTTCTGGTCATCATACTTCCGTCCGCCAACAGGGCTGTTTCTCTTCCCCTTCTGGTCATCATACTTCCGTCCGCCAACAGGGCTGTTTCTCTTCC
>CAZFGK010000007.1:110804-114244 GCA_964518635.1 uncultured Ignavibacteriales bacterium
CCTTCTGGTCATCATATTTCCGACTACCTGCGGTGTTGTTTTGCTTGCCGCGAGTGATGGGGCTTTTCTTTGACATTGGACTTGATTTACGCATGGATTCAAGATCGTTGAAAAGGAGTCGAGCGTAAAGTGCTATCGAAGTAACCCCTATCTCGTCATCTAGCCCATAGTTCTATTATGTTGATTCGCGCCCTGTTTTTCAGGACTTTTTCACTGAGCATGAGCACACTTTCCATTTTTTCTGATATTCAAGTAGCAGGTGGGGCTTTTCAATTGTGAATCGAAGTCTCCCTATATCTCTGTACTCCCTTCTGTTAATTCTTTTCTTCGGCGCCCTCAATGTAGCTGCTTTCGCGATTCGGTTCGCAGGATCGGGCTCGCCGGACCCGATTCGTGATATCTACGGTCTCATGTGGCTCGACTTTCTCAATCTTTCGTTTCTTTTGAGTCTTGGTATTGCACTTTTCGTACTACGTCTCAGTCAATCCCAGCGACATCTCACGCTACTACTCCTGGTCGGGACGTTTGGAGTAGTTGCACTCAGAATCATCTACCACCAGACCCCCTTTCCCGATTATGCCTACTGGGGAGACCAGAAATTTCACATCGCAGCGATTCTGAAGTACATGAAAATCGGTCTGTTTGGTGATTACTATTACAAAGAGCTTCCCGTCTTCTATCCACCTCTCTACGAGTGGACCCTGGCCGCATTTGGCAGAACATTTGGGGTGCATGCCCACGCGCTCATATCTGTCGGCTACAAACTGCTTGCGATCGCGATGCCATTCCTGCTGTACCTCTCCTGGTCGCGAGTAGTCTCACGCCGGAAGGCGGTCGCCATTGCACTTTGCTCAATGATCATTGATATCGGCGGCTCCTACATGCTGGTCATGGCCCCCTATGCATTCGCATCAAATGCCCTCTTTATCCCGTGGTGGATCGGCTATGTGGAGGCTTCAAGTCACAAGAGAAGCATCAAGAGGAAATTTAGAGAATGGCTCTTCGGTGGACTCATCGGTGCCGCTCTGTTCATGACCTATTTCTATCCGTTCTTCATGCTTCCATTTTTCATGTTCGCAAAGCGTATACTGGATGGCGGATTGAAATGGCGCATTGCACAGTGGTTCGAGTCACTCAAACGTCCAATATCCGTTATCGCAGGAGCCGCACTCATTTCATCATTCTATTGGTTTCCAGCGCTGCTGTCTGTTTTGACCTATGGTGGCGACCGATCCCGTGGGGATTGGTTTCATTCCGGTACTCCCGGACTCTATCTCCCCTCCGGCGATTTCTCATGGTTGACAGTTCTCTATCTTGCCTCTCTGGGGATATTACTGATTCGTTTTTCAAAGCAAATCGCCCGTTCTCTGCTCGCGATACTTCTCGGCTCCGTATGCTTTCTGCTCATTGCAAGTGCGTTAGGCACGTTTGATCTCCCGCTGAACTTCACCAAAGCGAGAGAATTTCTCTGGTCTATAGTTGGCCCGGTGGTCGGGCTTGCACTTATAGATCTGTACGCACGTACCAGAAAGCAACCCGCACTTCGAATCGCCCTCGCCGCCGTTTTAGCTATGCTGCTTATAACTTTCACAGGGGGGACCGCGCGCTACGCTCGCAGCGATTCAGTAGCGATGGCAAAGCGGGCTGTGGTACCAGATTACGGACTGAGCTCCTTTGAGATCGAATTCATGCGTAACAAAGTGCTGCTCAGTTCGGAAGAGGAGATTTTTGCATTTGTCCCTGCGTATGGATTCATGTCGGTCAACGAGCACTATTCTCACCCGGCGGCACGATTCGCTCAGCGTTATGACTTTCTTCGCGCGCTTCAACACGCGGGCTCGGCAGAAGTTACGCATCTTGCACTTCGTGAAAACATTTTCTCCCGGATCGATGCCATCATGCCAGAGGTCTCCGGCGACGGCGTCATTCTTCGGGCATCACTGAGTGCCTATCCGAATGGCCTGGCGGCGCAGGAGATGAGATATCCGCTGAGCTGGTTTACAGATTCAACACTATATACTCGGTTTGGATACGGACGACTTTTTCTCAAACTGGAAAGTGCACACCCAGACATTCGCGAAGTCACTCCTCTCAATCCTCCGATAAGTCGTGATGAAATCCTTCGAGTCGACAATCTTAGGCGGATTTCTCAATTCCTGACATCTGATGGACAGGAGGAATTGAACCGTATGAGTGGCCAGACACTTTCGACTCTCTCCCACTCACTCGTCAATCGGGTTACCCCCTTCTCTCGACGCATCGTTCTTACCAGCGCGTCATCGTATGAATTTGGCGATAGTCTCGCACTCGCGGTGACCTATCGGGTGAATCGACAATCGGTACCGGGAAGCAATGCGCGAATCATCTGGAGAAATAGCGAGAGCGATCAGATTATCGGTGAAAGTTGGATCAGGAGTTTGGACGTTGGTTTCGTTGAGCGTATGCTCTTTGTGGTGCCGAAGGGGATTGATGTAAACGGAACAGAACTAGAGTGTGAAGTAGCGGGACGATTCGAGGGGCGTATCAATCTGAGCACCACTCCCTGAATCGTCGATGCTTCCATTATTCCATGTGCGGCAGACGCACGCTTCTGCTCTTTCCCTATCTAACTGAAGAACGCCCTTCGACAGGCTCAGGGTGAAGAGTAGGATTGAGGATGATAGAAACGTACATTTAAACTGTTTAATGCTGAAGTCTTCATGCTGAACTTGTCGAAGCATCTTCTTCGTTCATTTCCGTAAGTGCCGCGAGCCCGAGTTGCGGTCATTGACCTAACTGAAGAACGCCCTTCGACAGGCTCAGGGTGAAGAGAAGAACGTGCTGATAGGAAAATGCAATTCAGACTTCTCATGCTGATTTCTTCATGCTCAAATCTTCATGCTGAAGTCTGTATGCTGATTTCTTCATGCTGAGATTGTCGAAGCATCTTCCATCGACTCAATACAGAAAAAAAAACAACCCCTTCACTCTTGCGAATGAAGGGGTGTTTGTTTTAACCCGGCAGCTTTCTACTCTCCCATGCAGTCTCCCACATAGTACCATCGACGTTGATCGGCTTAACTACTGTGTTCGGAATGGGAACAGGTGTGACCCGATCGCTATCACCACCGAGAATATCTGTGGCTGATCATAGGTTGAAAAAAAGAAGAGCTCAACGTGTATCACCCGCCTGGCTGCGCTGCATGTGACAGCGACAGTCTTAGGGAAATTTTAACGATTAAGCCAATCGACCGATTAGTATCACTCGGCTACACGCCTTACGACGCTTACACCTATGACCTATCCACCTGGTCATCTTCCAGGGGTCTCATGGGAGATCTTATCTTGAAGTGGGCTTGGTACTTAGATGCTTTCAGCACTTATCCCTTCCCAACGCAGCTACCCTACGATGCCACTGGCGTGACAATAGGTGCACCGGAGGTTGGTTCAACCTGGTCCTC
>CAZFGK010000008.1:0-107619 GCA_964518635.1 uncultured Ignavibacteriales bacterium
GGAAGGGAGCTTTTCACTCTGCCGGTGCGGGCAGTCGCTGAAAAAACCATTCTGTGATGGGACACACAAGACATGTGGATTCTACGACTAAATACGTGAGTAGGTTACGATGCAATGGATAACTGATTGTGGCGACTGGCTTCGGCTGATCTTTCTGGTGCCGAGCGTGATCTTCTTTCTGATCTGGTTGCTTTGGCGACTCGTGCCGGCTAAGAATATCAACATGTTCTATGGCTATCGAACATTTCAATCGATGAAAAATCAGACGATGTGGGATGCCGCACAGCGATATTCGTCGCAGCTGTTTCTTAAGATGAGTCTCGTGATGTTCGTTGTCGGAATTATTCAGATGGCAGTGTTTCGAGTTGAGGTTCTCTGGTTTTCACTTGCGGGAGTGATCGGCGTGGTCTTTGTGTTGATCGCGACAGAGCGATATCTGAAACGTGTCGATACTGCGATGCAATCAGGACAGCCGATACCGGAGGAGTAGGGGGGATAGGTCCCGCTGAAGGCGTGCTTCCCGCCATCTTCAATTCTCCGTAGGGTGGTGTCCTTTTGAGGATCCGCCTCTTTGTATTTCCGTCAATCAAACAATCGAAAAAGAGGCAGGTCCCAAGAGGGATACTGCCCTACGGGAAGAATGATTTGCGGGGAATTTTGTAGGGCGGGATCGCTTTGGTTCCCGCCTTCTTGTTTCATTCACAATTTGAAGACGGCGGGTAGCAAGGCCAACCCGCCCTACAAGATGAAATGCAATTTTTACCTGGAGGTCGGCTCCGTCTTCGGTGCCGACATTTTACACCAATAGAATATGCCCCCTACTCACACCCCGGGGTCAAATCGGCAAACGATATAAACAGATGATCAACCAGCGCGGTTAGATCACCAATATCCACACTACAATCCCCATTCATGTCCGCCACCTTGCGCGGCAGTATCGGATCGAAACTGATAAAGAGATGGTCAACGAGCATCGTCAGATCACCAATATCAACCGTGTGCGAATGATCGACATCCCCAAGTGCCCATGTCCAGAAATCGAGGACATTGGATGATGAGGTCACCAGTCCGGTCTTATCTCGCGCTGTCACACGCCACCAGTAATGCGTCCCAAACAGCAGTGAATCGACAAGTGTAAAATTGTTCGTGCCGATTGAATCAATGTCGAAATCAAAGGTGAAAGTCGGCGTGATAGAAACTTCCAGCAGATAGCGCACCGTGTCATTCGGATCAGGATCGAGTGCCGGCTGCCAGTTGAGGGTGGGAGTCAGATCAAAGTCCGGGAGTCCACTGTTGTTCGGAGTGATCAATGCAAACGCACTCGGTGATTCTGGAACGCCATTCGTGACAAACGAACGCGCACTTGACCAGTTTGAATACTCAAATCCATCGTAACTGCGCGACCGCCAGTAGAAGCGCGTGTTCTCGGCGAGTGTCGCAGGGGTCCATTGGGTGGTGGTGGGTGTTTGCGAGATGCCGCTGGCGGCATCGATCTGATTGGTGAGCGCGGAATCGGTGAAGATCGCAAAGTCATAGACCAGCGGATCATTCTCTGCATCGCTCGAATTGTTGATCGCAAGTGATGGCGGATTGGAGGTGATGGAGCCGTTTGACGGCGAAGCAAGCAACGGAACACTCGGCACTGAGTTCATGCGAAATGATGACTCAAACCACGGCGACCACGCGATCCCGTTGTTGACGCGAAGACGGACATAGTACGTCGCACCGTCAACGAGCGTGCTGCCATCATAGACAACAAATGTGTCGCTGGACGTAAACGGCGCGGGATTCCATTTTTCAGCAAACGCCCAGTTGTTGTCTGTGCCGACCGCGATTTCGAATTGGGTCTGAGCCGCATTCCCATCATACCGCAGAAAATCCCAATCGAATTGCGGAGTGTGATCGAGTACGTGGATGTTCGTAAATTCTTCCGATGTATGAAGCGAATCAGCACCGGGGGTGGTGCGAAGGACGACGAGAGTGACAACTTGTGTGTCGGCAAGAAACCCGTCCGATGCGATGACCGTGAATGATGTATCGTCATTATTCAGCGTCGGCGTGCCATAGACAGAATCGGCATTGGATGAAAGCCATGACGGGAGATTGATGAATGAGTAAGAGATTGATGGGCCGTCTGGGTCGGTGGAAATGGCGAGGAATTGAAAGTGAATCGCTTCGGTCGCAGAATCAAGGAAAGAGCTCTGAAGAGTTGGCGAGGCGTTTTGGCATCCAAGAAGAGTGTGCCCGATGGCAACACCACATGAATTGTTGGATGGAAGGCAAGGTGAGGAACTTCTCACGAGTTCAAATCCTGAGCTTGTATCACAATACAAAGGATTGGCAAAAGTCGTGGAATCGAAGTTTACATTTCCAAACATCGAGTCTGGATACGGATAAACCAAGCCACACTCGTAATTAACAACACTTGCCTCAATTACATTTGAGAGCTTCTCGATTAAAAAATACTCAGACGTATCGAGTAGTGGAGGGTAAGTGACTGAAGCAAAGTAAGACAAACAGTCCCTTAGTTCTAGACCGGCTTCACAAAAGATATCAGCGACTCCTATTCTAACCACGCTGGGGCTTAAGAGGGGCTCTATGTCGTAGCTTACAATTTTGACACTACTTTCAACAAAAGCAACTCCTTTACAATTAACTGGCATCAGTGAGTATATAGCTCCACCAACTGCCTCTGAATAGAACCACGACCAAGCCGATGTGATATTCGCGCTACTTCTGACCAGTCTTGAATCTGAAATGTGCAGTATTGCTGACTCACAATATATAGCACCTCCACCAGCAATAGGATAAATAGATGGATTACCAACAGGAGAGGAATTTACTTCACAATCCTCAAAAATCGAACTATCAACACTGCACTGACCGCTTTTGAAAAATATGGCACCACCACGGCATCCAACCTCAGAGCTTCCTGGATAGAAGCCACCACCGTTGGCTGAGCACTCCCTGAAAACAGAGTTAGTAATGACCGTTGCAGTTGACTGAACGTAGAGTGCCGCTCCTTGAGAGGAAACTGCATTGTAGGTTGAATTTCCTACAAAATTGGAAGCAATGATTCTTAGACTGTCACCCACAAAGTGAATTGCACCACCTCGGGCACCTGAAAAATTACCAAACTCTGAACAATAGTTTGAATCTAAGCTAGAAGAATAAATGGTCAACGATTTGCCTGAATGATAAATAGCAGCTCCACGCGCATCACCGCCGCATCCTCTCCCCTGACGATCAATGAATACTTCAGATCTGTTTCTACTAATTTCGGAATTATTTATTTTGCAACGCGTGTTATTAGTGAAGAGTGCAGCTCCATAAGCATGAGTAGCAAAACCAAAAATCTTGCAGGAGTCCATTTCCAAGGTAGCATTTTCACATGAAATCGCTCTATTAACATCGCAAGTAGGCCAAGTGCTTGTTTGAGCGGTCCCATCCATTACAAGGCTCTTGAATATGACATCTGCGCTTTGAATCAAGAATAGCTGACCGTTAGGCGGTCTTAGAATTGTACCCCAGTTATCAGAACCTTCAATGAGCAGGTCCTTTGTGATTTGAATTCCAACTTCAGAATAGATACCAGCTGAAATGGAAATCGTGTCGCCGCTGACAGAAGAGTCAACAGCTTGAATAATTGTGGCATACTCGCTTGGCACCGATATTTTTTTAGGAGCTCTGGTACTCACATACGGTATCGCACCGATGTCATTCCTGCTCCCGTCAGGATCGTTGTAAATGGGATTTGGATCACCTGTGTTTATGCATGGAGAACCTTGTGTAATTCTAAAGTCGGCATTAGTCGGACTATTGTAGAGCGGATTCAGTTGGATACTTGTGCTAGATACCTGATGAATGATAGCAAAATTTTGCCAAAAACAATTGTATGTTTCAATTACCGGATCACTACCTGCATAGAATGGATAGTCAAGCGAGTTGGTAAATATGTTGTTCTTTACTTCTCCACCTCCATCAACGTATGTAACTAGAGCACGGTACGTGCTATCAAAGACATTGTTGACAACAGATACCCACTGGGTAGAGTTTCCAGCGATGATTACACTAGCGCCGTCTGATTGTCTACTCAGTAGCAATCCATGAAACTGGTTCCTCCTAAGTACAACAGTATCTGCAAAATTAGTAAACAAGAAGTACCGTTGATTAGTTACAGTCCCATCACCGATGAAGACGTTGTTGTAAAGATGTAGTGAGCCGCTGAGTGCTCTGATCTGAGGCTTATCAGGTTCTGAACTGATGCGAGGAAAGTCTATTGCACGGAATCCCTGGAACCAGAGTCTTCCACCGCTGTCGACCAGTATCCCAAAGTCGTTCTGGTTCCATTTCCAGTTGGTTACTTTTGCACCACCACTGGCAATTACGAAAACCCTCTTATTAAATACTTTAATATTTTCATTATACACCCCTGGGCTCACCAACACCGTATCCCCATTCACTGCGGCATTGATGCCCGATTGAATTGTCGGCTGATCTTGCGGCACGCGGATTGTCGCGGCGAACAACTCCGCGCTCATCCCCATCAACACCACAGACCAAAACAGCATCCCGCTCAGGCGGCGAGTGAATTGCATCGTCGTTGTTTGTAGCTGTCGGAATGAAAGGGAGAGGTGGTCAAGAAATCTGTGTGACGGCACGATGAACCCCCGTGTCCTCTGTGGTGTAACCAATGTTCTGTTGGTGTGAATATACATCGTGCGCGGGTATGAGACGCAAGGGATAGGGGAATATTTTTCGTGGAATGTGATTATTTCTGGGGGGGAAGACCCTTCGACAGGCTCAGGGTGAGGAGATGAGGGAGGGGATCTTGTAGCGCGGGTCAGTTTCTGCCCCGCGTCTTCCTGACAGAAGGGGCAGACCGGTCCGCCGCGGCGTCTGCCGCCCACGGGAAAACACCCACCCGGAGGGTGGGGCACCAAGAGGCAAATCTTGTAGGGCGGGATCGCTTTGGTTCCCGCCTTCTTGTTTCATTCACAATTTGAAGACGGCGGGTAGCAAGGCCAACCCGCCCTACAAGATAAGAGCCCAGGGCGAGCCCATGGGGCACCGAAGAGAAAACCCCACCCGCAAGAACGGGATGGGCCACCAGGAAATGGACTCTATTGCTCCCCCCTCTTCCCATCAAACGAAAACCTCCCTACCTTGCGCGTACCTATGCTTACCAAAGATGTTGTTCTTCATATTCTCGGTGGGGTCGAAGATCCCGAACTCAAGAAACCACTCACTGAACTTGATATGGTTCGCTCCATCGATATCACACCGGATGGGGTTGTCGCACTCGGTATCACGCTGACCGTTCCCGGCTGTCCGATGAAAGAGAAGATCGAGCAGGATGTGATCGCGGCGGTTTCACTCATTCCCGGAGTCAGTCGGGTGACCGTGACATTCGATGTCATGTCTGATGCGCAGCGCGCGGCCCTTCGTCAGAAACTTGGCGGCGGTGCTGTTTCTCCTGCAGGTGGTCGACCACCGGCACGAGTGATTGGTGCGGCGGATCGATTTATTGCGGTCGCTTCCGGTAAAGGGGGAGTTGGGAAATCGACGATCACGGTCAATCTCGCCTGTGCTCTCGCACGACTTGGGAAACGTGTCGGGGTCCTTGATGCAGATGTCTACGGCTTTTCGATTCCGCGAATGATTGGCGTGCATGGACAGCCGACGGTTATCGATGAGATGATTGTCCCGCTTCGCAAGGGGGATAATTTGCAGGTGGTCTCGATGGGATTTTTCGTGCATGAAGATGACCCGGTGATCTGGCGCGGACCACTGCTGCATAAAGCGATCGGGCAGTTTCTCAATGATGTGATGTGGCGTGAGTTAGATTATCTCCTGCTTGATCTTCCTCCCGGCACCGGTGATGTCACGCTGACTATTGGTCAGGCGATCCCGATGGCAGAGTTGTTGGTGGTAACCACACCGCAGGCGACCGCGGTCCATGTCGCCGGACGTGTCGCGAAACTTGCCGAGAAAACAAATCTCTCGGTGATGGGTGTGATCGAGAACATGGCGTATTACGAAACCCCAACCGGACGAGACTATATCTTCGGTCGTGACGGCGGGAAAAAACTCGCCGAGCAGTTGGGTGTGCCGCTATTGGGTGAAGTACCGCTCGCACAGTCGATTCGTGAAGGGGCCGACAACGGAAAACCGGTCGCGCTTGATGGGACCGACGAGCAGATTGCATTGTTTGAATCGATCGCACGCTCGGTCGATGCGATTGGTGCATGAGTTCGCAACATAGTTCCACGAGAAAAATCCGGATACAATAGCACAGCTTCTGATGCCGTAGCTTGTCGGATTCGTTTCATAACTTGTTGCCGGATGAGCGGCTGTGAATCGGACGTGGATAAAAATCCCGGAGTTGTCCACACCTCAACTCACATTCTCGGCAGTGTATTTCGACACTAACTAACTGCTAACAACAGGAGTTAGAAATCTTTCGACTTTATTTTCACCTCCCCCCTTGCGACGAAAATAGCCCCCCGCTACAATCGATGATGTCGATGGAAAAATCGGCGGAAAACCATTGAGCCACAAGATGTTAACATCCTGTTGGTGGGTGTGGATAAGTCTGTACGAGCCGCATTTCTCCGTGTGATATGGCAACGAGTTAGCACCCATCTGGTTATCCACCCGTTGTGGGTAAGATGGTGGAGAAGTTGAGCAGAAATGCTCCCGTTCGATAGGTAACTCTTTGTGCGGCACGCTCTGTTCAGCGAGTTGCCACATGTGGGTAACTCGAAATGAGACTAAGCGCGGATCTGGGATCGACAAGAGGGAATCAGCGCGACAGAAGAGCACGCATTCGATGCGTGAGCAATTTGTCCGGATCGATTCAGAATGCCGGATGATGACAAGTGATGAACAGGTGCAAGCTCACTTCGAGTTTGTGCATACAGATAGTTTTGAACAGGTACGTCAGGAAGACGACAGGACAGGTCCAGGAAAGAAATGATCGACAGCATGTTCACAAAGCCCGAATCGATGGTTGCTGCAAAATGCGCATCATCTGATTCGCAGGCGAATTCAGACAAGGGTTTTCAGGAAGGGGAACGCGCAATGAAGGCAGACCGATCAGGAACTGATCAAGGCCGCAATCTCACGAGCAATCGAATGATAGTCTGCGATGGCTGCCATGAATGATGGTCTGGAGCTCGGCACCAGCAGCACACCGACTGCATCACATGACGGGGCACTTCTCGCCGGATTTGGAAATCCAGTCGAACAGGTGACTGCCACGACTGAATCAAAATCAAAACAGACCGCGGTGCAGCAGTCTTCCCATTGGCTCGATTGCCAGCGCTACATGTCAAGCCGGATGAAGAATCAGCAATACACTACCTGGATTCGCCCGACACGTGGTGAACTCGGTACGGATGGCTGTTTTCGAATTGCGGTTTCAAATCAGTTTGTTGCGAACTGGATAGATGAACATTTCCGGCCGTTGATTGATGAAGCATTTGATAATGTTCTCGGTCGCCGTCCGGAGTTGGTTTTTGTGATCGCACAGACTGATGATGACGAGCAGACGTCCTTGCCACTTGATGCCCCAGCCCAGACCACGACAATCATTCAGAATGGTCGCCCGGCGGTGGTGCATAATCTGAGTGAACGATATCGCTTTGATAATCTTGTCGTCGGTGATTTCAATTCCTTCGCACATGCGGCTTCGAAAGCGGTTGCCGAAGCTCCGGGGATGACTCGCTACAATCCGTTGTTCATTTATGGCGGGACCGGCCTTGGGAAGACCCATATTGTGCAGGCAATCGGACATGAGATTGTCGCCAATCAGGCGGCGAAGCGTGTGATCTATGCGACGTCAGAAAAATTCACCTCGGATTTTATCGCGGCGATCTCTGATCGTTCTATTTCTGATTTTACGCGGATGTATCGGGATGTCGATGTGCTGATTATCGACGACATCCAGTTCTTTACTGGCAAGGAAGGGACACAGGAGCAGTTCTTCCATACCTTCAATTCCCTTTACCACTGCGGAAAACAGATTATTCTGACCTCCGATCGTTCGCCGCGGGAAATCAAAGGGCTGGAAGACCGACTTCTCTCACGATTCAGCTGGGGATTAGTGACTGATCTTCAGGCCCCTGATTTCGAAAATCGAAGCGCGATTATCTTAAAGAAACTGCAATCGGAAGGAATGACTCTCCCCGATACGGTCGTTCGATTCCTCGCCGATACGATCACCACCAACGTCCGTGAGCTTGAAGGGGCGCTCACCCGCATTCTCGCTTATGCCTCCCACAAGAAAGAGGCAGTGAATGTCGAGATGGCGCGGAAGGTCCTCTCGGATACGGTGTCGTCATCGTCACGTGAGATCACTATTGCCGCGATTCAGAAGAAGACCTGCGAGTTTTTTCATATCGATGCAGCGATGATGACCGCCAAGAAGAAGACCGCCAAGATCGCCCTGGCTCGTCAGGTGGCGATGTATCTGTCACGTTCTCTCACCGACAATTCGCTGAAACTGATCGGCGCGTCGTTTGGTGGACGGGATCATTCGACGGTCATTCATGCCTGCGATCTGGTCTCGAAACGGCTCTCTTCTGATCCCTCATTTCGTGAAAAAATTGACCGAATTTCGGCGAGTTTGCTCTACTAATGTGCTGGGGACAGGAAGTGGGAATCTGCGTGAGTAAGATGTTAGCAAACCGGAGTGGGCTTGCAATTGTGGATGATCTCCGGTTTCTGGGGATGAGGGTGGAGGAAATGTCGGCAATTTGATGGTGTAAGCGAAAGAGAGGATGCTGTTACCCGGGTATGACTTATCGGGTTTCCTGCGGGGTCGAATCCCCACTTGTGAACAGCGTCCACATGCTTAATCTTACTCCTGATTGATAGATTATCCGGAAGAATAAAGAACGAGCCCACGAAAAGGTGGAGAACTCGATATGATACGAAACGAACGAACACATGAGGCAGGAGTGATGAAATTGAGTAACTCAATCAGATCACTCAGGATGACCAGATGAAATTTTCACTGACCAAATCGAAATTCAGCCAAGCCCTTCAGTCTGTCTTGCAGGTGGTGCCGAACAAAACGACGCTCCCTATTCTGTCGAACATTCTGGTCGAGGCACTCGAAGGGAAATTGAAACTCTCCGCGACTGATCTCGATATGTCGATCAGTGCCTCGGTTGATGCGACAGTTTCGCGCAAGGGATCGGTCGCAGTACCGGCGAGAATACTTTCTGAAATCGTTCGTGAGTTGCCGGAAGCGGAACTTCATGTCGAATCGACCGGCAATCGGGTTGAACTCAAAATTCCGAATGGTTCGTACAAGATCGCTTCTGTTTCGCCGGATGATTTCCCGAAACTCCCGGTGATCAATTCCAAAAAGGAAGTGAAAGTAGGCGGTGAAGAGCTGGTCAGGATGATCCGCAAGACCACCTTCGCCTGCTCGACTGATGAAACACGCCCAGCACTGAATGGCGTCCTCTGGCAGCAAAAAGGGGAGAAGATGATCATGGTCGCGACCGACGGGCATCGCCTTGCGCGGGTGAGTTCGACCAATGCAAAACTCAAAGGGGTGACCGAAGATCTGATCATTCCGCCGAAGGTGCTGAATCTGATTCCGAAGTTTGTCGATGCCGCGAAAGAGAAAGAAATCGGCGTGATCTTCGGCGACAACTCGATTATTTTCAATCTCGGTGAAACCGTGCTCACGTCCCGGCTGCTTGAAGGACCATATCCGAATTTCGAGCAGGTGATTCCGCAGACGGCAGATAAGAAGCTGACGATGAATCGTGAAGAGCTTGCAGGCGCGGTACGGCGTGTGTCGATCTTGTCGAACGCACTGACCCATCAGGTTCGTTTCTCAATCAAGAAGGGCTCCGTCACGCTCTCAACGAACAATGCTGATGTCGGTGGTGAAGGGCGCGAAACACTGAATTGTGATTTCGTCGGAGAAGCCCTCGAACTTGGCTACAACGCAATCTATATCCAGGAGATTTTGGGCAAGATCGAAGGGGCGGAAGTGTCGTTTGATCTTTCGTCACCGGTGGCTGCTGGTGTGATCTATAGTCCGCTCCTGTCACGTGATGAGTTCCTCTGCCTGGTGATGCCACTCAGATTGGCGGATTAGGAAGCGGACTGTTGAGAGCATATTGTTGGTAACAAGTACAGTGAGGGAATAACGAAGTGAAGCCTTTTACGATTACGCTGTTTGCGACGAGCGGTGATCCAACCGGAACGCGCCATGTATTCAAATCCAACTGGTCTGGGCAAGGTGTAGTTTTTGACCGTGAAGACGTCAACTCTCTATCCAGAGAACCGGGGATAAATGGTGCAGCAGTTTACATCTTGGTCGGAAATGCGGCTGAGGAAACGGTCTATATTGGAGAGGCCGATCCAGTTGGTGAGAGGCTAAAAAGTCACGATTCTCACAAAGACGGTTGGAGCTGGGGGGTCTACTTTTTTGACAACATGAACAATATTGGTAAAACAGAGATTCAGTTTCTGGAGTCATCTCTGGTAACTATGGCGAAAAAAATCGGTCGCGCAGTTCTAATGAACAAAAATCATCCGACTGAGCCATCAATGGCAGCGGTTTCAAAAGCGAATGCCTCTTCGTTTCTAGATGACATTATTTTGCTTCTTCCGTTACTCGGCATAACCGCATTTACTCCATCAAAGAACTCGGAGCAAAATTCTGAAGTAGATATGGCGCCACTTCCGACACCAGATGAAGCACCATTCGATACGATTGTTGTTCCTGCCAAATCCGAGGGATACGTTCGTGTGTTCTTAGGAGAAAATAAATGGTATGCAATTAGAATTCACGAGAAACATATTCCGAAGTTGAAATATATCGCTGGTTATCAGGTAGCACCAACAAAGGCCATAACTCACATCGCGGAGATAGATTCTATCAAGAGATATGAAAACTCCGACAAGCTGGTTGTTAACTTCAGAGCCTCTGCAACTGCAATAGGTCCGATTCTAAGAGGCAGCGAAGACAAAGAAAGTATTCAGGGTCCTCGCTATGCTTTACGTGAAAAGATTCTATCGGCAAAAAGTCTTGATGACGTTTGGAAGTGATCTTTAGAAACATGTCGGCACCGAAGACGGAGCCGACCTCCGGCATGATATATTTGTCTTGTAGCGAGGGTCATCCGCCGCGGCGGACTGCCCTGCGTCTAAATTATAGAAACAAAGAGAGATTGAGCCAAGCATGAAGAGGAGTACCTATTCTGCACATAGCAAGTTCCTCTGACAGAATGTCGCAATAACTGATGAGCTATCGTCGTTACAAGATTTTTCGCTTCAGTCACGCTTCGGTCGTAGTAGTGATGCTGCACACTCTCTTTCTTAACTCTATATTCTACCGGTTTGGTTGGACTCGTTCAAATCCGATTGCTTCGACACCCGTTGAAGAAATTCTTGCAGACATACTTGAATTAGTTCCACCTCCCACTTCTCTCGGTTGGAAAATCATCCCTTATACAATCGATTCACTTCCAGCACCAAAGTCAATCACCTACGAACCGGATCATGGCGGATCCTGGGTTGTCAAATACGCTGATACTTCGCATGGATGGGGCTTTAGCTTCTGCGGTGGATATTCGAGTAGAGGACGCGTAGAAATTTTCGGTGCTGAGCGATGGCTCTGCCAAGACAGCGCTGGTGTTAAGAAGGATTCAGTTCGATAATGAGCTCGAAGTTCTTCTCAGGCCGCTATGACTTTACTAAGCTGTTTATTGCCCTGGTCGTTTCTTTTCTGCTAACTAGTTGCGGTGATCCTCCCGGCACTTCCAGACGGCAATCCGCAACGACCCTGGGATTGAAATCTGATACAGTGAGAATCATGAGAGCTAAGACATTTCTTGATTCAATAAGCTATGAACTTCCTACCGAATTCCGAGATGTCAGAACCTTTAATATTGATTTTAGCTTTGAGTCCTCTGGAATATCTTACCTGAGTTTTCAGAATGCGTCTACCCAGAACGTAATTGGTGTTTCAATTGATGGGGACGGAAATGCAGAACTCAATTATGTTTCGTTTGGTCCTCAGCAACGTGATAGTCTTCACAAGAAAGCAATTGAACTGCTTCGTAACCGAGCTGAAACAGAATGAGCTTTTCTGAATATTTTCATCAAGGCATTAACGAAGGCAATCAGTCCCATCGACGTACGTAGGTGCTCTACCCTCTTAGTGAGTTCGTTCGAAGGAACACGTCGGCACCGAATACGGAGCCGACCTCCAGCTCGTGAGATTTATCCTGTATCTTCATCTTCGGTGCCCCAGGGCTTGCTTGCGAGTGGATTGGTGCGATAGTGCAAATCATTGACCGCTAATGAAGAGTCCTCTTCTTTCTTGTAGGGGCGGTCCGGCTTCCGAACCGACCTCTTGTCTGGCAACATTGACGAAGATGGCAGCTTCCGAAGACGGGAGCTGCCCTACAAAGAGAAATCTTCTCGGCACCGAAGAGTTCCACTGTCACCCTGAGCCTGTCGAAGGGTGGCTTCCAGGGAATGTCATGAGAAGTCATGCTTCGACAGGCTCAGCATGACAAGATGCTCAGAATGACAAGAGCGTTTTCTCTCATATAACTACAAGTTGAACTCTTCGACGTTTCGGTTCATCTTCCCATCGTGTACCTCACCTCCCTCGCCCTCACCGGATTTCGGAACCTGATCGACACCAGCATCACCCTTGATCGCGGGGTGACGATTATCCATGGACAAAACGCCGCCGGCAAAAGTAATCTTCTCGAAGCGATGGCACTCATCTGTCTGGCACGATCACCACGTGGGGCGACTGATCAGTTGCTGATCTGTCACAGCGGCGAGCACTACTATCTCAAGGCGACGATACAAACCGCCCGCGGCGAACATGAGGTCACCGTTGCAGCGATGCGTGCAGCCGATGACACCAATGGTGAATCGCGCGGTCGTCGAGTGATTCGAAAGATCACCCTCGATACTGCACCGATTGCCGCGTCGACTCTGTATGAACATTTTGCGACGGTCACACTTGCACCCGGCGATACTGAGATAGTCATCGGCTCCCCATCCGAGCGGCGACGATTTCTCGATATCGCCATTGCACAGTCATCCCCGGCCTACTTGCGCGAACTCGGACGCTATCAGCGCATTGTCACACAGAAAAATGCCGCACTCAAATGTGGTGACGACACCGAGCCATTTGATGAACTGCTTATTGATTCAGGATCGATCATCATGTCGGCGCGCGCCGCAGCGATTTCGATTCTCTCCGCTCGAACCAGTGAAATTGCATCGGGGATTGCCACGGATCAACTCACGCTGCGCTATCGCCCGGCATTGTATAACTCGGAGTCAGGTACAAGAGAAACGGCAGAACTTCCGGATGAGAATCGGGAATCATATGCCGCTGCTATTCGCGCTTCACTCGAACGCATTGGTCGCCGTGAACGAATGCTCCGTCAGACTCTCGCCGGGCCGCATCGAGATGACATGGATTTTCTTCTGGCCGGTCGACTTGCCCGTGCGGTTGCTTCACAAGGGCAGTGCCGAACAGCGATTGTCAGTGCCAAGCTCGCGCAGTATGATTGGCTGGCGTCGGTACGGCGTGATCCGCCGGTTCTCTTACTTGATGAACTTTTTGCTGAACTCGATCCGATGCGCACCGCCGCGCTCATGCAGCGTGTGCAACAATGTGAGCAGTTGATAATCACTACCGCCGGTGAGCCACCAACGGCGATTGGCGCGATTGGAAAGAGATTTGAAATTGAAGCGGGACAGATATCGTGAGTGAAATACAGACAACTGCCGGACTGACAATCTCGAATGTTGGCAAAACATTCGGCGCGACTCGAGTCCTGCAGGATATCTCACTCGAAGTCCCGCCGGGAAAGCTTCTCGTGTTGCTTGGACATTCCGGCTGCGGCAAATCGACGCTGCTTCGTTCTATCGCCGGACTTGAAGAGATTGATCAAGGAGAGATTCGCATTAATGGGACTCGCGTGGATGGTCTCACACCGGCGAAACGAAATGTCGCGCTGGTTTTTCAGAATTATTCACTCTATCCGCATATGACCGTTCGTGAAAATCTTGCCTTCCCGCTCAAAGTGGCGCGCATGGTGAAATCAGAAATTGCATCCCGCGTGACTGATACTGCAGCGATACTTGATCTGACAGATCGGCTCGATTTCAAGCCCTCCCAGTTGAGCGGTGGGCAACGTCAGCGAGTGGCACTTGGTCGAGCGATGATTCGTCGGCCATCACTCTTTCTTCTCGACGAGCCACTTTCAAATCTGGATGCAGATCTGCGTGCACGCATGCGGCAGGAGATCGTCACGCTGCAAAGGCGGCTTGCCACGACGACGGTGCATGTGACGCATGATCAGGTTGAAGCTCTGACCATGGGGGATTTTGTCGCACTCATGCACGAGGGGAAAGTCGCGCAGTTTGGAACGCCGGAGGATTTGTATCATCAGCCGAATTCACTCATGGTCGCCCGTTTTCTTGGACAGCCGCCATTGAATGTGATCAGCGGAAAAATTGAGAATGGTCTGTTGCAGCCACTTGGATGTGCGATGCCGACTGAGATTCTTGCGAAGTTACCCACGAGTGAGATGAGTGTTGGCATTCGACCGGAGCATATTCATATCGCACCGGGGGGAGCGTTGACCGGAGTGCTTGAGAAGGCGGAGTTTCTCGGAGATCATTACCGGATTGATCTTCGTCTTCGCGACACTACACTGCTGACGACGACCAGTATTGCGATCCCGTCGCCGGTCGGGAGTGCGGTCCATTTTTCGATTGAAGTCGAGAAGATTCTGTTTTTTGAAATGGGGTCGGGGAAGAGGGTTTGAAGATTTTCGGTTTCCCAGGATTTGCCGTGGGTTTTAGGCTGGGTACTCATTCAAGAAGATGCTTCGACAGGCTCAGCATGAGAGATAGAAGAATTTAGTCTTGTAGGGACGGTCCGGCTTCCGAACCGGCCTCTTTGAGTCCTCCCGTAGGGCAGCGTCCCTCTTGGGACCTGCCTCTTCTCATCACAATCAGGACCAGGAACCCACCGCTCTGCAAGCTACGCTTGCATAAGCAGTGGGGCACCGATGAAAATACCCGGCATCCGAAGCGAGAGCCCAAGAGAGTATTAGAACCCACCCGCAAGAGCGGGATCGGCACCATAAAGTTGTAAACCTCCTCCCCTGCAACAGCTTAGAAGGAAAATCAGGACAGGGCTTGCCATTTCCGCGAAACGGTGTATACTTCCCGTCCCCATGGAGCCGTTTCTGGCGGTTTCACGGGATGTGACGTTATTGTTTTTTAGGCAAACTTTAGACTGGATAGTGTGATATGGCTCACAAAAAAGGTGTTGGATCATCGAAGAACGGCCGCGACTCAAACGGTCAACGACGCGGGACGAAGGTCTATGGCGGGGAAGCAATTCTCGCTGGCTCGATTATTGTCCGTCAGTGCGGCACACCGATTCGCCCGGGACATAATGTCGGCATCGGCAAAGACAACACCCTCTACGCCAAGAAAACCGGCGTGGTGAAATTTGAACGTGTCGGTCGTGACCGGAAACAGGTCTCGGTCTACGAATAAGTATTCAATTCATTGAAGATCCAACGACCCTGATCACTCAGGGTCGTTTTTTTTATCCTGCATTTTTTTCGCATCGCATCGTAGTGAGTGAATGACAACTGGTGAAAAAACGGTGTACGTTACTGGCATGCGGTTTCCTGGTTTCCTGACACGACGATCACCCGTGCCACACGTTCTCGCGTCTGTCGTGATCTCGCTGTATGCGACGCGCAATGTCAGTGAGGCAAGTGATACCGGCGCGATTTCATCGATGCAGACATTCTACAAGTCACTCCTAGCTCTCACCCCCGAGTCCCCCGCCATCCCCCTTGCGCCAAGTCGCCTCGCGCATCAGGATCTCTCGATCACTTTCGGTTCCGGTCGGATGACCTCGATCAAATTGCCTCCTATTGGTATGACAGATGTTGATTCGATCATCGCCCTTTGGATCGAGGCCCCCGCGGGGATTCGTTTCAGCCCGCGACTTCCGATGGAGCAGGAGCGATTGAAACATCTGACCGGTCAATCCGAACTCTCCCGTTCGCCAACTGCCTGCCTGTTGATTGCCGATGCCAGAGTTTCGACTTCATTCGTTCGCGGCTCTGATTCGATTCTGCCGAATTTTTCACTTCGCTCAAGTTCATCGACATTGCTCAGTCTCAAACGACTTCTGACAACGGTCACCCGCACTGAGCAATATCTGCTGGAGGAAACAGTTCGCGCTGCGATACAACGGAGTGAGGCGAGATTTTTTCTGTTGATCTGGCCGCATGAAAATAACTGGGAAGTCTATCTCTATAATCCGCATGAACGGGAAGAGGTCTCCCTTCGACGGCTCAATCGGGACGGGACGGTCGAACCACTCGCTCACTATTCAATCTATGCCGATACCACTTATTTTCTCCTCTCGGGTGTGAAACGCCCTGATGTAGACCCGATGCATTACGACCTTCAAGTAAAAATTGAGAAAAGAGAATGGGCGCAGGTACGCGGCCGAGTGAGTGTCCACTCAGAGACATCGGGATTACAACTCCTTCGCTTTCGTCTCGATCCCCGATTGAAACTGGATCAATTTGAAATAGAAGGGCATCAGACCGCTTTGTTGCACGACGGAAAATCGATTGTTGGTGATCGCCTGCTTATCATCGAACCACCCATACGATTTGCCGATTCCTTTCATTTGAACTACACCGCCAGCGGGGAGTTTCGGGATGAACGTCGCGATTTTGAAATCGGAGCGAGTTGGTATCCGATTTTTCAGTACGGTGAACGTGCGACTTTTTCAGTGAGTGTCGAATCCCCCCGATCGATGACTGTTGTTCCATCGGGGATTCGAGTGAATGCCGAGCCGGAAAAAGAAACTCCAACCAATGAGAAAAAGTCGAACGAAACGCAGCGAACAAAATTTGTGGTCACCGAGCCATTCCCCTTTATCTCCTTCGGTGCCGGAAAGTTTGAGAGGTATGTGAATCGTCAGAGTGCAGACAACAACTCTGCATCAATCGCTGCCGATTCTTCAGTGACACTCTGGTATCGTCCCGGCCCGGTGCAGACTCAGATCGATCCGAGTTTTGTACCCGATCCACAAGGGGCGGCAGATGATATCGCAGCATGCTGGAGTTTTTATCGTGAACGACTCGGAGACCTCCCCTGGACCGAATTGCAGGTGCATGATCTTTTTAGCTGGCATGGACGCAGCTATCCCGGACTGATGCAACTCGGCTGGCATTCATTTCTGCCCTCTGATCCACCCAGTTATAACAGTCAGTTTCGAGCTCACGAACTGGCGCATCAGTGGTTTGGAGTCTCGGTCGGTTTTGATTCCTATCATGACACCTGGTTAAGTGAAGGGATTGCCGAGTATCTGGGGCTCTGTTATCTGCAGCATCGATATGGCGAACCTGTTTTTCGTGGCTGGCTGGAAGAATATCGGCGCGGTCTGCTGACTATCAGAGACTATGCAAAGAAAGAGGGAGAGACTCCTGCTGCCCTCGCTTTGGGCTATCGCACCGCAAGTGCAGAACGGCAAAACGATTATGACCTCGTGGTCTACCGCAAAGGGGCATGGGTGGTGCACATGCTTCGAGAACTGCTGACCAATGCAAACGACAATGATGACAGCCGCTTCTGGGCAATGCTTCGTGAGTTTCAGGAGCGATATTGGGGACGAAAAGCGACCACTCGAGATTTACAGTTTCTGGCAGAAAAATACTCCGGCGCAGACCTCGAGTGGTTTTTCCGTCAGTGGCTCTATGGGAATGCAATTCCTTACATGACAGTACGGCTGCATGACCTTGATGATTCAGCGAGCGCAGACCGAAACGAATTTCTCTACGAACTGGAGATTCGCCAGCGAGATACAGACGCGGAGTTTCGCTGCTGGTTGCCGGTGCGGGTTGAGTATGTAGACGGAACCTCTGCCGATTTTCGGCTCTTTGTCGGGGCACAACCCCTTCGCTATCAATTGCCGCCGTCAAAGGTAAAACCGAAACGGGTGAAGATCGACCCGAACGTCACATTGTTGGCGAGATTCTAGAACGAGCAATCCGATTGTTCTGGTATCAACGCATGATATATTCCTCGTCTGAACGAATGAACTGACACAAAGATTGAAAGATCAGATCAGATGACTACATTTCGAACTGAAACCGACTCAATGGGGGAGATCAATGTCCGTGCCGACCGTTACTGGGGAGCGCAGACCGAACGATCACTTCATCACTTTGCCATCGGCAATGATCATATGCCACGCGAACTCCTGCGTGCTTTCGGCATTCTTAAAAAATCAGCCGCCATCGCGAACGCCGAACTCGGATTACTCAGCGCGGAGAAACGGGATCTGATTGTTCGCGCAGCTGATGAAGTGATCAATGGCACACTGGATGAACATTTTCCGCTCGTCATCTGGCAGACCGGCTCCGGCACACAGACAAACATGAATGTGAACGAAGTGATTTCGAATCGTGCCATCGAACTCTCCGGCGGATTGATGGGATCAAAAAAGCCGATTCACCCGAATGATGACGTCAATAAAGCGCAGTCATCGAACGATACGTTTCCTACTGCGATGCATATCGCCGCAGTCGAAGAGCTGGATCGCCGATTGATCCCGATGCTCACCCAGCTGCGGGATGTCTTCGCTGAAAAATCGAGGGCGTTTGCCGATGTGATCAAAATTGGTCGCACCCATCTGATGGATGCGACGCCATTGACTCTGGGTCAGGAATTTTCTGGCTATGTCCAGCAACTCAGCTATGGAATTCAGCGAATCGAACAATCCCGAACCCGGCTCTATCCTCTCGCTCTTGGCGGAACTGCGGTTGGTACCGGATTGAATACGCACCCGAAGTTTGCGGAGACAGCAATTGCGCAGATTGCAAAACTGACCGGGAAGCCGTTCGTGAGTGCATCAAATAAATTTGAAACTCTCGCCGCTCATGACGCCCTGGTTGAATTGGCCGGGATGCAGTCGACGGTCGCCGCATCCCTTATGAAAATTGCCAATGACATTCGCTGGATGGCCTCCGGTCCACGCTCCGGAATCGGCGAGATTACAATTCCTGAAAATGAACCGGGTTCCTCGATCATGCCCGGCAAAGTGAACCCGACACAGTGTGAGGCGATGACGATGGTCTGCGCGCAGGTGATAGGGAACACCACCGCGATTACGGTCGGTGGCTCGATGGGGAATTTTGAGTTGAATGTCTTCAAACCGATGATCATCCATAATATCCTGCACTCGACCCGTCTGCTTGCCGATGCCTGCGAGATGTTTCGGCTGCACTGCGCTGTTGGAATCGAGCCGAATCGTCCGGTAATTCAGAAGCTACTCGATAATTCACTCATGCTAGTGACGGCACTTAACCCGCATATAGGATACGACAAAGCAGCAAAGATCGCCAAGAAGGCACATCATGAGGGAACGACCCTGAAAGAAGCCGCCCTTGCCCTTGGCTATCTGACTTCTGAACAGTACGACCAATGGGTTCGCCCCGACCAGATGCTCGGCCCGGGTGGGATGTAGACAGTAAAGATTCCGCGCTTTCCTCAGTTCGTGAGCATCACTTCGTGTGGAGTTCATTTTGATTGAGGGACAGTATACCTTACGAATCCCATGCAGACCTCACTTCATATTCTCGCCCTGGTCGGTGAACTTCGAAAAGTAGCAGTCGGTGCCGAAATCATCGGCACGGAGTACTACAAGAAGGAACGCCTGCTGCTTCTGTTTTTTCGCAGACCGAGTGAAAAAGAGAAACATGCCCTCTATTTCTCATTTCATCCCCATCACGCCGGCGTCTCTTTTGTGCCGGCTTCAAAGCTGAAGCTCGTTTCCACCGATCGTCCGCAGGCATTATTCACGATTTCCAAAGGCGAATGTACTGAGATTATCTTTCCGTCACTTGATCGTATCTTTGCCATCCGTGCCTCTACGTCCCACGGCGAGCGTGTGTTCGTCTTTGTAGCAATCGGTCCGAATGGTTCGGTCTGGATGTGTGATCAATCAATGCATATTCTCGGCTCTCTTCGCGGGCGAGATTTCAATGACGGTGAGCAATATCAATTTCGTCCCTCGTCAGAAAGACTCGATCCCCGCACTCTCACGGCCGCGCAGCTTGCCTTGTTACTTGAGAAGTATCCAAATCCGTTTCGCGCTCTGGAAAAAGGGTTGAGCGGGATCAGTGTTGTAGGTGCCCGTGAAATACTCGTGCGCGCGGGTTGTGAGAGTATGCCGCAGGAGATGCTGAATGAATCACTCATTGAGAGCATCGCATCCATCTGTCGTGAGCTTACGGCACGATATGAAACCCATGAAGCGGGGTATGTATATCAGACGAAGGCAGGGTGGGAGCCATTTCCATTCCGGCTCAAGTCAATCAGTGATGATCCGGAAAAATTCAAGAGCTTCCTGCTGGCGATACATGCCACTGTTATTCGTAAAGCGGATACAGTCAAAGAGGATGACACCGAACGTCGCGCAAGTGATACGATTGAGCAGTCAATCGCCAAACTCAGCCGACTGGTTACGAATCTCAAGAGAGACATCGCGGTCGCCGCCGACTACGACCGCTGGCGTCAGTATGGTGAATTGCTGCGGATTCATCATGACAAACTCAAACGTGGGATGTCTGAAATTACTGTCGAGAATTCTATGGATCAACATTCCGATCCGATCACTATAGCCCTCGATCCATCGAAATCGATCTCTGAACAGGCGGAA
The DNA here is from genome assembly GCA_964518635.1 of uncultured Ignavibacteriales bacterium. Classification (GTDB taxonomy): domain Bacteria; phylum Zixibacteria; class MSB-5A5; order GN15; family FEB-12; genus CAZFGK01. The sequence continues at coordinate 20,777 of CAZFGK010000008.1, forward strand.
ATCTATTTTCAGAAACATCGCAAAGGGAGAGAAGGGCTTGAACTTCTCGAACGGCGAATGGAGATCGCGCAGAAGGAGATTGCTGAGTGGGAGAAGATTCGAGCGTCACTTGCTGATGACCCGAACTCCGCCATGCAGCGATTTTCGACTGAATTATCGACCGCCGCGAAGAGTAAATCGACCGGATCCGGATCGACAATTGACACGACCCCTCGCCTCCCTTATCGGGAATACACCCTCTCGACGGGGGCGAGAATTTACGTCGGGCGGGATGGGGCTGATAACGACACCACCACCTTCCAGCACGCCAAGCCATTCGAGCTTTGGTTTCATGCCCAGCAGTGTCCCGGCTCGCATGTGATCCTGAAATTTCCCAATAAGTCGTTCGTACCATCGAAGATAGAGATCGAAGAGACCGCCGCGGTGGCGGCTTTTCATTCAAAGGCGCGGAAGAACAAACTCGTGCCGGTTATCTACACCGAACGAAAATATGTCCGCAAGCCGCGAGGAGCCAAACCGGGTTTGGTGGTGGTTGATCGGGAGAAATCGGTGATGGTCCCGCCTCGTGATCCGTCCGAACCGAGTGAATAACCAGTTTCGCCAGAGATTCCAGTGAAATTCGAATCAGTGGTGTAAAGCTTGACAGGGGGACCGCCGTCGATAGCTTCCACCCCCTATGCGCAGCAAACCGGCATGTTCGGTAAGCATTCTTGAGGCGAGACTTGTAGACTCCCCTCAGAAGCGTGATGGTGAAATGATCTGGTTTGATCGGAGTTGTGATTTCGATGTCTGATGAACAGCCGAAGAAAAATTCTGCGCCGAGCGGTTCGGATGATCTGATCAATCCTGATCTGACTGCTACCGGCTGGCAGAAGTTTCGACGATTTCTCTTCGGTGCGCCGAAAAATTTCCGTGATTCGAAGATATTTCATCAGATCGCACTTATTCCCTTTCTTGCCTGGGTTGGTCTCGGTGCGGATGGGCTTTCTTCCTCTGCCTATGGCCCGGAAGAGGCATTCCGCGCACTCGGTGATCACACCTACCTAGCGATTATCCTCGCTGCCCTGACTGCACTGACTGTCATGATTATCTCGGCGGCGTATAGTGCGATTATCGAAGAGTTTCCCTATGGTGGTGGTGGGTATGTCGTGGCATCGCACACCATCGGCTGGTGGGCAGGACTCACCTCCGGTTCAGCCCTGGTGATCGACTATGTGCTGACTATTACGATTTCTATTGCCGCCGCCGGTGATGCCCTCTTTAGTTTCGTTCCTCTCGAATATCATTATCTGAAGTTACCAGTTGAGGCGATCACCATCATTGGACTGACCTCATTAAATATCCGCGGCGTGAAAGAATCGATCACCGTCATGCTGCCGATCTTCATCGCCTTTATCATTACCTTCACGATGCTGATCGTCGGAGGAATTCTCGGACATTTCTCAGAATTTCCCGCGACGATGAACAATTTTTCAACCGGACTCTCCAGTGGAATGGAGTCAATCGGTCTTTTCGGCATTGTCATGCTCATCGCACATGCCTACTCACTAGGTGGAGGATCGTACACCGGTATTGAAGCCGTTTCGAACGGTCTGATGATCATGCGTGAGCCACGCGTACAAACTGGCAAGAGAACGATGCTCTATATGGCGGTCTCACTCGCCTTCATGGCTGGTGGACTGGTACTCTGCTATCTGCTCTGGAATGTGTCGCATGTTGAGGGAAAGACGTTGAATGCGGTCTTGCTCGAGAGAGTAACAGAAGGCTTCCCCGGAGGAGAGTGGTTCGTGGTTATCGCGTTGGCCAGTTCCGCGGCGTTGCTGGTGGTTGCGGCTCAGGCCGGATTTATTGCCGGTCCGCGAGTCCTTGCCAACATGGCGGTCGACTCATGGGTGCCGCGACGGTTCGCATCTTTGTCTGATCGTCTCACTACCCAGAATGGTATCGTCCTCATGGGGGCAGCCGGATTGATCGCGCTGCTCTTTACACGCGGTGATGTCCACTTTCTGGTTGTCATGTACTCGATTAATGTCTTTCTGACCTTTGCTCTGTCGATGTATGGGATGGCGGTTCACACCTGGAAAGAGCATAAACATCGAGCGCACTGGCGTCGTCGCTACATTCTCTTCGTTGTCGGATTTGTAATGTGTGCGTTGATTCTCGGGATCACCGTCTATGAGAAATTCTCACACGGTGGCTGGATTACCGTCGCCACTACTGGCGGACTCTTCCTTCTTTGTTTACTCGTCAAAAAGCACTACAACCGCGTGCAAAAGGAACTTCTCCGCTTGCAGGATCTGCTCGGTGATCTTCCTATGATGCCCGAAGATCAGGCCCCGGCGCTCGACAAGACCAAACCTACTGCGGTGGTACTGGTAGCAAGTTATGGCGGGCTCGGTATACATACGGTGCTTGGTATCCAGAGATCATTCCCGAACTATTACAAGAACCTGGTCTTTGTCTCGGTCGCAGTGATTGATTCCGGCGAATTCAAGGGGGAAGGTGCGGTTGAACAACTCGAAGCGCAGATTGAAGCGTCGCTGAAGAAATATGTGAAACTCGCTAATGGGCTCGGTTGGCCCGCAACTTACAGATTCTCAGCCGGAACCGATGCGGTTGAGACCGCGGAACAGGTTTGTCTGGAAGTTGCCGTTGATTATCCCCGTTCGACCTTTTTCGCAGGAAAAGTCATTTTCGAAAGAGAGCAATGGTATCAGCGATTGCTGCACAATGAGACCGCCTTCGCCATCCAAAAGAGACTCCACTGGATGGGGAAGACGATGGTCATTCTGCCGACTCGTGTGATCCAGACCGCCGAAGGAAAAGCCAAAGTTCTCTAGGAGTTGAGGAGAAAAGAGGCGTCAATCGCCACTTTTTCACCTGTCCAGTTTTCGTCAACTTTTTAGTTGAGACAAATCGCGCAATACTCTTCAATAGCAGGATCGGAGACAGAACGCTACAGAAGTAGCGTTCTACTAAAGATTCGGACGATTAGGGAGTCTGATTTCAGATGGCAAGTTCATACACGATCGATTTAGAACGCAAGATGGTCTTCAAAACACATATGGGTGTTGTGACTGAACCGGAGGAAGTCGATCTCCTCAATTCCGTACTCTCCGATCCCACCTATCGAAAAGGGATGGACTTCTATTGCGATCTGACTCGCGCCGTGGTGGACTGGAATCTGGAAGAAATCGAACATTTTCAGCGATTTGTAAGCAAGCTCGTACATCTGACAGGTCGCTGTCGCTGGGCAGTGATTTTTTCACCCAATGCTGATCTTCGTTCAGCCGAAAAATTTGTCGAGCTGCACTCGGGGTTTGGTGACACCATCGAGGTAAAGATATTTACGAATCGGGATGAAGGGATGGCATGGCTTAAAAGTGAAGAGCTTGCCACTGCAACGGCTCCGATTGATCTGAATTCCGCTCAGTAATTTCGAAAGCTCGTCGTTCAGAGATTGGAAGCTCTTCGTCCAAAGAGCACCGACCCAAGCCGTATCATCGTACTCCCCTGTCTGATCGCCAGTTCATAATCATCACTCATCCCCATCGACAGCGTATCTATCTGCTCCCCACAGAGCATTTGTATTTTCGTGAATTGCAGAAAAGTCTCTCCAAATGCTCGTTGAATAGTCGCGACATCATCAGTCAATGGGCCGACGGTCATCAGACCGCGGAGTGTCAGATGCGGGAGGATCATCACCCGTTCCGCAATTTTCAGTACTTCGGCTGGTTCCGCGCCGTGTTTTTGTGGTTCCCCCGAAGAGTTCACTTCGATCAACACCTGCACACTTCGATTTTGTTCGACCGCTCGTTTGCTGATTTCGGCGGCGATATCGAAATCGTCGATAGTCTGTATCCAGTCAAACATACTCACTGCTTTTTTCACTTTGTTTGATTGGAGATTTCCGATGAGGTGGAAGCTCCCTCGTCCACGAATCACTTCGACTTTCCGCTCTGCTTCCTGGATACGATTCTCACCGATATGAGTAAGCCCCGTGGTGATCGCCTCTTCGACAATCTCAGGCGGAAAGGTCTTGGTCACAGCTACAATGGTGATTTCGCCGCGTTGTCGTCCGCAAGTGCGGCAGGCATCAGCGATCTTTTGTTCTATTTCCTTGAGACGTTGAGAAAGTTCATCAGGCATCGTGCCAAGTTCATATCTGCGATCAGTGTAATCAAGCAGTGAGCGCACGTTTTTGCAGATGAAAGGAAGACTAGAATCACGTCATTGCGATGCTTATCTTGTTATCATGTTGGTTCCATTGCATAAACGACTCAAGCGTGGACTCATCGGACGGATTGTCCTCGGACTCGTCTGGATCATTCGCAAGCTTCCGCGTCGCACGGCTCAAGCCATCGGTGCCTGGGGAGGACTCCTGGCATGGTCGGTTGCGATACGTGATCGCTGGCGAATCGACCGACATCTCTCTCTTATCTACGGCGAAGCAATGACCGCGACCGAACGCTCGGCGTTGGGGAAGCGATTTTTCATTCACACCGGACGGAATCTGATTGATGTCGCCCGTATCGCGACACATCTGAAAAGTGAGCTTCTCCCCCGTATCGAGTTTGTCGATTTTCATCACTGGGAGGATGCGATGAATCGACGGAAAGGGGTAATTGGCTTAACCGGTCATCTTGGTAATTTCGAACTCCTTGCCGCTGCGGTGCATGCGCGAACGGGTCAGATCGCGGTAATTGGCCGAGAACTTTCCAATGTGCGGCTCAATCAACTCATGCTTTCCTCTCGTGAATCGGCGGGGTTAGTCAATTTTCTTACCACTGATTCTCCACGGAAACTCATCAAGTGGCTGCGAAACGGAGGGGCTATCGGCGTACTCATCGACACCGATTCACATCGAGTGCGAGGGGAGCTGCTCCCGTTCATGGGTCGATTATCGAATACTCCGATTGGACATGCCTCCATCGCGCTGGCGACTGGAGCAGCGATAGTTCCGACCGCCTGTGTGCGAAGTGGAGATGACTCGTATCAAGTCATCGCCAGACCTGAGATACAGATGCAACCGACGGGGGATCGGGAAGCGGATACACGGGAGCTAACGCGACTCTGCAACGTCGCACTCGAGGAACTGATCTTCGCCTATCCCGACCAGTGGATATGGCTTCACAATCGATGGCACACTCGTCCGAGTGGAAACACCGAACCACATGCAGAATTGAACTCTGAAAACAACGACCACTTGTCAGAAACCACAATGGAGTCGATATAGTGGCTATGCTACGTCGTCCACCTTTTCTTACTTATGTCACAGCGGTGCTCCTTTTTTCTGTGGCGAGCTGTGACAACTTTCGCAGCACCGAGCGAAATACTGGATCGGATTCGATGCAGGTGCCCACTATGGTCCCTGATACACGACTGATTCGGGCTGAAATTTCACTGTATGATCGTCAGTTTGTGACCGCAAAGATCATCGCTGATACGCTTGTTCGCTTTGAACGGTTCGATTCGACCATGGGCTACACCGTGACTGCTCGGCTGCTCGATACACTGGGGACAGTGACGACCGTCATGGTGGGGGATTCGGCCGTAATTAGAGAACGAAGCCAGAAATTACAGCTGTATGGACATGCCGTAGTGACATCTGGTGACACGCTGAAAGTCGAAAGTGACTATCTCGAATGGGATCCCGAGAAGGAGCAACTCCTGACCGACAAATTCGTGAAAATCCATCGCCGCGATGATGTCATCTCCGGAATCGGGATGACTGCCGACCGAAAACTAGGACGGATGCGTATTCTCAAACAGGTCAGCGGTTCAGTTCAGGACATCGACGCGATCACCAATGCCGAACAGAAACCCGATAGCTTGCGAAGTGCAGATCCGGCGGACTTTACCCCCGAACATCTCCGTCGGTCCCTTGATTCAGGGAAAGCGACCATCTCTCCTCCTTCCGACTCCTCCGATAGCCCAAAATCACCAAATTGATCGAGAAGGCGTGGAAAGTCGCTTCGAGCGTAGCTTTCTCTCAACTCATTGATTGATAGTTACATATGCTTATCAAGCGGTGACAAATTACGCCTCCTTGTGAAAAAGTGCACAAAGTCGCACGATGGGGTGAAACTCAAGTTGACTTTCGAAAAGCCGCCCCTATATATCGCCCCTCGTTGCCTGATCGGCCGCATGGCGAGCTTTTCTTGAGTATCAGCAGATCTTTTGACCTGTCAGGCATTGCAAGGCAGCGAGTTGATGACCAGTCAGCATCGCAAAAATTGAAGAGAAATTGACAACGCTACGTATAGTCACAGATGGTCTGTTACTCGCAGACCGGGTTCCGCACCCCATGAATGACGCGGAAGGAAAGGATTGAGGAAATGTCCAAGAAAGTACTTGCAGTCGTTGCCGCGCTCGTTCTGATGAGCATGACCGCCTGCAGCAAGCTCGACACCGCGGTCGTTGATGCCGCCAACACTGCCATGAATGCCGCCAAGAGCGCGCAGGCAGATCTCTATGCCCCGGCTGAATACAAAGCCGCCATGGATAAGCTGAACGCCACTATGGGAATGGCCAAGGAACAGGATGAGAAGTTCGTGCTCTTCCGCTCCTACACCGAAGTTGCCAAGGGGTACACTGAGGCGCAGTCAATGATGGCCGCCGCTCAGACCGCTGGTGAAACCGCCAAGGAAGCAATGAAGAACGAGCTGATGGGGATGATGACCAACGTCCAGATGATGCTCGACTCGACCGGTATGATGATCGACAAGGCACCGGTTGGAAAAGGAAACAAGGCCGAGATCGAACTGATCAAGAGCTCCTTCGAAGGAGTCAAGGCCGGATTTGTTGAAGCCGGTAACGCCTTCAACGCTGGAAACTACATCGACGCCAAGGCACGCCTTGAAAGCGTTGTGACCCAGGCAACCAGCATCAAGACCGAAATCGAAACCGCCATGGCCATGAAGGGCGGCAAGTAAGGTTCGACCTTACGAGCGAAATACGCGGGACGGTTGGCTTAGGCCGGCCGTCCCGTTTTGTTCTTACTCCACTTTCTCACTTTTTTCGACGATATTAGTTCATAGAAATATGTAGAAGGAATCTGAGGGGGAGAGCCCCGGATATTGAATACCTGATGAGAATCGCGCTACCATTTGTCCCCATGTTTCGCAAGTCAGTCTTTGCGCTGATCGTGCTTTCCTCTGCCCTTTTCACCGGCTGTGAAGAGGCCCCGCTGGCTCTGGTTGACCTCGCCAAAAAGTCCCTCGACCGGGCCGAGATTGCTCAGGCCAAACGATACTCTCCGACCCCCTTCGCTAAAGCTGATTCTCTGATCGTCGTCGCGGGAATTGAAATCGGTCGTCAAAAGGGACGGTTGCCATTCCTTCGCGATTATTCCCTTGTCGATTCCCTCCTTCGTCAGGCGGACACCCTCGCCATTCAAGCACGAAAAAAAGCGAATGATTCAATCGCCTTCCTGCATCAGCTGGTCAGCTCGCAGATGACTGCCCTGGGGCGTGATCTCGGTAACTGGGAGAATGAAATAGATGACGAACTGGCGGCATTGCGGCTGAAAAAACAATGGCAGCAGGCAAGTCATGCCCACTCAACAAGTAGGTCATTGTTCTCAGCCAAAGAATATGAATCTGCACTTAAATCTCTGGCCAAGGTGAGAACGTCGTTGGATATCCTCGCCGACGAAATGGAGACCATTGCTCATTCCGAGGCAGGGAAACTCCCCATCTGGCGACGATGGGTGAATGAAACACTGGAGCAATCACGCCAGAACGGTGGTTATGCCATCGTCGTCGACAAGAGTGCCCGTCGCCTCTATCTCATCCGGGCGGGAAACCTGATTCGCACCTACGACTGCGAACTGGGGTATAACTCAGGTGGGCAGAAACTTCGCTCCGGGGACGGTGCCACCCCCGAAGGGCAGTATCGCGTGACGATGTACAAGAATCGCGGCAGTTCGTATTACAAGGCACTTCCGATCAACTTCCCGAACGAAGTCGACCGGAAGCGGTTTGCAGAGAACAAGGCGAATGGTCTGATTCCGCGACTTGCACGAATCGGCGGAAATATCGAGATTCATGGGCATGGAGGAAAGGGTCGTGACTGGACCGAAGGATGCGTGGCCCTCACCAATGACCATATGGATCATCTTATGCAATTTGCAAATGTCGGTACGCCAGTGACGATTGTGAGGCGTTCTGACATGTGGCCGGGTGGCGCATCCCGAGCGAATAAGTAAAAGTCAGAAACTTCATGAACGGTAAACAACGATTCATTCTCATCTTCGCACTGGTGGCGGTCGTCGTCGTTGGCGGGACCTATTTCATTTTCTTTTCCCCAAGTGGTGGCGTCCAGATTTCAGAAGTGAGTGCAAATGATGGTGATTCGGAAGACCAGCCATCGGGAAATACAAAGGGATCAAAGAAAAGCGCATCCACACCAGCCGGACAGCTTGCCGAATTGCAAAAGAAGATGACGGGCAAGCAGCCAAAACGCCCGTACATCGTGATCGATACTCACGCCAACAAGATCACTCTGCGCACCAAAGATTCCATCTTGCTGATCGCCGATTGTTCAACCGGCTCTGGCGGCGAACTAACCGACTCAGCCACCGGAAGAAAATGGATCTTCGATACTCCACGCGGAGTATTCAAGATCAGCTCCAAAATCAAAGAACCCTGGTGGCGTAAACCGGACTGGGCATTCATTGAAGAAGGGGAGGCGGTTCCCAAGAATGACCAGGAACGTCTCGACCCGCGCGTGATGGGGGATTTTGCCATGGGATTCGGGGACGGCTACTTTATTCATGGCACGATCTATGAACGGTTGCTCGGAGTCGGCGTCACGCACGGTTGCGTCCGTGTCGGCTCGGTCGAGCTTGGCGAATTGTATAAACAGGTTCCGATGGGAACCCAGGTCTATATTTTCTAGTATCGTGAGAAATCTCTCTACTGATATCAATCGTCTGCTTGTTAGCTTCGTTGCAGTAACGATCCTTACTCTGCTCACGATTTCGATTTCAGATACTACCGCCGCGCAAACAACTCAAAAAAAACCGAAGACTTCAAAATCAAATGAGCCGGTCTCGACTCGTTCTGCTGAAGATATTCGGAAAGATTCCGAGCGACTGGAAGCGGAACTCGCTCTTGCTGATTCCGCCAAGCCCTATCTTGTTCTTGATCTGATTCGCCGCATGCTGGTGATCAAGCTCGGTGGCGCGGTGGTCTGGAATCATCCACTTACTTTGAAAGAGGATGACGAAAAGAAGATCAAAGATTTCATCAGGAGTCTCGATAATCCAGAGCAGCACTATGTAAGGCGCATCAAAGAGAAGCATCTTTTCTCCGGTAAAGATCAGACCCCTGATTCGGTACTCTCGATTGTCGGGGAAGCTCTCAAGATCGACAAGGCGCTGATCCAGCGGGAGATTCCGGAGAGATTTCAGATTGAATTTGATGACGGCTTCGTGATGGAGTTTCGATCAGACGTAAAAGGGACTGAGACCTCGAAATTCAAGAATACGGTCCTATCCGTCAAGAATGTCTTCAATCAGTTATTCGGTGAGGTCTTTCTCGTTACGACCATAGACAGTACCGCCTCCATCACCCTCTACCGCATGGCGGAACCGGGTGTGCCGCTGATCCTCGCGTACTAGTAATTTGTGATTGAACTTCTTCGTGGTGTTCAGTTAGATTTGCGTCATGCCAAACCAAAAAGTCAAATCTAGTCCGGATCCATCATCTGATCCTGCTGTCTTTTGTCTTGAGATAGATTTTAGGAAGTCGTCAGGAGATCCTTCAAGAGTCTTCCGTACAGTCGCAGCTCTAATTGGAGCCTTCGAACAGTTTGACAAGGACATTTCTGGGTCACTTGACCAAAAACTGGAACCTGTACTTTATCTCGAAAATATTGAGGGAGGTTCAATACGGGCATGGTTTTCGAATAAGCTGAAAGAAATTCCTGATGAGGAACTGAAGACTGGCGAACCGAAACGACTCTTGGGACTAATTTTGGTGAAGGCAAAGCATCAATTAATAAAGTTTTGCGACGGCAAAGCAAAAGTATCCAGCCCTTCAGAGATCGATGACCTTCGGCGTTCGATTGTTACAATCGCGTCAGAACACAGAGATCAGAATAAGCTTAAGCCCGTTCAAATTCAGCGAACTCATATTATTAAAGCACTTGAAAATATGACGGGGGCGTTGGCGAATCTAGAACGTGAAGATCGAGCTATCTATCGATTTGGCGAAGTGAGTACTTCATTCAATCTTGAATTCTCCTTTGTTACTGAAGAAATCGAAGAACTTCTTACCAAGAAGTCACTTAGTAACGAAAACGATATGATTCTAAAGGTCAAAAAGCCTGACTATTTGGGTGATTCAATGTGGGAATTTCGTCATGGGAGAACGAGAATTGACGCGCCTATTATGGACCAAGATTGGCTTAGGGAATTTCAAAGTAGGAAAATTGATGTCCGACCGGGTGACTCACTGATTGCTCGAGTTAGAGTTACGGTGAATTACGACTACGACAATAACGTAATCAGTACTAAATATTCGATCTTATTAGTAACTGAAGTGCTCCGTCTTGAACCGGGTGAACAAGGCTACCTTGAGTTGGACAACTAAGGAACCTAGTCGATTTCTTCTTGTCCCGGCGGATTCTCCGCAATCGTATCATCGTCATCGTAGAGTATTTCTGAAAAAACAGTCTCGCCAGTTTTCAATCCCCGTTTGACATAGGGGTGACAGAGACGGCAACGTTTGCCAAACGTGATATGCTCCTGCAACTCTTCGATACTTTTCGCGCCGGTTTTCTCGGCGATTTTTAGAATTGCCGAAAACTCCACTTCAAAACAGATGCAGCGACTGATCCGGATGCTCAGATCATCCCCCTGTCGCTAAAAAACGTTTTGGCAGTATATTTCAGGAGCTGGTCGGTCGAGTTTGCTCTGTTGTTCACGTCAGTAGAGTAACAAAGCAAACGGAAAAAGAGAACCAGAAGTAAAAGGAGTCGTCGATGCCGTCCTACATGCTACTTTTCAAGGGATCAGAAGATACCACCAAATCTCCAGCCGAGATGCAGGCGATAGTAGAAAAATACATGGCCTGGATACGAGATCTTCGCGCAAAAAATGTCTATGAAGCGGGGGATGAACTCGCCCCAACTGGTCGGGTGCTCAGCAAGAAAAACGGCTCATTCGTGGATGGCCCGTATGTCGAAACGAAAGAGAGTGTCGGTGGCTTTTTTACCGTCACTGCCAGCAATTATGACGAAGCAGTTTCATATGCAAAGGGTTGCCCGTCACTTGAAAATGGCGGCTATGTCGAAATTCGTGAAGTCATCGATCATAGCAAGAGTTGATCAGTTGTCAGGCGGGGGAAAATGACTGAGCCGAAGAAAACTCTGACGAAGAGCGAGAAGGAGCGAACGGCGAACCCTGCTGACTATTTCACCCCTGATCGCTTTCGTCATGAGTACGGCCGTCTCGTTGCCTGGCTGTCGATGCGACTCACTCGTGACAGCTCATACCCCACCGATGAAGCGATCCAATCGGCGCAGGATATCGCACAGGATACATTGCTCGCTGCGATGCGAAGCTGGCCGAAGGATGGGTTGCCAACAAATCCATCCGGCTGGCTCACTCAGGTCGCGAAGAATCGCGCGATTGATCTGACTCGTCGCTGCGGATTCACTATTCGACTTAGTGATGAACATTCCGATATTCTTCCATCACACCAACAACCATCAGATGCAACTTTTGCAGGTGAAATCGCCGATGACCTGCTGCAGATGCTGTTCGCTTGTTGTCATCCGTCCCTCTCCGTTGATGCGCAACTTGCCCTTACGTTGCAGGTGGTGGCTGGATTCAACGCGCAGGAGATTTCGAAAAGTTTTCTGGTTGATGAACGAACCATTGCGCAGAGAATTGTACGGGCGAAAAAGCAGCTCAGAGAAAATCGAGATATTCTCGAATTTCCTGTCGGGGATGCATTGAATGCCAGAATCGAGACGGTACTTCGTTCGCTCTATCTTCTTTTTAACGAAGGATACTTGAGTGCACAGGGGGAATCGCTGACAAGGCCGGAACTCTGCCGTGAAGCTGAGCGTCTCCTGACATTGATCCTGTCGCATGATCTGATCTCACGCGATGAACAACTGATGCCCGGTGCGGAAGCTCTGATGGCACTCTTTCAATTCCAACTCGCGCGTCTCCCGGCTCGAATCGATTCATCTGGTGAACTGGTGTTACTTGAAGAGCAAGATCGACGTAAATATGATCAGAGATTGATTGCATCCGGATTCAGTTGGCTTGATCACGCACGACGTGGATCACAGATCACCAGTTACCATCTTGAGGCCCTGATTCTCTCCTGCCATGTCCGCGCGGTCGATCTGCAGTGCACCGATTGGCAGACGATTCTCGAATCGTACGATACACTGATGACTATTGCTCCATCACCGATTGTGCAGATCAATCGAATGGTCGCCTATTCATTTCGTCATGGCCCTCGCGCGGGACTCGGCCAATTGGAAATGTTTGAAAATGATCCGAGTATGCAGCGATATCATCTATTTCATGCCGTAAAGGGGGACTTGCTGCGCCGATTGCATCGCAACAAGGAAGCTCGCGGATGTTTTGCGCGTGCACTCCAACTGACAGAGAATCTTCGTGAGCAGGAGTTCTTGAAATCGCGTATTGAGTCGATGGGGTAAGGGGTCGAAATAATTCTTGGTGATCCACCCTTCGTGTGGGTCCATGTCTTGGTGGACCGCTCCCGCTTCGGGTGCGTTGTCTTCTCTTCAGTGCCCCACTCCGCAGTTCACGCGACGCGTGAACAAGGGGTGGGTTCCAGGTCCATATTTCTTCAGAGAAACTCAGACCGGGAACCCACCGCTGGCCGACTCCGTCGTCTGCGCAGTGGGGCACCGAAGAAATTGACATTCAGTGAGGGCGGCATGCCTCCCGGCCTGCCCCTCTTGTCACCCTGAGCTTGTCGAAGGCTGACTCTTGTGAATGTCTGAGGAACTCATGCTTCGATCCGCCGCGGCGGATCAGCATGACATGAGAAGATGGCGAGGCAGAAACTGACTCGCCCTACAAGAGAAGACTAAATAGCGGCTTGGAAGCCAAGCCCGCCCTACAAGAATTACCCTCGCTACTTCTTCAATTCTTCCTCGCGAATCACCGACAGAATTTTCGTCACCGAAACGGAGCCATCTTTCGTATCTTTCATCTGTGGGAAGAACAACACATCCCGAATCGAATGCTGATTGGTCAGCAGCATCACCAGCCGATCAATCCCCACTCCAAGCCCCGCAGTTGGCGGCATGCCGTAACAAAGGGCAGTGATAAAATCATCATCTAGCGGCTGCGCTTCTTCATCCCCTGCTTCGAGTGCCTTCCCCTGCTGCAGGAATCGCTCAAATTGATCTATCGGGTCATTCAGCTCACTGAAACAATTCCCGGTCTCCTGCGCGGCAATGAACAATTCAAATCGCTCAGTCAGTCGCGGATCTTCGCGATGTTTTTTCGCAAGAGGTGAAATTTCAACCGGGAAATCGCAGATGAAAGTCGGTTGCACTAATGTGTGTTCGACTTTCGCCTCCCATACCGCTTCGATCACTTTTCCACGATTGATCAGATCAGCAGTGGCGATATGTAGTTTTGCGGCTTCCGCTTTCGCTTGTTCATAGGTCAGGTCGGTGAAATCAACTCCGGTTGCTTCTTTTATAGAACCAATCATTGAGAGCCAGCGAAATGGTTTTTCGAAATCGATCACATGATCGCCGTAATTGACCTGGTAGGTGCCATACAGCCCATGCACTACATGCCGAAGCATCCGCTCAAGAAGGGTCCCCATATCGCGATAGTCGGCATAGGCCCAATACAATTCGATCATCGAGAATTCCGGATTATGCAGCCGATCCATACCTTCGTTACGGAAATCTTTGCAATACTCCCAGACTTTATCATAGCCACCGACAATCAGCCGTTTGAGATAGAGTTCATCTGCCACGCGCATGTACATCGGAATATCGAGCGTGTTGTGATGTGTCTTGAACGGTCGCGCCGAGGCACCGCCGTAGATTGGTTGGAGAATCGGTGTTTCGACTTCGAGAAATTTTTCACTCGTCAGAAATTCACGAATCAACTGAACAATCTTACTGCGTCGCAGAAATGTCTCGCGTACTTCATGATTCACAATCAGATCAGCATAGCGACGACGATAACGTGATTCAATATCAGTGAAACCGCTGTGCTTATCCGGCAGGGGATGGAGCGACTTGGTGAGGAGAGTAACCTCTTTGGAATGAATGGTCGGTTCGCCAGTCTTCGTAGTGAAAGGGTAGCCGACGACGCCAACGATATCGCCGATATCGAGCAGGTCGAACATTTCGAATGCCGCTTCGCCGACATCATCTTTGCGGAGATAGATCTGAAAACGGTCGGACATGTCACGCAGATCGGCAAAGATCGCTTTCCCCATCTTCCGCTTGGTCATGATGCGACCGGCTACGCGGACATCGGTCTGACTTGCGGCAAGCGATTCAAATGATGTGCGGACTTCTGCAAGCTGATGCGTGCGATCGAAGGTATAGGGGTAGGGATTGATCCCTTTGGCGAGAAGTTGACGTACCTTTTCTCGCCGTATGCGGACAAGGTCGAGGAGAGGGAGGCGTGGTTCGGAGGAATCGGGGACTGTGTTTTCTTGTGTCATTTTCTATTTTTGTAGTGGTGCAACTGGTTCGACCGGGAGAGGCAATAAGTCCACATTTACCTGAACTCCTGGTACTCCAATCTCAATGCTATCCTTTCCCGAATAGATCATGGTTTTTTCGTGTTTCATCAAGGAGAAAACTGTGTCACCATAGGTATCACTACTAATGTAGTCGATTGACTGCAAAAAAGTAATCCGGCCCGGACGTACATGCTGAACCACTGTTCCGATCGAGTCAATGGTGTATCTAACAGCGCGCGTCGGACCGTATGAATCATGTAAACCTAGGAGTACACCCCTGGGAAGGGTATGAAGTTTACGCATACCGGCATCGGTCACCGCTCTTTTCCACTCAACCCGTTTTACTGCCAATGTATCTGGATTGAATGTGTACATGCCATCTCGCTGGGAAGCTACATACACCATTTTATTCACCGGCAGATAGGCAATTGCTCGTGGAAAAAATATCTCTTCGGTTACAATCTCCAGTGTGTCTAGAAGCTGTGAGATGCGATACCTATAAACCCGGCTGGCAGTACTAGCAGTAATGAATAGCAGGGAGTCCTGAACAAGACAGAGTGAATGGAATCCTTGTCTCTGATTCTGCTTCGGTGCATCTACTCTATACAAGGGCTTACCCGTCACCAGCGAAAAGCCAAAAAGAGCGTCAGGTTCGGTAGAGAGAGTCCAGAGAATTCTTCGTTGATTATCGATAAGTAACCCTTGCGGTGTTCCCATTCCGTTTGCATGGGTGATCGTGAATGGAGTAAAGTCCCACTCACAGGAATCAAATCGGATTCCACGATATATCATATTTGCTTTCAATGACGAAACATAGAGTGATCCGTCTAGAGGATCGTATGCTATGTCGAACAATGAGTCGGTCTGGAGTCCATTCAATGTCTGTACACAAACAGCGTATCTATTTTCAAAGTGCCCACTGTATCCGGTTTGACCTGCAGTTAGACTGCCAGCCATCGTGATCGCTGCAACAATGCGCAGGAGCTGAGGGTCTTTTGGTAGACGCGATTGTTTTCTTTGATCAAAGAATCTTGTTCGTAGAGCCAGAACGGCAACTTCAGAGTCGGAAACTCCTTCTAGAATCCCAAACGGCGGGTATGGACCATCACCCAGACCATTGCTATCAAGTTTCTTTCTTAGAAGCTTCTTTCTCATCTCAATAAAATTATCAGGCTCAGCATTTTCAGATTCGAGTTGAGGAAGTTCGTAAACTCTTCTAGAAAAAAGAAGTTGAGCTCGTCGCGAATACTCAACCGGGATGTCATATCTCCGCGGGAATTTTTGAAGTACTGAGTCAAGTTCTTCGAAGCTTAGTTTCCCAAGCGAATCAGTCGGCGGGCCCATCTGCGACAGGATATTCTCCTGTTCAGATTTTTCTGTAGAGCAGCCAACTACAATGAGAAAGAGAAAGAGTGCGAATGCGATGCGAAACGAATTCCCCAACCCATCATCCAATCTTCTTCTTCAACGCCTTCAACACCGGAGACGGCACCAGCCCGCGGACATCCCCGCCATTCGTGGCGACATCCTTCACTATCGACGATGAAAGATAGACCCATGTCAGGGCGGGCATCATGAAAACAGTCTCCACCTCACGCGCGAGTTCACGATTCATGAGTGCCATCTGAAATTCATATTCGAAATCAGAAACCGCACGAAGACCACGAATAATCGCGCACGCCTTTTCCCGCTGCACAAAATCAGCAAGCAGCCCGCTGAAACCGACGACCTTGACTCGTTTCGACGCCGCCAAGGATGCCACACTCGCTTTCATCAGAGAGATTCGTTCGTTCAGATCAAACATCGGATGTTTGCTTTCATTCTCCGCCACTGCCACGATTACTTCATCGAATAACGGAAGAGCCCGTTCGATGAGTGACAGGTGTCCGTTGGTGGCGGGGTCAAAGGTCCCCGGATAGACCGCGCGGCGTAGTGTGGTGATCGATCGACGAGTCATCCTCTACCCTCTCGTATGGTCATGATTTCTGTCTCATTATGCTGATCTCGTGACAAATGCTCCCGCATCATCCCGATTGCAACCAACCAACTGTCACGCAGCCGCATTGGAATCGGAAGTGAGGGATAGACTGATGATGATCCTGATTCTACTACAAGATTGAGTCGAGAGACCAGTTCTGATCTGACCTGATCGGTATCCAGATCACCAAAACAGACCACCCGCGACAACTCCTCCTGTGCCTCCAGAATTTCCTGCGGAGTTGTTCGGTGTGCTGCGATATTTGAAAGTTGAGTGGCAATCTCTAATCCGGCAACAGCAGCAAACTGACTGGCGCGGGTAGCGCGAATGCGAAGCGATGTACTCAAGAGCAGTTCATCCCCTCGCACCATAGCAAGCGCACCGACCCCCTGATGCTGAGTGACCAATAGTGATGCACGCGGCTGATGCATCAGTTGCATCCATCCAGAGGCGAGCATCATGCTGCGAGGAACCAATCGAACATGCTCTAACTGTCCTGACGTGAGAAGAGAACTGAACAGTTGATAAGCGCGCTCTTTTCGTATCGCCGAGACCAGTGAATAACCGAGATCTGTACGAGCACTCGACGGAGAAATCGCATAGATAAAGTCATCGGGCTGATCACTCAGCGATCCTCCCAGCTCAAAGATGCATACTTCATTCCGGTGACTCCGAAATCTTGCCGGAACAGGGATAGTCTTCGTGATCCAAAACTGGTCATCAATCGCAATCGCAATCTGAGCGGCATCTCGAATCAGTGATTGGATTTCGGATTCGTCCTGCGTCCAATGGGTTGGTTCAGAGGAAAGCTCGCCACTGGAACTCTGTGTGTAGACATAGCAGACCATTCCCGGAATCAGCAGATCAAGGGCGAGAAATGTGCTCATCGGTTATTTCATGTCTTTCTTAAGTTGATCTTTGCCTGGAATACGATTCGGATCGATGCGAATAAAGTGGCGAAGATTTTCGTACGTCGAGGTACCGATCCCGCGAACGGCGAGAAGATCAAGCGGGGATTTGAACGGATATTTTGCGCGATGTTCAATAATCCGGTCTGCAAGAACGCGCCCGATACCGGGCAGCAATTCGAGAGAGTCTGCCGGGGCAGTATTCGGATCAATCAGGAAGGCAGTAATAGGTCGGTTCAGATTCTCTTCACCACTGGTTGAACTGACTGATGAGCCGGTCATTGAACTGATCACTTCGGTCAATTCATCCAATTCCACCCCCACCGCAGGAAGCGGGTTGACTGCCACCTGAGGAGTCAGAAGCGGACGGACAATCGCAATGGTGCAAAGCAGCAGGGCTAACCCGGCGAAAACAGCCAGGATTTTCAACTCATTGGTTGAAAACTGAAATGGTGATCTGTCGGCTGACGGTGACACAGACTAGTATCATACGAAAAGAATCCCTATCGGGAAACTGAAGCTCAAAGTGCCGGAAACGGGGGTGCCCCCTCTGGCGGCTCCTCTTGCCGACCTGCCTGCAATCCCGTAGCTTAGACCCAGATGACACCACACCCCAAAGATGATCGTGCGCGGCTACCCTTGACACGGTCTACGTCTCATGATGAAACGAATTCAACTGCCATACTCTGCCAGTCTGGACTGCCAGGGGTTTCTCTACCTGTCAGTCCAAAATTCGAGGCGCAGAATTCATACAACTCTTTCGGATTGAAAAAATTAGCCCCCTATTGGGAACCTCTGCATGGTGAGCTTCGTTCTGCCATAGTGACGGGGGTCACGGCTGCGACCGAGTATTCAAAACACCGAGGCAGTCATGGCCAACGATAAGCGGACCGATACAGAACTCCAACCGAACGTGGTTGCTCCCGTCGATTCGCCAGTTGGTGAATCAAACGGCTCCGGTCCAGAGCAGTCTGAAATTGAAATGCAGCTCCCACCGACGGTTCGTCCGCCGATGGAGCCAAAAGAGAAACGCCGCAGTTTTGAGCGCGAGGCAGTCCCCCATATGGATGCACTTCTTCGCACCGCGCTGCGGATGACAAAATCGGAAACTGACGCAGAGGATCTGGTACAGGAAACATTCGTTAAGGCCTACCGATTCTGGGATCGCTTTGAACCGGGCAGTAACGCCCGTGCTTGGCTATTCAAGATCATGACCAACATCTTCATTAACGAATACCGTTCCCGTTCCCGTGCCCCAATCTCGGTCAGTGTCGATGAAGAGAATGATGATTACGTCTACGGGCAAGTGGCGTCACTGGCGTCACAGGAAAACCCGGAGACGGAATTTCTGAATAAATTGCTCGATGACGACGTTCGACGTGCCATCGACACCCTACCTGAGGATTTTAGAGAAGTGGTTGTGCTCTCATTTTTGGAAGACTATTCGTACCAGGAGATCGCGGAGATTGTCGGTTTGCAGTTAGGAACCGTCAAATCCCGAATCCATCGCGGGCGAAAGTTGCTTCAAAAAGAGCTGCACGATTATGCAGTGAAACAGGGTTATATCAAAAGCGGTAAACCCGCAGTTTCGTAAGGAATGTTCATGACTCGTGCTGATGCCCAGCGACTTTTTTATGCCGTCATTGACGGTCAGGCGACTCCGACGGAGAATCGTGAATTTCAGGCATACCTGAAGACTGATGCCGAACTCGCGGCGGCATTCGGCCGTGAGCAGGCCGTACATCAGGCGATGGTGGCACGACTCAAGCGCGTACATACCGAAACTGCTTCACCCCGACTTCGCAAATCAATCATGTCAGCTCTTGATGATGTCGATCGTGAAGAATCGATGATTCCGATATCGACCAAGACTACTTCTGTTGCGCCGAAAGTTCGTCTTCTTCCGGCGGTAAAGTGGTTCGCCTACGCTGCCTCACTCGTGTTGGCAGTTGGTGCGGGTTATTTCGGTCTCAAACTGGAAGAGCATCATGACGCGTACATCGCACTTGAGAGTGCTCACTGGGAAGCAGTGAGTGAGTTTCAGGCGACCGGAAAGTTTGTCCATACAACCGAAACCGGAAAATGTCATGAGTCTGCGAAGAGAATGGCTGGTGAGCTCGGGCTCACCCTTGTCGATGCCGAGGATGGACTCCCCGAAATTGGTGGATGTATCAATGAATGTACCGGAAAAGCACTCGGTCATTATGTCTATGCCGACGGTGACAAGATCGTTTCAGTCTTTGTCGCACCAGCTGCTTCTTTTGAGATTCCTGAAGATCTGCTCAAACATCCAATTCAAAAAAATGGACTGACTCTCTACGACCACAATTGCAAGGGATGCCGTCTGGTTTATCAGCGAGTCGGAGATGTGATTGTGATTACCGCAACTACCAACCGTAAGATCGAGCTTCTTGATTTCGAACCGGTGGTGATCTGATCGCTCATTTCGATTGAAGAAATCGAGTTGAAAATACAAAGGCGCGAATCAGCGCCTTTTTTTTGTGAATGCGGACTCTTCGGTGCCCCACCATTCGGGTGGGTATTTTCTTGTCATGCTGAGCTTGTCGAAGCATGATGTCCCGTGCATGATGCGGAAGTCACCCTTCGACAGGCTCAGGGTGACAAGAGGACTGGTGGGTGGGATTCCGTGTCTTGTTCTCTCGCTTCGGGTGCGGGGTCTATTCTTCGGTGCCCCACTCCGTAGTTCACGCTATGCGTGAACAAGGGGTGGGTTCCTGGTCCATATTCTTTCCGAAAAACTCAGGCCGGTGCCCCATTCTACTCTTACGGGTGGGATTTCAATAAACAATCTTGATCAAAGAGTATGTATTAACCAAAAAACAGAATTGAGCAACGAGCACTCTTGTCACCATGACTTCTTAAACATACTCTACGACTGGTGAAGTCAGAAGAAGCGCGGGTTGACGAACAAGCGATCGAGTCACTATACTCGGCTTCTTGATGATCACTTCTGGATCATCGGATAGGAGGTTGGATTTATCAGAAACATAAGTTCGCTTAGGCCTTTTGCCCTTACCATGCTCTTGCTTGTTGCATATTCAACTGCAATTGAAGCACAGGAATCAACATCTGTCGACTCAACTGAGACTAAATCCCCCTGGGTCTCCAGACGAGACCAGGCATCGAGAAATGCCGAGCGAACACCCTGGAAAGTGATGATTACCGGTGGACCCGGTTATTTTCTGCCAATCGGAAGTTACTATGATGGCATTGATCCCGGAACTTCGATCAACGGATCACTCTCGATCGGGACCTGGAGTAGTCTGGCTTTTCGCGCTCAGGTTTCTTTCGGTAATTCAACAACTGAAATCAGCAATGTTGATTTCAAATATCAACGTTTCAGCGCTGGCGTTCTCTATCATTCCCGTCTAAGTCAATCATCAAAGCAATCCAGTGAATTTTATGGCTATTGGGGAATAGGATTCATGACGAACGACCTTTCCACAGCATTCGGATCGGGGCTGGTCAGTATTGATGATACCAGATTCATGGTTGATGCATCAATTGGAGTCATTCTTGCAGTCTCACGTGGGGTGGGAATCGATATCGCTATGGATGCCCCGGTCATTTACGTCGAAAGTACAGACAACGGTCTTGCCTCAGCGGTGCAATTTAACCTTCGCATCGGCCTGGCCTTTACCTTAGGAACACAGTAACAGGACGAGAATTGATTCACAGATGAAAACTATGCAACTCACTCTGATCGCCGCGCTTTTGCTAGTTTGCACTAGCTGCTCTACTCGTTTCACGATTTCACAGCATCTCGATACCAGCATTACTCAAAGCGAAAAAGTCATCGTCACACTGATGAAAGATGAACTCCCCAATGCGCAGGAAGACAAGAACCGTCCCAATCTGGAGCAGGTACAGAAATTCAGAGAGTTCGTCATCAAGGCACTGAAGAATCGCAATGTCTTTTCGACCATCGACAGTCTTGGTGACGGTGACTTTGAGGTCCGCTCCTCCCTTGTAGAATTTGAGAAGGGGGATGCCATGAGCAGGTTCTTGTTCGGCGGTATCTTTGGGAAGTCGGGTGTGATGATCGTGCACATGCAATTAGTGAACCGTCAATCAGGAACGGTTGTATTTGCCGGTAACTTCAGAGCAAAAGCTACCTCATGGATGGAGACGAGCGGATCTTCTTTTCAGTATGTGGCAATCGACTTTGCAAATGCCTTGAACAAAGATCTGAAGGGGCTGAAATCTAAGAAATAGACTCGGGTGACATTCCGTAGAGTCCATCTCTTTGGTCGCTGCATTCTTGGTGGGTTCCAGGTCCATATTCCCTTTAGAAAAACTCAGACCGGGAACCCACCGCTGGTCGACTCCGTTGTCTGCGCAGTGGGGCACCGAAGAGAATCAAGAACCCTGAGCGGGTGCTCAGGGCTACCAATGAAGAAGTAGCGCGGCCCCGTGGGTCGGGTTCTTGAATATGTCATGTTGAGATCGCCGAAGAATAACGAGAGGATATTCTCAGCCGTTTGGTCAGGACGCGGTACCCCGCACACGAAGCGGGTGACAGGCCACCAAGACAAAGAAAAACTCAGAGCAAGCTCTGGGGCACCGAATACTGATTCGTTACAAAGAGTAAGTTACCGAAATCTAATCCCACCCGAAGGGTGGGGCACCAAGTCAAAGAGAGACTCTACTTCGATTCCAGTTTCGGCTTGTTCTTTCGGTCGACTTCTGATTTGATCAGATTCAGCATCCGATTCACCAGATTGGAATCGACATGCTTCAGACGCCAGACCACTGAATCCGATTTGGCAAACATCTCGGACATATAATACGACGTCCCCAGCGCGATCCAGGCATTGTAATTGGTCGAATCAAATCGAACCGCCTTCTCCAGATTCACCTGCGCGGCGATATATTTCCCCTGCTGCGCGTAGATCATCCCCAGATCACTAAAGCAGACCGCACACGTCGTGTCCGCCTGAATCCCCTTGAGCATCGTCTGCTCTGATTCTGCCTGCTTCCCCAGATTTCGCTGCGCGACCGCCAGAAAATGATAGACCTCACAGCTCTGCTGTCCTCGATCAAGACAGCGCTGATAGTAATACGCCGCTGAATCAAATTTTCGCTGTGAGGCAAAAGCATTTCCCATCCAAAAGGGTATCGACGTATTGACACTATCCATTTTCGCGGCTGTCCGAAGTGACTCCAGTGCAAGTTCCGGTTTCTTCGATTTTGCCAGTTCACCCCCCAAATTTGTATGATACAATGACTGCATCGAATCACGCGCGATGGCATTGCGAAATGCCGCGATCGCTTGTTCTGTATTCTGGATATCGGAAAAAGTCACACCGAGATTATTGTACAGCTCCGGATCATTCGGTGATTGCTTGATTGCCCGATTGAGCACCTCAATTGCATCCGCTTTCTTTCCTAATCGGGAAAGTGACAGCGCGTAGTTTCGCAGTGCCTCCAGATTGGTACTGTCGATGGCGAGGGCTTCGGCATAGAGTGCGCGAGCACCATTGAAATTCTCGGCTTTGAGTGCTTTCCCCCCGCGAACCAGAATGTCTGATAATTTCGGGTCAATCGTCTTGCCGACCTGCACCTGTTGGGCAGTGGCGACCATGGTTGACAAAGGAAGGGAAAGGGTCAGAAGCATCGGGAACAGGTAACGTCGTAGTTTTGTCATCTGGGCTATTATACCCCATTTTCGGGAATCCGTCGAGACGGGATTTTCTGGGGGGTTCTCTAAAGAAATCGAAGTTTAGGGCTTCTTCTTTGCTGTTCGGCGTCGCTGGTTATGATTATTCACGAGCGCGAAGGAGAGATACTCGAGTTCCATCGACATATTTTCATTTCGAAGATAGACCCCCTCCGGCACTTTCAACTGCACCGGCGCGAAATTCAGAATCGCCTTGATTCCCGCTTTGATCGCCTCATCGACCACCGACTGCGCAACCAGACCCGGCACCGCCAGAATCAGGATTTCGACCTCCCCCGATTTGACCTCCTCTTTCAACCGGCGAATATCGGAGACTGTCACCCCGCGATGTTTCGAGCCGATCTTTCGCTGATCATTGTCGAAAACCCGAACGATATTGAACCCCTGTTTGGCGAATTCTTTGTAGGAAACAAGAGCCGAACCGATATTTCCAACCCCGACCAGCGCGACATTCCAGGTTCGATTCAGCCCCAGAATCCCGCCGATTCTCTCCTTGAGCTCCGTAACCGGATAGCCCAGCCCGCGAGTGCCGAATGAACCGAAAAATGAGAGGTCTTTCCGAACCTGCGCCGGGGTCAGTTTTTCCCGCCGGGCGAGCTCTTTGGATGAGATTGTCTCCCGCTCCTCTTTTTCGGTGGCTGAAAGTGTCCGAAAATAGAGGGAAAGCCGGTGAATGGTCGATTCGGCGATTCGGCGGCGTGGCATAGGAGAGCTTGTAGCTGGTCTTCCTGTTTCAATGTTGTTCACCGGCCCCGATTCTCACAGATAGGGGAGTGAGAGGGAGCAAGTGGGGTCGAAATCGTCGTGGTCATCCCCCAGATCGTGAATAGATTCACAATGGGCAGGGGGAGTATATGTCCTGCACCCCGATTTGCACAACCCCCGACGTTTTTGGCATGTTGAGCATGAGAAATCCGAAGCTGCCCATCCACACCTCAGTATTGTATACTAGAACCAGATGAGTTCCCCCCGAATTCCGGTTTCTGTCATCATTTTCGCAGTGGTGTTTGCCACCCTGTTGATTTTCGCCGCTCTCTTGCCGCATCCCTGGCTTTGGGGGGTGAACTGGTGGAGCGGTTTGGGGGCCGTTCCAACATTACTGAGTGCAACTGCAGTGATTCTGATCTCGGTGCTTTCTTTCATACTCATGCTTTGGGCAGAACGTCATGAACTAACAAATCGGAATGACACTCTAGTTCAAAATCGATGGAAACTCATTGTAATAGCCGCTGCCGTTCTCGTGCCGCTGCTCGGCTGGTTTTTTCGAGCCCAATCTTTTGTATTGGGGGACGGCTACGCAGTCATTGGAAATCTCCAGCTTGCAGAACCAATCATTAAAGCACGAAACTTCGGCGGATCACTCGTCCCGCTTTTCCTTTATGATATTCTCCCAGGGGATGCTCCAACTCGTGCGCAGCTTGCGTATCAATTTACATCTGTCGGTGCAGGTGTATTGTATGTCCTCGCTGCAGCATTTGCCTGCTCGGTTTTATTCAAGAAACTCTCCGAGCGTCTGATTCTATTCCTCCTGCTTTTGACCAGCGGCAATATGCTGCTCTACTTCGGCTACGCGGAAAACTATCCGCTCTTTCATGTGGTCTATCTTCTCGCATGTGTCTTCGGCTATAGATTTATTCGTGATGAGAAATTTCGTGATGCCATTTGGTTCGCTGCATTGACACTACTTGCGCTTGTGACCCACATTTTTGCAGTGAGCCTGATCCCAGCTGCTATCGGTGCACTTCTCCCTTTTGTTGCAAGGCAGACGAAATGGAAGAAGATTCCCGGTCCGCGTCTTTCAGCCATAGTGGCGGTGGTTGTTTCATTCCTCGGTGCTCTCTCGATGTATCTCATAGACAATTTTGCACGGATGTCCTTCTTGCCAATTTTCCCGAATGAATTTACGGCCGATGCCTACACTCTGTTTTCTCTGCGACATCTCGCCGACACTGCAAACCTAATCTTCATGCTCATACCAAGTCTTCCGATTCTTCTTCTTGCTGGCAAATTTGGAAAACTGTCTTCGGAACGACAATTTCTCCTCTTTGTCACACTCACCGGGCTTGAGCTTGCCTTTTGGGTGAACCCATGGCTTGGCATGCCACGCGACTGGGATCTCCTGAGCTTCTGGATGATTCCGTTTGCTCTTTGGGTTACAAGCAGCTGTTTTTCTGATAAGAAAAGAGTGTCGACATCTGTGGTAACAATGGCGGTCGCCCTGAATGCATTGCTGCTCGTTCCGAGGGTCGCAGCAAATACTGATCGTGCCCTTATGTGGAAGCATTTCGATTCCTATTTTACACAAGACACCATGCGAAACATGAAATTCAGAATTACACAGACACTCCTCATGCGCGAACAGGGGTTTGAGGAAAGAGCACAGAGTATTGAATATGAAGTGAAAGAAAAATTTCCCGAAATCGAAATGACACGTAGTGCTCAATACCTTTCTGCCCGCGGGAGACATGACCTGGCAATTCAACAGTGCCGTGCAGCAATTGCAAGAAATCCGATGCTATCCGATGCATACAATAACTTAGCGCTGGGTCAGATTGGAATAGGACAGCTTGATTCTGCGAAGCGAAATCTCGACATCGCATCGGCTTTTAATCCTTACAGCCCAGATATGATTAATAATTATGCGGTGATCGCATATGGACAGAAGAGGTACTCTGAGGCAGAAGTATTCTTGAAAAAATCACTCATCTACAATCCAGAGAACATTGTTGCTCGGGTTAATCTCTTGAATCTTGCACATGCCCTGAATGACACCACCAAAGCCAAAGAATACTCTCAGTGGCTGCGTGGTCGTACGGATATCCCGCCGACAGAAACCGTCGCAATAATCAATTCTCTCGCTAGACTCGGGCTCAATGACCTAGCTCGTGAATTTTTGCAGAGTGCTGTACAACGTGGCATGGACACCTCCGGTGCGCGCATGCTTATTGAGCGATACCCCGGGCTTCGTTAACCACCTCGCACATTTCTGATACTTTTGCGCGTTGCTCTGACGTCGTATACTGACTCATGCAACAGATGCCCGGTATTCGAAAAACCCTCTTCCCCTTTACTCTCTTTCTCGCGTTGATCTCATTTGCCGCCTTCTTCCCACATCCCTGGCTTTGGGGGGTGAACTGGTGGAGTGGATTGTCGGTCGTGCAGCTGATGCTGGGCATTGTGATTGTCGCCGCATGCACTTTCAGCGCACTCGCGCTGGTCAGTTGGTCGGTGAAGGCTGATGTAGTCGCGGAGAAGCAGGCGCACTACTGGTGGGGGATAGTCTGCGCAGCGGCAGTGCTCTTTGCAGTCGTCGCGTGGGTCTTTCGCTCGCAGTCGCATTTTCTGGGGGATGGGTACGCTCTGCTCACCAACATCGCACAGCAGCATCCGATTATCAAAACTCGCAACTACGGAGGGACCATGCTGCCAGTTGGCATCATGTCACTCCTTGGCGAAAAGACTCCCGCACATGCACTCCTCGCCTATCAACTCAGTTCAGTATTCTCCGGTGTGCTCTACATCGGATGCGCAGGATGGATGCTTGCACGAATCTATTCTCGTCTCTCAGATCGAATTGTCGCTCTTCTCATTCTCTTGACCGCCGGAAATGCATTACTCTTTTTCGGCTATGTCGAAAACTATGCCCTCTGGCATGTCGCAGTTCTGTTTGCAATCGGATCACTCTGGCTTGCACTTGAGAAGAAGCTGCATTGGGTTGTTTCTATTGTTGCCATTGCAATTGCATTGGTGATGCACGCTCTTTCAGTCTTCCTGCTGGCAGTTGCATTGGTGGCATGGCTTTTCTTGCGACAGAAGAAAAAAGGGGAAGTCCCAAACCGTCCGATAGTATTTCTCACTGCGATTGGATGCATAATTGCCGGAATTGTTTTCATTCAATTGATCGATAAGTTTGCGCGATTCTCGTTCCTCCCCGTTTTTTCAAACGAAGTCACCACTGATGGGTATTCACTCTTTGCACTGCGTCATCTTGCTGATCTGGGCAATCTCGTTCTTATGCTCGCTCAATCACTCTTTTTGCTCCTTGTTCTTCCACAAAGCCGCGATCAAAAATCAAAATCGAACCTACTTCTCGGCGTTGCGATTCTTTCTTCACTCTTACTGGTGGTGACAGTCAATCCCTGGATCGGTATGCCGCGCGACTGGGATCTGCTTTCCTTCTGGGCGATCCCCTCAGCATTGCTGGTCGCCTCGGTAGTGAACGCACAGACAACTGCAATTCGCAGAGCGGCTATCGTCGCGGTCATTGGCATGCAAACTTGCCTGCTGGTTCCGCGGGTGATTGCTATTAATACCCCGGCGATACTTGATCAGCATGTCGAGCGGTATATCTCGCATGATCCCTCCCGAAATCTGACGTTGCGCATCATCCAGCAGAATCTTGCCGTTCGTGCAGGAGATACCACTAAAGCGAATGAAATCTATCAGCGATATCAATCGGAGTATCCTGAAGTGCAATGGATGAGTCAGGCAGATCAGTTGAAAAACTCCGGTCGGTTGGTGGAAGCACAAACAATGCTCGATCAGGTCATTCGTAAGAATCCGATGTTCGCGGCTGCGTATCGAAATCTCGGTTCGGTGCAGATTCAACGAGGGGATCAGGCAGGTGCAGAGCAATCACTCGCAACGGCGCGTGGATTGAATCCGTATGACCCGGAGATTCTCAATCTTGCCGGGATGCTTGCTTTTCAACAGGGAAATGCCAAAGAGTCGGACCGTCTGCTCAACGAACTGCTTGATATATTTCCTGACCGTGCGATTGTACGGATGAATCTGGTCTATCTGAACAAACAGCAGGGGGATCGTGCGCGCATGACATTCCATGCGAAAAAACTGCAGGGCTATTTCCGCTCAGGAAAAGACGGACTCACCACCCAACAGATGTTCGAATTCGTTGACTTTCTTGGGAAAGAAGGAATGACAACAGAAGGAAAGACACTTCTGCAGGAAGCTGCATCAAACGGACTTGATAGTACGCAAGTGAATGAGCTCATGCGGCGGCATCCCTCACTGACGAACTAATCTACTCTACAACTATTCGCGGAGTTTCAGGAGAAAGGCGGGCGAGCAATTCGTAATTAATTGTCCCCGCCATTGATGCCAGTTGTTCGGCAGTAATCGTTTCCTCACCATCAGTTCCGATCAATGTGGCAATATCTCCAGAGCGTACACCGCGGATGTCGGTGACATCGACCATCGCCAGATCCATGCAGACTCGTCCTCGTACCGGGGCACGTCTCCCGCGAATGAGCACGTACGCCTGATTTGATAATGCACGCGGGTAGCCATCGAAGTAGCCAATTGGCAAAATAGCCATTTTTGTCTTGGTCGTCGTACGATAGGTACAGCCATAGCCGACAAATGAATCCGCCGGAATCTCCTGCAGCTGTGTGATTCGTGCGCGCCATGAGAGAACCGGTCTGAAAGTATTCTCTTTTCCGCCACGCAGGCGATGACTCAGGAATGTTTCCTTCGACGGCCAGTGCCCATAGAGAGAGATTCCCGGACGCACGAGTTGGAATCTGGTTTCATCGAAGAGAATCGTCGCTGCCGAGGCAGCGGTATGCTGAATCACCGGTGCTACTCCGAGTCTGCGAAGGATGCGTACCATCTGCTCGAATCGCTGCAACTGTGTGAGGGCATATGAATGATCTGTGGTGTCTTCGATATTCGCAAAGTGGGTAGTGCAGCCGTACGGGCGCTTGAGTGGGGAGCTCTTGTAGAGACGGGCGATACGCAGAAGCTCTTTTTCAGTTACTCCCTGACGATGTGTGCCGGTCTCCAGTTTCAGATGCGTGCGAAATGTTCTCTTTCTCTTTTTCGATTCATGAGCGAGGGCTTCGAGATGTTCTACGGATGTCATCAGTGGTTCGACCTGGAGTGATTCGATTTCATCAACTGCGAGTTTTACTGATCGGGCCGACAGTGAACCGAATATCGGTCCGACCATCATGATCTTCCGGCTCCAACCTGTTTCTCGTGCTCGTTCCGCTTCCGAAAGGGAATGGACTGCCAGATAATCGACGCGGGACTCTTTTTCCAGAAGCCCGACGATCTCCTCCAGCCCGTGTCCATACCCATTCGCTTTGACCGGCGCGGCAAGCATCCGGCGTGCTCCCGCCATTTTTGCAAGGGACCGGACATTCTGCCGAAAGGCGGAGGCGGATAATTCGATCCAACTGAGCGGGCTATTTTTTGACATACGGCGAAATGGTATACACCAGTTGCGCTTCGTGCACCGAAAAAACGTCAAAAATCTGGCTGAAGTGGTACGGAATTACAATCCCGGACGATGCACGGGGAGAGAATGGCGTCATTCGGATCGTCACTGAACAATGAATGCCTTATCAGAAGGGAACTCGCATGAACATTCGTAAACAGAACCGTCGGCTTCGGCTTCTCACTCCGATTCTGATCACACTTGCCACTCTTGTCGGCTGCCTCCCTGAAAAGACTGTCGCGCAGGACAGCACGATCAACAATCTGCTCCTCCCCTCGTCGTATCAGACCGACACCGTCGGGACGCTGAAATTCGAAAAATTAGGGACCGGGAAAACGCCGCTGATCATGCTTGCCGGGTTGGGATTCGATGAGACCATCTTTCATGAGTTCGCCTCGAAAAATAAGGACCGCTCTACCATCTATCTGCTCTCCCTCCCGGGATTCGGAATGACCTCGGCCTATCCCATCCCGCCGGAAGGGAACAGTTATGCCGCACAAAGCTGGTCGAACGGGATCCTGCGCGGGATTCGTGAATTGATTCGTCGTGAGGAATTGTCGAAACCGGCTCTGCTCGTTCATTTCTACGTGTCGACTCATCTTGGACTCAGATTCGCCCACGAACATCCCGAACTCATCAGTTCATTAATAATCGTCGGTGGGCCAGCAACAATGCGTTTTCCTCCGCCGCGTGACACGATCGGTCTCGCCGCGAGGATCAAGGGTGTCGACAAGTATATGGGACCTGTCTGGTTCAAGACCGTCACTCGCAAGACATGGCTGGAGGGAAATTTCCCGCCACTGTTCTACTCAACTGATAGCGCACGCGGTGCAGAGCTATATGAACAGGCCAACAAAATAATCATTCCGATTCAGGTTCAGTATCTCTGTGAATACTGGGCAGCCGATTATAGTTTCTATGACTCACTAAGCATTCCGACTCTAGTCATCAGACCGACCTTTCATCCTGATCTCGCAAAGAAATCACCAATGATGGCACCCTCACTGCATTGGTACATGGGGCTTTGGGATTCACTCGCACAGAACAACAGCAACTACACTCTTGCAACCATTCCCAACAGTGGAGTCTGTCTCTTTCAGGATGATCTGCCAGAGGTCGAGAAGGAAATCAATCTCTTCTTGAAAACCGGAAAGTGAATCTATCTTGCTTTGAGTGATTGCGAGAGATCAGCTGCAAGATATGCCGACGGGGTCTTGCCAGTGACTCGTTTGAATGCCTGATTGAAGGTCGATTTACTGTTGAATCCGACTTCAAGCGCGAGTCCGTAAATCGAAAGTCGCTGCGCCTCCCCTCGTTCTGCGCGAGTGATGAATTCGGCGACGCGACGTTCACTGATCAGTTCAGGAAAACTCCCGCCACTTGATTCATTGATCACTCGCGAGATCAGATTCGGAGAGGACTGCAGCGATTCACTGAGTCGCTGCAGGTTCATTTCGGGATCGGTCAATACCGACTGATCATCGAGCAGCCGATTGATTCCCTTCCAGACTGTTTCTCGCTCTTCATCAGAGAGTGTGCGCATGGTGCGATATTTTTCCGGCTTTCGGGAGAAATCGGGCTGTAGCATCTCTGGTACTCTCGAATGCACCAGTGCAGTCAGATAGATACCGAGTGTCATCACCAGCGCGAACCAATAACTCCCCTCCATACTCACACGCTGATTCAGCATCGTCAGAACAAACACTCCAACTGCAATACTTGCAGACAGGATGCAGATAATCATGAGCAAACTCAGCCATCTTGCACGCCGTGCGATGGGAATGAGCAGCGATTCATCGGCATTCGTGCCATTATTTTCAATCTGTGATGGCGATATTTGAATCAGATCATGTTGCGTGCGGCGCAGCATGAGGGCAGTAGCGATCAAGTAGCCAATCAGATGGCAGTTCTGCAGGAAGAATGAAATCGCGCTCGTGGCATTCATCGGAATAGTTCCCGCGATGAATCCTTCGATGATTCGTATTTTGATCGCCGGATCAAGAATGAAAAACGGAATAGTCCAGATGGTAATCGCGAGATAGGGGAGAAAATGAAGTGCGATTTTCCAGGCCGGTGGTGTTGTTTCTCGAAGGAGACTTCTCGCATACCAGTAGATCGCCGGTCCAACCAGCACCAGCATCCCCATGCCGATTCCAAAAAGTGGCGCAAACTCCCGATACAAGAGTGATGAGGTCAGCAGAAAATCGGCGTTTCCGAGCACCATGCTGACAATCAGAAGAGAGAGCATGACTCTTGCAAGCCGATTCGCCGAACGCCCTAAAACTATCATGATGAGGAGAAATCCCCCCTGAACAATTCCGGCTCCGAAGATGAACACCCAGATGACATCAGGGAGAACTGGCGGAAACATGACCAAAAGATACACTCTCCACGTCAATTTGCAATGCAGTCCTTGCGGAACCTCCCCCTTTCCTGCTAGGATACCGCATGAACAAATACCCCATACAATCAATCCGATCTCTCATCCCCCTGTTTTCGCTGATTCTCTTGATTGCTTTCGTGAACATCTCCTGCAGTGGTGATACGAAAACGAGTAAACGTGTCCCGATTGATTCCCGCGACAGTGTGGTGGTGGTGCTGACTGGTGAAGAGGGGAAGAACGTGCTGGAGTTATTGCAGCGCGGAAACAGAATCGAGTATGAGAGTTCATCGATGGGGGCATTTGTGACTGCGATCAATGACGTTCGCAATTCTACGACGCATTTCTGGATGTACTCGATCAACGACACTGCGGTACCGATGGCCTCCGATCGGATGATTGTCCGCTCAGGCGACACGATCAGATGGAGATTCAGAAAGCAGGGGGAGTAAGGAGAGGAATTGTAGATAGGCAGGCCGGGAGGCCTGCTGCAGCAATACCTCGCAGGGCTTTCCCTCCCTCCTCTCTCCCCCTATCTTCCCACCCCATGTCAGAAACACTTGAACGAATCGGCAGACGTGAATTCTTCCTCATCGCCGGCCCCTGTGTGGTCGAATCGGCGGAGCTTTGTCTGCGTGTGGCTGATCATTGCCTACAGCTCGCGGCACAGCATAATCTCCCCTATGTCTTCAAGGCCTCCTACACCAAGGCCAATCGCCTCTCGCATACCTCCTATCATGGTCCGGGACTGCATGAAGGGCTTCGCGTCCTGCAGATGATCAAAGAGAGATTCGCGATTCCGATTTTGACCGATGTGCACGAAACAGAGGAAGTCAGCGATGTCGCCGAAGTCGCCGATATCATCCAGATCCCCGCTTTTCTCTGCCGTCAGACTGCACTCGTGGTGGCAGCAGCAAAAACCGGTCGATGGGTGAATATCAAAAAAGGGCAATTCCTCGCACCGCAGGATATGGCCGCGATTGCATCGAAAGCGCAGAGTGACCGAGTGATGCTCACTGAGCGTGGCGCGACTTTCGGCTATCGTGATCTGGTTGTCGATTTTCGTTCATTGGCGATCATGCGCGAAACCGGCTATCCGGTGATCTTCGATGTCACCCATTCCTTGCAGCAACCCGGCGCAGCAGGTGGGGCATCCGGTGGTCAACCGGAGTTTGCCATCCCGATGGCACGCGCGGCGGTCGCGTTCGGAATTGACGGGCTCTTTGTTGAGACTCATCCGAATCCGAAAGAGGCACTCTCTGATGCCAAATCGATGCTACCGATGTCGTCGATGGGATCACTCCTAGATGACATCATGCGCGTGCGCGCCGCAGTACAATCGAAAGTGTCAGTGTAAATCAGATGTATATCTCCCGGCATGAACTTATTGAACGAATGAAACGAGTAAAACTTTTCGCCGTCGATGTTGATGGCGTCCTCACTGATGACGGCATCTACTTCGGACCGGACGGAATGGAATGGAAGAAATTTCATATCTCCGATGGTTTCTTCATGCAGCTTGCACAGCGATCCGGTTTGCCGATTGCCATTGTCTCCGGCCGTTATTCGAAAGCGACCGACTCACGCATGGCTGATCTCGGTATTGCACATGTGTTGCAGGGGAAAAAAGACAAAGTCGCGATGATCGAGCCACTTCTTGCTCAGTTGAATATGTCATTCGCCGATGTCGCCTTTGTCGGAAATGAACTGCTTGATATAAAGCTCGCAGGAAAAGTTGGATTGCCACTTTGCGTCGGTGATGCCGTTCCTGCACTCAAGAAAGTCTGTGTCTGGGAAACTCAAAAACATGGCGGACACGGCGCGGTTCGTGAATTGCTCGAAATCTGGTTTGAAGCAGTCGGCAGAGATCCGATGGAGTTTGTCCCATGAGTGAGAATACGAAGAATGACGCGCAGGCGAATAAAGATGTATGGCGCAGCTACGGGCGGGAAGTCATCGCTACCGAAGCAGCCGCCATTGCTGCACTCGCTGATCGCCTCGATGCACAATTCGATCAGGCAGTCGAAAGTATTCTGAATTGCTCTGGCCGAGTAGTGGTTACTGGCATCGGAAAATCCGGACTCATCGGCAGAAAGATTTCCGCAACGCTCAATTCGACCGGAGTCCCCTCCAGTTTTCTGCATCCGGCAGAGGCAGTGCATGGTGATCTCGGCTTGGTACAGTCGAATGATGTGGTCATCGCAATTTCAAAATCGGGTCGCCTTGATGAACTCGATTCGGTGCTTGCCGCTGCGAAACGTCTTGGCTGTACCGTGATCGCACTTGCTGGCTCACTTCATTCCCCTCTGGCGCAACGCTCCGATATCGTCCTCGATTGTTCCGTCGCGCAGGAGGCCTGCCCGGATATTCAGGTGCCGACCTCATCTTCGACCGCCGCACTTGTGATGGGGGATGCTCTCGCGGTCGCACTTCTTCGTCATCGTGGATTTACTCCCGATGATTTCGCAGCGCTCCATCCGGCAGGCGCGCTTGGTTTACGTCTCGTGAAAACTGTCGCCGATCTGCATCACAGTGGTGCGAATCTTCCGATCGCACGCCCCGATACTCTTATGCCCGATCTTCTTGTTGAGATGACCGCCAAACGGCTGGGTTGTGTCTGTGTGGTCGATGATGCCGGACGTATTGTTGGTATCTTCACCGACGGCGATTTGCGACGAGTGATTGAGAGTGGCAAGAGTCTGCGCGAGAGTCGGGCATCTGAAGTGATTACGCGTAACTCGAAGACGATCTGGGAAGGGGCACTGGTTGATGTCGCGCTGAATCTGATGGAACGCTATGCAATAACCCAATTGCCGACTGTCGACCGGGACAAGAAATTAGTCGGTGTGATTCATCTGCATGATATTCTGAAATCAAAATTGGTGTAGGCATTAGTCTTGTAGCGCGAGTCATCCGCCGCGGCGGACCGGTCTGCTCCCTATTGTCACCCTGAGCTTGTCGAAGGGTCTTCATCACTTTTGAATAAAGAGGCAGGTCCTCAGAAGGAGACTGCCCTACGGAAAAGAGAAGATGGCGGGAAGCCCGCCTTCGGCGGGACCTATCCCGCCCTACAAGAATTGGAGCAAGATGGCGGCTTGGAAGCCAAGACCGCCCTACAAGATTTTCAGAAATTTCTTCTTGAATTCCATGACAGCAAAAAATGTGACGAAAGCGATAATCGCCAAAAATCCGATAAATCCCCAAAGCAGCTTATAACCCTCGGATTCTGTATACCCACCCGCATTTCGTATGACCACAATTGTCAACACTGCCATGATACTCCAATAGAACAATTCAGTCGCTCCGGGTCGAACCCAGCAGACAATAGTCGCACCGAGTGGTCCACCTTCGACATGCCCCTGACAGACCGTTCTCCCGCTACGGGGCAGATTGTATGGCTCACACACCAACTTGAAGTGTTTTTCACCAAAGTGAATAATGCCAAGAAATTCTCTTCTTCCTTCGACAGTACTCGGCGGAATTTCGGTTTTGAAAAGGATTTCATCGGTGACATGAGTTGAGTCAGCTATTTTCTGGAGGACTTGATCCGGGGTCCCTTGCATTGAATCTCAAGTGGCCAGGGGTAGATCATAGATTGATTGGAGTCTCGCAAGGAATGAAGCGCAAAAGTTCACTATTAACTCTCTCCATCTCGACTCGATCTCAACTCTCGGCATCCTGTACAGTTTTCAAAATCCTCCCCATCCCCCACACCACCAGCGGCACGACCACCAATTGCACCAGCAATCCCGGCCAGCCGAGAAGCATCGCGCTCGATGTTGATGTAAACCAACTCGACGCGGTATATGGCATCTCGATAAATAGTGACAACGTCGCCAGTGTCGCGCCGAACATCACGCGCCCTGCAATCCATGCCAGCAGCAATGTAGCGAAGATATTCCACTTGAGTTGATAGTAGCAAATCCCCGCAACAAGTCCGTAACAGGCAAGCTCGACCGACATCAGCGGTACGGCATACTCGGGGGGCATGCCGGTCATGGCGTGCGACAATGTCGGCGCAAGTGCACCGACGATGATTCCCGATAGTGGTCCCGCGAGAAATCCGGCGAGGAGGGCAGGGATGTGCATCGGCAGCCAGACTCGTCCGCCAAGTCCGAATTGATGAAATCCAATAGGGAGAGCGATGGCTAGGACGAGCAGTCCGGCGGTGGTGAGTGTCATGCGGGAAATCGTGACTGGGACAGAGAGACGAAGAGCATGTTGGATAAATGTCATAGAGAGAATGTGGCGAATAGGGAGGTGGAAAGGCAAGTAGATGAAATGAGGGGGGAAGACCTCGCATTCGAGGAGAAGAAACCCACCCAGAGGGTGGGGCACCGGGAATCAATTCTTGTAGGGCAGGTCCCGCTTCGGAACCTGCCATTTTTTCAAGCTGGGGAAGAAAAGAGGCCGGTTCGGAAGCCGGACCGTCCCTACAAGATAAGAGCCGATCTTGTCACCCTGAGCTTGTCGAAGGGCGACTTCTTCGCTTCTCATTCATTGTGGAAGTCATGCTTCGACAGGCTCAGCATGACAAGAAGGTTTCCACCCCGCCGTCTTCAAATGCCTGTAGGAAACTCTCTAACTCCCTGGTGGTTCCTGCGGCTCGGTCGATTCGAAATACAGATATCGATCAAGCAGTTTCACAAATTCCGACCAGCCACGATTCGTCGGACGTTGTCTCAAACGATCAATCGCGCCAAGTTTTGCATCCAGTTCATCACAGTAGTACAACACGAATGCCTCAGGCATCTGCGGCACCACTGGTGATGCCTGCGCGAGTTCCCCTTGATGAGACAAGAGCATGTGGCGAAGTTTTGTGAGCAGTGACGGAGGAAAATCAGGAATTTTTGCGGCACGTTCGGTCAGCCATTGATCGGCGATGACAATATGTCCGATCAGGCGACCCTCATCGGTGAAATCAAGCAGCAGATCATGGGTATAGCTGTCGACTTTGCCGACATCATGCAGTAATCCTCCGAAGATCAGATAATCGAGATTCAGCCAGTCATAGCCGGATGCGGCACGCTGAGCGAGTTCGGCGACATTGGCGGAATGTTCACTCAGACCACCGAGGTAGGCGTGATGCCAGAGTTTTCCGGCTGGTGCGATAAGAAATTGATCGAAGAATGCTTCATCCTGCCAGAAAGATTCGACCAGCAGACGAATGTGGCTATTCTCAATCAGCGACGTTGCATGCAGAATTCTGGCTCGCCGTTGTTCTTTTGTTTGAGGTGAGTGCGGCACGATCTGTTCAATCGTGTATTCTTTCGGTTCTGCTTCACGCAGGCGTGAGATGATCAGCTGCTGTTTGCCGTTGTATTCGCCGATCTGTCCGCGGACTTTGACCACCATCCCCTCACTCAATATCCGCATGGCGAAATCATCCGGCTCCCACATGACTGCCGGAATACGACCTGAGAAATCCCCCAGTTCGACACTCAAGTAGGTCCCGCGGCTGAATTCCCGACGGTCGACCCGTCGCGCCATGAAAAATCGCTCAATCTTTTCGCCGGGCTGGAGGTCATGTACACGGATATGGTCTGTCATACCCTAATCTATCCATCAATGTGCCCGGTCGCAATCCCCGCTGTTGAAGCTGTCAGATGACCGACTTGGGCGTATAATAGCTCCACCAGATGAAACTGCTGAACCGTTACATCCTCCGCGAGCATATTGGGCCGTTCCTGTTCGCCTTTTTTGCGATCACTTTTTTGCTGATCATCGACTATGTCCCCCGTGCAATCGATCATGTGATCGACAAAAACCTGAGTATCTGGGTGGCGGTTGAGTTGATTGCATTAAATCTCGCCTGGATGCTGGCACTGTCGATTCCGATGGCGATGTTGGTGGCGACACTGATGGCGTTCGGTCGGATGTCATCCGATTTTGAGATCATCGCCATGAAAGCGAGTGGGATCAATTTTATTCGCGTATTGCTGCCGCTGATGTTACTCGGCACGATTGTCATGGCGGGGATGGTCACATTCAACGACAGAATCTTGCCCGACCTGAACAAACGGGCACGTGAGCTCTGGGGGGATATTGCCTCGATGCGCCCCACGCTCGTTTTTCGTTCGGGATTATTTGTTACAGAAATCCCCGGCTACCTGATTTTGATTGATGAAGTCGATCACGCCACTTCGAGAGTGACCGGGGTGCGTATCACCGATATTGCCAATCCGGAGCGTCCGAGAATCATCGTTGCTGATTCCGGAAATCTTGCCACCATCGGCGGTGGAGTGTCGACTCAATTCGATCTCTATGACGGAGAAGTTCACACCCTTGATCTGGCGCAGCCGGATAATTATCGAATGGTGAAATTTGGACATCAGGTGGTGACTATTACGGGCACCGGTTCGCAACTTGATCGGAGTGATCATGAGTATCGCTCTGATCGTGAGATGACTATCGCGATGCTGGAAGAGAATGTGGCAACGGCAGAAGAGGGAACTCCGGCAACGATTCAATCGATGAAGGAGGCGGTTGAAAGAAAGTCTCGCTATTGGCTTTCTGACACGCTGGTCTACAATCTCGCCGATTCTACGACCGATTCGCTGGCATATTTCGCAGTACGCGCCGATGCCACCGCGCTTTTGAAAACAGCGGAGCGCGCCACACAGCAACTCGCCGCACAAACTCGCACCGCAGATAAATTTCGCGTCGAACTCTACAAAAAGTATGCGATCCCGGCGGCATCGTTGATCTTTCTCATGATCGGTGCGCCGCTGGGGATTCTCACCCGCCGAGGGGGAATGGGAGTGGCTATCGGAATATCGATACTGGTCTTTATTCTCTATTGGGCATTTCTGATCGGCGGAGAAGACCTCGCTGATCGAGGGGTCGTGCGACCATTCTGGGCGATGTGGTCGGCGAATGTTTTACTCGGTTCGTTTGGAATCTATCTGATCATCAAAGTACTGACTGAACGTCCGGTCTTTGAAATGCTGCGCAGATGGTGGCGAGGATAGAGGCATGATCTTCCTTCGTGTCATCGATCGCTATCTGTTGCGCTATTTCTTTTCATCGATGCTGGTCGTCGTCCTCGCGGCGGGATTGACCATCATCGTTGTCAACATGGTCGACATGCTGCGCTATTTTGTCGAAAAGAATGTCCCGTTTTTTACGATCATCGAATACTACTTCTATTTCACTGGCTGGATTCTGAAGACATTTTTCCCAATGTTTGTCATGCTCGCCTCATTGTTTTCTGTTTCAATCCTGGCGCGCAGACATGAGCTGATGGCGATGAAAGCATCGGGACTGTCGCTCTATCGGTTGCTCTTGCCGCTTGCGTTGGTTGTTGGATTGATGTCGGTCGGGCATTTTTATTTCAATGAATATATCTATCCCCCAGCAAATACACGGCGACTAGAGATCAAAGAATTTGCGATACAAAACAAGTCACGGCAGGTGTTCTCAACCGTGCGGGATATTCGCAGACAGATTTCACCCGGCTATTACTATACGTTGAGTTCGCTCAATACAGTACGCGGTGAAGGGATTGATCTGAAAGTTTACCGAACGGATGACAAACGTCTCGTTGAGTTGATCTCTGCGAAGAAAGCGCAGCATGCGGATCATCGATGGACCGCGATTAATGGGGTACATCGAGTCTTTGCAGGGGCTGATAGTGGACTATTCGAAGAATTCGATTCGTTGCCTCTTCCTGATCTTGTCGATACGCCGGATGAGTTGTCGCGAAAACTCGGCAGACCAGAAGATATCTCCCTTGACGATGTGACCGAGCGGATTCGAATGATGAAACGGGCGGGGGAACCGTACTTGCGTGAGGAAGTTGATCTTGCCTTCAAATATGCCTTTCCAGCGTCATCATTCGTGGTGCTGCTGATATGTGTGCCGTTGGCGTCGAACCCGAGACGAAGCGGGGTGGCGGCGTCGATCGGTATCGGCGCGGTGCTGACACTTACATACTTTGTCTGCTTCAAGCTGGCGACAGTGCTCGGATATAACGGCAAACTGGAACCGATTGTCGCGGCCTGGGCAGTGAATGGACTATTTTTCGTTATCGGCGTGATCGTACTGCTTACAGCCAGGAAGTAGATTTCATTAGCTATCAATAAAAAAGAGGCGGAGTGATCCGCCTCTTCGCATTTCATTCGAGTTGATTCAATTACACCGTTCCCATTTCCCATGAGGCGAGGTATTTCTTCTGCTCGGCAGTCAGCTTATCAATGCTGACCCCCATCGACTTCAGTTTCAGTTCGGCAATCTTGTTGTCGATCTTCTCCGGCACGGTGTAGACCATCTTCTTGAGCTTTGACGCATTCTGAATAACATACTCAGAAGCCAGTGCCTGATTTGCAAACGACATATCCATCACCATCGCCGGGTGGCCTTCCGCCGCCGCGAGATTAATCAGACGACCATCCGACAACAGATTAATTCCTGCTTTTCCGAGCATGAATTCTTCAACCTGCGGGCGAACCTCTCGCTTCTTCGACGATGCCTTTGATAACGCCGGAAGATCGATTTCGGCATTAAAGTGTCCTGAGTTACAAATAATCGCGCCGTTTTTCATTTTCTTCATGTGTTCAAGACGAATCACATTGATGTCACCGGTAACAGTGATAAACAGATCACCCATTGAAGCCGCTTTCGCCATCGGCATGACGAGGAATCCATCCATCGCCGCTTCGAGTGCCTTCATCGGATCGACTTCTGTCACGATCACAATCGCGCCAAGTCCGCGAGCACGTGAAGCGACTCCACGACCACACCAGCCGTAGCCAGCGATGACCGTCGTCGAACCAGCGATGAGCATATTGGTCGCGCGAATGACACCATCCATCGTTGACTGACCAGTACCATAGCGATTGTCGAACATATGCTTGGTCTTCGAGTCGTTTACCGCAATCACCGGAAAGCGAAGGGTACCGGATTCCGACATCGCACGCAGACGAATCACACCGGTGGTGGTCTCTTCGGTACCGGCGATGACCGTCGCTGCTTCTGCAGTACGCTTGGTATGCAGTACGCTGACCAGATCAGCACCGTCATCCATTGTGATCTGCGGCTTCATGTCGATGCAATCATTGATATGATTGTAATAGGTCTTGTTGTCTTCCCCTTTGATCGCAAATGTCGAGATGCCGTACTCATGCACGAGGGCTGATGCCGTTTCATCCTGGGTCGAGAGCGGATTTGATGCACACAATGCCAAATCTGCCCCGCCAGCTTTGAGAGTGAGCATCAGATTGGCGGTCTCAGTCGTTACATGCAAACAGGCGGCAATACGAATCCCCTTGAGCGGTTTTTCTTTCATGAACCGTTCACGGATCAGCCGAAGAACCGGCATGCTCTTTTCAGCCCACTCAATTTTCCGACGCCCTTCAGCGGCGAATTTCTTGTCTCTTACATCATGCTTGAATGCCATTACATCTTCTTTCAGTCAATGAGAGCGACTGCTCTCGGATCAATTTTTCAGCTCTATCAGTTTCTTTGTCAGCGAGGCGTACAATCTACGCATCCTTCGCGAGCAGTTTCGCCTTGTCGATTCGTTCCCAGGTGAAATCTTTCTCGGTCCGTCCGAAATGCCCATACGCCGCAGTCTGGCGATAGATGGGACGCAAGAGATCAAGATCTCGGATAATCCCGCGCGGAGTCAGATCGAAATGTTTCCGAACTAACTCAACAAGACGCTTCTCCGGAACTTTCGCAGTCCCGTCACACCAGACCGACACCGACACCGGATCCTTTACGCCAATCGCATAGGCGAGCTGTACATGGCAACGATCCGCGAGTTTGGAAGCGACGATATTCTTTGCGACGTAACGCGCCATGTAGGTCGCCGAGCGGTCGACCTTTGTCGGGTCTTTGCCGGAGAATGCCCCACCGCCATGCGGAGCCATGCCGCCGTAGGTGTCGACGATGATCTTTCGTCCGGTCATGCCGGTATCAGACTGTGGTCCGCCGATGACAAATTTGCCGGTCGGGTTCACGAAATATTTCGTCTTCTTGTCGAGCATCTCTTTCGGCACAATCGGATTGACCACTTTTTCGACAATCTCTTCGCGAGACTTGTTGGTGATCTTCTTGCCGGTCTTGTCGAGAATTTCTTCCGTATGCTGCGTCGAGACAACGACGGCATCAATACGTGCCGGAACGCCATCCTGATATTCGATGGTCACCTGAGTTTTTCCATCCGGTCCGAGATAACGCAGATGCCCTTTTTTGCGAACATCAGTGAGACGGGCGGCGAGTTTATGCGCGAGCATGATCGGCATCGGCATCAGTTCATCAGTCTCGTTACAGGCGAAACCGGCCATGAGTCCCTGATCGCCGGCTCCACCAGTATCAACTCCCTGCGCAATATCCGGCGACTGTGTGCCAATCGTATTGAGAATGGCGCAGGTGTTGTAAGTGAAGCCGTACGAGGACTTGGTGTAGCCGACATCTTCGATAATACCGCGAACGAGATTCCCGATATCGACATAGGCCTTGGTGGTGATTTCACCACCGACAATCACCATCCCGACGCTGACAAATGTCTCGCAGGCGACGCGTGCGTTTTTGTCCTGACGAAGTACTTCATCAAGGACGCCATCTGAAATCTGATCCGAAAGTTTATCGGGGTGTCCCTCGGTCACTGATTCCGAGGTAAAGAGAAAATCACCCTTGGCCACGTCTGCTCCTTCTTTCCTTCATCGCCGTCGCGTCGTCGCGCGGTCTGCTGTTCGCGTGTGATCAGACGCTGACTGCGTCCGCAACCTCACTGTAATCACCAATATTCAAAACAAGTTCTTTTCCATCTGCATTCCCGATAATACGGGCTTCATCCCCTACGAGAGAATCCCGCACCACCGCCCCATCGACAACCGATCGTCTGCCGATCACACTGTTGGAAATTGTCGAGCCGGTAATTTTCGCGTAGTCATCAATCGTTACATACGGCCCGATTTTCGCGTTCTGCATCTCGACCCCTTTTCCCACCCAGACTGGCGGCATGATACGTGCGCCACTCCCGCTTGTAGCATTGGCGACACCATCCAACAGGACACGATTGGTTTCGAGCATCGTCTCTTTTTTGCCGCAATCGAACCAGTTGGAGACTTCGAATGGAGTAATCTGCTCACCATCTTCAAGCATGCGCTGAAGAGCATCAGTCAATTGAATCTCACCACGAGTTCGTTTGTCACTCTGCACATGAGAGCCAAGAATACTATTGAGTAAACGGGCATCAGCGAAACTATAGAGCCCGATAATTGCCAGATTCGAGGTTGGATGCTCCGGCTTCTCAATCAAGCGGTTGATCTTGCCGTTGGCAGTCTCTGCAATTCCAAAACGTCGCGGATCATCGACCGCGCGAAGCCCGAGGACATTCTGTCCGGCAGAGACAAACGCCTTGAGATCGCACTGGGCGATGGTATCGCCGAGGACAATCAGCATCGGGCCGGATTCGACATGCGACATGCCGAGATGGATGGCATACCCCAGCCCATGCAGGCGATCCTGGACAACAAAACGGACCGGCACTTTGTAACGGGCGGTCGCCCATTCGGCAATCTGATCCCCCATGTGACCGATGACGAGGATAATCTCGGAGGGATCAAGAGCGAGCAGGGGGTCGATGATATGGGCAAGAATCGGCTTCCCCGCTACGGTAAGTAGCGGTTTGGGGCGGGAGAGAGTGTGCGGGCGCAGCCGTGTCCCGGCGCCAGCGACGGGGATAATGATCTTCATAGGGTAATGTCCCCTGACGGGACGGGGGAAAGTAGAGGGGGAGAGGGGGGATGACAAGAAGGATTTGGCGGGGGGATGGATGGGACCAAGAGTTAATGGGTGTCACTCTGAGATAATCGGTTTCCCCTGAGTTAATGGATGTCACCCTGAGCTAATGTATGTCACCCTGAGCTAATGTATGTCACCCTGAGCTTGTCGAAGGGTGATTTCTGAAAGATGGTAAATCAACCGACCGCCCCTGAAGGGGCTGGCTACCAGGTGAAATACTTGTGCAGAATATTTGTACGCATGACTTGAAATTTGGTAGCCCGCTCCCTTTAGGGGCGGGTCTTGTTTCTTGAAGTGTCGGCACCGCAGACGGAGCCGACCTCCAGAACAGGTGCCCCATCCCGCTCTTGCGGGTGGGTTCTTTTCCT
This sequence comes from uncultured Ignavibacteriales bacterium, assembly GCA_964518635.1. Lineage (GTDB taxonomy): Bacteria > Zixibacteria > MSB-5A5 > GN15 > FEB-12 > CAZFGK01. The sequence goes on from CAZFGK010000008.1 coordinate 64,815, forward strand.
CTGTAGCTCGACCCCCTGGGTCGGGTCTCTGTATTGTCATGCTGAGTCTGTCGAAGCATGACTTCTCATGACTTCAGCGAAAGTCACCCTTCGACAAGCTCAGGGTGACAAGAATTTGTCGGCACCGAAGACGGAGCCGACCTCCAGAACAGGTGGTCCATCCCGCTCTTGCGGGTGGGATTATTCTCTTCACGACCAGAGTTCCTTAGCGTATTTTGCAAATGAGGAGGTAATTTCTAAGAATTTCATGTTCCCAAGTTATATCACAATTTCTACCACTATGTCACCAGACGAGGTTATGTCCTCTCTTGCAAAGTTGACTGACACAGAAACGAGGCTCATATGGTTCGGCTATCCTAAACTAAAAATGCCGGATGACGAAAGACCATATGTGGGTGTGGTAGACATCGAAAGCAAGAGATTCAGACTCGTATGCAATCCGTATGTACTCTCTGGCAGTTTTGGCAGAACGATATATAATGGACGAGTTGAACCAGACCTCGCGGGTTCGAAAGTTCGCATTTGGATACGATCTTCTCTCGGTGGCAATTTCTACCTCGCATTTTTGTTCGTGATCACTTTCATATTTTTTGAGGCAAACGATCGGTTTTCGAAAGAGCCTGACATGTTTTTAGTTTTCGTATTCTCCGCGGGCTTGATTGGATTCTTCATTGCAACTTTGATCGCTCGTAACAAGGCCAAAATGGAATTACAAAAAAGACTTCGTTGAACGAACAGCAGTCGATCAGATTGCATGAGTGAAAATTGAGAAGATTCTCCGAATTGCTTAGATTGACCGGTGCCCCTGATCACCAGATCAGGGTTCAGGCATCTTCAATGTGTAATTGTTAACGTATTCAGGTTGAACAAGACGGGGCAGACGAGGCGTCTGCCGCCCACACAAACTAAGTTGCATAAACGTGACGAGTGCATCACTGACTTCGCACCCTAAAGGGCGCGCCACCTTGCGGAAAATTCGCCAGGGGAAAAAACGCGACTAATTCGCTTTGACTAATCCCTTGAGTGAATCCAACCCCGGCACAACGCCAAGAACCGGCAGGCCGAGATGTTCCTGAATATCTTCGACACGTTTATACGACTTATCAAACAATTCCGCGACAATCGCTGCTGCTGCGCCGAGCACTAATCCCAGCACGATTCCCATACCGACAATCTTGATTCGATTCGGCTCGTAGGGCTCCAGCGCAAGTTTTGCGGGTTCGACTTTACGATATTTTGAACTCGAAAAATCACGAATGAGATCCTGGGTGATCATCGACGATTCATTCTGCTGCTTAAACTTGTCGCGCAACTGTGTGGTATTTGAAATCTCACGATTCAACCGGTCAAGCTCTGCCTGATTTGCCGGGACTGCGCTTACGCGATCGGTGAGCCGTGTATAAGCAAGTTCCAGCCGCCCTTTGCGAGCATAGAGGGCATCCAGATTCACTCGCGCAACATACAGACTGATCAGATCAGCGCGAACAGATGCATCGGCGGTGGCAAACTGCGCTTCAATATCTCGCTTGGTCTGCACTTCGAGTTGTTTAGTGAGAGAATTGATTTTGAATCGCTGATTGACCAGCTGAGTGGCATTCATCTGATAGGTAGAAACCTGATCACCATAGGTGTCGATCTCGGTATTGAGTTCGTTACGAATATCAGTGGTGGCATCACTGGGAGCGATTTTCAGAGTCGTTACGTTAATTCCGGCAGCATTCAAATTGGTCAGCATCTGACGTTCAATACGCTGCTGAGTCTCGATATCAGAGCGTTCCTGATTAATTTCAGCCGAGAGCTCACTTCGGTTGGCTTCATTTGTCAGTGAGGGATCGTATTGATTGGTCATCATCTGACGTTCCAGCCGTGTCTTTCGATCGGTCAGGTCGGTCAGTTGCCGTTCATATTTTTGCAGCTGATCATCGGCAAAGGTCTGCGACGAACGAACCTGATTGAGTTCCTGTTTGAGTCGCTCTTCGAGGAAAATATCAGCCAGTGTATTGGCGACACTCTGTGCTTCGACCCGATTCGCCGACACAAATGAGATCGCGACCTGACTCTCGCCTACGAACGAAACATCGACATCCGCTTTCAGCTGATCCTGAATCATGAACATCGCAACCTGCTGCTGAGACATCTGAATCCCCTGCTGCTGTTGCTTGTTCGAGACCTTGGCGGCGGCCGCCTGAATCCCGGGATTGGCGGTCATCTGAAGTCGGTCATTCAAGGCACTCACATATTGGGTGGAGGTCAGTTCATTGTGAAGTCCCCTGAGCACCGCTGCCTGTTGCTGCTGGGTATTTCGCGCTCTTGATTCAATTCCCAGAAGGGACTGAAGATCACGCGAGAGCTGGACATTCGGGTCGACGCTGACAATCGAGAACGACACATACCGCTCGGTAAGCAGATACGAACCCGCCCACGAGAGGATCGCGACAAGAATCCAAGGGAGAATAATCAGCCATTTCCGCTTGAGAACAACAGAAGTGATATCACCGAAATCGGTGATTCGTCCCGGGGCTGGGCTGGATTGGTTCATCGGATGGTCTCCCCCCCGGTGACGGTGGGAATGGCGACTGCCTGGGTCATGTGGTTCATGGTGAGTCATTATACAGGGGAATGTCGGCAAAAGTCAGCAACAGGTTCAGGTTGGAGAGTATCTCCCAAATCCGACCTCCTAGCCCTCACATATGGAAACAGAAAGGCCCGAATCGGGCCTTTCTGGCGAAAAATTGGTCTGAAAAGCTCTAGTTTGCGGGGCAGGTCGGGAGTGGAGTGCCGGTGCCAAAGAGGTGATTGACCAAAGTTGTCAGGTCCGCGAGATCAATAGATCCATCCGGACTGGCATCGACATTTGCCTCTTTCGGGCAGCAGGGCTGTTTGAAACTCAGGAAGAGATAGTCGACCAGCAATACAAGGTCGACGATATCGACGGAAGTGTCATCCAGGCAATTCAGGTTTCCAGTGGCACCCGAACAAATCTGTGTGCTTCCGGTGCAACTGACTGCCCCGCTGCTTCCGCTCCCACCGTTTGCAATGGTCGTATCGGAGACAAAGATTCTCCATTGTGCATTTGCAATAGATGTCGAAGTCACCGGCGTGGTCGAGAATTTTCCTCCTGTAAGCAACTCGTAGTATGTACCGCCAAGACCGACGTTGACAGAGGTCGTGGCAATTCGTCGGTCTGCCCCGCGGGCATATCGACCAACAGCAAGAGTCTGTACTTTGCCTGAAATATTCGGATTGAGTAGGGAGACTTTGTGAATTGTGAATGTCTGCCCGGCAGGGTCGGTTCCGCGAGTCGACTCATCACGAGCTTTCTGCGGTACGCCAAAATACTTCCCCCATGCTTCATCCCAGCTGGTCGTAGTGTCAGAAAGAGTGATTCCGTTGAGGGTACGGCTCTTCTGGAAGTAGACATTAATCTGGGGATGTGGGCAGAAACGATAGGTCGAGCCGGGATTCAGACAATCAAGCATGAAGCCGAGCGCATTCATTCGTGAACGAGCAATAGTAAATCCATCCGCTGCGCTGGAATCGAACTGTCCGACTCGAATCGGCCAGACCCACATTTCGACGCCACTGTCGGCAACGGAGGCACAGGCATGTGCCGCGTTGTCACAGAAAAGCTCCTGGCCATCTCCACTTGGATTGATGAAACAGTACTCTCCCAGGAGATACCCCTTGGTGTATTGGACGACAGTGGTGCGGGCTTCATTGTCCCAATTGGCAGTTGATGTATATGGACCGCCGGAACTCGCCCAGTTTGGAATGAGAAGTAAATTTGAAGCGCGCAGTGAATCGCCGAGAGTTTTCATCCACCCTTTTCGCAAGGAACGGAGTGAATCACGGATTTGCGTGTGGGTCATGGTGCTCGCCCAGGGGCGTTGCCAGGAGCTTACTGAGCCGGATTGCCAGTAATCGAGCCCGTTCTCTTTAAACGGAGCCATCAGCGGAAAGAGGCCATTGGCATTGTTGCCTGTGACTCCGATGATACCCTCTTCATCCATCATGATGCCATCCGCCGCAAGCCCGGAGGCGAGATTCTTCATCACATAGGCGAGATAGGCACCGACATTCTTGTTTCGATAATCCCAGGCGAATCGAGTCTGGGCATCAGTAAATCCGGAATGCACGAGGATATTCCCCGGATTGGTGGTTCGCCACCAGGAAAATGCGGTACCATCAACGTCACTCGCACGAGCGACAACCGGAGTGGCGGTCGGTTTGATTCGCACGATCATCGAATCGAAATTGATCCCACGCGCAGAGGCCCAGTTCTTGACCGCGGTGGTTTCACTCGCAGGACGGCAGAAGAGATCGTAGGCGAGGACTTTCATGTTCGGGTTGATCGACTTCATGGCTAGGATGTCAGAACGGTTGCCGGTGCCGATCACTCCGTTGTAGCGATTCGCTACCCAGTTACGGAGGGCATCATCAGACCAGAGATCTCCGGACCCATAGGAGATTACTCCGACATTGAGTTGTCGGGATCGCGGAGAGGGATTTGCAGCAAATGCTTCTCCTGCGCTGATTAAAATCAGCAGTGAAAAAATCAGAAATTGAAACAAGATAGAAACCTTGTATCTGTGAAGGTGCTGTTCCCCCCGAGCTTGAGTCTGCTTGGTCGTCATCATGACAGGGTCCCCGTGTGTCAGAGGTGTTCGACTTTTCCTGCCACACACACGCACCACACCATGGTGATAACTGAGTGTTGAAATTGTCGCGCAGAGATTGCGGCAGGTTTAGATTTTGTATGTAATGTGCCGACGGTTATAACCGAGCTTCCTGTTCTCGGTTTCATTTCTTTTGCAATGAATGCAAAAAGAATCTCCCACATGTCGGCGAATTGAATGCAAATAACAGGTTCAAGACTCCGTCTGTCAATACAGAAAAATGGCGTCTTTCCTTGATTTTTCGCTCGTTTAGACGAAACAGTTTGTTGTCTGGAGAGCATAGCATCAGCTTGCGAAGATTTTCTTACTGAATCCTAACAGAACTAGTCAAAATGATGCAATCAGATGCCATCCGAGTAAAACTTGTTCATACATGCAAATAGATTCCGAAAAGTGAAGGGACTATCTAGGAGACTTCGTGTGAGCGAGGAGATTCAGCTTGATCTGGGCATCAAGTGTGCGGCTGGTGGTGAGTTTCTGTTGATTGACCAGGGTGATTTCAAGAGTGCCAAAGGTGCCGGTGCGTACTGATTGAACGGCATCGTAACGAATCATGGCGTCACGACGGATTCGCGCGAACAGTGCAGGGTCGAGTTGCTGAGAGAGCATAGTCAAGTTACCGGTATACAGATGTGATTTCTGTGCCTGATGAATGCGGACATAATGATCTTCCGCCTCGCACCAGAGAACGCTGTCGACTGCTATTTTCAGAAATCCCTCCCGTGTTTTCACCACGAGCTGCACGAGATAGTCTGCGGTTTCAGCATCAACATGCTGATTTCGCTCCCCTTTGGTCGGGACGGTTGTGGTTCGCTCCAGTTGACGGATAATCTCCCGCAATCGTGGCTGACGTTCTCGCTGGGGTCGGGTCGTAATCAATTCGGCTGCTCGTTGCAGTGCGGATTGGAATCTCGCGACGGTCGGTGGTTTCAGAACATAATCAAGTGCGCGGACATCAAATGCCCGTAGGGCATGATCACTATGGGCAGTGACAAAGATCACGAATGGCATCTGTTCAATCCCGACTTGCTCGATCAGCGCGAAACCATCCTGACCGGGCATCGAAATATCCAGTAGAACCAGATCAATCGATTGTTCGCTCAAGAGTTGATACGCGGAAGGGACATCATGCGCCTTCCCGGCCACTTCAAATCCTGCTACTTCACTGATAAGCGAAGAGAGAAGCTCAACCGCGGGTGGTTCGTCGTCAACGATGAGAACGCGTAATGGAGGCATGGGGAGTCTGAGTTGATTGAGGGGTTTCTGACAGATGGACTGTCTCGTCACTTTCACGAATAGGGAGGGTGACAGTTGCACTGAAAGCAGAGTCCCCCGATTCTACTTTCAACTGTGCATCCTGAGCATACAGCAAACGGAGTCGTTCAGTGGTAGCATGCAGACCAAGATGGGTTCGCTTGTGAGTCGGTTCGGTTGTTTGATATCGCCCCGCCGTCGTGCTGTTTCGCAGCACAATCACCAGAGATGATCCCTCTCTTCGCGCAGATATTCGAAGTGTCGTTGGCGAATCAAATCGAGCAACCGAATGTGTCACGGCATTCTCAATCAACGGCTGCAGGAGGAGTGACGGGACCTGCAGGGGAAGTGTATCTTCGGCGACTGAAGTTTCAACCGCGAGACGATCAGGATAGCGAGCCAGGATGAGGGAGAGATACTCTTCGGTGAGTTCGATCTCCTCTTTCAGGGTGCAAAACTGTGATTCCCCCGCGAGCAGTCCCTGACGGAGATAATTGGCGAGTCCTGAAACAAGGTCGTAGGCCTGATGACGATCGCCGGTGAGTATCTGCGATGAGATGGTGTTCAGGGTATTGAAAAGAAAATGCGGATGCATCTGCGATCGAACCTGATCGAGCCGCGCAGTGGCAAGTTCACGTTCCAGTTTTTCTTTCGCAAGTGATGCGTCATGCATACGGCGCATCTGCTCGGCGACATGCTCAACCGCGATGGTCAACCAGTAGCCGACATAAAAATAACCCCAGTGAGTCCAGAGAATCCAGTTGGCGAGTCGGTAGTAACTCTCGCCGACAATTGTCTTGGGTTGAGAGAGAAAGACAAGCGCGGCATAGCCAAACATGTATCCGAGAGTCACCACCAGACTCAGAACAAGGAGAATAATCGTCCGGGGGATCTTGTGAGCATCGAGAAGCGAAAACCTCGCTCCAATCAGGAGCACTGCGGGTGTGATGATTCCCCAGAGCCACCAGACAATAAATTTCCCTCGTATCAGTTGTGCCCAGGTGTATGGCTGCTGATCAATTAAAAGAGCCAGCCAGACAATTGCAGAAACCAGCCCAAGAAGTGTCCAGAAACCGGACGCAATCAGCCAGCGTGTCAGCCGGTTGGGGATGAGTTCGCGGAAAAGCACCAGTGCTGATGATTTGAGTATTGGTTTCCCTTTTGTCACGGTAAGAAGATACGAAATGATCTTCAGAATTTGCCGATTTTTTTCAGCATCCTCCGAGCGGAGTGAAGCTGATGAACAGGTGATCGACGAGCGCTGTCAGATCACCAATATCAACGCCACCGATGCCGTCGATATTTCCTTCATCAGCACAAGCCAGCGGAACAAATGAGATAAACAGATGATCGACCAGTGTGGTGAGATCGGCGATATCGACTCCCTGCAGTGGGTCATTGTCGACATTGCCACGAGTGCCGACACAGCAGGACATCGTCACTCCGCCGTTACTCGATATCTCGGGAGTATAGAATCCGGCAGACGAGACACACAAAGGAGCGTAGCCAGCGAATGACTGGACATTGACCTGATTCACCCCCGGCAGCTTGATAATTGGCGAACGGAACCAGAGTGAAAGAATTGGGCCGTTTCCTGTTGGGATAGTATTCGAACCGGTAGCACGAAGCCGTACCACCAGTTGCTTCATGGGGAGATTTGTATAGAGGGTGTCGAGTATTAATCCCGCAGTCCGCAGACCGGTCATTCGTATTGAATCAAGCGGAAGTGCCAATGATCCCGCCCATGAGATCGGGACTGTGATTTGTGTCAGTGGAAGATGAGTGCCGCCGTCAATATCGATCTTGAATTTCTGATTCGTTCCGACCTGGACGGTATCAAGTGCCAGTGTGTCCCCCCAGACCCAGATCATATTCGGATTGGGGCTTACCTGTGTCCCTTCACTGGTCTGCGTCGTGATAGTGACATCGTACTGACCGGCAGCTTGAAATGTATGTGATGGATTCTGGACATTGGCAGTCTGTCCATCACCGAAATCCCAGCTCCAGTCCGTTACGGTCAATGAACTTGACCCATTGAAATTGACCGTGAGTGGAGCTGGTCCGAATTTTGTAGAGACTGTTGCTGTCGCGCCGACTATCCAGCCCTTGATAGCTGAGTTTCTAAGCCAGCAGTGCATTCGTGCATGTTGTTGCGGAGTAAAGACCGTGTTGGCGGCACAGGTAAAGGGCCAAGTCGACATGGAATAGCCCATGATATTTTGATAGCCGGTGGACGGCCACTGTTGCCCGCTACAAGCGTCGGTGCCACCAGGAGGGGCGCAGATCCAGTTGAGAGGAGTCGGTTCGGTATCAGCGCAGAAATCACCAACCGTATTCCGATTGGAAACATTCATCCCTTCGTAACAGATTCCGCAAGGGAGAACTTCTCCCACTCCACGCTGAGTATGATCAAGTCCGAGGGCATGGGCGATTTCGTGAATGAACACCACTCTGCTCATCGGGTGACCAAATGCTCCGTCACCGGCGATCATGATTCCAAACTGGGAATTGATAACCGTCGGCTGATTCCACGGTTGACGCATACAGACACTCGCGCGATACGGGGCAGGTTGAGTAATAAATATGTTCAGTTGTGTTCCCGGATTGTCCGAGTAGAGCGCAAACATATTGAAGACATCTGAGAGATTATTGGAGTCAAACGGTACATACCGATAGTAGTCGTCATAGACCCATTCAGCGGCATAGACAAACTGGATACGATTCGGGACATAGTACATGTTGAGTGAATCGAAGTAGGCCTGCAGCATCTCCATCGTGCCAATCGGATCAGTGCTGTCGCCATTGTCGAAGAGATGAAAGCGAAGTCTAATAGTTGTGAACGTTTGACTCGAATCTGACAAATATTGATTTCTGAGTGATTCATCATCGCAGACCCCACGGTCGCAGGGGCCGATGGCTCCGGTGAGCATTTTCGGTTCGTTTCGGTTGAGTATGCGCTCAATTTCTCCGGTCATGCAAGTGTGCTGAGCATTGACTGTACTCGCCATACTGATGACAATCGCTGCCGCCAGATTGAGAGCACACATGAGCAGTAACCTTCTTTTTTCTACTATATGAAGGAGGGTCATCAACATCCTCCGATTGGTGTAAAGCCGATGAAGAGATGATCGACGAGCATGGTCAGATCGGCGATGTCAATTCCTCCGATGCCGTCGACATTCCCTTCATTCGGGCAGTCAATTGGAGCGAAGGTAATGAACAGGTGATCGACGAGGGTTGTCAGGTCGGCGATATCGACACTCTCTGCTACGTCGTGGTCGATATTTCCTCGCGTGCCGAGGCAACAGCAGGCATCGCCGATGCCGTCATTGTCGGCGTCCTCCTGCCCGGCATTGGGTATCAACGGGCAATTGTCGAAGCAATTGATTCCATCACTATCAGTGTCTGTACACTCTGTAACGGAGAGGACCTGATCTGATGAGATAGAAGTAAGCAACGTCTGAATTCCGGATGGCCACTTGATTCTCAGCGAATCGATTGACGTTGCATCGCCGAGTCCAAACCATTCTTCAGGTCCCATCTGACCAAATCCGGTCTGCGCGACAATTTCGCGCATCTGAAAGCGTGGTAGTCCTCCAATAGTGGCGTACACAATCAGACGACAACCGATTCCAAAGCGATTACTTGCTACACCTGTGCAACGAATCCCCAGCCAGTGATTACTGTTTCCATCATTGAGATAGAGGGCATTGTTCTGCGATTCATTCAGATTTCTGGCGAGGTAGATATCAAGATCTCCGTCACGTTCGACATCACCAAACGCAATCCCATGTGACCAGCCGATATCAGTCACCACCGGACCCGTTGTCTCCAGCGTGAAAACCCCTGAGCCATTGTTCCAGTACAGACGATTAATATCAGTCTGTGTATTGAATCCGACGGTCACCAGAAGATCGAGATCGCCGTCATTGTCCAGATCGGCAAATGCGCCGGAATTTGAGAATTTTCCGTCAGAGACTTCAGCACCGACTAGGCGGCGAGTGAATGTACCGTCCCCATTGTTGACAAACAGGAAGTCATTCTGCCCTGCCGTATTGGTGACAAACAGATCAAGATCAAGGTCATTGTCGACATCTCCCCAGCAACCTCGGATACTTATCTGAGCCGGTGTAACAATACCGCCGCCGGTGATTCGTGTAAAAACTCCAGCCCCGTCGTTTCTATAGAGAGCATTTACCTGATTTACGTTGCAAACGAACATGTCGAGGTCGCCGTCATTGTCGTAGTCCCCCCACAATGATCCATGCGAACGCTCGGCATCGGTGGCAATTCTGCCACTGCTGATTCGAGACCAGTTTCCGGAGCCATCATTGTGTGTCAGCCAATTACGTTCAGTGGGAGCGAACCCATTTGAAATGAAGAGATCAAGTCGACCGTCATTGTCGTAATCACCAAAGGCACTGAAGTCGGTGTAAGTCGCGGTATCAGTCAGCAAAGGGTGACCGATTCGGGAGAACACACCAGATCCGTTGTTCAGATACATCTGATTGAATTGAAGTTTCCATGTCGACGTATAGGCATCGAGGTCGCCGTCATTGTCGACATCACCAAATGCGATGCCATCATAGCTCCCCAAAACATTGACCGATGTATCGGAGGTGATGCGGGTAAAGGTGCCGTCTCCATTGTTGGAATACATGAAATTGAGTGCGTTGGCACCTGCATCGGTTCCGCCGTTCCCGACGAGGATATCGGGGAAGCCGTCATTGTTCAGGTCAGCCAGATTTGCCGAACGGGAATAGCCCCCATCGGATGTCTCCGGTGTTCCAGTTACTGGAGTGAAAGTTACCTGCGAAGAAGCAGGAATGGCTCCAATCCAGAGCATCATAATAGCAAGAGAGAGACTGAGTTGACCGAGCTGTTTCAGATTCATCAGCAACCACCGAGCGGCGTGAAGCCAATAAACAGATGATCGACGAGCATGGTCAGATCGGCGATGTCGATTCCACCGATGGCATCGACGTTCCCTTCATTCGGGCAGTCGATTGGGGCGAAGGTGATAAACAGATGATCGACTAAGGTTGTCAGGTCTGCGATGTCGACACTTTCAGCCAGATCATGATCGACATTGCCGCGGATGCCGATACAGCAGCAGGCATCACCGATCCCGTCGTTGTCGGAATCTTCTTGTCCGGCATTCGCAAAAGTTGGGCAGTTGTCGAAGCAGATCACACCGTCTCCGTCCCCATCGCTGCATTCGATGACATTAACTCGCTGATTGATTGCGACGGAGGTCTGCTTTGTTATCAGTCCGGATGGCCAGTAGACTTCAAGAGAATCTATGACCGAAGCATTCCCAACACCGAAATGTACGATCAACGAAGAGTGCGCCATGAAGGCATTCTGCGTAGAGACTTCCCGTTGCTGCCAGACCGGGGTGCCGTTGATCGTTGCTTTCACTCGGACTCGCGCACCAACCGCCGCTTTGTTCGATGCGATCCCCTCCAATTCAATTTTGAACCATCCGTTGGAGCCAGCGAGATCGTTTCGCAGAAGTTTTCGATTTGTTAACTGACCCGCGACAAAGAGATCAAGGTCACCGTCATTATCATAATCACCGGCACTGGCGCCGTAGTGGGACGAACCAAAACCAACAATGTCACCGCTCGTAATACTCGTGAAAGTTCCATCGTTGTTATTCTGGTAATAGCTGTCGGGCTGACCGCCGTCGTTGGTAACGAAACAATCGAGGTCGCCGTCATTGTCAAAATCAGCCCAGACCTGCGAGAGTGAAACGCGAACATCGGTGACAATCGCGCCAGTCAGAATTCTTGTATACGTGCCAGCGTCATTGCGATAGAGCTGATTCTGCTTGGCGACCGGATTAGGATTGGCTCCCCCCCAGTTGGTGCGATACCCATCCAGATCGCCGTCATTGTCATAATCGATCCAGTTCCAGACCTGCCCATCACCTACGGTCGTGGCAATCGGATTGGTGGTAATGCGACTGAAACCGATGTGTCCAGTTTCGACCAGAACGTTTTTGTAGAGATCATCGACTGCAAAAACTGTCGTTGCCGGACCGCTTCCTATGAAATAGTCGAGGTCACCGTCCAGATCGTAGTCTGACCAGTTGCCGGATGTATACGGTTTGTTGCCGGTGACGATCACGCCGGTATCGATTCGCTGAAGAGTAAAGGAAGGGGCTCCCATATTTCGATAGAGACGGTTTGGGCGAACTACTCCATTCCCCATGAAACCGGCGGGAAGAGTAATGGCGAGGTCAACATCTCCATCATGATCATAGTCTCCCCACGCTGGTGACCAGCCGGAAGAGAGAGTCGAGCCGAGATCACCACCGGTTATTCTGGTGAATATCCCGCCGCCGTCGTTCCGGTAGAGATTGCTTCGCTCCCCTGCCAGAAAGCAGTCGAGATCATTGTCATTGTCGTAATCGGTCCAGCTCGTGCCATAGTAGAAAACAGTGTCTGCATCGAGGGCAGATGACATCCGCACAAAGCTGCCGCCGCCATCATTGCGATAGAGAAAATTCCCGTTATCAGAGACTACAAAAAGATCGTCATCGTCGTCATTGTCCCAGTCAACCCAGGCGCATCCGGTGTATTGATTGAGTGTTTGATTGGTAACTATGGGGTTGAGTGGGTCGGTGATGGTGGTAAAAGTTGTCTGGGCCGTCGCCTGCAGCGCGGTGAGCAAAAGCGCGCTGGAAGCGAAGACAATGAGTTGGGCGTAACGACCAATTGAACGATTCGAAAGCATACTACTCTCCCGTTGGATGACCGGTTGTTGCATCTACCGAGATAGGGGCTCGGCTGTGATGTGTACGCAGGAAAAGTAGGTGCTATCTGAGAAAGGGAGTCGCGATTCGCGCAGAGTGCACGGATGATTCGCCAAATGCAGATTACGCGCAGGTTATGCGCCCTGCCGTTGGATTCTTACTGTTGAGAGAAGTGGAAAAACAGGAGGGGGAGCGTATGAACTAGCGGACGATGATCAGCTTCCCTTGAGCCGATCCATCTTCGAGAAACCAGAGATAGACTCCGGACGAACAGGCCTGACCGGCATCATTCATTCCATCCCAGACAAACTGTCCGCCAGATGCAGATGCTCGCCGTACTCTCACTCCACTTGCAGTGGTGATGACAACCACGGCTTCGGCAGGAAGCTCGGTAAGAGTGAAGACCTCCCCTTGCTGCGGATGCACCGTTGTCGGATAGCCGAATGGTGCCAACTCAACCGTAAAGCGACGTGCTTCACTGAAGGGATTCGCTAACGGCCTTGCACGCCAGAAGTAATCGGTGTTATTCTCGAGCTTCACCGTTGTCTGCCAGGAGGTCACTCCGGTCTGGCTTGCTACCGGATCGGATGAGGAAACCAGGTTCACAAAATCGCTGTCGGTCGCGATGAAGAATTCGTAGTCGTTGACTGCAAGACTATCGCAGACGCTGTTGGTGTTTACGCTGAAGGTCGGCTGTGACAGCGTCAAGCGCGCGCCATCAGACGGACTGACCAGCTGGGCGATACACTCTTCAGTTCCAGTGGAAACCTGAGCAAGAGTCCGGGCCTTTGGGACGTTGGAAACGAGTGAGACGTTTCCAGCTTCGTCAAAGACCCGTACGCCGAAAAAATAGGGTTCCCCCACGGCGAGTCCGTCTGTCTGATTCAGCCGTACAGTACGCGCCTGATTCGCACCCTGTGGGCTGACCGCGGAGACCAGTGTCGACTGGTCCCAGTTATTCGCGGTGATACTTCCATTTACCGAATCGCGAACTCGAATTTCGATACTTTGTGAAGTGCCGGAAAAGCCGTCATCTCCGGGTTCGGTGAAGTTCAACGTGAGTTCGCCAACTTCCGGACCGGAGACTGCGCCGAGGTCATTGACCTTTCCGGGAGGGGTAAGATCAACACCGCTCTGCGAAGGGCCATTATTGGCAAGGAGCGTATCGGAAACAAATATCTTCCACTCAGCATTTCCGATGATCGCACTGGTGACCGGGCCGGTGTAAGTTCCATTTGCCTGCAATTGAAAATAGCTGGCACCGAGCTGGACATTAATTCCGGTTGCACCCGGATCCATGTTGGTTCCCTTGGCGAATCGACCAACCGCAAGAGTCTGTGTTGTACCGGGGGTATTCGGACGTTCAAGGCGAACTTTCCAGACCTGATATGCCTGTCCGGCACCATCCGTACCTGTCAACGCCGTATCACGGGCGGTAAGCGGAATACCGAAGTATTTCCCCCAGGCGTAACACCAGAGAGTCGTTGAATCATGAGCAGTGATATTGTTCACTGTTCGATTCATCCAGTCGACCTGACCGTTCTTGTTGCACGGGGAGAAATAGTAGCGACACGCGCCGGGGAAAAGTGACGCGAGCATCAAACCAAGCCCGTTCATCTTGCTTCGGTCGTAGCTGATGCCGTAACCAAGATCATACTGCCCCATGCGAATCCAGCCGACGTAGAGATTCATATCGTCATTGCGGGCGGAATAGCAGGCCTGAATCAGCGTCTTGCAATTGATATCCAGATTTGGTTCGCCGGGATAAAAATAGGAGTACTCACCCATGATGTAGCTTCGCGCAAGTTGTCCGGCACGTCGCCCTTCGTTGGTCCAGTTCGAGAGATTATTTACGGGGGTCGTTGCAAAGTTCGGAGCGAAGATCAGCCCATACTCGGCCATCTTGTCACCGGCTACTTTCAACCAGCCTTCACGTGCGCGACGGAGTGAATCGCGGATATCAATCCAGCTGTGAGTATTGTCGGCGTCTTCGAGATCGAACGTGTTGCTATATGGTCGCTGGATAGTCGAGTATATGGAGCCAGCTGCGTAGTACGAGGCGCTGCCATCACGAAACGGGAACATACGAGGGAAGAGTCCCGAAGTCTGCATTCCGGTCGCGCCGATCGTGTATTCTTCATCGATGAAGACACCGTCATATTGAATTGAATTCGCCTGATTTTTCCACATGTAGGCAAGATATTCACCGACTTTAGGATTTCGGAAATCCCATGCGAAACGGGTCTGTGCATCGGTGAATCCGGAGAAACGAACGATGCCTCCCGGCGGAGTGGTACGCCACCAGTAGAAATCGCCGACCGTTGAAGCGCGGCAAACCAACGAATCACCGGGCCCGGTTTTGGTGCGGATAACCAGGGAGTCAAAATTGTACCCCATGCTGTCTGCCCAGCGCTTTACATTCACCGTGTCGCCGGCCATCAGGACAAAAAGCTCGTACTTGATGGCGTGAAGATGCGGGTTCACAGCTTTCATGCTGTTCAGGTAGGGGATCGATGCAGAACCGTTTGAGCCAATGGCAAACGAGTATCGCTCGGCATACCAGTTGGCGATGGTCGTGTTCTTCCAGATATCTGCGCCACCATAGGTGTAGCAGCCGATCTCAAGCTGCTTGAGACGAGGAGAGGGTTGCGTTTGGGCCGAACCCTGACTCGTCACAAAGAGGACGGTCAGTGCGATCAGCAAACTGAAAATGGGGCGAAATCTAAGAGCTCTCATGGATACTCCTTGTAACTTTTCTCTTTCTGAGGACAAACGCAACTTGAATACCAAGCAGTTCCAAAAACTTTTGCCGGAACCGGACTGGAAAGATCGTTCTAAATCGCTGCTGTCCAGTCGTTTATATGCTCGAATCAGGATTCGGATTCAGACCAACTCAAATGTCCAGAACTGAACTCGTCCTTCTGTTCAAGTATCGGTCGATTTGTTCACAAATTTATCAGCCCAGAAGGAGATTTTAGCTCTTTTCCTTTACAGACTTCTGGTCGACAAGTAGCTACCTGCGCCGATATCATCCCTCATGCCCTCACCAGTCTCTGTTCTCCATCTACTCGAAGATCATGAATCGATCGGCGGGGCCGAAGAGCTGGTCGCTACATTAGTCAGTGCCCTTCAGGAAACTGGTCAGGTGATCCCCGAAGTTGCGCTCGTTGCACCGAATCGTCTGTCCGTCCTTCTGCGAGAGCGAAATATCGCAGTGCATTCACTCGGTGATAACCGCGCAGTTCGAAAGCCACTTGCTGACAAGCTTGCCGATCTGGTCAAGTCGCGCGGCTATCAAATTGTGCAGAGTCATTTGCTGAAGATGAATAGTCTGAATGCTCTGGCAGCCCCGATGCATCAGGCAATTGCAATCGGCACCTGTCACGGGCTATTACCTCAGGAGTTGACACTCAAAAGCAGATTGTACGGCATGTTGGCCGGACGAAAACTTGCGCGGACCGTTTGTGTCTCTCATGCGCTCGCGAAACAGTATCAGCGTGCCTATTTCATCTCTGACAAGCGAGTAGTTGCGATTCCCAATGCGCATGAACCAACTCGAATTCGAGTCGTATCAACCGAAGAGTCGAACCGATTTCGAGGGGCTCATAAGCTTAAAGCCGATGAACAGATTATCGTCGCGATTGGAAATATCGCCCCGGTGAAAGGGTATGCTGATCTGATCGACGCACTTGAAATCTTGCAGGAAGACCATGCCGAGCTTCGAGTAAAACTTCTCATCGCCGGAGCCATGCGTGAGCCGGAAACGACCAGACTGAAAAAATTGATAGCAGATTATAGTCTCGAAGATCGAGTGATCATGCTCGGTGAGTATCGTGATATTTCACTCCTGTTTTCAGTCGCATCGGTAAATGTCTCGGCATCTCATCAGGAGGGTTTTTCACTCACCACGGTTGAAGCGATGGCATCGCAAGTGCCGGTGGTAGTGACCAACTCGGGAGGGCCGTCTGAAATCGTCGAGGAGGGGAAATGCGGATTGGTAGTGCCGATACAGGATGCCGTCAGACTAGCTGATGCAGTTCACTTGACGCTGACCGAAAAGAAAGAGACCGCCACACGGGTGCAACGCGCGGCCAATCGCGTGCAGCTGGAATACACACCAGCGATCATGAGTGCCCGTTACCTTGCACTGTATCAGTCACTGATCAGTCGTAGATAAAGCGTCGAGCTTCGGCAAGCATCGACGAGCGACGCTGTGGCTGGAGATAAAAACGAACCATCTCCCCAAGAAATCCGATCTGTTCAAGTCGCCAGTAGGAGCGCATGGCGATATGCTTCGATACTCCGAATATGGATGCAATCGAGAAGATCAGTGCATTCTGTCGTGTGCGTGGATGGAGGGCCGGAAGTGGCAATCGTTCTCTCACAATTCTCGCTCCAGTCCGGGAGAGAGCGTGCTTCCGGCGCAGATCGAGCTGATGGGGTAATGCTCGAGTGAATTTTCGCCAATACTCAGAATTCGGACCGGCAGCAGCAACATCCGAAAGAGGGGGGATCTCCCGCATCAGTTCCGGGTACTGCTTCATAAGAATTTCATGCTGAAAGACGCGTCCGACTTTTTTCGCAGGTGCAAATGAGAATGAGAAATCTAGAAGATCATTGTCCATGTAGGGCATGACGCTCTCGACTTTATGCCTGAGCAGCCGCTGCGACATGGCAGCAGTTCGGCGCCGTGACCAGACATTGGCCATGAGGAATGAATAGGTGTTTTCATTTGCCGGCATACTCTTCAGAATGCTCAGCAGACGTTCTTCTATCGAGCAACGATCCTGCTGATGCTGCAATATCAAATTGGAATCTCCGGAAATATGAATTCGAGCCGCATCGATGATCCTCTGTTCATTCAGAGGAATTGTAACTACGTCTGGATCCAAAAAGGAATCGTAAACAACAAAATCACCGCCGTAACCGTCAAAATTCCACCCGGCATCAACTGGCAGTTCCTTGAGAAGAGGAAGAGTCCAGTAGTGTTGCCCGGTATCGTATTCCATTAATGTGCGTGCGTAGCGTGCCCAGCGATCTTCCCAGTCGGCATCAAGTGGTTCCAATCGATGATGAGTCAGTCCGAATTTTTTGCAGAGCCCGGCTGCAATATTGGAGTCCCCCTCGACCGGCAATCTTGAACTAAACTGCACCGCAGTCCAGCAGTCCGGCTTGAGACCCTGTTTCAACTGCTCAAGGAGAATGCGACGAGAATCCAATCCACCACTCAGAAACAGAATCGGCGATTGCGTAATCTCTTTGCTACGTTCAATTGCTCTGGAGAATACCCGGATACAGCCCTCGATATACTCGGTGTCATCGAGTTGCTGATTGATCGGCAAATTGGAGGAATCCCAGTATGTGGTATGCGCGATAATATTTTTCGATGCGATCACCAGTGAGCCGGGAGGGACTCGATTGATCGATTCGATTTGTGTGACTTCACCGAGTATGAAACGATTGGCAACCAGATCATCAACCGCCGAAGGAGTCAATTGCGGCGATGGCAACAAAGCTGCGAGTGAGGCGACTTCTGATGAAAATCCAAACCGTGGACCGTCCGATGTATAGTGCAATTGCCTGATTCCAGTTCGGTCGACTCCTAACACCAGACTTTCATGACCGGGAATCCAGACTACAAAACAAAAAATGCCATTAAGTGCCAGAAGCAGCGACTTGTCGATAGCATCTTTCTTACCGCTGACAATCTCGCCGATGATCGCGCCGATAACATGAGCATTGGAGATCGGCCCATTCGGAAGCCAGCGACCTGCCGGTCTTTTACGAATCGACTCGATGACTTTTTCTCGTTCGAAAAGATAGCCGGAGAAAAGTGCGAATCCGATCTTGTCCGGATAATCAGGATCAGAGAATGGAACGAGGGCATGCTGCGTCGCCGCCGAAGGAAGAGTCCCCATCTGAACGATCTGATCCGGCTTTTGAATGATAGTGACATTGAAAACCGGCGAGGGGATCAGATCCTTCCAGAGTTTTGCAGCGAATTGCTCGACGCTCTCTCCTGCTCCTGATTCAAATGAAACCGCACCCGCAAAAAATGACATAGGTCAGCAGACTGCTCGCAATTTTGCAGGACAAAGATTCCAAAAGCTTCTCAATATCAAAACCGACCCTGTTTCCATTCTATGATGCGATCGCGCATCAGTTTCACCGTAGAGCGTAGCCGCAATTCTGTACTGCGCAGTGAGATCCCACTGGTCAGCAAATTCGTCACTTCATTGGCAGTATCGTACGGCTGCTTCACCACAATTCGCGGGATGCAATTTTCCGAACGACCATTCCAGATACCATAATGAGAAGTGAGAATATATGAAAATCCCTGCTGTCGCGCCAATCGTTCGACACGACCAGATATTCCCCCCATCGGGACTGCCAGTGGAGGGAAATCGCCATCAGGGGCTGATTTTTTTACCTGAGAAATGTACTTTTGAATCGCTTGTCGAGCATCTGTGAGTTCCTGCACAATTTCTGAGTCACTGAGAGTAGTCAATCGACGATGAGTGTGCCCATGCACCCCGATCTCCCAGCCATGATCGGCGAGAGTCTGGATTTCGGCCCAGTTCAGATACCCGTCCCGACCTACCCAGGTCGGCACGACAAAGAGTACTCCGACGACAGCATGTCTTTGCATCACCGGGAAAGCATGAGTCAGGACCGATCGATGAGCATCATCGATAGTTACGACGCAGCGTTCAGATTCAGGTATCGTAGCAGTCGACAGAAGTGAAAACTCGTAGCCATCACTTTTCAGCTGCGTCAGCGTCGCTTCAAAATCGGTAATCGGCGTGATGTAGCGGAGATCTTCCTCTTTGATCCCCGGCTGAATGCTCCGATCGATGCCGAAATAGTGATAACAGAGAACAGGAGTCATAGAGCCGGTTCAACCACGGGATTGCGACCAAGTGGTCTGTTTTGGATTGGTGAAAAAATAATACCAGGAGAGAAGCAGGGCAAGATTCGAGGAGACCAGGAAATAGATCAAACGAATCGGAGCGGGAGTCGATCCATCATTTCGCTTCAGATAGCCGACCAGAGCAACCAGATACGCAAGGAGCTGAGCGAACAATAATCCTCCCCAGAACAATCTCCATTCGAGGTTCATGACAATTGCAATTGTCGGCACGATCAAGAGTAACAGCATCCAGAAGGGGACCATCCATCGGGCGAGTTTATGGCTTGCCAGTTGCAGTGCAAAAAGTCCATAGCGAAACGGATTCAGCATATGTGCTTTGTACCACAGGGCATTGATTCCACCGAGTGTCATGCGTGCTCTACGCGGGAATTCCTTGTCTGCTTTCGGAATCATCGGAACGAGTGAGCGGGCTTCGGAACGGTGTATCGCGCGTGCGCCGTGCTCAACGACGGTCATTGGTATCACTATATCATCAATCAGAAAATCAGGAATCGGTTCGAAGAATTTTTTTCGCACGGCATAGAAGCAGCCGGAGGCACTCACAATTGAATTAATCGATGACTCACGATTCCGCAGCCACATTTCATATTTCACATACGCCCCCTGCGCGGACTGTGTCGCGCTCCCGTCCGAATTCACCCAGATATCCTCACTCGAAACGAGTCCTATTGACTCATCAGCAAGTGGCTTGACGAGTTCACGGATTGAGTCCGGTTCGAGCATAGTGGTGAGATCGGTGCAGATCAGAATCTCATGCGAGGCAGCGGCGATCCCTTTTTTCTGTGCGGCGGTCTTTCCCTGTCTTGGCTCCTGACGAATCAGTTTCACGCGAGGATTTCCGATTGATTCGATAATCTCAGGGGTGCCATCATCAGAGCCATCGGTCACAATCAGAAACTCGATCTTATCGCTCGGATAATTCGATGCGAAAGAGTTCTCAATTTTCTTCTGAATCGAGTCTTTCCCCTGATAGACCGCACAGAGAATTGATACCGGAGGAGTAAATGCAGCAGTCGGCAAGGCAATCGGCTTTGGTTTGCCGATGACTTTCAGAAGCATTGCATAGCCAACATACGCATAGAAAATTTTCAGCAGTGCAATGAGTGTGACGCAAAGAAAGATGATTGAAAGAGTCGTCATGCATTGCCCTTTTCAGCGGAGTGTGATCGGAGTCTCGCGATGGTTTCATTCCAAAGTGCGACCTGCTTCTGCGCGATCTGTGGCCAGGTGTACTCTGCGCGAACGAGTGCTTTCCCTGCTTCACCCAGTTGATTGCGTCGCGTCGGATTATCAAGCAATTCGATCACACGCTGCGCAAAGTCTTCTGGCTGATCCGCCTTGATCAGATGCTGCTCATGCTTCGTGCTTAATCCTTCCGCGCCGACCGTCGTGCTGACAATCCCTTTTCGCATCGAGAGAGCTTCCAGAATTTTCAAACGACTCCCACCACCGATTCGAAGCGGAACGACATAGACTGCTCCCTTCGCGATATAGCTGCGCACATCATCGACCGTGCCGGTAACCATCAGTCGACTGTCGATCTCACCCAGACGAATCAATCGCTCGGGTGGTTTACGGCCGACAATGCAGAATTTCAATGCCGGGCGTTTGGCAAGTAAGAGAGGCCAGATCTCATCTACAAACCAGAGGATCCCATCCTGATTCGGTCGCCAGTCCATACTGCCGGTGAAGACCAGCGTATCCGGCTCTTCGGCAATGGCAGATGGTACAAAGTAATCAATATCAACGCCGTTCGGAACCACGGACGGATATCGTGCCTGATACATCGATTTCAATCGAGCTTCATCTTCATCTGAGACTGCACAGACCAGATCAGCACGTAGCGAGAGGAGCTTCTCATACGATAATACTTTTTGGTACTGCTGCGCTACATACCAACGCTTGAGCAGATTTGGCTCTTCCTGCGACCATCGCTCCCAGATGATTGCCTCGACATTGTGTGCAGTGAGTCCCCATGGAATGGGAAGGGTGTTCTTTTGCAATGCGGCTTCTGCCAGTGAAATCGAATCACAGTGCAGAAGATCAAAATTTCCACTATCACACAGCTCACGGACTTTATCAAGATAAGCAGTCAAGGTATAGCGATCGACTATCACCGGTCTCGGAGAAAAAAATGATCCGGCAATCACACGAAGAAAATCGATCTTCGATTCTGCAATCCGATCAATCGACAGCACTTCCACGTTTTGTGATTCCATGTGTGAAATTCGAGAACGGTCGGCTTCTCGTTGAGACGGGTCTTGCATAGTCAGCAGTGTGATCCGGGCAGACCTCGCCGCATTAATTAGCAGATTATAGGTGCGTATTCGCGCTCCGGTGTTTGCCGGATACGGAATGTCTCCGTAGAGAAAGAGAATGCGGGGGTTCTGCAGGTCAAAATGTGTCATGTCAACAACTCATGATAGAGTCTGCGCCAGTCATTCGCATATCTTTTCGCGCTATAGAGCTGGCCGATTCGTTCACGCGATTGTACACGGGCATTTTCTCGCCAATGAGAATCGCTGAGTGCTTTTGCAAGCGCGTTCTGCAATGGAGTGATTTCCCCCGCTGGCACCAGCATTCCCGTAGTCCCATCGACAATTACATCGCCACAGCCGCCGACATTGCTGGTAATCGCCGGTAATCCGTAACTCTGCGCTTCCAGCAGGGCCATTGGCAGACCTTCGGTGAGTGACGGCAACGCAAAAAGATCGGCAGCAGCATACCATTTCTGAGTGTCACTTTGCCAGCCGACACAGGAGACCTGTTGTTCAAGTGTGAGCTGGATGATCATCCGCTCAAGATCGCTGCGAAGGATTCCGTCGCCAATGAGAAAACACTTGAAGGGCGTCTTGTCCCTATCAAGCCGTGCAAGCGCATGTAAGAGTACGTGCTGCGCCTTTTCAGGGCTGAGTCTGCCAACAGTGATGATCATCAGTTCGTTCTCAGAAAGACCAAGCTCGGTCCTAATTGATTGACGATGCTCTTGCGAAACAAGCTCGGGGATACGCACCCCATTCTCGATGAGTCGCAACTGGCCTGATGGATACTTGCTCTCTTGCAATTCCCGAAACTTCGCTTTTGAAACTGCAACGACACGAGAGGCATGACGATACCAGCGTCGTTCCAGCCATTCGTAAATTCGTACCTTCCAGGTGTGGGCAGTCCAGCCGTGGGAGACGGTGACGAGCGGTGGTCGATTTCCTTTCATCTGCTTCAGTGCCGAGACACAGAGTCCGAGAGCGCGATAATCATGGGTGACAATCAGATCATGATCTGGTAGCAAAGCGAAGAGTTGTGAAATCGCGCTCCTATCAAATGAATGCGTAATCTCAATCGGACTGATCTGAAATCCTCGTCTCGCTGATTCCTCGAGGAATTCGCTTTTTCTCGTCGGCAAAACAAAAGATGCAACCGTGAACGAAAATTCTGATCGCAGCTCTTCAAGTCCTGCAAGCAAGACCTGCTCCGGACCGCCGAGGGTGAAACCGCTGCGAACGTGGAGAATACGCTTGTTCATGTTGAGAGTATCCGAACCATCTCACAAAGGTCGTTCTCAGTTACATAGGCATGAGTCGGGAGAGTGAGCATGCGATGCGCGAAATCCTCAGCGACCGGAGTCGGCTGCATTCCGTTCTCTGCCCAGAGTGCAGAATCATCAATTACGCAGAGCGGCTCCCCATACATGCGACTGAATCCAAGTGATTTTCCCTCAGCAAGGAGTCGATCTCGTTCAGCCTCTGTCTTCGCCAAGAGAACAAGACGTAAGAAAAGTGAGTGTTCGGATTCAGATTCACAAGTTAATGCAATCCCACCGCGTTTGAATTTCTCTGCCATTTGTAAGAGAAACTTACGTCCAACTTCTGTTCGTGCGTTATTGATCTGATCGAGTATTCTCGTTTTTCGAATGGCGATAGCTGCCGTTGGTGACGTCATCAAGCCGAGCGTGAAATCCGGGTCGTAATGGGTCTCACCAAGTTTTACAAATGGCAACTTCGTGATCAATCCAAACCGTGAAGGGGACAGAAAGAGCCAGAGAATGATTGCTTCGAAAATAATTCGAAGTTGCGCAATCAGTCCCGGTGCGGTGCATTCATTCTCTCTCTGTGTATTGAGTCGAGCAGCAATCTCGTTATTATTTGTAATCGCCACGCCGCCACGAACAGAGGTAATGGTCTTTCCTTTGCTGAATGAATAGATGCCGATATCACCGAGGGTACCGAGCATCTGCTTCCCATGCCGAAGCCCAAACCCCTGCGCGACATCCTCAATGACAAACACTTTCCTCGATTTTGCCCATGCGAGAATTGGTTCAGGATTACTGTACATGGCAAATGGATAGATCAAAATAATTGCTAGCGTGTGAGTCGTATCATGTTTCTCAAGGAGGGTAAGATCATACTGCATACTCTCAGGTGCGAAATCGACAAGCGTCGCACGCAGCCCGGCCCGTTTGATTGCACTCGGAACGGTAAAGCAAGTGTAACCCGGAATGATAACTTCGTTTCTTGCATCCCCCTGCTTCATTGCCAGCAATGCAAGAGTCAGTGCAGTACGTCCGGTATTCACTGCAAGTGCGTGTGAGGTGCCCGTGACTTTTCTGACTTCCTCTTCAAACTGCTCGACTCTGCGTGGTGCAAACAAGCCACCGATCGCACTGACGATGTCAGTGAAAGTGAAAGGAGTGCCAGCTGGGGGGAGAACTCGCGCCACGGTGCTGCTACGGGAGATGGCGGGAGAGTGTCGGGCCGAAGAGTTTCGTCATCGGGAGCGGGAGTTTTTTCCAGATAGAAATCGCCGCTTCGAACTTTGCATTTTTTGGATTCACGGCGCGAAGCTCAGTATCTGCGGCAGCCAATGGATATTCCCAGTACAACTGATGTTCAGTACAGTTGAAGTGACGTTTGAAATCTGCCGGGCCGGATTCCTTCGATGATCTTCCAAAGTCGCAGAACTTCAACCCTTCCGAAATTGCGTCACGAGTTGCTTCCCAGGAGAGTAAATAATTGGCGAGTTTGTTTCGATGGGCATGCGGATATCCTCCCCAGATCTGATACATCGTCCCCCGCCACCTGATCGTACATTTACAGCCCGCAACCTGGTTTCCATCAAGAGCGACATACAATCTTACCTGATCGCCAAACTGACGAATGACTTCCTGAAAAAACTTCTTCGGGAGGACCGGAGTGCCATGCTCCTGCATGGCGACACAAAAGCCGGAGTAGAATTTATTCAGGTGCTCATTCCCGCGTAGGACGGTGAGGTTATATTCAGTCATCTTGCGAAGTCGATTGCGAGTCGCTTTGCGAAAGGCCGCAAAGGTAGTCTCTTCATCAGCCAATTCCAGAATATAGGTCGCTTTTTCAAGCTTCGTGTTATAGCCAAGTCCGGAAGAAACTGTATTGCGCAATTCGATTCGCGGAATCTTGCTGCTTGTCGCGCGATCTTTTGCATCTTCATGCAAAAGCTGTCTGACCTGCTCAGATTGTGCGACCACCCCACCATAGTTCAAGAACGGCATCGAAATCAGAGAATCGCCGAAGAGTGTCTTGCAATGAGTCAGCGGGAGAATACCGACGAGCTGATTGTTCTCATACGCACCGATCAATTCAGTTGAATGTCCAAGCGAAGATCGAATGATATCCCCCCAGCAGGAGAGATGATAGAGTGTCGCCTGCGCATTCTCGGTAACAAAGTGATCCCAGCTGGCACGTTCTGCATGGTTCAGACTACGAATCTGAATCGGAACAGAGCTTGTAGATGGAAAGAGAATCGTCTCGCTCACAATCGCGCTCCGCCAAATCCGAGAGATGCTGGTTCGACCGATGGAGCACTCTCTGACTGATTAATTTCATCTGTGACATCTGCTCGCTGAGCATCTTCCATTTTCTTATCGACCAGTAGATCGCAGGTTCGCGCAAAAAGCGCGAAGAAATAAAGATGCGGATAATAGGTGCTGGTGATAAAACAGCCGGAGACCATATAGCCGATCAGTCCCAGATCAATGGCGAGCAGGTAGTTGTACAGCCAGGTTTTTTTCTGTCCGATACTCTCTAATCGTGCTCGATTTTTTCGATTGTAGCGCATACTGATTACCATGAGCGCAATATACAGCCCTAAACCGAGGAACCCCATCTCACTTCCTGACTGAATGAAAATATTATGCGGCTCCCACCAGAGATCGGCCGATCCCGCCGGACGATAGGTACTTCCGTAGGCCGTAGAGAAATTCCCCACACCTACTCCGAGAAGTGGACGGTCGAGCATCATCTCGATACCAGCAGTCCACAACGTCAGGCGAATGTTCGCCGATTCATCCTCTTCGTAGTTTGCGGTCGAGGCGATTCTGTCGAGATACTGCTGAGGCAAGAGCGGAATCACGACCGCAAGGGCGACAAGAGTCGAGAGAATAATGACCAGTTTCTTCTGGCTTCTCCAGTAGAGAATACCGAATACGGCAACCAGCCCGACAAATGCTCCTCGTGCACCACAGACAACCAGCGAGACAAGAAAGAGCCCGACCATGCCGCCGAGCGTCCATTTTCCGAGTTTTGATTTGGCATACGGAAAAAGATAGAATGCCAACGGAAAGAGGGCGAGCACGGCTAATCCAAGTTCAGACGCATTCCCAAGAAAGCCGCCGGAGTATCCCCCAACTCCGTGGACATTGTCTTCCGAACCTGCGGACACCGGTCGCATCGATTCTAGATGAAGTGGCCCGATATGGATGCCATACCCACCGAGTCCGGTTGAGCGATTCAGTCCGAGAGTGGCATAGGTCCAGATTTGAATGACCACCACAAAGAGGAGAGAACCAAGTATCACCCATGTAACCTGGCGAAGACGATCTTCATCATCAATGATCTGTGCCATGAGTATCCAGAGTACAAAAAATCGAACAAACTCATTGAAATAGGCGAATGACTCACTCATGTAGACTGAAGTAAAAATGGAGAGAAACATGACAAAGACAAAGGCAGTCATCCAGTAGTCAATCTTGTGAATGATAAAGCCACGCTTTGAGAAGACGAATGAATGCAAAAGCCAGAGAACCAATAGAAAGGCGAGCATGAGGAACTGGAACTTTATTGTCGCAAGAATCGGAATCAGGTCGGCCGGACGGAGATAGACAAAAGCGATATAGATCAAGAATCCGACAAAGGGTCGCCTGATTAGTATCAATAGGCCGACGATTCCAAGAATTCCGGCGATTGGATAGATCGGATCGACAAAGATGCCAACCAGTGCGAACACTATCGATAGGACAATAATCGCTGTGTACCCCATGAACTTTGGGGAGATAATCGTTCGGGTTGATGACCAGCCAGGAGAAGACGAGGAAGAGGCGTGTGTCGATTCTGTCATCGATCACCCTCCTCTCTTTGAGAATGCTGCGCTTTTTCTTTTGCAATCAGCGAATCAAGTAAAGAAGCGAGCGCGCGAGTCTGATCACGGCGGTCATACTTTGCGAGCGATTTCAGATCTGATGTCGAACGAAGGTCACCGTTCAATTTTCTCGCTGCGAGTCGTTCGATTTCCTGCGCAATAATTGATGCATCAGTAGGAGAAATGACCTGACCAGCAGAGCACTCCATTACGATATCAGCGGTGTCTCCGACATTGCCGATCATCAGAATTGGCCGCTCAGCCCGAATGAGTTCAAATACTTTTCCCGGAATATTGTAATCAGTTGAAAATCGCTTTCCATCCTCAGGAATGGTCAGAAGGAGTATATCCGCCTCTCGCATCAGTCGAACCGCTTCCTTGTGCGGCTTGAATCCGAGGAGATCGACTTGTCCGGCGAACGGCTCGCGAGTGAGTCGTGCATGCCAGCACGTACCCGGATCGCCGACAAAGACCAGTTTGACTCTGCGGGAGGATTCTACATTTCGCTGGTAGTAGCGTTCCATGCCATCAAGAAAAGCCCCGAATGTTGATTTTTCATAAATCGTGCCGACATGGACAATCCGTAATGGCTGATCCGCTCGCGGAGAATAGCTGATCGATGTATCTCCGAAGTTTGCTTCGTCATACCCGTTTGGAATGACGATGCATTTCTCATCCGGTATTTCGGGAAAGGTCTGCTTATTATGTCCGCGCATGCTGGGGGCAGAATAGACAATCGCGGTTGCATCTCGCATGACGCCGCGCTGCATCTCAAGTTCACGTTTCAGGCGAGATGCGGGGAAATGATCCCGAGTAAAATTATGATACCAGGGGTCGCGATACTCGATGATCCAGGGGAGCTCGCTTCTTCGATGAAGTTCCTGCGCCACCAAGTGTGGAGTCTCAGGTGCCGAAGTAGAATAGATCGCGTCAATTTTTTCGGTGCGAAGAATTTCCAGTCCAAGCCGTATCGCCGGACTCTTCCAGCCAATTCTGATATCGGGCACGTAGATATGATCATGCGTATATCGACTCAGCGGCGACAGAAGCAGACGTTTCACGATATTTCCGCGCGGTGCTGCTGAATCTGTCGTGAATGTTGCTGCCTTCGGTTCGTTCAAATCCGTTACAGGAGTAGTGGCGGTATTTTCTTTCTTTCGAAAGAGAGTCGCAAAGATCTTCTGTTCAAGCTCTTTGAGTCCGAATCCCTTTGCGCGACTGATTTTCGTCACTGACGGGAGTTCGTTTAGTAGCGTGCTGTCCAGCGGTCCTTCAGTTGGTTCTGTAATGGTCAGCACATGTGCTTTCCATCCGAACTCCGGAAGATATTTGGCAAATTTGACTGGTCGATAGATACCACTGGAACGAAGCGGTGGGAAATCATGCACGACTATGAGCAACGTCCGAAGCTCAGCCATGCCGATCTACCACCCCAGAGTCATTTTACGGCAGTGGAATCCTTCAGCATATCCGGAAGCGGCGGCGCATTCGACACCTCGCAGGCGCATCAGCCCTAAAAACAATGACTCATCAAACCAGTGCTTGTTACGCTGGGTGGCGAAATATTTCATCAGCAGCGCCGCTTTCTTCTTTGCCAGCGCGGCTGTAAGAGGAACAAAGCAGTTGGGTGGAGTCAGATCGCCGTCATATTTCGGAATCTCATACTCCAACAGCAGTTGATTCCGCCAGTGATTCAGAGTGAGTTCGCTAATGACCCGATGATCCTGATGAGAGTCATCTCGCCGATGTGTGAAAATAATATCAGGAGCATGTTTCCCCTGAAATTCCAAGGCGAGTGAGGCGCAGACGGTCTTGATCTCTGCCCACTGGGCCGGAAAGTAACCATCCCGAAACGGAAAGAGTTTGAATTCGGCACTTGCTGCCTTGTTCAGATATTCAATTGCCGAGCTTTCAGCTTCACTCGCACGTTTCCCATCTCCACTAAACACCACCCAGGTCAGATGAACTTTCTGCTTGGTAGCAAGGAGTGAGAGCAATGTTCCACCACAGCCGATCTCGATGTCGTCGCTGTGTGCGCCAAGACAGAGAATGTTGAGCGATTTTTTTTTCGTGAGAGTCGGCTGCAGGAGAATCATGTCGAAAGGTACCTGTTTATTTCTTCCAGATTTCCCACGGGCGTTCGCCGCGAGTGTTCATGTCGTCGAACATCTGCTTGTCTTTGAAGGTGTCCATCGACGCCCAGAATCCGGGATGGACATAGCTCGTCAGTTGGTTCTTCTCGATTAATCGCTTGAACGGGGCATCGACCAGCTCTTCGCCCGGTTTCATGAAATCGAAAATTTCTTTCCTGAGAATGAAATAGCCGCCATTGATCCAGAGTCCGGCATTCGAGAGTGGCAGAATCCCCTTCACGTTGCCGTCCGGTTCGGTCGAAACCACATGATAACTATGCATCGGCTGCACACACATCAGCGAGGCAATCTTGCCCGATGATCTGAAATGGGTATAGAGGGTGTCGAAAGAACAATCAGTCAATCCGTCAGCATAGTTGGCGCTAAACTCAGCATCGTTCCCAAGATGTTCCCGCACCGCCATAAGACGTTGTCCGATGTTGGCATTCAAGCCGGTATCCACAAAGGTGATCTTCCAGTCGGAAATATCTGAACTGTGCAGTTCGATCCGCTTCCCCGAATCGGAAAGGGTGAAATCATTCGAGAGGCATTCGTTGTAATTGAGAAAATATTCCCGAATCATGTCGCCGCGATAGCCGAGGCAGAGAATGAACTCGGTATGTCCGTGATAAGCATAGTATTTCATGATATGCCAGAGAATCGGGCGATGCCCGATCGGTACCATCGGCTTTGGAATCGTCTCCGAGTATTCGCGAAGACGAGTACCCAGACCACCACAGAAGAGGACAACTTTCATAACCAGACCCGTTTCATCAAGACAGAGTAAGGGAGTTTTGACTGTTCTTCAAGCTTGAGGGGTTGCCACCTGCATCTCCTCTGCTTGGCTGAAATATCGGCAGCTTTTGAAAGCTATCGACTGACGGGGCATGCAGATAGACCAGATTGACAAGACCGATACAGGGAAAATTATTCGAATCGTCCGTTGGAGCTCGAAGAAGGGTCGGCAAGCAACCCTTTTTCCCTCAATCGGGCAGCGGCTTGCTCGATTATTCGAAAGGGGAGTCCTGAACGACGGGCAATTGAAAGCAGGTCGTGCCCTCCATCCGATTGATTCAAAACCCAGAGCATCGCCAGTTCGGCTCTCTGTTTCTCTTCCTGAGATTCGGTATGTCCGCCGGTCTGGCGATAGAGTCCGCGACGACCGAGCATCGGCTCGCCATCCGGATTCATGTTTCGCCAGTAGCGGTTCTGGTCGAGTATCTCCAGCACTTCTGTAAACAGTTCGAGCGATCCGGCGAGTGATTCCCCGGAGATAAAATCGAGGTTGTCTGCCGAAGTATGATATTCGGGATACTGTCCATGAGGGGTTCTGGTCAGCGAACCGACCGCGAGGTTGAATCCGGGCGAGCAAAACTGACGTTCGTCATATCCATACGGAGAAAAATCCCGCATCTGGATTCGTTCCGGCGTTTCAGCATTCATCTGCTCGATCACTCGGTCGATAGCGGCGTTTCCCTGACGGCTACGCTTGTAATGAAATCCGCCGTGATCCCCCACGTTGGCGATGACCAGCCCCTGTTTAACATGACGTCTCGCATGCTCCGTGTGTATCCCCAGCCAGGTGATGGCCCCTATCGTCCCGGGGAGAAAGAGCAGTCGAAAACTTAAGTGATGATTTTTTCCGGAGAGTAAACTTCTGCCCAGTTCAGTCAGAAGAGAGATTCCAGAGCAATTATCATTGGCGAGAGAGGGGTGGCAGATGTGTGTCGTGAGAAGGACTTCATCGGTGGAATCCCCCGGAATGAGCAACTCTCCGTACGATAGTGAACCATGCACCAGAGACGTTTTGATTTCGACTTGATAGTTTCCATTCGGGAGCGATTCTCTCACTCTATGCGGCAGGCAGAATCCCCAGTTCCGTGCGTAGTAGGATGTCTTGTACGGAATCATATCCGACTGCGACGGGAGAGAATGAAGATGAGAATCGAGTTCCTGTCTGCTGATCGTTCCGATATATCGGTCAGAATAGTTCAGCAGTTCGAGTGAATGACGCGAAACATCGGAGACCAGTGAACCATCCGGAGCATACAATGTTGCCGATTCGAGTACCCATTCCTGTGGAATCTCCCAGTCGAGCACCGGAGTGCCGCTTCGTACTTCATGTATGGTGATCGGAATTTCGTTCTGAATGAGGCGAAGCGTTTGTCGCGTTCCTTCTCCGGTGATACTGCGGCAAATGGGATAGTGCTTTGCTGCACGTTGATACAATCGGGTGGCTAATGCACTCATATCACGAAGTCCGGATAGCTTCGATCACGATCTGAGATGACTTCAATTGATCGTGGCCAGTTGATTCCAAAGGCCGAATCGTTGTAGCGAACCCCGCGCTGGGATGTAGCGTGATACGGAGTGTCCATCTGATAGAACAGTTCGCACTGATCGACGAGAGTAATAAATCCGTGAGCGCAGCCGGTCGGAATAAGAACCGTCGCTCGATTCTCTGCACTCAATTCAACGAACTCATGCTTGAGATACGTTGGGCTCTCCGGGCGTAGATCAAGAATCAGATCAGCTATCGATCCCA
This sequence comes from uncultured Ignavibacteriales bacterium, assembly GCA_964518635.1. Taxonomy (GTDB): domain Bacteria; phylum Zixibacteria; class MSB-5A5; order GN15; family FEB-12; genus CAZFGK01. The sequence goes on from CAZFGK010000008.1 coordinate 96,499, forward strand.
TCGTCACCCGCACCAGTTTTGTCTCGGCGTGTGGCGACTCCTGCCAGTGAAGACCACGCAGGGTGCCGGCTTTCTGATTGAATGAGATACTCTGCTGGCTGATGCTGGTCATGAGTTTCATCTTGCCTAGTTCTTCTGCACAGAATGTCCGCGCGAAGAAACCCCGTTCATCGTTAAGCCGATCTGGTTCGATCAGGAAGCAGCCGTCGATACTTAATCGTCGGAATCGCATGCGACAAACTACGAGATGACGGTCAATTCCGGTATTGGAATCACAAACTTCCCACCCCATTCACGGATGAAACTGTTCTGCGCCATGATCTCATCCTTGAAATTCCAGGGGAGGATGAACAGGTAATCGGGACGGGCTTCTCGAATGGCATCAGGGGTCAGAATCGGAATATGCGTACCGGGCAGGAATTTCCCCTGCTTGTACGGATTTCTATCAACCGTAAAGGAAATCAGATCGTTTCGAATGCCACAGTAGTTGAGCAGGGTGTTCCCCTTCCCGGGGGCACCATATCCAGCCACACTCTTGCCATTATTTTTTGCTTCGATCAGAAAACTCAGAATCTTTCGCTTGGTGGCCATCACTTGTGATGAAAATCGGTCATACGATGTGAGCTTGTTCAACTCCGCTTTGGCCTCATCGGCGCGAACTTTCAGAATCCGTTCAGTAATTGGAAGCGTGTGATTCGATTCATGTCGGGCATAGATGCGAAGCGAGCCGCCATGCGTCGGAATTTCATCGACATCAAACAGAACAAGATCATGCGCGGCAAATACGGTCTCGACTGACAAAAGCGAAAAATAGGAGAAGTGTTCATGGTAGATTGTATCGAACTGATTTTCCTGCATCAGTCGCAGCAGATGCGGGAACTCCATGGTGATCACTCCACCCGGTTTGAGCAGGATTCGCATGCCAGCTACGAAGTCGTTGATATCCGGCACCTGTGCGAGGACATTATTCCCGATGATCAGATCAGCCGATTTCCCTTCACGTTCCAATTCACGTGCAGTAGTCACACCGAAAAATTTCACCAGCGTCGGTACGCCGACTTTTTCCGCCTCAACCGCAACATTCGCGGCCGGTTCGATTCCCAACATGGGGACACCATGCGGAAGAAAGTGCTTGAGCAAATAACCATCGTTGCTCGCCAGCTCAATGGCGAAAGATTTCTGATTGAGTGACAATCGGGGCACAATCATGTCGACATATCGCTTTGCATGTGCCACCCAGCTATCAGCAAAGGATGAGAAATAGGCATACTCTGTGAAAATATGTTCGGGCGATACAAACTCATCGACCTGCACCAGAAAGCAGCGTTCACAGACTCGGGCATGAAGCGGATAGAATGGCTCCATCTCATTGAGTTTCTCTTTGGGGAGATAGCTTTCGCAGAGCGGCGACATCCCGAGATCGACAAAGGTCCGCTTCAGTGGGGTCTGACAAAACAGACAGGTTGAACCGGCAAAGAGATCAGCAGGAGTTGGTTTTTCAATCTGTTTCATCTGCGTTGGAGATCCGGCCAGAGTCATTCAATCAACCTTTCAAATCTTGTTCGTCAATAGATTCAGCGCGAGGCAACCACGTGAGTATCGGCAGATTTTGAAATCCAGCGAAGGGAGGCATCAAGCTCCCCGCTTGCCAGTTTCATCGTAATCTGGTCGATTCGCTTGTAACGAGGTCCTTCAAAATCGCTGACCTGCACGCCAGCTTTGAGATAGGCCTGATAAAGCTGCTCGGCTCCGAGTTTGGCTGTCCATTCTGGCTTGAATGATTTCAGCACTCTCGCGATTTTGTCGCAATCGACCCGATAATTTCTGGTATCGGGGCTGGCATCCGCAGCAAAAGTCACCTGACAATTCGGGACCGTCTCTTTCACAATCTCAGCGATCTCACGAATACGATAATTCTGATCAGTTCGCCCGACATTGAATGCCTGATCATGTATCAACTCACGCGGGGCTTCCAGTGCGGAAAGAAATGCCCGGGAAATATCGAGGATATGCACGATCGGTCGCCATGGGGTACCATCCGACTTAATCATGATCTTCCCTTCAGCCACCGCCCAGGCAGTGAGATTATTCAGGACAATATCGAAACGGAGCTTGGGTGAAAATCCGTACGCCGTCGCACTGCGCAGATAGACAGGCGAAAAATTCTGATCAGCCAGTTTCTGCAGTCCCTGTTCCGCTTTCACTTTGGAATCGCCGTAGGGAGTTACCGGATTGAAAGACGACTCTTCGGTGAGCATTCCGTCTCCACCCGATGCCCCATAGTTGCTGCAGGAGGAGGAAAAGAGAAACCGCTTCACACCTGCTGCTTTGGCAACTTCGGCAAGATGAAGTGTTCCGCGTTCGTTGATGTCATAGGTAATATCCGGGTTCAGATTCCCCAGCGGGTCGTTCGAAAGAGCTGCCAGATGTACGACGGCATCGAACCCACGAAGTTGATCGACTGTCACATCTCGGATATCGCCACGAATCCCCGGAATCGATTCCGGTTCGCTGCCAAAGGAGCAGTTCGCATAGTAGTCGGTATCGAGTCCGACAACATCATGTCCTGCTGCTTTCAAAAACGGGCACATGACTGAACCGATATAGCCACGATGTCCGGTGACAAGTACTCGCATTATCTCCTCCTGTCAGAATGTAAGACCATTTGTTTGAATCCGCCCCCGCCGCTGCTCAGAATCAGCAGAGGAGAGAGTCGGATTTTTTCCCCGAAGCCGTTGTTTAGTATAATACCAGGCAAATCCAAGCTCTGATTTCAGCAATGAACGTCTTTTCCATGAAAAATGGAAAACCGATGCCAGCAACTCGAGCTTTTCGTCAATGGGGAGTTCTGCTCGAAGCGTACTCTTCGTATTTTCCAGGAGAATACGCCATTGCGGGAAGATCAGCTTTCCAGACCAGTCAGCGCGAAACCGCCACGGATGTTCCTGGCTGGTGACGACATTATTCGAATGCACTCGCCGGTAAAAAAGAACCGTGGGGATCTTGCTCATTTTTCCCAATGTTACAAGCTGTAACAGAAAGATGAAATCAGAACCGTGACAGTTGGGCAATAGTCTGGTTTTCAGCATGGCGCTGCGACGCATGAGACCGTAGAAGATGGTCTCAGTGGGTGGAAAATCACTGAGCAGAGCTCTGGCGCGATTACCAGCGCGGTCTTCGTCGAGTTGAACAGGGACATCATTCTCGGTACTTATCCGATCACATTCATCAATTGATTCGGCTCGAGTGTAGACAAGCACAAGCTCAGGTCGAGATTGCATCGCATGCACCATGCTCGAAATTGAGTCGGGATGATGCAGATCATCATACGATCCCCAGATAAAGTACTCACCTCGGGCGTACTTAACGACAAGATTATGATTCGGAATCAGACCGATATTCGTTTCATTTCTCGAATAGCGAATACGAGAATCCTCAGCGGCGAATCGCTCACATATTGACGGAGTTGAATCAGTTGAAAAATTGTCTGAAATAATCAGTTCAAAGTTTTGATAACTTTGTGACAGGAAGGAGCGGATGGAGTTTTCTATCCAACGTGAACTATTATAGACCGGCAAGCCGATTGACACCAACGGCTGTCGACTTGGTTCTTCCCCCTGCGAAGGGATTTGATGTGCATTTTCACTGCGATTCTGCTTCCCCATCATCTCAACTCTGTTTCACTTTTCTATCACTCGGCGCAAGGGTTGGATTCTTCCCCGTAAGTCGCTGTCGCCAATAATAAAGGGCAAACCCAAGTTCGGATTTGAGGATCGATTTCCGGCGTATCATCCAGTTGCCGAGTTTCAACAGAAGTCTCAGCTTAGTGCCGAGAGGTTGTGAACTTCGAAAAACAGTCCGTACATGTTCCCCCTTCACTCTCCAGTGGGGAAAGATCAGTTTTCCTGAAAGATCCGGATGAAATCGCCATGGTTCTTCCTGTGAAGTCACGACGTTTCCTTCGTGAAGTCGACGATAGAACAGTACGTCGGGAATCTTGTACATGCGACCTTTCAATGCAAGCTCCGCAAGAAGACATCGATCTGCGCCCAGACAGTTGCGCAGCAAGAGAGTTTGTGCAAGGATGTCTCGGCGCATCAGTCCATAGATAACCGCTTCGCTTGCCGGAATATTCTGCATCAGGCGTGAAAATCGATCACCAACCCGATCGTGGTCAAGATCGAGTGAGGACTGTGCTGCATGGGTAAGACTACCTGACGAATCAATTCCCTCAGTGGCTGAATAGACCAGAACAATATCGGGTCGCTGGCCAAGCAGCGTTACTCGTTTTTCGATCGATTCCGGATGCAGGCGATCGTCATAGGCAAACCACTGAAAGAATTCACCGCGAGCATGAGAGAAGGCGAGATTGTGATTCGGCATCAGGCCGATATTCGTCCTGCTGCGATAGTATCTGACTCGCGAATCAGTTCTTTCCCAGCGTTCACAGATTTCCTGAGTTGTGTCAGTGGATGCATTGTCGCAGATGATCAGTTCGAGGTCTCGAAAGGTCTGATCGAGGATGCTCTGTATCGCCTCATCGAGCCATCTTTCTCCATTGAAAACCGGAAGACCGATACTGACAATTGGTGAACGGCTATTCATGGGCATCCCGGGAGCGGGTGATCTTTCCAGTGGCGGGGTATAATCCGGGCAAGCAAAGTTTCGATCGCTTACCGTCGCAAAGACAGTCCTGATTCTTTGTGAAATCCCCTCTCGAGACATCCCGAGCAAGCAGTTCCCTTTCGTGGCGGTCTCTTTGCAGCGTTGATCGCTTCAAAACATTCCCAGAATTCGACCCTGCCCAGATAGCTTGCGCAACTTGGATGCCCACAAAGTTTGAGTATTGAAAAACCCCGTTACCGCTTGAAGATAAACGACTTAACGGGTTTCTCGCTACGCCTGATCCGGCAGAAACCGGACGAATATGGCTATTTGATTGCACGAGCCACCTGCTATCTCATGCCGGTTTTTGTCGAAGGAAAATATCGATCATCCCCCGAAGTCGAGTCGGAAGGAGATTTCTCAGATCACGTATCGCCGGGGGCTGAAGCCAGACCATCATTCCAATATACGCAAGGACGCCTAGTACCACGCCAGTGATCACCACCACAAGATTTGGAATCCCAAACGATTGCAGTATCACCGACTCGGCGTAGACCGCAGCGAACATCACGGCAGATGAGAAAAAGTACGGCGACATCTCTTTGACCAGCAAGAATGGGTTCATTTCAATCATGCGAGTGGCAATCGAGAACCGAAGAATAGTGAGTGGAACGGTCGCGATGGCATAAGCGGTGACTGCTCCCGCAATTCCCTGATGGTGGCCGATATACATACTTACTACCATCGCCGCCGCTCGAAGGGTGGTGAGTAGAAGCATCATTCCGGTCTTTCCTTTAGAGTAAACGACATATCCGGCCGGAGTGACAATCGCCTGCATGATTCCGATGGGAGCCATCAGAGCCAGAAGCGGTATGCACTCACTCCATTTTGCTCCCACCGTAGAGAGAATGAACGGCTCGGCAAGTGCTACGAGTCCGAGTATCAACGGAAAAGTTACAAACGCGATCCCGCCAACAGAACGGCGAAAGATGAACGCAATCTGCTCATTATCATCCTGTATGCGAGAGAAAGCAGGGAAGATGACTCGATTGATGATCGGCGATATCGATAGTGGAGGATAGAGTGCGAATCGATTAGCCATGGTGTAGAGTCCGAGATCACGTTCACCGAGCCATTTGCCCAAAAGAAATTTATCCGCATCCATGCCGATGAAATCAATAATCGAAGTACCGGTGAGATTCATGCAGTAGCCGATGACACTCTTCAATTCCTTCCAGTCAAATATCCACTTGGGAAACCATCCGGCGGCATAGAGCGTCGCGACTGTTACCACCGCAGAGCTGATGATGTTCGACCAGACCAACGCCCAGACACCGAAATCCAAGATCGCGAGGACAATTCCAACTATTCCCTGAACAACTGCAGCGAGAATATTGATAGTGGCCAGTGCGCTGAATTGCATATTTCGTTGCAACAGTGCGCCTGGAACTGCCTGTGTCGATCCGAGAATGAACGTAAGTCCTAGTACCTGAATGATAGGAACCAAACGGGGTTCTTTGTAGAGATCTGCAAGTGGAGCAGCGCACACCAACAATACAACGGTGAGGACGAGTGAGACCATGAGGTTGAGTAGGAATAACGTGTGAGTAAGTCGTTCACTGAGTTGTGAGCGTTGGACAATGACGCCTGATGTACCAAGATATTGAAAGATCATGACAAAGCCGGTTACCACCGATGCCATTGAGAGAAGTCCAAAATCTTCGGGAGTGAGCAGTTTAGCAAGAACCACAGAAATGAGCATTCGAACCGTTTCAAACATGATCTGTCCCGCCCCGGTCCAGCGCATGCCGGAGAAGATCTGCTTATTTTCGAGGGCAGCAGCTTTCGGTGGGAAGCCTGCAGATGATTCCGCAGATGATCCGGTCGTACCGGCGTTCTGATCGCTGGTCATGTGCGAAGCAGTTCAAGATTTGTCGGCAGAGTACGCAGCATGACTATAGTGTCGGAAGATTCTCGATTCCCTCAAAGCAAATATCACACCACAAAAGGGTGCGTGCGTCGAAGAGGAATTCGTCTTGAGTGGGAGAATAAGCTCTTGATCAGGGAAGAAATCGAGAAGGAGGAGGAAAGAGGAAGACTTAGCGGATGACGATAATCTTGCCGGAGAGATCGGACTGCGGCAGATACCACAAGTAGATACCACTGGCGATCGGATTGCCGGAGGCATTGGTCGCATCCCAGGTGAGGGTCGGCTGAGTGAGTCCGGACCATGAGATAATCGGTGCGCCGGAAGGGGTCATAACATACAGATCAGAGGAGGCAGGGAGATCAGTGAAGGTGATGCTTGAGTGCTCTTCGGCGCGAAACGGATTCGGATAGACCAACGCACTCGGCTCGACTGCAAATTGACCGACTCGGCTGTAACCAAGATTATCTGCCTGTGCACGCCAGAAGTAATCTGTCTCAGCAGAGAGTTTTACAGAGGTCTTCCATTCTGTCTTCCCTTCGATCCCCGGCAATTCTGCTCCCTGATCTACCATGTTGATAAACAGACTATCAGTTGCGATTTCGAAATAGTAGGTCGAGACTGACATCCCTGTCAGATTTTCGACACTGAGGGTAGGGTGAGAGGAGGCAAGGGTAACAGGTTCTTCCGGAAAATTCAGTACGACAACCTGATCATCGGCATCTGTTCCGATATTAAATCCGGCCACTGCATTCGCAACATTCGAAATCGAGGCCTGATTGCCGACTTCATCCGATGCCTTGATGGCGACATAATAACGTGCCGCCGGAATCAGGTTCCGAACGATCAACTGCTGCTGAGTCCCCGCCGTGAATGGCACCGGCGGGTTGGTAAGCTGGGTGGCATTGTTCCATGCCCCCCCATTACTGATCGGATTCTGTGAGTAACGAATCTGGTAGGTGGTCGCCTGCCCGGAGGTCAGATCATCCCCCGGTGCAGTCCATGATAAGAGAATCTCACCTACCAATGTCCCGGTTTCAGCGCCAAGATCGATCACCGCTCCCGGAGGGGTCTGATCCGGCGACGTCGTGATCTGATACACATTCGAAAGTGCTGACAGATTCGGCACTTCATCACGAACGACAATTGCGAAGAAGTAAGTGCGAGCTGCTTCCAGTCCACTCACGATCATCGATTCACTCTGACCGGATGCTTTCGGATTCGGTTCGCCGCTGACTTGTGTCGCGGAAGCCCAGTTTCCTGCAGTAATCGGACTGAGTGAGTAACGAATGTCGTAGCCGGTTGCAGTTCCGCTGGTGCTATCGTCACCGACGGCAGTCCAGGTAAGTGTGACCGTTTTGTCAGTCACGCCGCTGGAAGAGAGATTAGCAATAGCCGACGGTGCGATTGCTTCGGTAAGTGTTGCTCGGCTTGGAGAATTCGAGGTACCCGACCAGTTCGGGACTTCATCTGCTGTTTTGATTGCGAAGAAATAGGTCGTGCTGCTGTTGAGTCCGCTAACAACAAAGGTCTCTGCTTGTCCGGCGGCTTTCGGTGTCGGTTCACCACTTGCCTGCGATGCGCTGTTCCAGTTGGCGTCGTTGATAGCCGCAGTAGAGTAGCGAATATCATAGCTGGTTGCGGTGCCGGTGTTCCCATCATCCCCCGGAGAGGTCCAGTTCAAGGTGACCGTTGAAGAGGTTGATGCACTCGCTGCAAGGGTCGCGATTGTTGCCGGTGCGGTTGTTTCTGAGCTGGTCGCACGATTCACGACATTGGAGAGAGCAGATGTATTGGGGACTTCGTCATTGGTCTTGACCGCAAAATAATACGTCGTGCTTGCGGTCAATCCGAGTACGACAAATGTCTCTGCCTGTCCAGCGGCTTTCGGAGTAGGTTCACTCGTTGCCTGCGTCGCTGATCCCCAGTTGGCATCAGTGATCAGTGTGGTTGAATAGCGAACATCATACGATGCGGCAGTACCGGTGTTCCCATCATCCCCCGGAGCGGTCCAGTTGAGGGTGACAGACAATGGTGTACTGCTCGATGTGACGAGTGTCGCGATTGCAGCTGGAGCGGTGTTCTCAGGTGATGTTGCACGGGAAGGGACATTCGAAAGTGCCGAGACGTTGGGGACTTCATCGGCAGTCTTGATTGCGACATAGTAAGTCGTATTCGTATTCAGACCGCTGAGGGTGAATGTCTCACTCTGACCGGCTGCTTTCGGTGCCGGTTCTCCGGTCGCCTGTGTGGCACTGTTCCAATTTGCGTTGGTGATGTTCGATGTCGAATAGCGAATGTCATAGGTGGTTGCGGTCCCGGTGCTGCCGTCATCTCCGGGCGCAGTCCAGGAGAGAGTCAATCCGTTCGGCGTCGGATTCGAAAGGGCTAGATTAGCGATTGCAGCCGGTGCAGTCGTTTCGCCGTCAGTCGCTTTACTGACCACGTTCGACAACACCGACCAGTTGCCGGCATCGTCAACTGCTTTTAAAGCGATGAAATAGTTTGTGCTTGGTGTCAGACCGGTAATGGTAAAGGTCTCTGCCTGTCCTCCCTGCTTGGGAGTCGGTTCGCCGCTGACCTGAGTTGCACTCCCCCAGTTGGCGTCATTGATCGTCGAAGTTGAATACCGAATGTCATACGCCGTCGCGACACCGACTGCGCCATCATCACCGGGGGCGGTCCAGTTGATAGTAACAGAGTTTGGGGCGGCGTCAGCAGTGACTGGCATCACGGCGAAAAGAAACGTGAGCCCTGCTATCAGAATGCAGAATCGAGCAAGATGAACCGGATATCCTGCTGCTTGGGTCAGCAGGCCGTTCGTCAGCTTCCATTTCAGAGTCGTTGTCATGCGAACTCCTGTTCGTGGGATTGAGCGTTCAATTATCATGTTATGGAGACATACAAGCCCAGTGCCAAGCGCATGACCATTTCTGAAGTTGTTATTCTATAAAGACTTATAGCGAAATCCTGACTCGGTTGTAGTGGGTTTATGGGGGTCTGATCTGTGTCTGGATCGAACAGTTGTGCGTCAGAAATACAGGCGAATTGCCGAACTTCTGGCATTTCGCTCTGGTTTCGAGTTTATCAGCATCCTGATGTGCAAAGCGCATTCAGGAGCTTGCTGGTGATGTGAAAAACCGACGAAATACCCGTATTTGGAGATCAAATGATGCCCATCTTTCGAACACCATATGAAGCGACAATGAGTTACGCCGCACGAACGAACCCGCGTGCGTATCTCTTTGGGGTTTTCTTCGCTGTCATCGCTCTTTCGATTCTCTCCTGTGCAAAAGCTCCCGAAAAGAGCGGAGCGGGATCTTCCTCTCAATCAGCAAGTAGTGTACATTCTGAAAATTCTTCAGCCACGATGAACAAAGAGAACCCCATGACCATTGATCATAAGAAGATTTCTTTCGCGACCATCACTGGTGAGGCCACCACACTCGAATCATTTGGCGATCGAGTGATTCTCATTGTGAATACTGCCTCTGAGTGCGGATTTACTACTCAGTACGAAGGGCTGGAAGATATCTATGAGAAATACAAAGATCGTGGTTTGACCGTCATTGGCTTTCCTGCGGACAACTACGGCGGGCAGGAACCGGGCTCAAATGAGGAGATTGCTCAGTTCTGTAAGAAGAACTACGGCGTGACATTTCCGATGATGTCGAAGATCAGTGTCAATGGCGACGACAAGCATCCACTCTTTGCCTACCTCACGGAGAATTCTCCTTTGCCGGGGAAGATCAAATGGAACTTCGGAAAGTTTTTATTGGATCGTAATGGCACCCTCGTCGCCCGTTTTAGCTCGGATACAGAGCCAAACTCACCTGAGGTTGTCAGCGCGATAGAGAAGCTGTTGTAGAAGCCTTCCAGGCTCCGTCCGAATATTCAACTTTTCAAGCGCACAGAAATCCTCTTGGTTGATGGATGCGTATCTTTGTCGCGATTCGTATTCCGGAGGATGACCCCAACGACACCGCAGCCACCCTCGGCTCACTCGGCTACGGGCTTGCGGGTGCGAGATGGGTCGCATCTGATCGGCTCCATCTCACTCTTGCCTTTGTTGATGACGCATCTGCATCACAGATTGACGAACTCGCAGCATCGCTGTCTACTCTTGTCTCGCCGCCGTTTGAATTGACGATTCGCGGCATCGGGCTCTATCCCCTTCGCGGAGTGCCGCGTCAGTTGTGGGCAGGAGTGGATGAATCCGCGCCATTGAATCTGCTGCATGGACGCGTGCAATCGGCGCTGGCGCGCGCCGACCTGCCGCGCGAGACACGAAAATTCCAGCCGCATATTACTCTCGCGCACTTAATTGGAGTCTCGGAAGAGCGTCTCGCTGCGTTTGTGGTTGAGCGTTCATTGTTGCGATTGCCGCCCGTTTTCATTGAGGAGTTTTCACTGATGTCGAGCGAACGAATTGGTGGTGAGAGAGTGCATGAAGAGATCGCGACTTTTCCGCTGGTTGGTCTGCCGGTGGAGTAGGGGGGATGAGTAGCGTTTCAAATCAGTAGCCCGACCCCGTAGGGTCTGTTGAATAACCCCTTCTTTCCGGATCAGGCGAATGAGGGTTCATCTTC